>NZ_JAODTL010000019.1 GCF_026191375.1 Marinomonas pontica | reverse complement strand
CGGCAAAACTGGACCTGATCCCCAAGGCGAGTTTCCAAATGCGCTTTGATTCGTTCTGAATTCGCCCACACATCTCTGGCACGCTTGGTTAATGAGCGCTTACTATTTGATTGTAAAGCGTCACTAAGCGCTGCTTGCTGAACATCGCTAAGTGACATATCGGCGGCTAAAAACGCCCCATCTAACAACGCCTGATGTCGACCGGGCAAACACCAACTGGCTGAACGGCCTGCGCCTTTGGACCTCACACCACCGATATACACAATATGATCCGACGAATCCAATGACTTATAAGTCATGACAGAGCCCGCTCGGTACGCCAAATGCGAGCACAAATCCCACTCAATCACTGGCAGTTTGGTTTCTTCAATAATCGCCAACCAACGACGCAAGCTTAGATTGCTAATCAATTGACCGGCAGGAAAAGCAAACTGCCCCGGCAAGACAATCAAGCGAATGGATTCATCACGCAGACAACGAATCGCCAAATCCAAATCAACGCCCCGCTCTCCCGCTTTTAGCGTGATAACTTGCCGCCCTAAACTTTGCAGCGTCGTGGTGATTCTAGGGTCACAAGGCGTCAGCACTAACACGCTGTCACCCTGTTGTGTCAGTGTTTGCACACTCTGGGTAAACATAGCCAACGGCGAATGACCCAGCCAGAGTTGCGACGCATGGGTCTTGATACCCAACTCTTTTAAATACCCACTAACGGCTTCACGAACTGCCAAATGCCCTTTACCAAGCACAGGAGCATGACTTTCATCCAAACGTCCAGACGGACTCAGAAAGACATCACTTTGATCCACCAAAGCCGCTCGATGCGCAAGACACGCCCAAGCCGGTTTGGTGCCGTCATTGGCCAATTCTTGCAATACGTCACCCGCCAACAGCAAAGCAGGTTTGGTCCCACTGCGATGACAAACAAAGTAACCCGACTTGGGGCGAGATTCGATCCAACCGTCTTCACTCAACAAATCATAGCCATGTATGACCGTATTTAAGCTCAGGCCCAACTGTTTCGATAAAGCTCGCAAGGAAGGCATCTTGTCGCCGGGCGCGATGGCCTCCTGCGACATTTGATCCAAAAACCAATCCACCACACCTTTGTATAAAAAATCCGCCACCGCTTTGTACCTTTTCTAGTTTGTCATCTAGTATCTGTAATCAATCATTATAGTTGTCTTAAAAAAACGCAAGTAAAAGCCCAATAATTCCCGCTTTTAAGAGAAGTTAAGGTACAATTTCACCCATTTATGGCCTATTTTAGGCTTTTTGTTCGAATCCAAAGTAGAGTATCCATGGCTTTTGACCCTTCAACGCTTCGCCCCCTTTTTCCGATTTTGGCGCAGCCCGCTTACGATTATCCGTTAACCTATTTGGATAATGCGGCGACCACACAAAAACCCTTGCCGGTATTGGATGCGATTCAGGATTATTACTGCGGTTTCAATGCCAACGTACACCGTGGCGCCCACTTTCTCAGCGACCGTGCCACCAACCGATTTGAACAAGCCAGAGACACCGTTGCGCACTTCATTAATGCACCAGAACACAGCCACGTCATTTGGACAAAAGGCACAACAGAAGCCATCAACACCGTTGCTTATGGCCTTGAACACTTAATCGAAAAAGGCGATGAAATCCTCATCACCAGCTTAGAACATCACGCCAATCTCGTACCTTGGCAGCAATTAGCCTTTCGTACCGGAGCGAGACTGCGGGTTTTACCATTAACGTCCAATGGCGAATGGGAAGCGGAATTTCGTCATTACTTCACAGACCGCACACGTATTTTTGCCGCGACACAGATTTCCAATGCCATCGGCACCAGCACACCACTTGCAGGTCATGCTGGATCACGCCAAGCAACAAGGCGCGTTCACCTTAGTCGATGGCGCTCAAGCGGTGGCGCATTATCCAGTTGATGTACAAATTTTAGACTGTGATTTTTATGTTTTCTCTGGCCACAAAATGTATGGGCCAACGGGTATTGGCGTGTTGTATGGGAAAAACCATGCATTAGAAGTGTTGATGCCCTACCAAACAGGTGGAGAAATGGTGCGTCATGTTTCTCATCAAGCGACCGAATTCAATGTGCTTCCGTATCGACTAGAAGCCGGTACACCACATATCGAAGGTGTTATTGGCCTAGCCGCAGCGTGTGACTTTCTGAATACTCAAGATCGCTTGGCGTTGTTGGCATGGGAACAATCCCTCGCAGCACATGTCTATTCTCGCCTTCATAAAGAAGGTGGCATCGAAATGTATTCTCCCGAAAAAGGCACTACTTTGGTTTCGTTAAGTGTCCCCAATGTCCATATTCTGGATTTGAATGCTTACCTAGATAGCCAAGGTGTGGCGGTTCGAGCAGGCAGTCACTGCGCCCATCCATTAATGGCACAACTTGGCGTGGCGGGAACCTTGCGCGCCTCCTTCGCCTGTTACAACACCATGGAAGAAGCCAATCGCTTTTGCGATGTTCTGCTAGAAGCCATTGACTTATTAAACGACGAGTAACCAGTGATGACTGACTCTGTTAATATAAAAAGCCAGCTACAAGCTTGCCGAAGTAAAGAAGAAACCTTCAAAGCCTTGGTGACATTAAGCAAAACCTTACCGCGACTGTCAGCCGAAAAAAAAACCGAAGACAACAAGGTTAAAGGCTGCGAAAGCGCAGTCTGGTTAATCATTGAAGAAAAAGATGGCTTACGCCACATTCAAGCCGACAGCGACGCCAAACTCATGCGCGGCGTGCTGGTCGCTATCTTGAGTTTGGTAGAAGGAAAGACCCACGAGGATATCCAACAAATGGATTTAACAGCAGAGCTGGGAAAACTAAACCTATCCAGTTACCTCACCAGCTCCAGAACCAATGGTGTGTTGGCGATTTTGAAAAGCATTCAAACCGCTTAACTTACTGTTTCTCTTTCGGTGTCAACTTTTCCAATACTCTCGACACAGCAACAAAACCAAAAGTTGCCGTCACCACTGTGCTGGCACCGAAACCAGTGTCGCAGTTCATTTTAGTTTCCGTGTCACCTTTTTGGCGGTTTTCACACACGCTGCCATCGGCTTGCGGGTATTTGAGCTGCTCTAATGAGTAAACGCATTCAATATCAAAACGACGCTTTGTATTACGAGAAAAATGGTAATGGCGACGCAGATAGTTTCGCAGCTTGGCCGCCAGAGGATCTTGCTCAGTTCGAGATAAATCGGCAATTTGAATCTTCGTTGGGTCGACCTGACCTCCTGCGCCACCCACTGTAATAATTTTACGCTTATTGCGCTTACACCATGCGATAAGAGCCGCTTTGGGCTTTAAACTGTCGATCGCATCAACCACGTAATCAAACGGCTCAGACAGCAGCTCAGGGATGTTTTCAGGGGTGATGAAGTCTTCAATACACGTCACACGACAGTCGGGGTTGATCTGTTTAATCCGTTCCGCCATCACATCGACCTTAGATTGGCCAATGGTACTGCTTAGTGCGTGAATCTGGCGATTGGTATTGGTGACGCAAACATCGTCCATATCGATAAGTGTAATGTGGCCAATCCCAGAACGCGCTAACGCCTCAGCCGCCCAAGAGCCAACGCCACCAATACCGATGACACACACATGAGCACGCGAAAAAGCAGCGTATGCCGCTTCACCATACAAACGGCGAATGCCACCAAATCGTTGATCGTCTGTCAATTTTCTCTCCTCGCAGATCGTTCGACCCTGCGCTTTTCTATCAATAAGTGTATTCTTAAACGCGGTAGTATTCTTACGCCTGTCGACAAATTAAAAAACGGTACTGTGAGCCCTATGATTCAGCAAGCTTTTGAAATGCTTGGTTTAACACCAAGAGAAACGCAGCTTTACCAAACCTTATTAAAGCTTGGCCCCTCTTCTATTCGAGACATTGCCGAACACAGCGGCATCAATCGCGGTACCGCCTACGAAGACCTCAAACAATTACAAAGCAAAGGCATTGTCAGCTATTTTCCAAAAGGAAAGCGACGCTTCTTTACCGCTGAAAACCCGGATATTTTATTAAATTTGGCGGAAGAAAAACGCAATCGTCTTAATAAAACCATCGAGAATTTAAAGAACACCATCATTCCAAATTTACACCAACAACAGCCGGATTATCATCAAACTCATGTGCGTTATTACGAAGGCGATGACGGCATAGAGTGGGTATTGCGCGACATTTTAAACGTGGTATCTCAACAAGACCACAAAGAATATTGTGTGTTTTCGTCTAAACCGATACGTCCCTTTTTGTATCGCCCGTTTCCTAACTACACCAAGCAACGCGTTAAATTGGGCATTAATGTAAAAGTCATTGCTTTGGGTGACGGTGGCGAAGAAGCGGAATTATCAGAACGTAAGTGGATTAAAACGGAAGGATCGGTTGACGCCAGCTATATCGCTATCTATCCACCTAAGTGTGCGATTATTTCTTTGGCAAGCAACAACTTCCCCTCTGCCGTGGTATTGGAATCAAAAGACATCGCCAAAGCACAACAGATCATTTTTGATACATTGTGGAAGATGCTTTAGTAGACAAATACTCAGACTATCAGCCAATAAAAAAGCAGCCCTTGGGCTGCTTTTTTTGACTTCACACTCAACATTACCGCTTATTTGTGCTCGCGGAACTGTTGAAGTGTACGCAAGCGGGCCATAGCTTCTGCTAGTTCCACTGTCGCACGAGTGTAGTCGACGTCAGGTTTTTGGTTAGCTAAAAGCTCTTTAGCATGTTCCTGAGCTTTTAGTGCCGCCTCTTCGTCCAGATCTCTTGCACGAGTGGCTGTGTTAGCCAAGACGGTGACACGGTGCGGTTGAACTTCTAGGAAGCCACCGGACACGAAGATAAACTCTTCGTCACCATTTTCTTTAACCACACGAACAGGACCTGGTTGCAGAGTCGTCAACAATGGCGCGTGACCAGGCATAATACCTAGATCGCCATAACTGCCTGCAGCCACAAGAGATTGTACCGTACCGGAAAAGATCTCTTGTTCAGCGCTTACGATATCGCAGTGTACTGTGATAGCCATAAGTTGCCTCTCTTAGTCATACTTAGCAAAAGCGCCTTACAACGCTTTTGCTACGCGTGATGGTTAAAGTTTTTAGCTTTCTCGACAGCTTCGTCGATGCTACCAATCATGTAGAACGCTTGCTCTGGAAGATCATCAAACTCACCATCCAAAATGCCTTTAAAGCCACGAATCGTGTCTTTCAAAGAAACATACTTACCTGGAGAGCCAGTGAATACTTCTGCTACGAAGAAAGGCTGAGACAAGAAACGCTGGATTTTACGAGAACGGTTAACCGTTTGCTTATCTTCTTCAGAAAGCTCGTCCATACCCAAAATTGCGATGATGTCTTTCAATTCTTTGTAACGTTGCAATACCATTTGTACGCCACGTGCTACGTCGTAATGCTCTTGACCGATAACGAGTGGGTCAAGCTGACGTGAAGTAGAGTCAAGAGGATCGATCGCTGGGTAGATACCCAAAGATGCGATGTCACGAGACAATACAACCGTTGCGTCCAAGTGAGAGAACGTTGTTGCTGGAGATGGATCTGTCAAGTCATCCGCAGGTACGTATACCGCTTGAACAGACGTGATAGAGCCAGTCTTAGTAGAGGTGATACGTTCTTGAAGAACACCCATCTCTTCAGCAAGTGTAGGCTGGTAACCTACCGCAGATGGCATACGACCTAGCAATGCAGACACTTCTGTACCCGCAAGCGTGTAACGGTAGATGTTATCTACGAAGAAAAGTACGTCACGACCTTCGTCACGGAACTTCTCAGCCATAGTCAAACCCGTCAAAGCAACACGAAGACGGTTACCTGGTGGCTCGTTCATTTGGCCGTATACTAGAGATACTTTGTCGATTACGTTCGAGTCCGTCATCTCATGGTAGAAGTCGTTACCTTCACGAGTACGCTCACCAACACCTGCGAATACAGAGTAACCGCTGTGCTCGATTGCGATGTTACGGATAAGTTCCATCATGTTTACGGTTTTACCTACACCGGCACCACCAAACAGACCAACTTTACCACCTTTCGCGAAAGGACAAACAAGGTCGATAACCTTGATACCCGTCTCTAGCAATTCGTTGCTAGAAGACTGCTCTGCGTAAGAAGGAGCAGAACGGTGAATAGACCAACGCTCTTCTTCGCCGATAGGGCCTTTTTCGTCGATTGGGTTACCTAGAACGTCCATAATACGTCCTAGTGTTTTTGTACCTACTGGAACAGAAACAGGCTTGTTTGTGTTTTCAACAGCCAAACCACGCTTCATACCGTCGGTAGAACCCATGGCGATAGTACGAACAACGCCATCGCCTAGTTGTTGTTGAACTTCCAACACCAACTCTTTACCCTCGATAGTCAGGGCATCATATACTTTTGGCACGCTATCACGTGGGAATTCCACGTCGATAACCGCACCGATAATCTGTACGATTTGTCCGCTACTCATGTTCGGATCCTCTTAAATACCTAAATACCTTAAACCGCTGCCGCGCCGCTGACTATCTCAGAAATTTCCTGAGTAATCGCTGCTTGACGAGCCTTGTTGTACACCAACTGCAATTCATCAATGATATCGCCGGCGTTGTCCGTTGCGTTCTTCATCGCAAGCATACGAGCTGCTTGTTCACACGCAATGTTCTCAACCACAGACTGATATACTTGAGATTCAATATAGCGAACCAATAATTCGTTCAAAATTTCAACGGCTTCTGGCTCGTAGATGTAATCCCAGTGGTGCTGTAACTCTGTATTCTCTTCCGCTTGTAATGGCAAAAGTTGTTCAACCGTCGGTTTCTGAGTCATGGTGTTCACAAACTCGTTTGAAACCACATAAAGACGATCGATACGACCTTCGTCAAATGCGTCTAGCATCACCTTAACACTGCCGACTAAGTCGTCTGCTTTCGGTGCATCACCTAAACCAGTGAAGGCTGCTGTTACATTTCCGCCGTAGTTACGAAAGAATGAAACGGCTTTAGAGCCGATTGCACAGATGTCGATTTCAACACCAGAATCAGCGAACTGTTTCATGTCTTTGATGGCTGCTTTGAACACATTAACGTTCAAACCGCCACACAAACCACGGTCAGAAGAGATTACGATATAACCAACACGCTTCGCCTCACGCTCGGTAAGGTAACGGTGTTTATACTCAGGATTCGCGTTGGCCAAATGACCAACTACTTGGCGAATTCGTTCCGCATACGGACGAGAAGCGGCCATACGATCCTGAGCTTTACGCGTCTTACTAGCAGCTACTTTTTCCATAGCACGAGTAATTTTACGCGTATTGTTAATGCTCGAAATCTGAGTACGTATCTCTTTTCCGACTGCCATAATAGAACTGCCCTTGTGAGAATGTTATTTCACAAACTGCAAGAAAATGGTGACAAGTTAATCCTTGTCACCAAAGTCATTACCAAGTTTGCGTCGCTTTAAACTTCTCGATTGCCGCTTTAAATGTCGCTTCAATCTCGCCGTTAAAATTACCAGTTTTGTTAATGTCAGCCATAAGATCAGTGTGTTCACTGTTCATGTAGCTCAACAAAGCCGTTTCAAAACTACCAATTTTGCTTGTTTCAACATCTTCAAGGAAGCCATCATTAGCAGCGTAAAGAACTACGCCCATATCAGCTACAGACATAGGAGAGAACTGCTTTTGTTTCATCAGTTCAGTAACCTGTTTACCGTGCTCTAGCTGTTTACGAGTTGCTTCATCTAGGTCAGATGCGAACTGAGCGAAAGCCGCCAATTCACGGTACTGAGCCAATGCAAGACGAATACCACCGCCAAGTTTTTTGACAATCTTAGTTTGCGCAGCACCACCTACACGAGAAACCGAAATACCTGCGTTCATCGCAGGACGAATGCCCGCGTTAAACAAGCTTGTTTCAAGGAAGATCTGACCATCGGTGATAGAGATAACGTTAGTCGGTACGAAAGCCGATACGTCACCACCTTGTGTTTCGATGATTGGCAATGCTGTCAAAGAGCCAGTCTGGCCTTTCACTTCACCATTGGTGAACTGCTCAACGTAATCTACGTTTACACGAGATGCACGCTCAAGAAGACGAGAGTGAAGGTAGAATACGTCACCAGGGTAAGCTTCACGACCTGGCGGACGACGTAATAGCAATGAAATTTGACGGTAAGCCCAAGCTTGTTTTGTCAAATCATCATATACGATCAACGCATCTTCACCGCGGTCACGGAAGTATTCACCCATAGTACAACCAGTGTATGGCGCTAGGAATAGCATAGACGCTGGATCAGATGCACCTGCTGCAACAACAGTGGTGTATTCCATTGCGCCCGCTTCTTCAAGCTTACGTACTACGTTGGCAATTGTTGATTGCTTTTGACCGATCGCAACGTACACACACTTAATGCCAGAGTTTTTCTGAGCAATAATCGTGTCGATCGCTAGGGCTGTTTTACCAACCTGACGGTCACCGATGATCAACTCACGCTGACCACGGCCTACTGGTACCATGGCATCAATTGCCTTGTAGCCAGTTTGAATTGGTTGATCTACTGACTGACGAGCGATTACACCCGGCGCCACTTTTTCAACTTTATCCGTTAGTTTTGCATCGATAGCGCCTTTGCCGTCGATTGGGTTACCCAATGCGTCAACAACACGACCAAGCAATTCAGGACCCACTGGAACTTCCAGAATGCGACCTGTACATTTCACTTTTTGACCTTCTACAAGGTCTTGGTATTGACCCAATACGACTGCACCTACAGAGTCACGCTCTAGGTTCAAAGCCATACCGTAAACACCACCAGGGAATTCAATCATTTCCCCGTACATAACATCTGCCAAGCCGTGGATCAGAACGATACCGTCTGCCACGCTGACAATTGTGCCCTCATTTTGGGCATCAGAAGTTACATCGAGGTTCTCGATGCGCTTCTTGATAATCTCGCTGATCTCAGATGGATTCAGTTGCTGCATGCTAAATTCCTCAACCCTGGTTTCGATTTAACGAAACACTAGGAGTTTATCGCCTCGGCCAGTTTCGCTAATTTACCGCGTACTGAACCGTCGATGATTAAGTCACCGGTACGGATAACCACGCCACCAATTAGGCTCGCGTCTGTTTCACTGGTTAAGTTGACAGTACGGTCCAACTTTTTCGCCAATGAAGCGGCTAATGCTTGTGTTTGTTCTGCTGTTAATTCGAAAGCAGACGTAAATTCAACATTTACGGCTTTTTCAAAATTCAGTTTGAACTGTAAAAATAACTCAGAAATCATAGGAAGAAGCGATAAACGCTTATTCACTGCAAGAGCAAGCAAAAATGCTTTGCCTTGTTCTGTAGCTACTTCTGCACAAACGTCCGCTAGAGCGTTTGCCTTCTCTTCCGCACTAAAAGCGGGATTTCCAAGTGCTTTCTCAAGCTTAGGCTCTACTGTAACAGCGGCCAATATGCTTAACATATCGGCCCACTCAGTAATATGGCCTTGCTCTCTAGCAACTTCGAAAACCGCTTTCGCGTACGGTCGCGCGACTGTTTTTAATTCAGCCATTAGACCCTCGCTTAAAGCTCTTTGGCGAGCTGTTCAACGATCTCGCTATGTGCTTTTTCGTCAATGGTGGCTCCCAAAATCTTCTCGGCGCCGGCAAATGCAAGAACGGAAACTTGAGCACGCAATGCTTCTTTAGCACGCATAACATCTTGTTCAATTTCTGCTTGAGCCGCTTCGCGCAGACGCTTGCCATCGGCAATCACCTGCTCTTTTGCCTCGTCGATCATTTGGTTCGCACGTTTGTTGGCTTGTTCAATAATCTCGGCCGCGTTATCTTTGCTTTCGCGTAGAATTTGAGAGGCTTGTTCTTGTGCCAACTCAAGATCACGTGAAGCGCGATTCGCTGCTTCCAAACCGTCTGCAATTTTCTTGCTACGCTCTTCGAGCGCAGCAATCACTGGTGGCCACACATACTTCATGCAGAACCAGACAAAAATCGCAAACGAGATAGCTTGGCCTATAAGTGTGAGATTCAAATTCACGCTAATACCCTCGCTCTAAGTCGTTTAAAAATCGTTTCTGTAACATTACAGAAAATTAACCAGCGACCTGAGCAACAAAAGGATTCGCGAAAGTGAAGAACAATGCGATACCTACACCGATCATTGTTACGGCGTCAAGAAGACCCGCTACGATGAACATTTTAACTTGCAGCATTGGAACCATTTCAGGTTGACGCGCAGCGCCTTCCAAGAATTTTCCACCCAAAATACCAAAACCAATCGCAGTACCTAGGGCACCTAGACCGATTAGAAGGGCTACAGCAATCGCAGTAAGACCAACTACAGTTTCCATTTTAACTCCTACATTTTCACAGTTTTAGATAAGGTTTAAATAATATTACTTTAAAGAACACACTTTTAGTGATCTTCGTGCGCCATACTCAAGTAGACGATAGTCAACATCATAAAGATGAAAGCTTGAAGCACGATGACCAAAATATGGAAGATTGCCCATGGCACAGACAGAGCCCATTGTAGACCCCACGGCAAAATAGCAATCAAAATAAAGATCAATTCACCAGCATACAAGTTACCAAATAGTCGTAATGCTAATGAAACAGGTTTCGCAAGCAGACCAACACCTTCAAGTAATAAGTTGAAAGGGATCATCCATTTGCCAAAAGGCTGTAACGTTAATTCACCAACAAAGCCGCTCACGCCTTTTACCTTGATGCTGTAATAAACAATCAAGATAAATACAGACAAAGACATACCTAAAGTGGCATTCAAGTCCGTTGTTGGAACTACTTTAAAGTAAGGAATACCCAGTAGTCCGGCTAGCGTCGGAAGAAAATCAACCGGTACTAAGTCCATCGTATTCATTAAGAATACCCAGACAAAAATAGTGAGTGCTAATGGTGCAATGACTTTATTTTTGCCATGGAAAGTTTCTTTGACGCTGCCGTCAACAAACTCAACCATCAACTCAACAAAGTTTTGCAATCCAGACGGTGTGTCAGCCGACACTTTTTTCGCTGCTTTACGGAACAACCATAAAAACAGGATACCCAATGCGATAGAAAAACCCATCGTATCAAGGTGAATCGCCCAGAACCCCATATCTGCTGCTTCTTTAGCACCGTGAGCAATGCCCCAACTGCCATCAGGATGTTGACCAAAGGTCAAATTCTGAAGGTGATGCTGTATATATTCAGAAGCTGTTGGATTTTCACTTGCCATATTTATATCCACGCTCTTTCAATGATTAAAACCTTATTTCCTTCGTACAACTTAATGCTTTAGTACGATAGGACTGAGCCAATGACTCAAAATTGCACAACCAAAGCCTGCAAAAAAAGCCCCTGCAGCCAATGGCTTTACCAGAAGAAAAACCAGCGACAGTAATACAGCTGTCATTGCTAATTTACCAGCTTCTCCTCGATAAAATGATCGAACAACCTCTTTGGCAGGTCGAGTTCCCCTATAACCAAAGATTCGCCAAGCCATATAAACGCTTGGCAGTATGCTGGTTAACGCTCCGAAAATAAAAGAGTACCCATACAGACCACCAGCAACGTAAAAAATTCCCAATGATATAAAAAGAGTCAGTAATAATTGTAAAAAAAGAAAACGAAACACAGCCTTCTTTTTCGCGCTAATGATGGCACTCGCGCTTAGTGGCTTGTTTGTCCCCATTTCCTCACTCTCTTTGCGCACTGTAAAAGTGCAATCAATGTGATCATTTACAAAATTCGAGGCATTATATGGGTTATGACGACTGTGTTCAACTTAAACCGAATAGCAGAAACAGTTTCCAGAGCTCTTATCTCGTTAGAAAAAGCACTTACTAGAAATTTTGTTAATTCCCAGCAAGCAACTCGCTGATCAGCAATTCTAGGTGTTCAGGGTTACGATACTCAATAACCAACTTGCCTTTCCCTTTAGCAGAAGGTTGTATTTTGACGGCGGCGTTGATTTTTTGGCTGATGCGTTCAGCCTCTGCACTCAAATCAGGCAGAGCGGGTTTACTGTCTTCGTTTTTTTCCGCTGCCTGGACATTTTTAGCCAATCTTTCCGTTTCGCGAACAGATAACGATTTGGTCACAACCTGTGATGCTGCTTGAATTTGCTTATCATGCTCTAGAGGCAATAGCGCGCGCGCGTGCCCCATTTCAATGTCACCATGCTCCAACAGACGACGAACTTCTGGTGTCAAACCCAACAAACGCAATAAATTCGCGACCGTCGAACGAGATTTCCCACTGTGTCTGCCACTTCTTGTTGGGTAAGATGAAAATCTTCAACGAGACGTTGTAAAGCCAGTGCTTCCTCTACAGGGTTTAGATCTTCACGCTGAATGTTTTCAATCAGGGCTAACACCACAGCATCCGCGTCTTCAACATGTCGGATAATCACAGGGACTTGTGTTAAATCCGCTAACTTAGCCGCTCTCCAGCGACGCTCGCCGGCGATAATTTCATATTGATTATGGCCATTTGGCCTCACCACAATAGGCTGCATGATGCCTTGTGTTCGGATAGAGGCCGCCAACTCTTCTAACTGGGCAGGGTTCATATCACGACGAGGTTGGAATTTACCTTTGGAAAGCCATTCCACAGGCAAATAAGTCAGGCCTTTAATCTGTTCATTATTAATACCGCCATCAGCCTGTTTTGCGGCCGCTGTTTGTGGTGCTAACAATGCATCTAAGCCACGACCTAGACCTCTTTTTTTCATCGTCATTTCATTAACCCTAATTGGTATTAAATTGCTTATGTAAAAACGTTATCACGCCACAGATTTTGCGAATAAATTCACTGGCCAAAGCAAGGTAGGCCATGGCACCACGAGACTGTTTTTCATAATGTAAAACAGGTAAACCGTAGCTGGGTGATTCTGCCAAACGAATATTACGAGGAATCACCGTGTCGTATACTTTGTCACCAAAATGCTTGTGAAGCTGACTAGACACATCGTGCGTTAAACTAGGGCGAGGATCGTACATGGTACGCAAAATCCCTTCGACTTCTAACGCTGGGTTTAACGCTTGCGTAATTCGTTCAATGGTTTGTAGTAACGCTGTTAAGCCTTCTAATGCGTAATATTCACATTGAACAGGAATTAGAACGCCTTGTGATGCGGCCAACGCATTCACAGTCAACATGTTTAAGGCTGGCGGACAATCCAATAAAATATAATCAAAGTCATTGTCGACTTCGTACAACCCCGCCCGTAAACGTGTTTCTTTACTGGGCAGATCAAGTAATACCACTTCCGCCCCGGTCAAATCACCATTTGCAGGCAAAACCCAGTACTCTCCGGGCATACTTTGCTTCATAACGTCTTTCACGCCATGAGAACCAATCAATACGTCATAAACACTGGTGTCTAATTCTTCTTTGGTGAAGCCACTTCCCGTTGTCGCATTTCCTTGCGGATCGAGGTCAATCAACAACACTCGACGCTTCATCGCGGCCAGCGATGCGGCTAAGTTGACGCAGGTGGTTGTTTTGCCAACACCACCTTTTTGGTTGGTTACTGCAATGATTTTTGCCATGCTTTATCCTTTACGCGTCATCACTACCATGTGACGCTCCGCCTGAACACTTGGCACATTAAGAGGTTCTACTGACACCAACTCGACCTCTTTAGGTAGCGCCGCAATTTCTTCACTAGGATAAACCCCTTTCATGGCCAAAAAGTTACCTGTGTCTTTAGGAAGAGGCAACGTCCAATTGATCATATCTTGCAAAGAAGCGAAAGCTCGAGAAATCACATGGTCGTAAGTCCCTTGAAAGGCATGTTTTTCAACACGCTCATTTGCAACGGTTACGTTCTGAATACCAAGCTCCATTTTAACCTGAGTCAGAAAGCGAGTTTTTTTGCCATTACTGTCTAGTAAAGTAAACTGTTTTTCTGGGTAACATATAGCAAGCACCATACCAGGTAGGCCAGGTCCAGTACCTACGTCGATGATGTTATCGCCCTTAATGAAAGGTAACGTCGCCAAACTGTCCAACAAATGCAATGAGATCATTTGCTCAACATCTCGAATCGCGGTTAGGTTGTAAGCCTTATTCCACTTTTCTAGCATGGCTAAATAGTTAACAAGAGTCTGAATGGTTTCATCAGATAAAGAAGCGCCCATTTGTTGGGCGCCTTTTTGAATAGTGTCAAAGTGTGTCACAGTCGATCCATTTCTATAAAGATAGTAATCAAGGATTATCGGCTGATGATTCTAGGCACTTTTGCGTGCAATCGCACGTTTTTTCAAATGAATTAAGAGTAAGGACACGGCAGCCGGTGTCACACCTTGGATGCGAGAGGCCGCTGCAAGCGTGGCTGGGCGCAACTGAGTTAACTTTTGTTTGATCTCATTTGATAAGCCTTCCATCTTGGAATAATCCAAATCCGCTGGTAATTCTGTGTTTTCTTGTCGACGTAGACGCTCAATGTCTTCCGCTTGACGAGAAATGTACCCAGCGTATTTTACCGCGATTTGAACCTGTTCAGAAACTTGTTCATCAACAGGTTCTTCAAGCGCGTTTTTCAAATTCGCCACATCGGAATACACAATATTTGGACGTTTCAGCAAATCCAACAAACTGTACTCATGAGTAATCGGTGTTTCTAATTTAGGATTGATGCTTTCCGCTTCTGGCGTATTTGGCACAATCCAACTGGATTTAAGTCGCTGAGTTTCCAGTTCAATGGCTTCGCGTTTTTTGCAGAAAGCCGCCCAACGTTCATCAGAAACCAAACCAAGTTCACGGCCTTTTTCTGTTAAACGCATGTCGGCGTTGTCTTCACGCAAAATCAAACGATACTCGGCACGACTAGTAAACATACGGTACGGTTCTTTCGTCCCCATACTGATCAAATCATCAACCAGCACTCCCAGATACGCTTCGTCACGACGAGGTGTCCAAGCGTCTTTGTCTTGTGCAAGCAAAGCCGCGTTTAGACCAGCCAACAAGCCTTGTGCGCCTGCTTCTTCGTAGCCCGTTGTGCCGTTAATTTGTCCAGCAAAGAACAAACCAGGCATGTGTTTGGTTTCCAGTGAATACTTCAAATCTTGCGGATTAAAATAGTCGTATTCAATCGCATAACCCGGACGAATAATGTGCGCGTTTTCCATGCCTTTCATCGAACGAACTAACTCAATTTGCACATCAAATGGCAAAGAAGTGGAAATGCCATTTGGGTACAATTCGTGTGTGGTTAACCCTTCTGGCTCGATAAAGATCTGATGGGAGTTTTTATCGGCAAATCGCACGATTTTGTCTTCAATGGACGGGCAATAACGTGGGCCAACCCCTTCAATCACCCCTGTGTACATAGGAGATCGATCCATACCAGAACGAATAATGTCATGGGTGCGTTCATTCGTATGCGTAATGAAACACTCAATTTGACGAGGGTGCATAGAACGATTGCCCATGTAAGACATAACAGGGTCGATGTCATCACCCGGTTGCGCTTGCATTTGAGAGAAATCGACCGTTCGAGCATCTATTCGAGGCGGTGTGCCGGTTTTCAAACGATCTACTCGGAACGGCAGCGCGCGCAACTTTTGAGCCAAGCCAATAGACGGCGGATCTCCAGCACGACCACCAGCGTGGTTTTGTAAGCCGACGTGAATAACACCGCCCAAAAAAGTTCCCGCTGTTAACACCACTGTTTTGCTGTTGAAACGAATGCCTGTTTGAGTAACCACACCACGTGCAGCACCGTTTTCAACAATCAAATCTTCCGCAGACTGTTGAAACAACCATAAGTTTTCTTGGTTCTCTAATTGATAACGAATGGCGGCTTTATAAAGAATTCGGTCAGCTTGTGCTCTGGTTGCACGAACTGCTGGTCCTTTACGGGAGTTTAATGTGCGAAATTGAATGCCTGCTTTATCGGTAGCCAACGCCATTGCGCCGTCTAAAGCATCAATCTCTTTTACCAAATGGGATTTCCCTATACCACCAATGGCAGGATTACAGGACATTTGTCCTAACGTTTCAATGTTGTGGGAAAGCAATAACGTTTTAACGCCCATGCGTGCTGAAGCTAACGCTGCTTCTGTACCAGCGTGTCCGCCACCAACCACAATCACATCAAAACAACTTGGGAAATCCACTGGAACCTCGGTATTACTAATCAATAGAAATGAATAAAAAACGAACAATTTTCGATAAGGGCGCCTAGTATATCGGCTAATTTGGAAAAAGAAAGCGACGAAACGTAGATCCCCCCGGTCATCAATATTAAATAAAGTATTATATAGGTATGTCTTTTTATGTTTGTTATGTCTATATAGGAGGCAAAAATCTGTTTATAAACATAAAAAAACGCTATTTATCATTAGTTTATGTTGATAACAACATGTTAGAAACCGCCTTATTATCCTGTTATGTGGATAACCTATACCTGTGTATAAGGTGGTGAGTTATACAGAGCGGTTTTTTAAGTGTCGAGTTGTTAAAAACTGTGCAAAACTTTTTATCCACCTATCACCATACTTATCAACAGTGCTTTTGTATTGTTTTTATAAACATAAGAAATTGTTTTATAAAGATTTTATTTCGATTTCAACAACAAAAACGCCCATTTTTTCGGATAAACAATCCACAAGTAAAAAAATAAAAAAATGCTTTTTTTATTTTCTCTATGGTCAGTGTGTGAATAATTGACGCTTTCATTTTGGCATTAAAGATAGTGGATAAATCGAGAAAATGCTGATTGTGAGTAACTTTGTGAGGAAAATGAGCGTTGAAATAGACTGTTTCGATCATGGTTTCATAGGGTCAAGTCGTAACTTGAAAGCAGCCCGAAAGCAAAAAAACGAAGGCAAAAAAAAGCGCCCTCACTGGGGCGCTTTTAGTCAGTGTGTTAACATGACAATGTTACTCTGCCTTTAAACTCTTCATATCAATGATAAAGCGATATTTCACATCGCCTTTTTTCATGCGCTGATACGCTTCATTAATGTCTTGGATGTTGATCATCTCAGCATCACATTCAATATTGTGTTCTGCACAGAAATCCAGCACTTCTTGTGTTTCTGCGATTCCACCAATCAATGACCCCGTCAGCACGCGACGTTTCATAACCAAATTAGCAGAATGCGGAGCAGGTTCCATAGGTTCTACTAAACCGACAAGAATGTGCGTACCGTCTACTTTTAAGCAATTTAAATAAGGGTTCAAATCGTGTTGAACTGGGATGGTGTCCAATAAGTAGTCAAAAGACATGGCCGCGGCCTGCATTTGCGCTTCATCGGTCGATACGATCACATGATCGGCACCTTGTTTTTTCGCTTCCGCAATTTTGCTTTCTGAACGAGTGAAGATGGTGACTTCGGCCCCTAATGCTTTCGCAAACTTCACGCCCATGTGGCCAAGTCCGCCCATGCCAAGGACACCGACTTTATCACCGGCTTTGACGCCATTATGACGCAAGGGAGAATATGTGGTGATACCGGCACACAATAAAGGCGCGGCTTTACTTACGTCTAATGCTTCAGGGATAGACAGCACAAATTCTTCACGAACCACAATGTGATCTGAGTAACCGCCATACGTTAGGCTGCCATCGATAAGATCATGAAATCCATAAGTACCAACAAAGCCATTATCGCAATATTGCTCTAAGCTTTCGGCGCAATGGGCACAATGTTGACAAGAATCGACCATGCAACCCACACCGACAATATCACCCACTTTATATTTGCTTACTTTGCTACCAACCTCAGTAACACGACCAACAATTTCGTGGCCTGGAACCACTGGGTATTCACTTGGTCCCCAGTCACTTTCTGCCACATGAATGTCTGAGTGACACACTCCACAATACAAAATATCGATATTCACATCGTTGTCACGCAGAGCACGACGCTCAAAAGAAAAAGGGGCTAATGGTGTGGTGGCTGATCTTGCCGCGTAGGCTTTTGCTTGACTCATCGTCTTTGCTCCAATTAATAGAGAATGAAATAGTGATGAGCAGTCTAGACGAATTTTTCTTTTATTGTGTTGTGCATTCTTATTGTTGTTTTGCCTATTTCTCCAATTTCTAAAAACTTAACTTTTCCTACACAATATTGAATGGATAATACAAGTCATGATTTTTAAAGCGAAAGGGCTTAAACATGAATAATAAAAAGCTAGTGGATTTGATCAAAACTCTGGCTATAGAAGAAGGTTTCTCAGAAACCTCTATTGCGAATGTGCGATTAATGAAATGCTCCAAATCGCTTCCAAGAATGCCGCTGATGTATCGCCCTGGACTGACCATCATCGCGCAAGGTCAAAAAATTGGCTATTTAGGCGATCGCGAAATTCATTACAACTCCGGGCATTATCTGGTGCAATCCCTACCTTTACCCTTTGAATGCGAAACTTTCGCGAGCCAAGACGGACCACTGCTCGGTGTTTCTATTGACCTAGATCCTGCGGTATTAATGGAATTAGTGACAGGCTTTCAAGACGACGGCGACGTTATCAATTCTACTTACTCCTCGATGTCGGCAGTGCCGATGAGCGATGACATGGAAGGCGCGTTAATTCGACTCATTCAGGCGTTGTATGACCCAAAAACCGCCAAATTAATGGGACAAGGACGGGTAAGAGAGGTCATTTTTGCGGCTTTACAAAGCCCAGAAGCCACCGCCTTAAAAACGCTAGTGATGAACCAAGGTCGATTTTCTCGTATTTCATACGCCATTTCTGGAATGCACCAGCAACTGGATCAAGAAGTACGAGTTGAGCAGCTGGCAGACGACGCCAACATGAGCGTGTCCAGTTTCCATCACCATTTTAAAGAAATCACAGGGTCCTCACCGGTGCAGTATTTAAAGCGATTGCGATTGCTAAAGGCGCAAATGCTGCTTAATCAGAGGCTTAAAAACGTCAGTCAAATCGCGCTAGAAGTGGGTTATAAAAGCGTGCATCAGTTTAGCCGAGATTATAAGCGCTATTTTGGGGTGTCTCCGACGCAAGAAAAGCGGCACGAAGGCGCGGTTGTGTAAGTATTGATAGATGGTAATTGATTTTTTTAGACGACTGGTCTAAATTGTTCTTTCGTATGTCAAAAAGCCAAAGTGTGACTCGTAATGAAGTGTGTGGATGAACAACCCGTTTTAATGGATCAATCCAGTAAGCCACGTCGTGGGCGGCCTAAAAAATCTTCTGTGGAGTCCCTCGATACCCGAGAATCACTGCTTCGTGCAGGCATGAAGATACTCACCGAAACGGGTTTCGTACGCAGTGGTATTGACCCCATTTTAAAATCTGTTGGCGTTCCGAAGGGCTCCTTTTATCACTATTTTTCCAGCAAAGAAGCCTTTGGATTGGCGGTTTTAGCGCGATATCGGCGTTATTTCGAAGCAAAATTAGACAGCTTTTTATTAGACGATGCTTTTTCGCCGTTAGAGCGTTTACAGCGTTTTGCTCAAGATGCGCAAGATGGCATTGTTCGACATGATTTTAAACGAGGTTGTTTAGTAGGCAATCTAGAGCAAGAATCTAACCTGCTTTCAGAAGTATTTCGAGAGCAACTTCAGGCGACTTACCACAGCTGGCAAACCCGCGTAGCCACGTGTTTGCTAGACAGTCAAAAACACGGTGAAATTGACATAAAAGTAAGCATTTCAGAGTTGTCCTACGCTTTTTGGATGGGATGGGAAGGCGCGGTTCATCGTTCAAGATTAATGAAAAGCACGCAACCATTAAGCCTGTTCATGATGTTTTTTATCCAAGCGATTCAAGTAAAGGCAGATTAAGGTAAAAGCCAAGCCGTGCTTGGTTTTTTATTCGTTATAAATAGACGATCGGTCTAAAATTGGAGAAGGTATGTTTAAAGGTGTGTTCATTACTCAGGAAGACAAAAAAAGTGTGGCATCAGTGGTTGAGCTTAATGACGATCAGCTACCCGAAGGGGATGTATTGGTTGAAGTGCATTACAGCACGCTAAATTACAAAGATGGCTTAGCCATCACTGGCAAGTCCCCTGTTGTGCGTTCTTTTCCCATGGTGCCGGGCATAGATTTAGTGGGTAAGGTCTTACAAAGTGACTCTGAACGATTTTCTGAAGGTGATTTTGTCATACTGAACGGCTTTGGGGTTGGCGAAATGCATTGGGGCGGCTTAGCTGAAAAAGCGCGGCTTAAAAGCGACTGGCTTATTCCGCTTCCGAAAGGTATAGACGCTAAACAGTCTATGGCAATAGGTACAGCGGGTTACACCGCCATGCTGTCGGTTTTAGCGCTTGAAAAACAAGGCGTTACACCTGATTCTGGCGAAATCCTTGTAACGGGAGCCAACGGTGGTGTCGGCAGCTTTGCTATTCGCTTATTAAATCGCCTTGGTTATCAGGTCGTCGCTTCTACTGGACGAATGGCGGAAAGCGATTATTTGAAAAATCTGGGTGCGAGCGACATCATCGATCGAAACACACTGTCTGAGCCAGGTAAACCCTTACAAAAAGAGCGTTGGGCTGGCGTTATCGACTGCGTCGGAAGCCACACTTTAGCCAACGCTTGCGCAAGCACAAAATACGGCGGCGTAGTAACCGCTTGTGGCTTAGCGCAAGGCATGGACTTCCCTGCTTCCGTCGCCCCATTCATTTTGCGTGGCGTCAAACTCATTGGCATTGACAGCGTTATGCGACCATTAACGGATCGTATTGAAGCATGGCAACGTCTAAGCGAACTGCTGCAAATTGAAGACGTGGACAGCATGAGCGACGAAATTGGCTTGGAAGACGTCGTAGATACGGCCTATAAATTGCTAGATGGAAAGATACGTGGTCGAGTGGTGGTAAAGGTAAAAGCTCAATAACCTAGTTTACTACTTGATCGACGCTAACCTATTTTCCTGCAGCAAGGATTGACTATGAAGATTGTGATTGCTCCCGATTCCTTTAAAGAAAGTTTGACCGCGCTTGATGTTGCGAATGCGATTGAGGCGGGCTTTCGTCAGGTATTTCCTCGTGCGGACTATCTCAAAGTTCCGATGGCGGATGGGGGAGAAGGAACAGTGCAATCCATGGTGGATGCGACTCAAGGTCATTTTATTGACCTTGAAGTAACTGGGCCGTTGGGCAATAGAGTCATGGCGCAATACGGCATTTTAGGGGCGGTAGATGGCCAAGAGCCGACCACCGCGGTGATCGAAATGGCGTCTGCTTCAGGCCTTCATCTGGTGCCGCGAGAGCAGCGAGATCCTCGTTATACCACAAGCTTCGGAACGGGTGAGCTGATAAAAGACGCTCTTAACCGAGGCATTAAACACATTATTCTTGGTTTAGGTGGCAGTGCAACCAATGACGCTGGCGTTGGTCTGGCACAAGCATTGGGCATTCAATTCCTAGACGAAAATCATCAAGAACTGCCCTTTGGCGGCATGGCGCTCGCACAATTGAGTCACGTTGATGCAAGCCAAGCGCACCCTCTTCTATCCGAATGCCGCTTCGACGTCGCTTGTGACGTGGATAATCCGTTATGTGGTGAACGTGGTGCTTCGGCTATTTTTGGTCCACAAAAAGGCGCTACGCCAGAAATGGTTTCCTTGTTAGATAAAACGCTCGAGCATTTTGCGGATGTCTTGGTGCAAAGCGGTTTTGCGGATCACCGACTGGACGCTGGCGCTGGTGCGGCGGGTGGTATGGGATTAGGGGCGAAAGTCTTTCTTAGTGCGATGTTAAAACCCGGTATTGAGATTGTTATAGAGACAGTTGGCTTAGCAAGCTCACTACAGGGTGCAGATTTGGTGATTACCGGTGAAGGTCGGATCGATGGCCAAACGGTCTTTGGCAAAACGCCCATGGGCGTACTAAAACAAGCCAATAAAAATGGGGTTCCAGCCATTGGCATTGCTGGCAGTTTAGGGAAAGACGCCGAAGCCATTTTAGCGCACGGTATGTTGGCGATATTCCCTATTATTCCGGCGCTAGATAGCTTGGATAACGTCTTAACACAAGGCGAGCAAAACCTCATCACCACCGCTCGTAACGTGGCGGCGGCGATCAAGTTGGGACAAGGGTTGCACTGAAATCAGCCCTTATTTCAGTGATTACTTACCGATACAAAACGAGCCAAAGATGCGACCAAGCAAGTCGTCGCTGGTGAAGGCGCCAGTGATTTCGCTAAGCGCTTGCTGCGCCTCTTTAAGGTCTTCAGCGAGCAATTCCCCTGCGCCGTAGCCGTGGAGCTGTTCGTTGCCTGCGTCTAAGAAGCGGTTGGCTTTGTTAAGCGCTTCGATATGACGACGGCGAGCGATAAACCCCCCTTCAGTCGTGCTATCGAAGCCCATGACGGCTTTTAGGTGTTCAGTTAAATCAGTAACGCCCTCGCCTGTTTTTGCCGATAGAGAGACAACAGGAACGTCTGAGACCGTTTCAATCCCCGTGCCTTCTTTGGTTAAGTCGACTTTGTTACGCACCAAGGTTAAGTGTTTGGTATCGCCGAGTTTCTCCATGAATTCTGGCCAGATTTCGCTTGGGTCTTTTGAATCTATCGATTGGCTGTCGACCATCATTAAAATGCGATCGGCTTTGCTGATTTCGTCCCATGCGCGTTGAATACCGATGCGCTCTACTTCGTCTGGGCTATCTCGTAAGCCAGCCGTGTCGATAATGTGCAGAGGCATGCCATCTAGGTGAATATGTTCACGCAAGACGTCACGCGTAGTGCCTTCAATGTTGGTGACAATGGCGGATTCTTTGCCAGACAAGGCGTTCAATAAGCTGGATTTACCTGCATTGGGGCGCCCTGCAATTACCACGCTCATGCCTTCGCGGATCAAGGCGCCTTGGTTGGCTTCTTTGAGTACTTCTGCCAGTTTCGTTTGAATGCCAGCCAGTTCTGCCGCGACTTTGCCGTCACCAATGAAGTCGATTTCTTCTTCAGGAAAATCAATCGCCGCTTCCACGTAAATACGCAGATGAATTAAGGCTTCGACCAGTTCGTCAACGCGCTTCGAGAAAGCGCCTTGCAAAGAACGTAACGCGCATTTTGCGGCTTGCTCTGAGGTGCTGTCGATCAAATCGGCAATAGCTTCCGCTTGGGTTAAGTCCATTTTGTCGTTCATAAAAGCGCGTTCGGAAAACTCGCCTGGGCGGGCTAAACGTGCCCCAAGCGCCACACAATGGCTAAGCAGCATATCCATAATGACGGGACCACCGTGACCTTGTAATTCAAAGACGTCTTCGCCAGTGAAGGAGTTTGGTCCCGGAAAATACAAGGCGATGCCTTCATCCAGTTGTTCTTGATTCGTGGTTTTGAACGGCACGTAATGGGCATAACGAGGTTTCGGTTCAAAGCCGACTATTTGTTTGGCGATGGCAAGACTTTTTGGACCCGATAAACGAATGATCCCTACGCCACCTCGGCCAGGAGCGGTGGCTTGTGCGGCAATCGTGTCTTGGTCTGTGGCGTATTGGAAATTGGTCATAGTCAAACTCTGTGCGGTAAAAAATTAAATAGCGATGAAGCTATTGTCCGTTAGCGAAGCAAACATGGCAATCTAAACGTAAAAAAGGCCTCCCATTGGGAAGCCTTTTTAATCGAATCATTAGCCGTTTAGTATCAGGCTTCTTTTTCGATGCGTTTGGTAATTACATACTGTTGCAAGATAGACAACGTATTGTTTGTTACCCAGTATAGGACAAGACCCGCTGGGAACCATAGGAAGAAGACAGAGAATGCCACTGGCATAATCTTCATGATTCGAGCTTGCATTGGATCTGGTGGTGTTGGGTTTAGCGATTGCTGAACAAACATACTAATACCCATCAAAATTGGCAGGATAAAGAATGGGTCCATCACAGATAGATCGTGAATCCATAGGAAGAAAGGCGCGTGGCGCAATTCGACAGATTCCATCAATACCCAGTACAACGAAAGGAAAACAGGCATCTGAACCAAGATAGGCAAACAACCACCCAGAGGGTTAATTTTTTCTTTCTTGTAAAGCGCCATCATTTCTTGCGACATTTTCTGACGGTCATCACCATACTTTTCTTTCAGTTTGGCAATTTCTGGTCCGAACTTACGCATTTTCGCCATAGAACGGTAGCTTGTCGCTGACAACTTGAAGAAAACGGCTTTTACACAGACTACGACCAAGATAATCGCGATGCCCCAGTTGATCACAAATGACTGGATCAAGGTCAGCAACCAAAACAGTGGCTTAGCCAACCACCACAACCAGCCGTAATCCACTGTTAGATCAAGGTTTGCTGCCGTGCTTTCTAGGTGGTCTTGTAGTTTCGGACCTACGTAGAATGTCGAACTCAGAGTGCCTTGTTTACCTGGTGCAATCTCCACTGGCGTGCCAGTGAAACCGATGATGTTAAAGTCACCGTTGGTACGTGCTTGCAAAGTGACTTTTTGACCTTGCTCTGGAACCCAAGCAGACACAAAATAGTGCTGAAGTACCGCAACCCAACCTTGAGTGGTGGTTGTTTTAACTGGCTCCTCTTTCATATCAGAGAAAGACACTTTGCTGTATTTCGTTTGCTCGTCAGAAATGGCGCCACCTAGGTAAGGCTGTAAGCCCATGCTGGTGGCTTGACTTGGATCTGGCGTGTTATCACGTTTGATCTGAGCAAAGAGATTACCGCGCCAAGTGTTTGATGACGTATTGTCTACGGTGATCAATTGGCGAATACGGTATTTGCCTTTCATGAAGCGGAAAGTCTTGGTGTATTTCACGCCATTTGCGTCGGTGTAGTACAGATTCACATCAAGAGAATCTTCACCTTCTGCTAGCGTATAAGCCGCTTTTTCAGACTGATAAACAGGACGGCCTTCAGGGGAAGCGTCTGGGCCATTTTGGCCGACCAAACCACTTTGCGTCACATAAGTGCGCTCGGTGCCATCTTCTAAGATGACGAATGGGTCTGGCTTGCCTAATTCTTTTTTGTATTGAAGAAGCGCCGCTTCAACCAAGTCACCACCGACTGGATTGATGGCAACACGAAGGGTATCGGTTGTTACTTCAATCAGTTTTCCAGGTGCG
Organism: Marinomonas pontica; assembly: GCF_026191375.1. Classification (GTDB taxonomy): domain Bacteria; phylum Pseudomonadota; class Gammaproteobacteria; order Pseudomonadales; family Marinomonadaceae; genus Marinomonas; species Marinomonas pontica. The sequence continues at coordinate 34,221 of NZ_JAODTL010000019.1, read as the reverse complement.
ATTTGCTTCGCATTTTGTGGAATTTCGGCATTGGCATCGGTTGTGCTTTGAGTTGCCATTGGCAAATCATCGCTCATTTGAGAGTTTGTCTCAGATTGAGACTGAGTGCTTTGAGCTACGCTTTGAGTGGACTGAGGACCATAATCTTGGCTCCACTGTAAGAACAGTAGGTAGCCACTGATAAAAAGCGCACCCCATAAAAAGTAACGTCTGAAATCCATGGTATTCAACTAATTTGTTTGGTTGGACAATAGGTTCACAGAACCCTTATAAAAATCACGCGCTATTAAACCAGCCTTTGGCAGTTTTTTCAGCCTATTTCTGTCTAGATTGATCGCGTTTTTTATTTTGAGCGGGTTTTTGGGCTTTTTTTGCCAGTTGACTCCATGCTTTTTCAAGTCTGGAGTGCAAATCGTCGTTTTCCAACTCTTTGATGCCTTGTCTTGCTAAAAAGACAATGTCGAGACCAGAAAGGGGGGTTTTGTGGTGACGAAAGGAATCACGCACCAAGCGTTTGATACGATTCCTGCCTACCGCGCGTTTATCCGTTTTCTTGGACACAATAAGACCCAACCGAGCTTGGTCGTCATCTCGTTTTCGTGCCAATAAAAGGAATTCGCCTGCGAAGACTTTGGAGGAAGTGTCGTTAAAGACGGATTGATAATCCCCGGCATTCAGAAGTCTGACATGCCGAGGAAAACAATAATCGGTCATCAGCGGGATTATGCGCTTAGAACCTTGCGGCCGCGAGCACGACGACGAGCGATAACTTGACGTCCGCCTTTAGTAGCCATACGAGCACGGAAACCGTGGTTACGTTTGCGTTTTAGAACGCTAGGTTGGAAAGTTCTTTTCATCTTAATTCTCTCACTGAATGCAGTGTTTGAGTTTTGAGGGTTAGCGGTCGCCAAGCCTCTACATTTGATTGGTCAAATCAGGGCGCGGATTTTAGAGCCTTTCCTCAGTAAATTCAATGCTTAGCACAGGCAAATTAGTAAATAAATAGTGATACAAACCATTAAATACTTACACACAGACTTCTACTGGCTTAGTGGATAAAGAAAATTTAGAAAGTGATCTTTATCCACAGATGGTTTTTATTGTTTTATTATGTGTATAAAAATCAAAATGTTAAAAAATTTTTACGTTGTGAATAATATTATCATAATGGGATTTGTATATGTGCATAACTTGTTCTTTTATGCACATCTGAAAAAGGTTATCTACCGCTGTGTATAACCTGCCGTGTTATTAACATTTGTGAGTTTTACAGGGCATTGGCTTTTTTTCTATTTATGTGTGGATAACTTTACATGGCCGATGTAAAATCCGCTCCTTGTCTGTCACTCAACCAGGGAGTACGTCTACAGTGTCTTTGGAGCATTGGAATCTTTGTCTGCAGCGTTTGCAGAGTGAGTTTTCCACATCTCAGTTCAACACTTGGATTCGTCCATTGCAGGCGGAAATGATGCCTAATGGAGAATTGTGCCTAAGTGCACCAAACCGTTTTGTGTTGGATTGGGTGAGTAACAAATATCAAACGCGCATAAAAGAGCTTTTGTCTGAGTTTGCAGGTGACGATCTTGCGCCTGCATTAAAGCTCGCGGTGAAATCACAAAATTTTGCTCAAGCAAACCAGATATCAACGCCTCCTCCACCTATTTCAAATGAGCCAGCGATTAGCCCTTTAAATAATGAAGTGGCGCGCGAGTCCGGTTATCGTCCGGGTTTTGGCTTAATGGATGAAGAAGAAGGCAGCCCAAATGCTGACCTTGAATTTGAAGCACCATTAACCTTATCTGGAGCGGGATTACGCGGAGAGCTTGAACCTTATGAACAGGGGCAGCTGCCATTAACCGCGCCCAAACGTAAAGTACAAGTGGAAGGTGGTATTAACCACGGCGCGAATCTGAATAATTCGTTTACCTTTGATAACTTCATCGAGGGTAAATCCAATCAGCTCGCTCATGCCGCTGCATTGCAAGTGGCCGAAAATCCAGGCGGTGCTTACAACCCTCTCTTTATCTATGGTGGCGTTGGTCTGGGTAAAACTCACTTAATGCAAGCCGTTGGTACGGAGATGATGCGTCATAATCCGAATGCCAAAGTGGTGTATTTGCACTCTGAACGCTTTGTTGCCGACATGGTAAAAGCCCTTCAGTTAAACGCAATCAACGATTTCAAGCGTTACTATCGTTCGGTAGACGCGTTACTTATTGATGATATTCAGTTTTTTGCTGGCAAAGACCGCACCCAAGAAGAGTTTTTCCACACCTTTAATGCCTTATTAGAAGGCGGCCAACAGATGATTTTGACCTGTGACCGTTATCCTAAGGAAATTCAAGGGTTGGAAGACCGTCTGAAGTCGCGTTTCGGCTGGGGGTTAACCGTGGCCATTGAGCCGCCAGAATTGGAAACTCGTGTGGCTATTTTGATGCGCAAAGCAGATGAAAGCGGCATTAAGTTATCTTATGATTCTGCTTTCTTTATTGCCCAGAAAATTCGCTCTAACGTCCGTGAATTAGAAGGCGCCTTAAAGCGTGTTATCGCCAACTCGCACTTTACTGGACGAGCGATTACTCCGGATTTTGTTCGCGAATCGTTAAAAGACCTTTTGGCCTTGCAAGACAAGCTGGTAAACATTGATAATATCCAGCGAATTGTGGCGGAATACTACAAAATTAAGATCAGTGATTTGCTGTCGAAACGTCGTAGTCGTTCTGTTGCTCGTCCTCGCCAAGTGGCGATGTCGTTAGCCAAAGAATTGACCAACCACAGCCTGCCAGAAATTGGTGACGCTTTTGGTGGTCGTGACCATACGACAGCCTTGCACGCGATTCGCAAGATTAAAGAACTGCAAGATACGGATTCGGATATCCGTGAAGACTACAAACAATTGATGCGAATTCTGACCACCTGATGGTCTAAGACTTTGAGTTTACGAGGAAAATAATGAAATTTTCAGTCGTCCGCGAGACACTCCTTAAGCCACTTCAACTAGTGGCAGGCGTTGTAGAACGCAAGCAAACTATGCCTGTCTTGGCCAATGTATTGGTGGAAGTGAAAGACCAAGTATTAACGCTTACTGGTTCCGATTTAGAAGTGGAATTAGTGGGCCATGTGCCATTAGACGAGTGTGAAGAAGGCCGAATTACGGTACCTGCTCGCAAGCTAATGGACATTTGCAAAAGTTTACCCGATAGCGCCGTGATTGAATTCACCTTGGATGACCAAAAAGCGGTGATCCGTTCAGGTCGTTCACGTTTTAGCTTGTCTACTTTGCCAGCCGATGAATTCCCGAATATCCAAGACATGCAAGGCGACCTAACGGTTTCTATTGCACAAAACAGCGTACGTCGTTTGATCGACCGTACAGGCTTTGCGATGGCAAACCAAGACGTTCGTTATTACCTAAACGGCATGTTGCTAGAAGTGGCAGACGGTCAGTTGCGCGTGGTTGCAACCGACGGACACCGTTTGGCGACCGCCGTGGAAGACGCTCAAGTGAGCGGCGATCTGACGCAAGTGATCGTACCTCGCAAAGGGGTATTGGAACTAAACCGTTTGCTAAACGATACCGATGAAGTGGTCGAGCTAACGATCGGCACCAACCATATTCGCGCGAAAGTGGCAGATTATGTGTTCACTTCTAAGCTAGTGGATGGCAAATTTCCGGACTACCATCGCGTTATTCCACGTAACAACGAAAAAATCGTCATTGCTGATCGTTTGGAGCTTCGTCAAGTGTTCCTACGTGCATCGATTCTTTCTAACGAGAAATACCGTGGCGTGCGTTTGATCTTGTCTAACGGCATGTTGCAAGTCTTCGCCAATAACCCAGAGCAAGAAGAAGCCGAAGAATCTGTGTTGGTGCAATACCAAGGCGACAACATGGAAGTGGGCTTTAACGTTGGCTACTTGTTGGACGTGTTGGGCGTTGTGGACTCTCAGGAAGTGCGTTTGTCCTTGAACGACTCGAACAGCAGTGCCTTGATCGAAGAAGCGCAAAGCCATGCAGCACAATACGTTGTGATGCCAATGCGTCTGTAATCGCCTTTCCGATCAAAGACCTATGACCCGCTTGGTGACTCATTTATTCAATCACCAAGTGGGTCTTCCCCACCCTAAGTAAGGTTTATCTGTTATGCCACTGGTGCGTTTGGACATCTCTCATGTTCGCAACCTTTCTAGTGTGCGCTTCGAACCTTCGCCTCAAGTGAATGTGATCGTCGGCAAAAATGGCAGTGGTAAAACCTCGGTGTTAGAAGCCATTCACCTATTGTCGTTTGGTCGTTCCTTCCGCAGTCATAAGCACAAAACCTATATTCAGCACGAAAATGACGCGTGTCTTGTTTTTGCACAGCTGCATCAAACGCAAGCCAGCCCTATTCGTGTTGGTTTGCAACGTCATCGTGATGGTCAAATTGACGTTCGTATCCAAGGACAACGAGCGCAGTCTGTCATTGAGCTGGCAGAACGTCTCCCCGTGCAGCTGATTAATCCCGATGCCTTTCGATTATTAGAGGGTTCACCCAGCATTCGTCGCCAATTTATTGACTGGGGAGCCTTTCATTTCGATAAAGACTTCATTCCGGCGTGGCGAGGCTGGCAAAAAGCATTAAAACAGCGGAATACCTTGCTTAGACGTGGTAAAATATCTCTCAGTTTATTGGCGGCATTTGATCAGGAATTGATCCGACTGGGTGAACAAGTCAATCAATCTCGCAAAGCGTATGTGGAAAAACTCACACCGCATTTTGAACGTGTTTTATCGCTATTAACGTCAGAACTTTCTGTGAATCTTCAGTTTTTCCAAGGCTGGGACGCACAAAAAAACTTAGCGATGGCCGTGGAAGCGGGACGCGAGCGCGATATTGAACTCGGTTACACCCATACCGGACCACAACGAGCGGATTTACGAGTAAAAACCGCCACGGGAGACGCGTTAGATACGCTTTCCAGAGGCCAACAAAAGCTTGTTGTGTCTGCGTTGAAAATTGCACAAGGGCAACTCTTGATCGAAATGGGTCGCCCACTGGTATTTTTAGTGGATGATTTACCAGCCGAGTTGGACGCCAATCATAGACAGAAGCTCTGTCGATTATTGGAGTCGTTAAACAGCCAAATTTTTATTACCAGTGTCGAGCCCGATACAACGGATTTTACTTGGGCTGACACAACAGACGTTCGTCAGTTTGTTATGAATCATGGCGAACTGTCTTTATTGAGCAAAGGTTTGCAGGAGAGTTAAATGAGTGAAAATAATTACGATTCGTCCAGTATCAAGGTGCTCAAAGGGCTAGATGCCGTACGTAAACGTCCTGGCATGTACATCGGCGACACAGACGATGGCACCGGTTTGCATCACATGGTGTTCGAAGTCGTGGATAACTCCATTGATGAAGCCCTTGCTGGTCACTGTGACACCATCACGGTATTGATTCACCCAGATGAATCGATTTCGGTTTCCGATAACGGCCGTGGTATTCCGGTTGATATTCACGAAGAAGAAGGTGTTTCTGCTGCCGAAGTTATCATGACGGTACTTCACGCTGGAGGTAAGTTTGACGATAACTCATACAAGGTTTCTGGTGGCCTACATGGCGTGGGTGTTTCCGTTGTAAACGCTCTGTCCGAAAGTCTCACGTTAACTATCCGTAAAAACGGCAAAGTGTACGAACAGCACTATGTTCACGGTGTTCCACAAGCGCCATTGGCGATCATTGGGGATTCCGACGGAGCCGGTACCACTGTACATTTCAAACCTTCTGCAGACACGTTTAGCAACATTCTGTTCATTTATGACATCTTGGCGAAGCGTCTACGTGAATTGTCATTCTTGAACTCTGGCGTTGCGATTAAATTGAAAGACGAGCGCTCCGGTAAAGAAGACTTCTTCAACTACGACGGTGGCTTGCGTTCATTTGTTGAGCATTTGAACACCAACAAAACGCCAATCAACGACATTTTTCACTTCATTTGCCAGCGTGACGACCTAGAAGACGGTATCGCCGTAGAAGTTGCCTTGCAGTGGAACGAAGGCTTCCAAGAAAACATCTACTGTTACACCAACAACATTCCACAACGCGATGGTGGTACTCACCTTGCGGGATTCCGTGGTGCGTTGACGCGTACGCTCAACACCTTCATCGAAAAAGAAGGCCTAGCGAAGAAACAAAAAGTGGCAACAACCGGCGATGACTGCCGTGAAGGTTTGACCGCCATCGTATCGGTGAAAGTGCCAGATCCGAAATTCTCTTCTCAGACCAAAGACAAGCTCGTATCGTCGGAAGTAAAAACCGCCGTAGAGCAAGAAATGGCGAAGCGTTTCTCTGAATTCCTACTCGAAAAACCCAACGAAGCGAAAATCATCGTCAACAAAATGATCGATGCTGCTCGTGCTCGTGAAGCCGCACGTCGTGCCCGTGATATGACGCGTCGTAAAGGCGCGCTAGACATCGCAGGCTTGCCGGGTAAATTGGCCGACTGTCAGGAAAAAGACCCAGCGCTTTCTGAAATCTACCTAGTGGAGGGTGACTCTGCGGGTGGTTCTGCAAAACAAGGTCGTGATCGTCGTACGCAAGCGATTTTGCCTCTTAAAGGTAAAATCTTGAACGTCGAGAAAGCCCGTTTTGACAAAATGCTGGCGTCGGTTGAAGTAGGCACCCTGATCACTGCATTGGGTTGTGGTATCGGTCGTGACGAGTTCAACGCCGACAAATTGCGTTACCACAGCATCGTTATCATGACCGATGCCGACGTCGATGGATCGCACATCCGTACCCTGCTTTTGACTTTCTTCTTCCGTCAAATGCCAGAAATCATCGAACGTGGTCACATCTTTATTGCGCAACCGCCGTTGTTTAAAATCAAACGTGGTAAGCAAGAACAGTACATCAAAGACGAAGCGGCATTGGATCAACACTTGATCGAAGTGGCTTTGGACGGCGCTCACATGCACGTCAACGAAGACGCTCCGGGCATTCAAGGCGAGCCTTTGGCGAAGCTGGTACGAGATTACATTCAAATCGAAGGCGATATCGACCGCTTGGCCCGTGTGTATCCAAAAGACGTCATGGGCAAGCTTCTGTACTGCAAAGCCTTGACGCAAGAAAGTCTAACCAACGAAAGCATTGTTTTAGAATGGGTTGAAGCCATTCGTAACCAAATGCCGCAAGACGCGCGCACCGGTTTCCGTTTTGACTTCTCTGTTGAAAAAGACGACGAACGTAACATCTTCCTGCCAGTGGTCGACATTATGTCTCATGGTGTGTCGAACCGTTACCGTTTTGAAGGTACTTTCTTCAACTCTCCAGAATACAAACGTATTGTCGCGATGTCGGACACCGTGGCTGAATTGTTTGGTGAAGAGTCCTTTATTCAACGTGGCGAACGTCGCGAACCGGTAAAAACCATCAGCGACATGAAAGCGTGGCTAATGAAAGAAGCGTCTCGTGGTATGACCATCCAGCGCTACAAAGGATTGGGTGAGATGAACCCTGAGCAGCTTTGGGAAACCACCATGGACCCAGATGCACGTCGTATGCTTCGCGTCACCATTGATGACGCCGTTGCCGCTGACCAAATGTTCACCACCTTGATGGGTGACGAAGTGGAACCACGTCGTAACTTCATTCAAGACAACGCCTTGAACGTAGCGAACCTAGACGTTTAAGACGGATTATTGACCATAAAAAGCCCCCGATTTCGCGAGAAATCGGGGGCTTTTTTGTTTGCCTAGCGGGCTGTGTAAGCTCTGTTATCAAAGATGCGCTGACAACGCTTTGATGTGTTCTGGTCCAATACCACAGCAGCCGCCGATTAAGGTGGCGCCCTGCTCTTTCCAGCGTTGTGCCCACACTAGATAAGAATCAGGCGTAAGGTCGTTACGCAACTCGTCCAAACCATCATTTGCAGTCGCATTTTTGGGTTGAGGAGGAAATGCGTTGGCGTATGCGCCTAACTGTATGGTGTCTTGGTGTAACGCGGACAAGACGTCTTGTGATAGTTGGATGGCGTCGGCAATGATTTCTGGCTGACAACAGTTAAACAGAATGCCATTCACGCCAACGTTGGCCATCGCTGCGACAGCTTCTTTGACGGTTTCGCCAGAGCGTAAACGGGGCTGATCGGTGGCTTCTGAATCTTCCAATGTAAAAGAAACCCAATAAGGTTTGCTTTGGCCGTCTATTTCATCCACCAGCGCTTTCATTTGCAGGGTTTCCGCCAGCAAGCTTTGGGTTTCGTTTAGCCAAAGATCAACCCGCGGGGCGAGCGCTTCGATAATAGGTCGAGCAATCTGTTCTGCGCGATCCGCTTCGTATAAATCGGCACGGTATGAACCAAATAAGGGCGCTAAAGAACCGGCTACTTTTACTTCTTCATCCGCTTCCTCTGCGGCTTCACGAGCGACGCGAGCAGATTCAATGACCAGTTCCGTCACGCGTTGTTGAAAGACTTCTTCCCCAATATGGAAAGGCACCAAGGCGTAACTGTTGGTAGTAATAACCCGTGAACCAGCGTCTATGTAGGCTTTATGAACGTCTTTGACGATTTCTGGTGCTTCCATCATGGCCAAAGCCGACCATTCTGGTTGTTTAAAAGGCGCGCCGCGACGCTCTAATTCGCGACCCATACCGCCATCTAGAATAGTGATTGAATGCATAACCGCTCCCGTATTGTTAATAGGAGGCATTTTAACCATGAGCGCGACAGATAGACATGGCTTTGATTATAAAATTAGGGTCAATATTTGGTTTTTAAGGGTATAATGTGCCTATATATTAAAAATATCGCCTTATCAATTAAAAAACCTTGGTCTTAGGGGCGTATTCCATAGTTATTCTTCCTGACGGCTTTCCGTTATATTGTCCCGCCAAATACCCCCTATAATGTCTGTATCCATTGCGTTTTTAGCGCAACGGGTGAACAAAACGAGGAATGTTATGAAATTTGGTCTTAAAAAAGCGCTGTCGAGTGTCGCCTTAGTCGGTGCCTTATTTTCTGCTACTGGCTATGCCGCAGAACCGGCTATCGACAGTATTTTGTCGAGCGGTGAACTGAAAGTGTGTTTTGAAGCGGGCTACATTCCTTTCGAAATGAAGACCAAAGACGGTCGTTTTATCGGTTTTGATATCGACATTGCGAAACACATGGCGCGTTCGATCGACGTGAAATTTGTGCCAGTCAACACGGCTTGGGACGGCATCATTCCGGCACTTCAAACGGGCAAGTGCGACATTATTATTGGCGGTATGGCCATCACGCCTCAGCGCAACCTAAAGGTCATGTTTGCCGACACTTACATTGAAATAGGCCAAACGGTGCTGATCAAATCCGAGTTAGAAGACAAAGTGACGTCTTTTCGAGATTTGAACGATCCGAAATACCGATTAGCATCGCAGATTGGCACAACGGGAGCGCAAGCGGCGAAAAAATATTTCCCAAAAGCGACTCTAGATTTGTTTGAAACGTCCGCTGATGCGGTGTTGCAAGTGGCCAATGGCAAGGCGGATGCCTTTGTCTATGACCTGCCGTACAATGCCTTGTATGCGTCTCAGCACAAAGACACCGTGGTGCATTTGGACCAGTCGTTTACGTATGAGCCTTTAGGTTGGGCGATTCGTCAAAACGACCCTAATTTCCTAAATTTCTTGAATAACTACCTTGTTCAAATCAAAAAAGACGGCTCCTACGACCGTATTTACGACAAGTGGTTTAAATCGGATGCCTGGGTCGACAGCATCCAATAACCTTGTATTTTATTATCGCGTTTCAAAGAGCCTACATTATGTAGGCTCTTTTTATAGTTAAGAGAGCTCATGCAAACACAATCTTCACGTTGGCTTGGACACGGGTTATATCTGGTGATCATGGCGGTATTGATTTCTGGCGTGTATTTCGCGGGTCAGAAAATCGATTACTCCTGGCATTGGGAACGCTTATGGCCTTACATAATCAATACCGAATCCCAAGATATTGTCGCCATTACCGATGGAACGGCGGTGGTCGATGCCGCTGGACGACTGTCTATTGAGCCAGACTTTGGCGATGACCCGCAAATCGTGAACGTCTACGACACCTTGGTATCGCGACATGGCGATTTGATTTTTCAAGGGGACACGATTGCGCGTATCGATGGTTGGCGTTTTGGGCCAATCGCAGAAGGTTTGTGGGTGACCATTAAGATCTCCTTTATTTCGTTGATCTTTGCTGTGTTATTGGGCGTGATGTTTGGCTTGATGCGAGTGGCGCACGGTCAAGTGTGGCGTAATTTGGCGGTGACGTATGTGGAAGTCATTCGTGGTACGCCGCTGCTGGTGCAAATTTTCATTGTGTATTTCTTCATCGGTACGGTGTTTGATTTAGATCGTTTTACCGCTGGTGTGGCGGCTTTGTCTATTTTCACCGGGGCGTATGTGGCGGAGATCGTGCGAGCAGGGATCCAGTCTGTGCCTGTCGGACAGATGGAAGCCGCGCGCTCGCTGGGAATGAATTACGTTGAGGCCATGGCGTATGTGATTATGCCGCAGGCGATTAAACGCACTTTGCCACCGCTTGCTGGGCAATTTATTAATTTGATCAAAGATTCTTCTCTGGTGTCGGTGATTTCCATCACGGATTTAACCAAAGCCGGTCGTGAGGTGGTCAGCGGCAGCTTTGCGCCATTTGAGGTTTGGTTTACGGTCGCCGTGCTGTATTTGGTGGTGACGGGTGGCTTGTCTTTACTTATTCAGCGTTTAGAAAAGAGGTTATCGGCCAGTGACTGATTCAACGACCGCGTCTGCTACTTCAATGCCTTTGATTCAAGCGCGTAACGTCAATAAGGTTTTCCCGAACGGCTGTCATGCCTTGAAAGACGTTTCATTGGACGTGCAACGGGGTGAAGTGGTGGTGATTATCGGACCAAGTGGTTCGGGTAAATCGACTTTCTTACGCACTCTTAATCAATTAGAAACCATCACCTCGGGTGGGATTTTCGTGGATCAAGTGGATTTGACCGATAAGCGCACCGACATCAATGTGGTACGCGAGGAAGTTGGCATGGTGTTTCAGGCGTTTAATCTGTTTCCCCATAAGACGGCGCTTGGCAATGTGATGCTAGCGCCCATGAAGGTGCTCAAACAGAGTAAAGCAGAAGCACAAAAAACCGCTGAGAGTTTGCTAGAGCGAGTTGGTCTTGCGGATCGTATGGACAATTACCCTTCGCGCTTGTCGGGTGGACAACAGCAACGAGTGGCCATTGCACGATCGCTCGCGATGAAGCCCAAAGTGCTGTTATTTGATGAACCAACCAGTGCGCTTGATCCAGAAATGGTCGGCGAGGTGTTGGATGTAATGAAAGAACTGGCGAAAGAAGGCATGACCATGGTTGTGGTCACGCACGAAATGGGCTTTGCTCAAGAAGTGGCCGACCGTGTGGTGTTTATGGAAGACGGGGAGCTGGCTTTGGAAGAAACTCCAGAACGTTTCTTTCATTCTGATCATCCGCGCTTGCAACGCTTTTTAGGTCAGGTACTCTAACGCTTCGTCTTTTTAGAGCGATGGTTAGAGTACCGAATGAACCAAAAATCCCTCCCTCCGTTAAACTGGCTACGAACTTTTGAAGTCTCTGCGCGCAGTCTGAATTTCACCAAGGCCGCACACGAGCTTCATTTGACTCAAGGTGCCGTTAGCCAGCAAATACGCTTGCTTGAAGGCCATCTTGGCGTGGCGTTGTTTACTCGTCTCCCTCGCGGCTTGGCGCTGACTGATGAAGGCATGTCTTATCTTCCTGTGGTGCAGGATTCTATCTCCAGATTGGCGGCAGCGACCAATGAGCTGTTCAATCAAGATCAACGAACTCCGGTCAAAATCCGCGGTAGTTTGTCCTTTTTTGTGCATTGGTTGGCACCTAAATTGACAGAGTTTCATCGTCTGTACCCTAATATTGACATTCGCTACATCAGCTCTCTTTGGGTGAAAGATTCAGAAGCCGATGACGACTTCGAGATCCGCTGGGGCAATGGCCAATGGCCGGGTTATGTCTCGCAGCGTTTAAGCTGGGACAGCCTGTTTCCTGTTTGTTCGCCAGAACTCATCGACCGTTTACCACTGGCGACTACCTCAGACCTTAGCGAGCATACGTTATTGCACGTGTTAGGTTACGAAGAAGGCTGGGGGTATTGGCTGTCGATGGTGAATGACGTTGAGGTGGATCCTTCACGTGGAATGCAGTTGGACACATTATTGGCGTCGTTGCGATTGGCTGAGTTGGGTGTGGGGGTCGCACTGGCAAGGTCTTCGATGGTGGAAGACATGTTGGCAGATGGTCGGCTGGTGGAGCCTTTTGATTTGCGTATTCCCGCCAGTGAATCTTTTTATTTGGTGCGTAAATCCGGCACCGAACTGTCGGCAGAGGCCACGGTCTTTTTTGACTGGCTAGAGCGACAAGTCCGTTTATAAATTGGCTAAGACAGAGTGCCCTGTCTTAGCCAATAATTCTACGTCAGGCTAATTACAACGCGGCTTTGATGCTGTCTTCAATAGACGTTGTTGGACGACCAATGAGCGTCGACAGTGTTTTTCTGTCGTCAAACAAGCCGCCTTTCGATGCGCCCACTTCTGAATTCGCCAAAATGGCAGCAAAGCCTTCCGGTAAGCCAACACCGACCAAGATCTTGGTGAATTCGGCTTCTGGCACATTGTGGTAGGCCACGTCTTTACCAGATGCCTTGCTGATGGCTGCAGCGTATTCGCTTAGAGTGAAGGCGCTGTCGCCAGCCAATTCATATACTTTGCCTGCTTGTTGGTCTTTCAGTAACACCACGGCAGCGGCTTCTGCGTAGTCGGCTCGTGCTGCTGTAGACAATTTGCCCTCTTCAGCACAACCAACCACACCGTGTTCAAGTGCACCCGCTACACCCATGGTGTAGTTTTCTGATACCAGCCATTGCGCAACAACACATGCGGCACACCAGATTCTGCCAACAGCGCTTCGGTTGCGACGTGTTCTTCCGCCAAAATCAACGGCGAGCTGTCTGCACGCAAAATACTGGTGTAAGCAATCAAGGAAACGCCAGCGTGTTTTGCCGCATTGATGACATTGGCGTGCTGAGCGGCACGTTGGCCTACTTCACTGGAAGACACCAACAGCACTTTTTCAACGCCCTGCATCGCAGCAACAAGAGCGTCTTGGTCTGTGTAGTCAGCCTGACGAACTTGAACACCCTTTTCTGCCAAATCGGCGACTTTTTCTGGGCTACGAACGCCTGCAACAATGTTGCTCGCTGCTGTTTTTTCCAATAGTGAATCAATAACAAGACGGCCAAGTTGACCGGATGCGCCTGTGACTAAAATCATTATTTTCTCCTTTGAGTTTTAAGTGGATGAAAGTAGAATACTTCACTAACAAACTTTTAGTAAGTACGTACAAAAAGGTAAGTATGGAAAATATTTTGCAAACCAATCAGAGTGGCATGTCAGGTTTATTTGATAGAGGCGATGTGTTTTCAGATAAATGCCCTTCCCGAGATATTCTGAAACATGTGACCAGTCGTTGGGGAGTGTTAGTGCTGTTTGCGCTGAAAGACGGCGAGACGCAGCGCTTCAGTGAGCTGCGCCGCAAGATTGTTGGCGTGAGTGAAAAAATGCTCGCGCAAACCTTGCAGGCGTTGGAGCTGGATGGGTTTGTGTCGCGAATTTCTTATCCGGTTGTGCCGCCTCATGTGGAGTACAGTTTGACGGAGTTAGGCGTTGAAGTGGCCACGCGAGTGGCGAATCTGGCGGATTGGATCGAAGATAATATCGCGGATATTTTGGCGATTAAATCCCAAAAAGAAGACAACCTAAACGGCTAAAATCATTCTGTTAGAGCAATAAAATCGCACCATTACCCGTTACTTGCAGGCAATGTGAATACTCACTTACATGCAGTTACATGAGATCACGTTTTTTTACAGAAAATCGTATCAGGCACTATAAAAAAAGCCGCTTTAGGCGGCTTTTGCGGGTGATCATTATAGGCAGAGAAAGGGCTAAATCCCCAGTTTATCTCGCATGTTGTAGTAAGCTGCGCCCACTGCCGTATAAGGTATGCGCAATAAGCGTCCACCAGGGAATTGATATTGTGGCATGCTGGCAAACACGTCAAAGCGCTCCATTTCGCCATCAATTGCGTCCGATAAAATCTCGCCCATGAGATGGGAGTTGGTCACGCCGTGGCCAGAATAGCCTTGAGCGTAATAAAGATTATCGCCAATTTTGCCGACTTGCGGCATGCGCATCATGGTCAACAGGAAGTTACCTGTCCACGCAAAATCGATTTTAGTGTCTTTCAAGATCGGATACGTTTTCAGCATTTTGGGCACGATAATGGATTCGATCTTCCCCGGATCACGAGCGCCATAAGTGGTTCCGCCTCCGTAAATGAGTCGTCCATCGCCGGACAAACGATAGTAATCCAATAAATAGTTACAATCTTCCACGCAACGGTCTGTTGGTAACAGTTGTTTTTGAATGTCTTCTGGCAGCGGCTCAGTCGCAATCACCTGAGTGCCACAAGGCATGGCTTTCTTTTCAACTTCAGGCAGCAAGCCAAATATGTACGCATTGCCTGCGACCACAATGGTGTCTGCAACCACGGTGCCTTGCTTGGTAACGACTTTGCCCGGTTTGCCCTGCTCTAAACGAATGACTTCGGAATCTTCAAAGATCTGCCCGCCGAGTGCTTCAAAGGCGTTGGCTTGGCCAAGAACCAGATTCAGTGGCTGAATGTGACCGCCCTTTTTGTCCAACAAACCGCCTGCGTATCGGTCTGATCCGATGTGATCTTGAATAGACGACGCCGTCAGCAATTCCAGCTCATTGTGGCCATGGGACTCCCACAAGGCTTTTTTGGCTTTTAATTCTTCAAATTGCTTTTTGTTGCACGCTGCAAAGACGTTACCGTGCTTGAGGTCACAATCGATGTTGTATTTTTCGATGCGATGACGAATCAATTCAGAGCCAGCAAACGCCATTTTGGCCATTTTCTGACCAATGTCATCGCCGTAATTTTTGTAGATGTAGTCGATGTCGCGGTTAAAGCTGTTGACGATTTGGCCGCCATTACGGCCTGATGCGCCAAAGCCAATACGCGAGCCTTCGACAACGATAACTCGCTTGCCCTTTTCCGCTAAGCTAAGGGCGGTCGATATGCCAGTAAACCCAGCACCAACGACACAGACATCACAACGATGCTCACCCGTTAGCTGTGGACGAATGGCTTTATCATTTGCGTAGGCCGCGTAGTATGAATTTGCATGAGTAGGGGATGACATAGAGAACCTCTCCTATAGCGTGTAGACGCGTTAATCCGTGCGTCTACAGTAGTGTAAAAAAGCGGGGCTATTAACGCCCCTATTAATCCAACGATGGCTTGCGAGTCTTAGATTTGGTTTATTTCAGACTGATCCAGGTGTTTTTAATTTCAGTGTATTTTTCCAGCGCATGCCACGATTTATCTCGTCCGTTTCCAGACGCTTTAACGCCACCAAAAGGCACCGTTGTATCGCCATCGCCCCAGGTGTTTACCCACACCATGCCAGACTCTAGTAGACGGCTGACACGGTGCGCACGGCCCAAGTCATTGGTCCAAATTGATGCACCTAAGCCGTATTTCGAGTCGTTCGCCAATTCAATGGCTTCGGCTTCGGTGTCAAACGTCATCACCGCCAACACAGGGCCAAAAATCTCTTCTTGCACGAAGGTCATTGCGTGGCTTGCGTCGGTAAAAATGGTTGGTTTAGCGTAGAACCCCTGCCCTTCTTGATAATCGGGAACGCCGCCTAACGCCAACGTGGCGCCTTCAGCAATCGCACTCTCAATAAATCCTGTTACGGTATCCAGCTGAGCTTTGTCGACCATTGGCCCCATTTTTGTTGCTGGGTCTAATGGGTCGCCGGGTACGTAGGTTTTTGCTGCCTCAAGCAAGGCGACCATAAAGGCGTCCTTGATGCTGCTGTGAACGTACAAACGGGAACAGGCAATGCACACTTCCCCTTGGTTGGTGAAAATGGCCGTTGCTGCGCCTTTGGCAGCCGCTTCAATGTCTTTGCAATCTTCAAAGACGATGCAAGGCGATTTACCGCCCGCTTCTAGCCAAACCCGCTTCATGTTGGATTGACCCGCGTATTGCATCAGTAGTCCTGCCACGCGGCTAGAACCAGTGAATGCTAAGGTGCCAATATCATGGTGCAGCGCAAGGGCTTTTCCAGCGGTGTGACCAAAACCTGGGAGGACGTTGAATACGCCGTCTGGAATCCCCGCTTGCGTTGCCAACTCGGCAATTCTGAGAGCGCTCAATGGCGATTTCTCAGACGGTTTTAGAATGATGCTGTTGCCCGCAGCCAAAGCCGGTGCAATTTTCCACATCACCATCATTAATGGGTAATTCCAAGGCGTAATAATGGCGACAACACCCAATGGTTCGCGGCTGATCAGTGCCAAATTGTCTGGGTTGGTTGGTGCGATTTCACCATACAATTTGTCGATGCATTCGGCCGACCAACGTAAACTGTCGATGGAATCAGGTACGTCGATACCAACCATTTCCGAAATCGACTTACCCATGTCCAAGGTGTCTATTAAGGCCAATTCGTCTTGGTGCTCTTCTAGTAAATCCGCCCATTTTTGTAAGATGCGTTTGCGTTTATTGGGTGCCATGTTCGACCATACGCCGCTTTTAAACGCAGCTTTGGCCGCCGCGGTCGCCAGATTCACATCGGCTTCGTCACAGCTGGCGACTTTTGCCAACAAGGATTCGTCCGTAGGATTGATACAATCAAACGTGTCACCGCTTTGTGCTGGCGTGAAAACACCATTAATGTAGGCGTCGGAATGCAGGCTAATCGTGTTTCGAAGGGCTTGCCATTCTTGGTAAGTTTTCATACGTAATTCCTTTCTTTGGCGTCCAACAAAAACGCTAAATGGGTTGCTATGAATCTAAACTAACTGAGCAGCGTCCTTTCACACCATATCCCCGTGGGGGTATATCGTAATTTTCCGAATTCTCTAAGATGGCGAAATTGGCTTTAGAACATCGTTTAGTCAGACAAAATAATGAAAAAACTTCTAACAAACTGTCATTTGGAGTACTCAGCTTATGTCAAAGATAACCGTTGCCGCCACGCAAATGCATTGCACGTGGAACCAGCAAGATAACCTTGATCGTGCGGAAAAGCTAATACGTTCGGCGGCTGCCAAAGGCGCTCAAGTTATCCTGATTCAGGAGTTGTTTGAAACGCCGTATTTTTGCATAGAGATCCACGAACCCTATCATGATTTGGCGACCACATTGTCCGAAAATGCGGCCTTTAAGCGCTTCCAAGCGTTGGCGGCCGAATTGAATGTAGTCTTGCCGTTTAGTTGGTTTGAAAAAGCCGGACAAGTCCGTTTTAACTCCTTGGCAATGATCGATGCGGGTGGCGAGTTGTTGGGTGTGTATCGTAAAACGCACATCCCTGACAGCGATGGTTATTTGGAAAAATACTACTTCAGCCCTGGCGATACTGGCTTCAAAGTGTGGAACACAAAATTCGGTTGCATTGGTGTGGGTATTTGTTGGGATCAGTGGTTCCCAGAAACCGCGCGATCTATGGCGCTGATGGGAGCCGATTTGTTGCTTTTCCCAACGGCCATTGGTTCCGAGCCGAGCCAATCCGATCTCGACAGCATGCCTCACTGGACAAACACCATGCGCGGTCATGCTGCCGCCAACCAGACGCCAGTGATTGCGTCCAACCGAATTGGCACGGAACAAGCGGAACACCGTGATTTGGCACTGACCTTCTATGGTTCGTCGTTTATTTGCGATGAACGTGGTGAATTAATCGAGCAAGCTGACCGCGAGAGCGAAGCGATTCTGGTGCACACGTTTGATTTGGAAAAAGTGCGTACTCAGCGTAAGGCGTGGGGGCTTTTCCGTGATCGTCGACCAGAGCATTACGACGTCATCAAAACCCTCGATGGTCAGGTCAAATAGGAGGCTGCATGTTAACCACTCCCAAAGCGGATGATTTTTGGATGCCGGGTGAACACAGCCCTCAGAGCACGGTGTGGCTGGCATGGCCGACTCGTCCCGATAACTGGCGTGATAATGGCTTGCCTGCGCAGGCGGCTTTCGCGCATTTTATTGAACGTTTAAGTGGCTATGTCACGGTAAAATTGGCGGTGTTGCCAGAGTACGAAGCGCAAGCCAGAAGCATGCTGCCCAGCTCTACTCAGCTCTTTCCCATGACTTACAATGACGCATGGATGCGAGACATTGGCCCGACGATGGTCGTCAATGACGCCGGTGTTAAGCGTGCGGTGAATTGGCAATTTAATGCGTGGGGGGGCGAATTGGATGGACTTTATGACGATTGGTCTGACGATGAAAACGTCGCCACGCAGATTGCTCAGCAAGAAGGCGTAGAACGTTATGACGCGCCTTTTGTGCTTGAAGGCGGCTCGATTCATTGCGATGGCGAAGGCACACTTTACACAACGGAAGAGTGTTTGCTGCACCCAAGCCGAAATCCCGAGCTAAGCCGAGAAGGCATCGAAGCGCAGCTGAAAGCCTACTTATCGATTGAAAAGGTCATCTGGTTGCCGTTGGGATTATTCAACGATGAAACCAACGGCCACATCGATAATATTTTGCATGTGGTTCGCCCCGGTGAAGTGTTATTGACGGTGTGTGATGACGAAAATGATCCGCAATACGCCATCAGCCAGCAGGCATTGAACTTATTGGCGGAAACGCGAGATGCGCGTGGACGTCAGATCCTAGTCCATAGATTGCCTATGCCGGGGCCGCTTTATATTCGCGAAGACGAAGCGGCCGGGTTGGTACAACCAGATCGCATGGCGCGTGCGGCAGAAGATCGCTTGGCAGGCTCTTACGCGAACTGCTTAATCTGTAATGGTGCCGTGTTTTACCCGTTATTGGACGAAGCGAAAGACCGCGTTGCTCACGATGTGCTGCAGAAAGCGTTCCCACACCATGAGCTTATCGGCATCCCAGCGCGCGATATTTTGTTGGGTGGAGGCAACTTGCACTGCATTACGCAACAGATTCCTGCGTAATGTTTTGCGGGTGTTGCACCCATAAAAATAGCCTAGCGACGCATCGCTAGGCTATTTTTGTTTTACGCTAGGGTTACCGCTTCTTAGCGTCCGGTTTTAATGTCCGTCCATAGACGCACCATCAAACGCTCGATTTTTAGGCCGCGAACTTTTTGTGCGAAAAGTTTCTTTTTCACCTCGCTGCTTGGGTAAATGCCTTCATTGCTCGAAATATCAGGGTCTTGCAGCGCCATCGCGTCGAGGTTAGGGTTCGCGTACGCCACGTAGTTTGAGACATCGGCAATGACGTCTGGACGCAATAAGAAATTGATGAACTGATACGCAGCGTCTTTGTTTTCGGCTTCTTTTGGCACGGCAAGCATGTCAAACCAGATTTGCGTGCCTTCTTTTGGAATGCTGTATTCGATGTTCACGCCATTATCGGCTTCGATCGCGCGGTCTTGGGCTTGAATCACATCGCCAGACCAACCAATGGCCACGCAGATGTCGCCGTTAGCAAGCGCGCTGATGTATTGAGAAGAATGGAATTGTGTCACATAAGGACGCACGTCTTTCAGCAGTTTGACTGCTTCGCTGTCCAACGCATAATCTTGTGGGTTGCGGCTGTTGGGGTTTTTGCCCAAATAATTCAATGTCAGTGGGTACAGTTCGTCAGGTGAGTCCAAAAACATAACACCGCATTCTTGCAGCTTGGCCATGTTTTCTGGTTTAAACACCAAATCCCAGCTGTTTACGGGAGCATCGTCGCCTAGAACTTCTTTGACTTTGTCGACGTTGTAGCCAATGCCCGTTGTGCCCCACAAATACGGTACGCCGTATTGGTTGCCCGGATCGACCGCTTCAAGGAAGGACAATAGTTCTGGGTCGAGGTGTTTTAGATTCGGTAACTTGGCCTTGTCCAATTTGCCAAACACGCCCGCTTGAATCTGACGCCCCATGAAAGACGCCGTCGGCACCACCAAATCATAACCCGAATTGCCCGCCAGCAGTTTTGCTTCCAGCACTTCGTTGCTGTCAAAAACGTCTTGGATGACTTGAATGCCCGTCTCGGCTTCAAATCGTTCAACGGTGTCTTCGGCAATGTAATCCGACCAGTTGAAGAATTTTAGCGTTTCGGCAGAAACGGACGTTGCCGTTGTGCCTAACGCACAGACCATACCCGCAATGGGTAACAGTTGACGCATTTTACGGTTTTTCTGTGTCATGATTTGCTTCCTTTAGTGATAACGCTACATGCACCACGCAAGGCTTTTTTATCCTTGTCGTGATGCTCTGTGGATTAAAAATAATTACACATTCAACAATAGATGCTCGCGTTCCCATGAGCTGATTACCCGGTTAAAGGTTTCGAACTCACTGCGTTTTACACCCATATAAGCAGTGACAAAGTCATTGCCTAAGATGTCACATAATGGCTCACATTCTTCTAACAAACGTAGGCCTTCTTCTAGCGTTCGAGCGATTTCCACTTCTGGGTAATCGGACGGTGGCTGATTCGTTTTAATCGGATCGGTGGGTTGTAGCTTTTGCTTCATGCCTAAATAACCACACGCCAACGTCGCCGCGATGGCGAGATACGGGTTGGAGTCGGCACCGGGGAAACGGTTTTCGATGCGCGTGCCTTGTGGCGGTGCAAATGGAATACGCAGCCCTGCTGTACGGTTATCAAATCCCCAGTTCATGTTAATAGGCGCGGCCATTTCTGGTGAAAAACGGCGATACGAGTTGACGTTTGGCGCGAAGAAAGAGATCGCGTTGGGTGTGTACGTCTGCAACCCCTAAATAATGGTAGAACAATTCGCTCGGTTTACCGTTGTCGTCAAAGACGTTTTTACCGGTTTTGGCGTCCACCAAACTTTGGTGAATGTGCATCGAGCTGCCGGGTTCGTCTTTCATCGGTTTTGCCATGAAGGTGGCGTACACACCGTGTTTGAGTGCGGCTTCTCGAAGCGTGCGTTTGAACACAAACACTTGATCTGCCAAATCCAATGGGTCGCCATGAATGAAGTTGATCTCCATTTGCGCGGCACCAGATTCGTGGATCAAGGTGTCTACGTCCAATCCCTGAGCTTCGCAATAGCTGTAAAGCGTATCAATGATGGTGTTGAACTCGTTGACCGCATCAATGCTGTATGAGCGGCGTGAGGTTTCGCGTTTGCCGGAGCGCCCTGCTGCCGGTTTTAGCTCATAATCTGGGTCGGTATTGGGTTGAATCAGATAAAATTCGACTTCTGGTGCGATGACGGGTTTTAAGCCTTCCGCTTCATAAAGCGATAAAATATGACGCAAAATCGTTCGGCTGGCCAACGGATGCAGGTTGCCATCGGTGGTGTAGCAGTCGTTGATTACTTGAGCCGTAGGTTCGTCGGCCCATGGCACCATGCGCAGAGTATTTGGGTCGGGTTTCAACACCATGTCACGGTCGCTGGCGTCGACAATATCGTAATGATTGTCGGCCCAGTCTCCGGTCACACTTTGCACTAGAACTGTTTCAGGGATGCGCCCTGTCTTTTCTGCAAGGAACTTGAACGTCGGGTAAAACTTACCCCGCGCGTTCCCTGTCATGTCTGCTAGTGTTGACTCGACTTCAGTAATTGCATGCTCTTTTAAAAAAGCTTCAAACTCTGTCATAACTCACCTTAAGTTGGCTGCTTAACGAATGTTCCTACGCCGTAATGTGTTTTTTACTGGCTCTTTTGGTTGGGTTTATGATTTCACAACCCGAATAATACTTCGGTTTAAACATTATTTTACTTTGATCATTAAATCAACACCTTGTCAAAAAATAAGTTCATATTACAATTGACACTGCCTATAAAATCGATCAATCATTCGGTTATTGAGTTTTGGATTATGACAGGAGTGCCCCTTGAGCAAACACGAACCGTCTTACTATGAGGCAACCGCAAAAGAGTACAAAAGTCGTCCTCAGCTAGTGGGTGATCACAGTGCCGATATTTGCATTATAGGCGGCGGATTTACGGGAACCTCTGCGGCGTTGCATCTTGCGGAAGCGGGGTTTCAAGTGACGTTATTGGAGGCCAATGACATTGGCTGGGGCGCTTCTGGGCGCAACGGCGGACAAATTTGCCAAGGCCATAACATGGGCCACGCAGAGATGGTCAATAAAGTCGGTAAAGAGACGGCGGATGTGTTGTGGCAAACCTCGCTGGACTCGGTGGAATTGGTCAAGGACTTGGTCGAAAAATACCAAATCGATTGTGATTTAACGGCTGGCGTGCTGCATGTGGCGTCTAAACTAAGCCACGCAACGGACATAAAAGACGCCGTTGAATACAAGCGTCAACAGCTTAAATACGAGGGTGTTGAGTTCCTAGATGCAAAAACCGTCGCTGATAAATTAGGTACAGATCGTTACTACGGCGGTGAATGGTACAAAGAAGGCGCGCACATTCATCCGCTTAACTTTGCGCTTGGGTTGGCGAAAGCGGCAGAAGCCCATGGGGCGAAGTTGTACGATAATTCTGCGGTATTGGAATACACGGATGGCCAGCAACCTGAAGTCATAACCGCCAAAGGGCGCGTGCGTTGTCGTTATTTGTTGTTTGCGTGCAATGGCTATCTTGGTCACTTGAACGGTCCGGCGGCGCGAAAAATCATGCCGATCAATAACTTTATTATTGCCACAGAGCCGCTTCCTGAACGCGTTGCGGATCGGATCAACCCAGACCGTATCGCGGTGGCGGATTCGAAATTTGTGGTGAATTACTATCGTCTGTCCAAAGACAGAAGAATGCTCTGGGGTGGCGGTGAAAATTACAGTCAGCGTTTTCCGAAAGACATTGCTGGGTTTGTTAAAAAACACATGCTAGCTACTTACCCAGAGTTAGGTGATTATCGTATCGACTATGCGTGGGGTGGCACCTTGGCGATTACGTTAAACAGAATGCCGCACATTGCGCGACAGCAGGAAAATATTTTTGTGGCGCAAGGTTATTCTGGTCATGGCGTGGCGATGGCAACCTACGCCGGTGCGATCTTCGCTAAAGCGGTGCAAGGTTCGTTAGAAGAAGTGGATGCCTTCGAAAAGCTGCCGATGCGAGACTTCCCCGGTGGTACCCTACTTCGCTGGCCAGGTTTGGTCGCTGGCATGTTGTATTACTCGATGTTAGACCGGTTGCCGTAATGCGACGAACGCTGTGCGATGGGTGTGTTTAGTGTTCATGGGTATGTGTATAATTTAAACACTTTATTTGATGTTCTCTGTTTATAAGGAAGCCAATCCCGATCATGGCCAACCCCCCTACGACAATGAAAACCATGCAATCTGTTTCGCCTCGTAGCGAGCCTGTGCAGTCTCGTTCGATTAAACGCGCGCAACAAATTTTAGACGTGACCAGCGAATTGTTAGAAACCGTTGGTTTGAACGATCTGAATACGGCGATTATCGCGAAAGAAGTCGGTATTTCCGTGGGGTCTTTGTACCATTACTTTCCCAATAAACACGCCATTTTGTATGCCATGGGCAAGTCTTGGCTGGACAGCATCGAAGACGTTTTAAAAGACATTCAGGAGTGGCGTTTAGAAGACATGACGCTGCCCAACTTTATTGATCAAGTTGTCGACATTAATTTGCGTACTTATCGCCAACAGCGCGCGGTATTACGTTTGGTGCAAGCCATGTTTTCGGTGCAGGAATTGCGTGAATTAGACGAACGCCATGATGACATGGTGATTTCTCAAATGGCTAAGGTGTTCAAACGCTTAGGCTTTAAAAAGCACATTCGCGAGCGGGAACGTATTGCGCGTCTGTACCTAGAAGTAACACACAGTACCTATCTGGTTGTTGTGAACCAAAATGAACGCCGCGCTGCGCGTACCCTCGACGATTTAAAATTGATGCTGACGTGCGTGCTAGAACGACATCTGAATGAACCAGAATAGTCGTTCTTTGGGCATCTTCTAGGTTGATTAGCTTTTTTCTCTGTCTAAGGCATCTAAGTGACTGAGGAACAAAGTAAAAATTTCTGACTGCGTGGATGTGTCTAATCGCGCGTGAATGTTTTTGCGGTGTACTTTGACGGTTCCGGCACTGATGCCTAATTCGTTCGCAATGGATTTTGACGAGTGTCCTTTCAATAACAAGCCCAAAATTTCCTGCTCGCGGGTGGTCAATACGCCATGCGCAAAGGTTTTCAGTGCGTATTTTAACGGCCCTGTACTGGATTCCCTCTCGACGAACTCCCCCGCTTGCGTGAGCCAAAATTGGCGGATCAAGGCTTCTAACATGGGGAAAACGCTTTTCAAATTGTTCAGTTCTGTTCGGCGAATCGAGCCGACGGCTTTTTGTCGGCCTAATGACACGGCGCAGGTAGTGGCCGCGTCTAATTCCACCAAGATGTTGATTTCATCGACTAAGTCAAAGTTGCGGTAACAGGTTTGGTAGTATTCGGTTTCTTCGAATGAATCGGGTGACATGTCGACCAAACGATAAACGCCCGGTGCGATCCCGTGTTGTATGGCGTTAAACAAGGGATCTAGCAAGTAGGCCTTGTTTAAATACATACGCAGGGTGTGACTTTGCTCACTTGGGTCACTCGGATGGATCAGCAGTGGCTTTAGCGCTTTTTTGTAGGTCACGATAATGATGGTATCGAAATAGCACAGGTTGCTGAGCACCCCTTCTAACGCAATAGGAAAGCTGGGTACCCGAATGTGATTGGTAAGCGCGCCGAGGTCTTTCATTAAGTCGGGTAAAGACAATTGCCCTCTTAGGGTGTTTTTCTGCATTGTTCTGAAATCCTTTGTCATGTATCGCCGTGTTATCCAGCGTCATGAACTTGCTCTGAGTGTACGGCTTCAAACGAGAAACGGATAAAACGCACACTGCTGGCTATTTTTAATGTGTCGATTGGGTTGAGTTCAAGTCGACTTTTTACTCGGTTTTGTCTTCATCCCTAAAATTGCTCCGCTGGCGCAAAATTTCCATCGACTTTTTTATTCTTTCTGTAGTAAAAATGAATGCATAACCTGAATGATTTTTCGGCTTATATCGCTCGAAAGCGCTGTCCTCAAACACATTAAGGCGATTCTTTATTAATACATATCAGCAAAATAGCTGAAAGTGAAGAAAAGCAGTCATCTTTTAGAGTGTGATTTATATACAAGTGGTTCCATCTTTGCATATACCCACTCGGGGATAGTTACTCACATCATTTGCTCGGGTTAAGGTGATTTATATCGGAAGAATGTGGCTTTAATCCTGTGCAAGCAATATGAAAATCGAAGTAAAGTTCGATTATCAGACGAGTAAGCACAACGTCTTCCGCAGTAAGACTAATTTCATAAGAGAACATTTTATGTCGGATATGTACGAAGGGAACAACGAATTTGATCTGTTCATCACAGATTTAAACGGCAACTTGCGTGGTAAACGCATGCCCTCCAGCGGTTTAAAAAGCGTCATGACGCAAGGGGTAAAACTTCCTCACTCAGTGATTGGTTTTGACCACTGGGGTGACGATGTTCTCGACAATGGTATGGTTTTCGAAACGGGAGACAGTGACGGCGTGTGTTTTGCCGTTCACCCTGAACCTATTTCTGTGCCGTGGGCGGAATCGGCTCGCGACCAAATTTTGGCGATGATGTACAACGCCGATGGCACTCCATTTTACCCAGACCCTCGCCAAATATTGACGCGCATTGTTAAGCGCTTCAAAGATTTAGGCTACACACCTGTGGTGGCGACGGAGTTGGAGTTTTACCTGTTAGACGGCCAGTCCGAAGCTCAGCGTCGACCTTCTCCTCCTATTATCGTAGAAGGCAACGGTGTGCGTTTGAACAAAACCGACTGCTATTCCATTGAAGAAATGGACGGCTTAGAAGGCTTTTTCGCCGAAGTTCGCCGCGCGTGTGAGATTCAAGGCATTCCTGCGGACACCATTATTTCTGAACTAGGCCCCGGTCAATTCGAAATCAACATGAAGCATTGCAACGACGCTGTTCTCGCCGCCGACCATGCGATTATGTTTAAGCGCCTGATCAAAGGGGTTGCACGTCAGCATGATTTTGGTGCGACTTTCATGGCGAAACCGTACGCAGATAAAAGCGGTAACGGCTTCCACGTTCACTTTAGTTTGTTGGACGAGCAAGGCAATAACGTGTTTAACAACGGCACCGAAGAAGGCTCAGGCTTATTGCAGCAAGCGGTGGCGGGATTATTGAACCATATGTCTGATTCTATGCTTGTGTTTGCGCCGCATATGAATTCTTATCGCCGTTTCCAAACCGGAGCGCATGCGCCGACGTTTGCGAGCTGGGGCTATGAAAACCGCACTGTCGCGGTACGCATTCCCGAAAGTGATAATGTCGCGCGTCGTATAGAACATCGTGTGGCTGGCGCGGATGCGAATCCTTATTTAGTATTGGCAGCCGTGTTAGGGGCTGCTTTGCATGGTATTGAAACAAAAATGTCGCCACCACAGCCGATTGAAGGCGATGCGTACGCGATGTCAGAACGTTTCGAACCGCTACCCAATCGTTGGGAATTGGCGACGGAATCGTTTGCAGACAGTGCCTTCTTGAGTGAATACTTGGGTGAAGAATTTGTCCGAGTGTATGGTGCGGCAAAAGAACAAGAACAGCAAAAAATACACGGCCGTATTTCCAATGTGGAATACGAAGCGTATTTGTAAGTGCGTTGCGAACCTTGGTGGCTTTTAGACTTGGTGGCTTTTAGAAGAGTGACTGCAAAAACAGTCACTTTATACGAAACCACTTTAGAAAGAGTCAGCTTAAAAAGAGTTACTTTAAAAAATAGAGTCCGTTAGAGGCTTTGCTGAAAAGCAAAACGACATCACAACTGGAACCAGCCAATGTAACCTTGGCTGTAAATTGGAGAATTTCACATGAAACGCAATGTATTGAGTGTATTGATCGCGGGTGCGGCATCGACTTTTGCTGTGAGCAGTTACGCCGAAGACGTTCTAAACGTATACAACTGGTCGGATTACATGGCGCCAGGTGCTTTGGAGCAGTTCTCTAAAGAAACGGGCATCAAAGTAAACTACGACGTTTACGACAGCAACGAAGTGTTGGAAGCAAAACTGATGGCGGGTGGCTCTGGCTACGACGTGGTTATGCCATCTAACTCCTTCTTTGAGCGTCAAGTAAAAGCGGGTGTTTACCAAGCCATCGATAAGAGCAAGCTGAGCAATTATGGCAACTTAGATCAAACATTGGCGAAGCAAATCGAAAAACACGATGCGGGCAATGTGCACAACATTCCTTACGCCTGGGGTACGATCGGCATTGGTTACAACACCAAGATGATCGAAGAGCGTTTGGGTACAGCGGATATCGATTCTTGGGATATTTTATTTAACCCAAGCATTGCGGCTAAACTGAACGATTGTGGTATTGCGGTGTTGGATTCTCCTGCGGAAGTGATGTCGGTTGTGAATAATTATCGTGGCGTTGATCCAAACTCAGAAGACAAAGATGACCTAGCGGAATCGGCCAAATTGATGTCGGTTGCCGAAGACAATGTGCGTTATTTCCACTCCAGTAAATACATCTCTGACTTAGCCAATGGCGATGTGTGTGTGGCGATTGGTTATAACGGTGACATTTTGCAATCGCAAAGCCGCGCCGAAGAAGCCGGTCAAGGCGTTGATATCAAGTTTGTGATTCCAAAAGAAGGCACCTTGGTGTGGTTTGATTTGATGGCGATTCCTGCGGACGCGCCTCACCCAGAAGCCGCACACAAATTTATCGATTTCATCCTGAAAAAAGACATCGCGGCGGCCATTTCGAACTATGTGTTCTACGCTGTGCCAAACACCGCGGCGGTTCCTCTTCTAGACGAAGAAGTGGCCACTAACAAAGGTGTGTACCCAACTCAGGAAGTAAAAGAAAAACTGTTTGTGCAAGTGGCTCACACGGCGCGTTTTGATCGCCAATTGACACGTGCTTGGACGAACATTAAAACCGGTCGCTAAGCAGCCTTCTGTACGTGGGTGACACCATTAGGTGTCGCCCTTCTTGAATACTTACCATGCTGACAGGTGTGTTTTATGTCTGTGTCTTCTGTTTCCCCCATCGTTACCTCTCAAACGATGCCAACTTGGCGTCAAAAAGACGCTGAGCCTTTCGTTCGCATTGAACAAATCAATAAAACGTTCGGCGACTTCACGGCGGTGAATAACGTCTCTCTGGATATTTATAAGAATGAACTCTTCTGTCTGTTGGGCGGGTCGGGTTCCGGTAAAAGTACCCCATTGCGTATGTTGGCGGGTTTTGAGTCGCCTACATCGGGTCGCATCATCATCGATGGCGTGGACATGTCGAATGTTCCGCCATGGGAGCGCCCTGTTAATATGATGTTCCAGTCTTATGCTTTGTTCCCGCATTTGACCGTCGAAGCCAACGTCGCGTTTGGTTTAAAACGTGAAGGTTTGCCAAGCCACGAAGTCAAAAAACGCGTCGCTGATATCTTGGAAATGGTACAAATGGGGCATCTTGCTCGTCGTAAACCGCATATGTTGTCAGGTGGTCAGCGTCAGCGTGTGGCGTTGGCGCGCTCCTTGGGTGAAACGCCCTAAACTGCTGTTGTTGGATGAGCCATTGGGCGCGTTGGACAAAAAATTGCGTGAAGAAACACAGTTCGAATTGATGCGATTACAAGACGAGCTAGGCATCACTTTTGTGGTAGTTACTCATGACCAAGAAGAAGCGATGACATTAGCCACGCGCATTGGTGTAATGAACAACGGTGTGATCGTCCAAACCGCCGAGCCTCACGAAGTATACGAATACCCAAACAACCGTTTTGTTGCGGAATTCATTGGTAACGTGAATTTGTTTAGCGGCAGCGTGGTGTCGG
This sequence comes from Marinomonas pontica, assembly GCF_026191375.1. Classification (GTDB taxonomy): domain Bacteria; phylum Pseudomonadota; class Gammaproteobacteria; order Pseudomonadales; family Marinomonadaceae; genus Marinomonas; species Marinomonas pontica. The sequence continues at coordinate 5,291 of NZ_JAODTL010000019.1, read as the reverse complement.
ATGAGCGCGACAGCGCGGCGATCCAATGCGATGACACCAATGGCCTTATTTATTTGGATCACGGCATCAGCTGTGCGCCGAACCAAGTCGTCAGCGTGGCGATTCGCCCTGAAAAGATGCGCATTGCGCGTAACGCCTCCAATACGCCAAATAATTCCGCTGAAGGGGTGATTACCGAAGTCGCGTACATGGGCAGTCAGTCGATTTACAAAGTTCGTTTGTTGTCAGGTAAAGAAGTGCGCATTACCCAACCCAATACCCAACGGGATACGGGCGAGCGCCTAACGTGGGACGATCATGTGTATCTGTCTTGGGATGCCGATAGCAGCGTGGTACTCACATCATGATGACCACTTCCAGCAATACAACTCGACCGAACCTATTGCAGCGTTTGCAAACTATTCGTCTGGGTCGCTGGTGTGTGATCCTGATGCCAATGCTTTGGTTGGCGGCATTCTTCTTCATTCCATTTTTGGTGGTGTTTAAAATATCCCTGTCTGAGGCGATGATTGCGGTGCCGCCCTACTCGCCTTTGTTGGAATGGGACCCTAGCAACGCGTACGCGACCCTCAAAGTGACCTTTGGCAACTATTTATTTTTGTTTGAATCGCGCTTTTACTTAGACGCTTATTTGAGTTCTTTACGCATTGCCGCGGTGTCGACGTTCTTTACGTTATTGATTGGTTTTCCGATTGCTTATCTTATCGCCCGCAGTGGTCCGACCTCTCGTACGATATTGTTGTCATTGGTTATTTTGCCTTTCTGGACGTCGTTTTTATTGCGCGTTTACGCGTGGATGTCATTGTTGAAAAAGAACGGTTTGGTCAACGATACCTTGATGTCACTGGGGTTAATTGATCAGCCATTGCAAATTCTACAAACGGACGTCGCTGTGTACATTGGCATTGTGTATACCTATTTGCCGTTTATGATTCTGCCGCTGTACACCACGCTAGAAAAAATGGACATGAGCCTAATTGAAGCCGCGAAAGACCTCGGTGCAAAACCGTGGCAGAGCGTTTTGTCTGGTGACGTTGCCTCTGGCGAAGCCGGGCATCATTGCGGGCTGTTTATTGGTGTTTATCCCGGCGGTCGGCGAGTTTGTTATTCCTGCCTTGTTAGGCGGTTCAGATACGCTGATGATTGGTCGTGTGTTGTGGGATGAGTTCTTCCTCGAACCGAGATTGGCCTCTGGCCTCAGCGGTTGCGATCATTATGCTGATTGTTTTGGTGGGTCCAATTATGTTCATGCGTAATGGCAACAAGGAGGCGATGTAATGAAAAATCATTCTTTAGCGCTAAAGCTTAGTGCTGGCTTCGGCTTTTTGTTTTTGTACGCGCCCATTGTGGCTTTGATCATCTACGGCTTTAACGAGTCCAAATTGGTGACCGTTTGGGGTGGTTGGTCGCTGAAATGGTACGTGGAGCTGTTTCAAAATGATCAGATCATGGACGCCGCGTGGGTGAGCTTAAAAATCGCCTTTATTAGCGCGACGTTGGCATCCATATTAGGCACGTTAGCGGGCTTTGTGTTGAGCCGAATGGGCAAGTTTCGTGGTAAAACCATGATGGCAGGCTGGGTGACGGCGCCATTGGTGATGCCAGAAGTCATCACCGGTTTGTCACTGTTGCTGTTGTTTGTAGCGATGGAAAGCATGTTCGGTTGGCCTGCAGGTCGAGGCACGACCACGATTGTCATCGCGCATACGACGTTTTGTTTGGCGTACGTGGCGGTGGTGGTTCAATCGCGTTTGTCGTCCATGGACGAGACCTTAGAAGAAGCGGCGATGGATTTGGGCGCTAAGCCTGTGTCGTTGTTTTTCTTAATTACCTTGCCGTTGATTGCTCCTGCCATCTTGTCGGGTTGGTTGCTGTCTTTCACCTTGTCATTGGATGATTTGGTGATTGCGAGCTTTGTGTCAGGGCCGGGGAATTCGACCTTGCCGATGGTGATTTTCTCCAAAGTTCGACTTGGTGTTACACCAGAAATCAATGCGTTAGCGACGCTGATGATATTGGTTGTCTCGATTGCGGTCATCGCGGCCATTTTCATTATGCGCCGTCAAAATCGTTTCCAAAATCCTTAACCGCTGTGTTTTTTGAGGTAAATAATTCATGAAGATAGGAATTCTCGCCGCGGGCATTACGCCCGACGTATTGCGCTCTAAGTACCCAACATACGCGGAGATGTTTGCTCAACAGATTGCTGTGTTAGAGCCAGAATTGTCGTTCGAAATTTTTGATGTGCGCTTGGATGAGTTCCCAGACAGCATCGACTGTTGTGATGCTTGGCTGATTACCGGTTCTAAATCGGACGCTTATGGCGATGATCCATGGATCATTCGTTTGTGTGAGTTTATCCGAGAGATAGACGCCAAGGGACAAGTGCTGGTGGGGATTTGCTTCGGTCACCAAGTCATTGCGCGAGCATTGGGTGGTCGCGTTGGTAAATTTGACGGCGGCTGGGGGGTAGGGATTCACCATTACCAAGTGTCTAACGAGGTTGAAACCCCGTTGACTCAGAAAGACATCGCGTTTTGTGCTTTCCACCAAGACCAAGTGTTGGAAAAACCGGAAAAAATGTCGAGCTTTTTGAGCAGTGATTTTTGTCAGTACGCGGGGCTGATTTATCAAGATCGTATTTTGACGTTCCAAGGCCATCCTGAATTCTCGAAGGCGTATGAGAACGAATTGATCGATTTGTACGATGGTGTCACGCTAACGCCAGAAGTCGCTGCTAAAGCGCGTCAGACGGTCGCACAGGACGCAATAGACAATCAGCAGCTCATGGTTTGGGTTGGACAATTTTTAAAAGGCTAATTTGGAAAGGTTAACGCGCCTTGTCTTTTCCCTTTGCCTAATGGTCTTTTTGTGCCGCTCAATGTGGCGGCACAAAAAGATGAGTTGGTGCTTGCTCTCTTAACTTCTCCTCTTTTTCTTGTTTTTCTTTTTCTTTTTCTTGTTTTGCTGTTTCAGCTTCTGTGAACAACACTGTGGGTGTTTTCTTTTTCCGGTCTTTCTATGCTCTCTATTAATTAATCAAGTTGCGTGATTAAATCCAATGTCAATGTGTGGATTCGAACTCTGGTTCGAGCGTGGCAAATAATAAAAAAATGGAAAACACTATGCAGGAATTAACGCGTACGGGGCTTTATTGCGCCATGTTTATTGCCGCGGGCGCGGTATCGGGTCTGTTGGGACCGAGTTTGATTTACCTGTCTGACCTGATCGACGCTTCTGTGGCGGAAATATCGATTGTATTCAGCGCCAGAGCCATAGGAAATATTCTGGGCGCGTTGTTGGCGGGTCGCATGTTTGATCGTTGGCAAGGTCATCATTATTTGATCGTTATGCTGCTGTGCGTGATTGTTGGATTGTTTCTGGTGCCTTTTTCAACCAGCTTGACCATGCTGGTGGCGCTGTTTTTCTTGCTCGGCGCGGCCGAAGTGTCGGTCAACGCTGGCGGCAATATGATGATGCTGTGGTTGCATAAAGACAAAGTGGGCTCGTATGTGACGATCTTGCATCTGTGTTACAGCTCAGGCTGCATGCTCGCGCCACTGATTTTAATCTTTGCAGAATGGACCGGTCACGGCTACGGCGCGGGGATATTGGATGGTCGCTCTGTACGCGCTTATATTGCCGCTGTTTTTGTGGAAACAACCCAGCCCTAGGTTCGAAGCCAGAAGCACTGAAACGGTGCCTGAGACCAAACAAAAGACCACCTTTTTGGCGTTTTTGTTGGTCATCTTTTTGTACGTCGGGTTTGAAATCACCATCGCAGGCTGGATCAGTACCTACGCGATTTTATTGGGCATTAATCACAATGCCGCCGCCATTTTAGTCACATGGTTTTTTGTTAGCTTATCGATTGGGCGTTTACTTTCGGTGTTTTTACTGCGCTGGATAACGCCTCGCCAAGGCATTTATGGCCTGCTGGCCATCAGCGTGACCGGCAGCCTGCTCATGGTGGTATCAGACGCTTCGCTGGTGTTGGCCGCGCTGTGGCTGGGGCTAGGATGTTCGGCGTTTTTCCCCATGCTGTTTTCCTATGCAAACAGCATCATGGCGCTGGACGGCAAACGCACAGGATACGTTTTTGTGTGCTGTGGGCTTGGTGCTCTAGTCGCCCCCTCGTTAACCGGGCCCATCATCGAAGCCATGAGTGCGAACGCCTTCCCGTATTTGTTGTTGATGCTGGCGATGTGTATGGCATTCAGCTGGTATCGACTGGACACCATGACGCGAGCGAGAGTCGATTCGTAATCAGCCTCCTCGCAAATAAATTTTTTGCGGCTTGCTGTAAGTTGCTCATGGTTAAGATGCCACATCAGCCTCACCACGAGGCCATCGATAAGGTTTAATTGAGTGGTTTTTCAATACACAGAAGTATGTTGTTAATTAGGAGATTGATATATTTGCTTTGTGTACTTATTGTTCATACATCTCATCTACCATGTGTAGAAGGAGTTACGGCACCGTCCCCTTCTGGGGGCGAGGCCAGTCACTGAGCAGATAAAATCTAGCAGTCTTGATTCAACGGTTAAATTGAACGGCTGGCAATATCAGTCTAGGAAGACGTAAACGCTCACACTGTGAACTTAAGAACTCACGCCAGTAAGGCCAAACATGGAAACTAGCGTTTTTTAACGAAAATTCATCAACCGCTTCGGTTTTCAACAACTCAGCCATGGCATATTCTGCAATAAAGTCCGCTTCTACAAAGGCTTTTATTTCAGGGTCCTGCCCCTCTACAGGAAGAACCCAGCGAGTCCCCAAACGGACATACACTTTTAAAATCAGCTCATCTTCACTTGCCTGAAGCACTTCACTTCTGCGCACTGAGTGCATTTGCTGAACAAGCAACTCGTTATGTTCCGTACGTTTAGGGTCAAAATCCTCGCAGCATTCTGCTTGAGAAGACTTTAAATAGACATCTTGAATAGACAGACTATCAATGGCTTTTTGCAAGCTCACACTATTTTTAGCAGCCATAGGCCACCTCTTCACTTAAGATATGAGAACTCACGACTGTCAGACTTTGTTTAGTGGTTACGGAGAAATCAACAAACTGCACAGATTCCCATACAGGCTCTTTATTGGAGGTAACACCTGCGTCTTGTATTAGCTTCTCTAGCATCATCGGAAACGCTTCCGCCATACGCAGCAACCTATCCATAGAATCCGATTGCATTACGTCATCCTTTTCATACTTTGAGAAAGCAACTGGACCACCACCAAAAACTTTCGCGGCTTGCTCTTGGCTCAGTCCCCATGTTTTGCGTAAAACG
>NZ_JAODTL010000018.1 GCF_026191375.1 Marinomonas pontica | reverse complement strand
GTACCAGTCTTTAGACGACAATGGCTTTGCGGTGTTTCAGATCAAATAGATCAGATGAAATAGCTGAGTTGCAATAACGGCTATTGAAATAGAACGAAGCGCCTAAATGAAAAACGCCTGCTAATATCTAGCAGGCGTTTTTTTATGGGCTTTTTTGCTTTGTTATTAACGCTGTTTCGTTTCAAACTCTGGGTGAATCCAAACGGGTGCATCTAGGCTTGGTAACGCTGCTTTGCCAAGAATCATGTCGGCGGCTTTTTCCGCTACCATGATAGTTGGTGCATTCAAGTTGCCGTTGGTGATGGTCGGGAAGATAGACGAATCCACCACGCGTAGGCTTTCGATGCCGCGCACTTGGCATTGCTCGTTCAGCACGGCCATTGGGTCGTTGTCGTCGCCCATCTTACAGGTACAAGAAGGGTGGTAAGCACTTTCCACGTTTTCTTTTACCCATTGGTCGATTTCTTCATCGCTTTGGATGTTCATGCCTGGCTGAATTTCATCGCCACGGTAATCGTCCAGTGCCGACTGTTGCAGTACTTCACGAGTTAGGCGAATCGTATCGCGCCAGTCTTGCTTGTCTTGCTCGGTCGAAATGTAGTTGAACAAGATACGCGGTTTGGCCGCTGGGTCAGCAGACTCGATCCATAACTTACCGCGACTTTCTGGTTTATTAGGGCCAACGTGCACTTGAAAACCATGGCCTTCCACCGCGGCTTGACCATCGTAACGCATCGCTGCTGGTAAGAAGTGGTATTGGATGTTTGGCCATTTAAGACCCGCACGAGAGCGAATAAAACCGCAAGATTCAAAGTGGTTCGTCGCGCCAAGGCCTGTTTTAAACAGCATCCAACGCGTACCGATTAGGCCTTTGCTGATCAAGCCAAGTTTGCTGTTTAGCGTCACAGGCTGTTTACAGTAGTACTGGAAGTAGACTTCCAAATGGTCTTGCAGGTTTTCACCCACCCCAGGTAGTTCGTGAACTAGAGGAACGTCCGCTTTTTCCAAGACGTCTTTTGGACCGACTCCAGACAGTTGTAATAACTGTGGCGACCCCACCGAACCCGCTGACAAGATAACTTCTTTGCTGGCGGTAGCTTGCTGAGTTTGACCGTTTTTGCTGAACTCAATGCCTGTGGCGGTTTTGCCATCGGTCTTTCCATTTTCAAAGAGGACTTTATGGCTTAACACGCCAGTTTTAAGCGTTAGGTTAGGGCGTTGCATGGCACGACGTAAATAGGCGTTAGACGTAGAAGCACGCACGCCATTTTTTACCGTCATGTGCATTGCGCCAAAGCCTTCTTGGCGATGACCGTTATAATCGTCGGTTTTGCTGTAGCCGGCTTCTTCACCCGCATCAATAAAGGCTTGGTAAAGCGGGTTGTAGGTCATGTCGTTGCCGTTATTGGTCGACAATGGGCCATCGCCACCACGGTATAAATCCGCACCACCTTTCCATGTTTCGGCTTTTTTGAAGTAGGGCAGGCAAGTTTGGTAGTTCCAACCTTTGGCGCCGTTTTCTTCCCACTGGTCGAAATCACAGGCGTGACCACGCACATAAACCATGCCGTTGATAGACGATGAACCGCCTAATACTTTGCCACGTGGACAATGCATTTCACGGCCATCAAGACCAGGCTCTTTGTCCGTGTGAAATTGCCACGCGTATTTTTCAGTGTTCATTGGATAAGACAAAGCGGTTGGCATTTGGATAAAGACGCTCTTATCCGAGCCGCCCATTTCCAGTAACAATACCTTGTGTTCGCCGCTTTCTGTCAGTCGGTCTGCCAGCACACACCCTGCGGAGCCAGCACCGACGATGATGTAATCGTACGTTTCGTTTGCCATGACTGTTCTCATCTATTAAGAGTTAAGCGTCCCGCTTAGTAAGGGCTTTGAATGTCGTTTAGGTCGACAAAAACACTCTTGGTTTGTGTGTAGTGGTATAAGGTTTCGATGCCGTTTTCACGACCAATGCCAGATTCTTTGTAACCGCCCACTGGCATTTCAGCAGGAGAAGACCCCCATGCGTTGATCCAGCAAATCCCTGCCTGCATTTGACCAATAACGCGGTGTGCGCGGGCGAAGTCTTTGGTAAATACGCCCGCGGCTAAACCAAGCTTGGTGTCATTAGCGCGCGCAATGACTTCGTCTTCGTCGGTGAAGCTAAGCACAGACATCACAGGGCCGAAGATTTCATCACGCACTTGAGGCATGTCGTCGGTGCAATCAGTGAAGACAGTCGGAGCAACGAATGCGCCTTTGTCTAAGCCGTTTTCAGTGACTTGGTAACCGCCACACAATAAGGTTGCGCCAGCGTCTTTGGCCGCTTGAATGTAGCCCAAGACTTTTTTCATATGGTCTTTTGAAATCAGAGCGCCAACTTGAGTGCTCATGTCCATTGGATCGCCAATGATCATGGCTTCAGTGCGTTCTTTCAATTCTTTAGTGAAGGCGTCCAGCATGTCAGCGTGCACGAATACACGAGTGCCGTTGGTGCACACTTCACCTTGGGTGTAGAAATTGGCGAGCATGGCGGCCGAAACGGCTTGATCCACTGGCATATCAGGGAAGATGATCATGGGCGATTTACCACCCAGTTCCATGGTTACCTGTTTCAAAGATTGCGCTGAAGCGGCCATGACTTTTTTGCCTGTGCCCACTTCGCCAGTGAACGAGACTTTGTCGATCTCTGGGTGTGCGGTGATCATTTGGCCTGTTCTGGCATCGCCTTGGATGACGTTGAATACGCCATCTGGCAAGCCTGCTTGGGTAAAGATTTCGGCCAGTTTAAGGGCGGTAAGCGGTGTTTCTTCCGAAGGCTTGAAGATCATTGCGTTACCAGCGGCTAGGGCTGGGCCAGATTTCCACATGGCGATTTGAATAGGGTAGTTCCATGCGCCGATGCCTGCGCAAATGCCTAGCGGCTCACGACGAGTGTAGAAGAAGTTGCCATTGCCAAGGTCTTGGTAATCACCTTGGATTTTATCGGTTAGACCTGCGTAATATTCGATTACGTCAGCGCCCGTTTGAATGTCTACGCAAATGGCCTCTTGAAGTGGCTTGCCAGTGTCCAGTACTTCGAGACGAGCAAGCTCTTCGTTATTTTCACGTAATAAATCGGCGGCTTTTTTAAGAATGCGCCCGCGTTCAACGGCGCTCATTGCCGCCCATACTTTTTGACCTTGCTTTGCGGATTCAATAGCAGCATCGAGTTCAGCTTGTCCTGCGTGCTCTATTGTTGCAATCACTTCGCCTGTCGCTGGGTTGATTGTTTCAAAATGTTCACCGCTGGTGGATGCATGGTAGCGGCCATGAATGTATTGCTGCTGATGTGCCATGATGTGCCTCTTTAAGTCTGTTTCAATGAGCCGTTTGAGGACATTGAGATAGGTAGATTTTTTATTAAACGCGCGTTTAATAAAAACAATTGTACAGATTTTGACTTTAAATTGCAGCTCGAATCCAAGAATTAGTGATTTTGGGGCAAAAAGATGACGTTATAGAGCCGATAAAATGAGGGCTTATGGGTGGCTAAGATGGGTGAAAAAATGGCAATAAGAATGAGCCGCCTCTACAGGAAAGCAGAGGCGAAATAAGACACTTTAAAACAGAAAATTAAAGGCTAATGACACCGTTGGTGTCGTAACTGATCGGGCTTGGCACGTAATCGTCTGCCATTTCGTCGTTTAGCCATTCTGTGCCGTCAATGACGTATCTGAACTGATAAGCCGTATCGATATCCAGATTAAGCGTTGAAGCATAAACACCGGACTTCTGTTTCTTCATCAGATTAGCGGTGCAATCCCAATTATTGAAGTCGCCCACCAAGGCAACGTTTTTCGCGTCACCTACTGCCTCTACAGGAATCGCGAACTTTACTTTGCATTCTGGCTTGGTTTTCAAATAGGTTTTTTCAATCATTTCCAGCTCCATGGTCTAGCGATAGACAAATAATAGTTAGGCTACTGCAAAAGCCTGAGGGACGATGAAATAGCTTCTTGGTAGAGCATAAGCAAGGCTTACGCCAAACTTTCTAACCGCTTAATTTTCAATCAGAAAAACAATGTGAGAGCGTGTGCTGTCGAATTTATGAGCCAAATTTGCCTTAAAACCGTGTACGGGTGCGCCATTTTTGGGCTTACCAAAGGGTACAATTTAAAGACGTAAATTCACAATTCGCTTGCTCTAAATGTCCTACACTCAAATGACAACAAAAATAATGAGGTGTTTGTATGGACATTCAAATGGGCGTTCTCATTGTGTTAAGTGTGATGCTTGTTATTAAGATCATCTATTTGGCGTTTTTTAAACGACCAGAACAACAAGACCATCACCATGCGCATCATTCAAATCACCATCACGACTCATAGTTGTCAGGCGTCGTGTTATTGGTTGTGACCACGGTAGCGTTTGTTTTTCGCTTCTTTGACTGTATTTAGGTCTACTAGGACTAATCCGTCCACACAGTAGCCAAAGTCGGCATCGACACCAAAGTCTAAGAAGCGAACCCCGCCCGGCTCACACAATTCACTGTATTGCTTGAACAACGTAGGCACACTCGCTCCAAAATGGCTGAGTTGTTCTTTTAGCACTCTAAAATCTTCTTCGTAATCGTCACCGCTGAACATGTTTGCAATAATGTCATTGTGTTCGGCGTTTACCTGATACGGCGTGAAAGAGCGCGCTAGGTGTTCTTTGTCGGCAAAGTAAAGCGTGTAAAAAGACACAATGAAGTCTTTGGCCACTTGAGGGTAGCTGTTGCTTAGGCTGACAGGGCCAAACATGTAACGAATGTCAGGGTGCTTATCTAAGTAAGCCCCAATGCCGTACCACAAATAATCTAAGCTGCGTTTGCCCCAGTATTTTGGTTGGATGAAGCTGCGGCCTAGCTCGATGCCTTGTTCAAAATACGGTTCCATGTCGCAGGAGTATTTGAACAGTTCGGCGCTGTAAATGCGGTTTGGTTTGTCTTCTTTCATGTAGCGAGCGACTTCGCCGATGCGATAAGCGCCCACAATTTCCAGTTCTTCTTCATCCCATAAAATCAAATGGCGGTAATATTGGTCGAACTTATCTAAGTCCGAACGCTCGCCAGTGCCTTCGCCGACTTTGCGGAAGGCAATCTCACGCAAACGCCCGATCTCTTTCATGGTCACGGACATTGGGTCGTAGTCAAATAGGTAAATTTGCTTGTTGTCTTTGGTGCTGCCAAGGTGCTCTGAGACTTTCAGCTCTTGTTTGATCATCTGTCTGTTTTGCGGGTGTTCTACCGTTTTCTCGGTTTTAAGAAGCGGTTTTTTGCCCTTAGCGATCCGGTACAAATGACGTTTTACTAATTTGTTTTTTTCTTTGTCGCTCAATGGCAGTTTGGCTAATTCTTGAATTGGAATCGCTTGACCAACCTGCATGGGGATCTTGCGATTGCGTTGGCGAAACATTTCATTTGCAAGCTGAATCGTCGACAACGGACGGTATAAAATGGAGCTTGTGTAAAACAACATAGAGTTACGGCCACCAATGTGAACCGGCAATAACGGACTGTTGGTCTTTTGTGCCAGCTTCAGATAGTTCTGATTCCACTGCTGGTCTTTTACGCCACTAGGTGACATACGAGACACTTCCCCCGCTGGGAAAATGATAATCGCTTCTTCATTGTGTAAGCAGCTCATGATGGCTTTGAGTTGTTGGCGTCCGGTTTTTCCACCAAGATTATCAACGGGAAGAACCAGCTGTTTTAATCCATCAAAGCCCATCAACAAGTCGTTTGCTACTATCTTAACGTCAGGGCGAATTTCACCGATTAGTCGCAGCAAAGCGAGACCATCCAAGGCGCCAAGAGGGTGGTTGGCGATGATCATTACACGTCCGCTTGCGGGAATATTGCGACGATCAACTTGGCTGACTTGATAGCTGAAATTGAAGTGATCAAGCACTCGATCAATAAATTCGAAGCCGACACAGCCGTGGTTTTTTCCAGGAATTGGTTTACTTCACTTTCGTGGAATAAGCGCTTTAACACGCTTAACGTCGGGCGAGTGATAAGAGGGCTTTTGTCGAAAAACTGAGGAGATTTACTGGCAATCATTTGCTCGACTTGTATCACAGTGGTGCTCCGCTTTAATAATTTTTTAGATGTCTTATTAATCAGAGTAGAGTGTCAATATGACAAAGATGTGACGTTTATGTGGCGGAGATATGATCATTCCAATAGTCAAAATACGACACAAAAAAAAGCCCACCAAACGGTGGGCCAAAAAGCCGCTGACTAGAGAGTTAGACAATAAACAATCTGCGACTGAGCTAGGGTTTTCCCATTACTAGACGGTATATAGGGAAAGAATCTGTTACTTCATCGTTGGCATTGAAAACTCTGCGCCAGCGCGAAGTCCTGTTGGCCAGCGTGCAGTGATGGTTTTCATCCGAGTGTAGAAACGTACGCCGTCTGGACCGTGCATGTGCAATGGACCGAACAAAGAGCGTTTCCAGCCACCAAAGCTGTGAAATGCCATTGGTACAGGGATAGGCACGTTTACACCCACCATGCCCACTTGCACGTCTTCACAGAATTGACGAGCGGTATCACCATCACGAGTGAAAATTGAAGTGCCGTTGCCGTATTCATGTTCGTTGATCATTTGCAGCGCTTCTTGATAGCTATTTGCGCGCACAACACATAATACAGGGCCGAAAATTTCTTCGTTGTAAACACGCATGCCTTGTTTCACATTGTCGAACAAAGTGGGTCCGACGAAGTAACCATTTTCGTTGCCTGGATAGACAAAATCACGCCCATTACGCACCAAGGTTGCGCCTTCTTCCACACCAATGCTGATGTAGTCTTTGATTTTTGCGCAATGTTCTTTGGAAATAACTGGGCCCATATGAGCCTCTTCTGGTAGTCCAACACCTGGGCCGACGCGCATTCCGTCGATTTCGATACTTAAGCTGTCGATGAGGTTATCAGCAACGTCATCGCCCACACAGACCGCAACAGAAATCGCCATGCAACGCTCGCCCGCTGAACCGTATGCTGCTCCCATTAGAGAACCAACCACTTGGCTTGGATCCGCATCTGGCATGACGATCATGTGATTTTTGGCCCCGCCAAGTGCTTGAACGCGTTTACCGTGAGCAGAGGCCGTTGCATAAATGTATTCAGCAATCGGTGTGGAACCGACAAAACTAACCGCTTGAACTCGTTCATCCGCTAGCAATACGTCGACGGCTTCTTTATCACCATTAACGATGTTAAATACGCCATCTGGCAAGCCGGCCTCCGTAAGCAACTCAGCCAAGCGAAGCGGCACAGAAGGGTCTTTTTCTGATGGTTTCATCACAAAAGTGTTACCGCTGGCAATGGCAACAGGGAACATCCACATAGGAACCATAGCTGGGAAGTTGAACGGCGAAATACCCGCGCACACACCAAGAGGTTGCATCAAAGACATGCTGTCTACGCCGCGACCGACATTTAGGCTGTGTTCGCCTTTTTGAAGGTGTGGGATGCCGCAAGCAAACTCAACCACTTCGATGCCGCGAGTTAATTCACCTTTTGCGTCGGAAAATACTTTGCCATGCTCGCTGGTGATCATTTCTGCGATTTCGTCGGCGTGTTGTTCTAGTAGGGCTTTAAATTTAAACATGACACGAGCGCGGTTAAGTGGCGTGACCTTGCTCCATGTTTTGAACGCTTCTTGTGCTGATTCAATCGCAGTGCGAGTTTCGTCTGCGCTCGAAAGCGCAACACTAAGACTTTGTGCGCCAGTGGCTGGGTTATAGACTGGACCTGTGCGACCGCTTTGGCTGGCAATTTGCTGACCGTTAATGTAGTTACCTAAAGTTTTCATGAGAGTACCTAGCGTTTGTATGTGTTTGTTGAGGCGAACACTGTTTATCTAGTGTCTAGCGTTGGCCTCATAGAAAAAGAGCGCTTATTGGACGATGTCTAACCCTGATTCAGCGCAGAGCGCCTTTAAGTTGTTGGCCCCAAGAGTTGCGTAGGTTAACGGGTGCGCAACGGCAGGATCTTGTTCTGCTTCTACCACTAACCAGCCTGAATAGTTACTGGCTTTCAGTTGTTTGAATAAACTGCTGTAATCGATAAAACCGTCACCAGGCACGGTAAACACACCGTTTAACATCGCATTTAAAAAGCTGATGTCGCGGTTCTTGGCGTCTTTTAAAATCTCAGGGCGAAGATCTTTACAGTGAACGTGAATGATACGGTCCGCGTGTTTTGCTTGAACTTCTAATGGATTTCCGCCTGCAAACGTCATATGACCTGTGTCTAGCAATAGTCCGACAGAAGGTCCTGTGTGTTTCATTAGTAAGTCAACTTCGTGTTGGCTTTCAATGACGGTTCCCATGTGATGGTGGTAAGCAATTTGAACACCTTCAGATAAGCAGTAGTCTGCGACTTGAGTCAGCTTCTTACTCATTTCAGCGATCTTTTCTTCGCTGATAATAGGGCGGTGCGACAATGGTGTCTCGATTTGTCCATGGATGCAGCCAGTGACTTCGCAATACACCATGGCTTTTGCGCCAAGGGATTTTAACAAGTGAAGATGAGGTTTAATGGCTTCTATTTCTTCTTCTACACTACGAGTCAATAATTCGCCACTGAACCATCCAGACACCAAATTAAGACCATGGTTTTCTAAAATTGGACCGAGTACTTCAGGTGTACGTGGAAATTTTTGACCCAATTCAAAGCCACTAAATCCAGCCTGCTTACCTTCTGTTAAGCAAGTTTCAAGCGAGGTTTCTGCTCCCAGTGTTGGTAGGTCGTCGTTTGTCCATGTTAATGGGTTAATGCCGATTCTGACGCTCATATTATTATTCTCCGATCAGTAAATGGTAAAAAATGGATAGTTATAAATTTTTAAACTGGCGTTCTTTATGAGCGTCGTAGTTTTTTCTTGCTTGGCGAACTTGTTCGCGCTCAGATACTTCTGGCACCGCCACATCCCACCAATGACCGCCACCTTCAGTGACAATGGCAGGGTCTGTGTCGAGTGTAATTAAGTAGCTGATTGGTGACGCTTTTGCGCGCTCCAATGCGGCTTCTAATTCGGTAATGTTGCTAACTTTTTCAGAGTTTGCTCCGAGCGCTTTAGCGTGAGCAGCAAAGTTGGTTTTTGGTGCGCCTTCTGGTGTAGTGAGGCAGTCGTCCAGCATATTGTTAAAACCAGGGCCACCGCAGAATTGCTGCAAGCGATGGATGCAACCAAAACCTCGGTTATCCAGTACGACCATAATAATTTTTTGGCCGAGCATGACCGACGTGGCAATTTCAGAGTTCAGCATTAAGTAAGAACCGTCACCGACCATGACAAAGACCTCGGACTCTGGGCTGGCCATTTTGGCACCCAAACCGCCCGCTAATTCATAGCCCATGCAGGAATAGCCGTACTCCATGTGATAACCACGGTGATAACGAGTACGCCACAGTTTTTGGAGCTCACCTGGTAACCCGCCAGCAGCACAAACCACCATGTCTTTTTCGCCAGCAGCGCGGTTTACAGCGCCCACGACTTCCGCATCACTGGGCAAATCTGTACCTCGATCCGTGGTCACTTTGTCGACAACTTGTTGCCACTTGACGCGTTCTGTTTCGGCTTTTTTGATCCAAGAAGGTTCTATTTTCCAGCCTTGTAGAGCTTTGCTTAGCAGTGGCAGAGTGAGTTTCGCGTCGCCGACTAATGCTTGGCTCTTGTGCTTGATTGCGTCAAAGGACGCCACGTTTAGACTGACGATTTTTGCGTCAGGGTTTATCAGAGAACGAGAGCCAGAGGCGAAGTCGCCAAGACGTGTGCCAACAGCAATAATAAGGTCTGATTCAGCGCATAAGGTGTTTGTTGATGCTGCGCCTGTCACCCCAATAGTGCCCATATTTTGTTGATGATCCCAAGGGAGTGCGCCTTTGCCAGCTTGCGTTTCGCCCACAGGTAATTGAAATTGACTGACAAAGGCGTCAAATTCTTTTAATGCGCCAGAATAATGAAGACCACCGCCAGCAATGACGACAGGCTTTTTCGCTTGCCTGATAAGTTTAAGTGCATCATTAAGCTCATAAAAGTCCGGCGTTTGACGACGTAGGCGGTGAATTTTTTCATCGAAAAAGCTCACTGGATAATCAAATGCCATGGTTTGCACGTCTTGCGGTAAGGCTAAGGTGGCAGGTCCACATTCGATGGGGTCGGTCAAAATACGCATGGCTTGAGGCAATGCTGTGAGCAGTTGTTCTGGACGCGTAATACGGTCGAAGAATCGACTGACAGGGCGAAAACAATCATTTGATGTGATGGTCATATCTTGAAAGTTTTCTACTTGCTGCAATACCGGGTCGGGCATACGAGTCGCAAAGGTATCACCAGGAAGAAACAAAACAGGGATTCGGTTAACATGTGCGACGGCCGCTGCGGTTACCATATTCACCGCACCTGGACCTGCAGACGCAGTGCAGGCCATCATCTGTTGGCGGTTTTTGGTTTTTGCGTAGGCAATAGCAGCGTGTGCCATGCCTTGTTCATTGTGTGCACGATAAGTCGGAAGTTTGTCTTTTACGTGGTAAAGCGCTTCGCCAAGACCGGCCACGTTACCGTGCCCAAAAATCCCCCAGACACCGGCAAACATAGGTTGAACGCCATTATCTGTTTCTATTTTCTGCGCCATCATGAATCGGACGACGGCTTGCGCCATAGTGAGTTTTATTGTTTTCATCTTGGTTTCCTTTAAGCCTGCTTCTGCTGTGGCTGATGGTTGTGGCGTTCTTTCCAGTAGGATACTAATTCCAAGTAGTTCGATACGATGGCGTCGATCAGCTGCTGGTCATTAAAACGATTTCCTAACCACGCGCGGCTTGGCTCGCTGAAAATGGAGCGACCAACGGCAAAACCTTTACAAATATCGAATCCTGCACTATTGGCAAAACCTTCTTTTAGTTCATTCATCGGCGCATCCAACCCGAGCATCACGACACCGCGGCAGTGCTTATCGTGGTGCTCTACTATGTCGGTAATGGCCTGCCAGTTGGCTTTGGACTGAGGCGGTAACTTCCACCAATCTGGGCGCACATCTAGATGATAGAAGCGTTTGATTGAGTCTGTGAATAGGCTGTCATCAAAGTCCTTGTCGCGTGGTGGAATGATTTCTAGAAGAAGCTCATGCCCTGAGGCGCAACATGCTTTATAAAGCTCGATCACCTGACGTTCTTGTGCTGCTCGCATTTCTATTTCGTCTTTAGAGTGATAGAAAACAAGGCATTTCACGATGTGTTCTTTTGGCCAATTTTTTAGGCGTGAACCGATGCTGCGCCCACCTTCTAGTTCAATAGGACGAGAGCTTGGTAACTCGACAGGGCGGCCAATCCAAAGGCCGCGTCCGGTAACAGCGTTTAGTGCATCTTGACCATATGTGTCGTCGATCAATACACCGTATTGGCTGCCGTTTAATTCGCGAGCACCGACATCTAATGCATCAACCAACAAGCGTTTTAGTCTTTTAATGCGTGAAGGGTCTGCGCCTTCTTCACGAGCCATATCAAAGAGTTGTTTACGATGATCAAAAGCAAAAATACATAGGTCTTGCCAGTCGTACGGCAATCTTTCTGTGGTGACTCGATGTAAATGATTCAGTTCACGATCTAAGTCTGGACGCTTAATTTGTTCAGCACGAGCAATGTAATTATCTAATTCTTCGGCACTTGGAATCGCTGGAGCACAACCATGTCGAGAGACAACCAACGCGCCACATGCATTGGCATAAGTGCAAGATTGTTCTGCTGACTCGCCTCGAATCCAGCCGCGCAAGAAACCACTCATGAAAGCATCGCCAGCACCAAGAACGTTGAGTACATCTACACGAACGCCAACATGTAGCTCAAACGCATCCATAGAGTCAGGGATCGCGCCTTCAAGCACCGTACAGCCCTGAGAGCCAAGTTTCAGAACGATAGTGGCGTTACTGAGTTCACGGATTTTTTTCAGGGCGGTAATCGTGTCTGTGCTGCCACCGGCAATATGCACTTCTTCTTCTGTCCCAACGATAAGATCAAAATCAGCCAAAATACTTTGCATGTGTGCCGATACTTTTTCATTGGAAATAAAACGTGTTTCACCGTCACCAGGGTTTGTTAAACCCCAAAGAACAGGGCGGTAGTCGATGTCCAAAGCGCATTTTGTGCCTGCTTGTTTAGCGTAGGCAATAGCTTGTTTACTGGTTTCGTAAGTGCTTTCTGTAGAGAAGTGAGTGCCAGTAATAACAAGCGCTTTTGCTGAACCAATAAACTCAGCGTCAAAATCGTCTTTACTTACCGCCATGTCGGCGCAATCGTTGCGGTAGAAAATCAGTGGAAAAGTGTCTTGGTCTTTGATGCCGAGAACGACTAAAGCGGTTAGACGTTCTGGGTCTGTGATGACATGGCTGGTATCGACACCAGCACGGGCTAATTCTTCTTTGACGAAACGCCCCATGTGCTCATTACCAACACGCGTCAACATGGCGCTTTTTAGACCAAGTCGTGCAGTGCCAAATGCCATGTTGCCAGAAGAGCCGCCAAGGTATTTAGCAAAACTGCTAACGTCTTCTAAGCGACTACCTATTTGTTCTGAATACATATCGACAGCGGCGCGTCCAAGACAAATGAGATCTAACGTTTTATCTTTGTGCATGGTTCTACATCTCCCGTATCAGCCGATATGACAACAAGGTGAATCCGTACTTTGTCGAAAATGAGATGGCTGTTTTTTTTATTGTTAAATATATCTAAAACGATATTAGAATATATGTTCTACATTTTCAATACTTTGGAATAAAATATTCCATATAGATTTGTAAGTATAAAAATTATTTAAAAACAAATGCTTGGGTGTTTTCTTTGGTGTTTTTCTCGCGTTTTCATGCCAGAAAAATGAAACAAATATTTTAATTTTTCAAAAAACGTTTTTTTATGTTTTAAGCGGAAAATCTATAACTTGTTAGGTGTGTGAGCTCGGTTGCTTCTAATAATATGTATAACGACCAAATGAACGCTGCTGATCATCTATTCATTGGGAAATAATGAAAAAATCCCGCCTTAATCTAAGTTAAGGCGGGATTTGTGTTTTACGTTTAGTCATAAAACGCTGGACGATCTGGTAAGTTGATTGGCTCAATCAAGCCACTTTCTTGTGCTTTCACACAGGCATCGCCAGATACCGCAGCCGCTAGGCCATTCCATGAGGATGGACCTGTCAATTTGCCTGCTTGCACGCCATTGATGAAGTCTTGCAGTTCAACATCATAGGATTCTATAAAACGGTCTTTCCAATCCGTTAGGATAGATTGTCCTAAGTTGGCGTTTTTACGCATGCTAAGAGCTTGAGGCTCAGGCAAGTTCGCGACACCTTCTTCACCCACGACAGAACATTGGATGTCGTAGCCGTATTGGCAGTTTACGAATACTTCTACGTCTATGCGAGTGCCTTTCTTCGTTTCCAGCATGACGATTTGTGGGTCAGCAACTTTACTGTGAGCGTATTTTGATTTGCGTGGGAACACGACTTGGGCAGACACATATTCGTCATCTAGTAGCCAGCGGAATACATCCAATTCGTGGATAAGCGTGTCATGAATGGCCATTGGTGTGATGTACATTTCTGGCACGCTTGGGTTGCGGTGTGCTGCGTGAATCATTAATGGTTCGCCGATAGCTCCAGAGTCAATGGCTTGTTTTAGCATTTTGTAACCAGAGTCGTACGGGCGCATGAAGCCAACTTGCACAAGACGTTTTCCTGCGGCCATTTCGGCGTCTACGATGTTCTGACAGCCTTGGGCTGTGGTTGCTAGTGGTTTTTCGCAGAAGACGTATTTGCCGGCTTTGATGGCTGCTAGAACATATTCTTCATGAGTGCCGCCCCATGATGTAACCAACACGGCATCTACGCGGCCTTTTTCGATAAGTTCATGACCGTCTTTATATATGGTCGCATTTAGTCCTAGAGACTGTTTTACTTTTTCTGCTTGCTCTTGGTTTACGTCTGTCAGAGCAATGACTTCTGCACCGGTTAGTGCATTAGTGATGCGTCGAGTGTGGTCTGCGCCGATGGCGCCCGTGCCAATTACGCCAATTTTAAGTGTCATGCTGTTTTCCTTTATCATTATTTTAATCGCGGTGGTTGTTTATAACGGTTGATTATTTCCAATACTTGTCGACATAACGCTGGATTTCATCGCGCATAAAGCGTGACGATTGCTCCGCTCTTTCATCCCATGCAAAGACACAGCTTGACAGCACACCATCAAAACCAATGTCATGCAGAGTCTTAAAGAAGGTATCCCAATCGACTTCGCCTTCGCCTAGGTCTAGATGCTGGTGGACGCGAGTATTAGAGCCAGGTGGGTTGACGATATAACGTAGCTGTGACGACCCTTTATGGTTGTAGGTATCGGCCACTCGCGCATGTTGCAAGAGGCCTTTTGTTGATCGAATCGTCTCGGCTAAATCCTCCCCATAGTAGAAAGAATGCGGAGCGATATAAGAGCATTGAACCGCAGGAGAATTGATGGTTTTGATGATGTCGACCGCAGGAGCCATCTCTTCTATCCAATCTTCCGGATGAGGCTCCACACACAAGGTTAAGCCTTCTTTTTCTAGCAGAGGGACAAGCACATCCATTGAACGCCAAAAGGCATTTTCACAAGCTTCTGGTGTGTGAATGCCCTGACGGTCTGCATTGGAACGTTCAGGAGAACCGCCTCGACCAAACTCAGAAATCAGCAATGGGTTATCCAACTCAACGGCGATTTCAATGGTACGTTTCCAATTGTCCATGGCCATTTTCCATTCATCTTCGTATGGGCTTGACCAACGATACATAGGCTGGAGAGTGGACAGTGAAACGTCGTGATCTTTCATGGCTTTTTTAAAGCTTTGCAAGCGCTCTGGGTAAACGCGAGGACGAGTCCACCATTGCAAAAAATCAGCCCGAGGGGACAATTCAATGTGGTCGTAGCCCATGTCTTTCGTGGCTCGGCACAGCGCTTCCAAAGAAAGGTGGCGGTGCATGTAAGGATCGAGTGCAATTTTCATAATAATAAAAACCTATTTTATGTATTTTTAAAAAATGAATTCGGTCAGCAATTACTGAGCTAAAGATTGGTTAACAAAATCAATACTGTCTTGAACCGCTTGCTTTGGGTTTGAAAGATCCCACACTTTTTTAGAGAAAGGTTCGAATGACACGGGCCCCGAATATCCTGCCGCCAATAAAGTACGAAGCTGCTCCACATTGTCCAAGCGGTCTTCAGGGCCTACGAGGACGCGATCACCATCTAGCATGTCATTAAAGGTAATGTCGTCTTCTAGACCTGAGATATGTATGAGTCCTGTGCGTTCAGGGAAGAATTCATCTTCGCCAGCGCCCTTATGGTGGAAGGTGTCGTGAACAAGAGAGAATCTATCTTGCTGGCCAACCGCATCTATGGCGTCTAAAGCGACACGTTTGGAGCGAAGTGAAGAAATCGGGAAACCTAATGGTTCTACAAAACCTTTTAAATCGAACTCTTCGAGTATTTTTGCCAGTTCAGAAAGCGCGAATTTGAGGTCTTCGAAACTTACCTCATTGCCATCATTTAAAGGGCAAACAACCAAGCCTTCCGCCTTTGCGGCTTTCGCTAGTGTCGCCATTTCACGAGCTTGTTGGGCACGTTCTTCATTCCATACGTTGAAAGGATATAGGGCATTTATAGACAATACTTTGATGTTTAATTCGTTTGCGAGTTGACCTGCCATTTGAGCAGAAGCCAAATCGGTTAGGCTGTTATCACCAACATCATTACGAAATTCAACGGTTTGCGCACCGAGTTGTGACGAGAGAGTGAGAAATTCTTTGATAGAATAAGAAGGACAGACCATATGGTTCAAACCGAATTTCGGTAACATAGACATGCTTTTATACCTTTCTGTAGAGTCTCGTACTTTCTCTTTAGTAATTCAAAGAGCAGAATGAGAACGTGATTTTTAGAGTTATTTTTAGTGCTTGCATAGTAGCGCTGAGAAAAAAAATCGTCAATCAAGATTGTTGTAAATCACTCATTAACTATCAAAAAACATCATTTATAGGGATAATCGTAAATCCTAATGAAATTAAAACTTTGGACTTGACAAAATAAGCCACATGAATCAAATTGGAACGTATATTCCATATTTAAGTTTTATGGAATATATATATTCGAATTAATTATGCGAACGGAATGCGATGATTGATCCGATAGTTTAGAGGGAAAGAGCTTTGTTGAGTCTGTCGAGCCCCTTGCTTCTAGACGCGCTTTACCGGAAAAAATAAAAACAACTAGAGCGTATAAACGCTTATTTTCGAGGAAATCGCACAATGAAAAAATTACTGCTTACCGCTATAGCTTCTTCAGTTATTGCAACGTCTGTTTCTGCCGCTGATTTAAAAATTGGCGTGTCTATGGCTCTTTTTGATGACAACTTTCTAACCACTTTGCGTAATGGTATTCAATCCGCTGCTAAAGAGCAGGGCGTTGATGTCCAAATCGAAGATGCCAAAAATGGCGTTGGTAATCAGTTGAATCAAGTGCAGAACTTTATTGCTTCTGGGGTGGACGCCATCATCGTTAACCCTGTTGATACTGATGCAACGGTCTCTATTTCTGATGATGCCCAAGCCGCTGGCATCCCACTCATTTATGTTAATCGCCAACCAATTAATGTGGATTTGCTCCCTGATGATCAGGCTTTTGTGGCTTCTGATGAGAAAGTGTCAGGTACGCTTCAAACACAAGAAGTTTGTCGCTTACTAAATGGCAAAGGTAGCGTTGTTGTGATGATGGGCGAACTAACGAATCAGGCCGCATTGCAACGTACTCAAGATATTCATGATGTGATTGCAACGCCTGAGTGTTCAGGGCTGAAAATTGTTCAGCAGCAAACAGCTGAATGGTCTCGTACGAAAGGCAGTGACTTGATGACTAACTGGATCGCTGCTGGTATTCAGTTTGACGCGGTTATTGCCAACAATGACGAAATGGCGATAGGTGCGGTTCAAGCGCTTAAAGCGTCCGGTCGTTCAATGGATGATGTCGTGATCGCTGGGATTGATGCGACGACAGATGCGTTGGCTGCCATGAAAGCGGGTGAGCTTGATGTGACGGTATTCCAAAGCGCTGATGGCCAAGGTCGTGGTGCTGTTAATACGGCAGTCAAATTGATTAATGGTCAGAGCGTCGATCGTAAAGTGTGGGTGCCATTTGAATTGGTGACCCCTAAAAATCTTCATAATTATATGAAGTAAGTGTTTCAAAGCAAAAAGTTAACCCTGTTAAATTAAAATAAAAATTGGAGGGATTGCGTTATGAATAGCGCAGCAGTTGAGGAAGCAGTGCCTGTAAATGGCGCAATTCCCCGAGATCAATCGTTTGAATATGTATTGGAAGTTGTCAATGTTCGTAAGGAGTTTCCTGGCGTGTTGGCATTGGACAATGTGGAGTTAAAAATTCGCCCCGGCACGGTGCATGCACTGATGGGGGAGAATGGAGCGGGTAAATCAACGCTAATGAAAGTGATTGCGGGGATTTACCAGCCCGATAGTGGTGAGGTTAAGCTGAGAGGCGAAACCATTACCTTAGAAAATCCTCTTAAAGCTCAAGAATCTGGTATTGCCATGATCCATCAAGAGTTACTGTTGATGAATCAAATGACAGTGGCTGAGAATATTTGGATTCGCCGTGAGCCTAAAAATACCTTTGGTTTAATCGATCACTCTGAAATGCATAAGATGACAGAGGATCTGTTTGATCGTCTAAATATTCATCTTGATCCAGACGCTGAAATCAGCACATTGTCCGTTGCAAATAGGCAGATGGTGGAAATTGCAAAGGCGGTTTCTTTTAACTCCGATGTTCTGATCATGGACGAACCGACCTCCGCGATTACCGAGACGGAGGTGGCTCACCTTTTTGATATTATCCGCAGCCTCCGTAAACAAGGCATCGGTATCGTTTATATCACCCATAAAATGAATGAATTGTTTGAAATCGCGGATGAATTTTCTGTTTTTCGTGATGGGAAGTACATTGGAACGCACGCGTCCAGTGATGTCACTCGTGATGACATTATTCAAATGATGGTTGGTCGAAGTGTTGACCAAATGTTTCCTAAAGAAGACGTCGAATTGGGTGACGTGTTGCTCTCTGTAAAAAATCTGACTCTAGAAGGTGTTTTTCAAGATGTATCGTTTGACGTGAGAGCGGGTGAAATTTTGGGGTTTGCTGGATTGGTTGGCTCTGGTCGTTCAAATGTGGCTGAAGCCATTTTTGGCGTTACGCCGGCGGATTCTGGCAGCGTTTGGATTGAGGGGGAAGAAGTTCATATCAAGACCCCAAATGACGCGATCATGCAAGGCATGGCATTTTTAACGGAAGACCGCAAAGAGACTGGCTGCTTTTTGTCTTTGGATATTCAAGAAAATATTCAGTCGGCGGTATTGCATGAAAACTTCGTCAATGGTGGTGGCTTTGTTGACCAAGTTAAGCTGAATGAAGAATCCGAAGCACTGTGTCAAAAGCTTCGTGTTAAGACGCCGAATATGGAAGAGGCGATTGAAAATCTTTCTGGGGGCAATCAGCAAAAAGTGCTGATAGCTCGTTGGTTGTTGACTCACCCTCGTATTTTGATCTTGGATGAACCCACTCGAGGAATTGATGTTGGCGCTAAATCCGAGATCCATTCTTTGGTCACGCAGCTCGCTCATAAAGGAGTGGCGGTGATTATGATTTCGTCCGAATTGCCAGAAGTGTTAGGCATGAGTGACAGGGTGTTGGTGATGCATGAAGGGCATGTAACAGGAATATTGGATCGTTCCGAAGCTGACCAAGTATCGGTAATGAATTTGGCCGCTCAATAGAATAAGAATTAGAAAAAAATAAGAGGTTTTTATGACTACGTTAAATGACACCATGAACTTGGAAAAAGAAAGTCAGGGTATTAAGAAAAAAAGAAAGATTCCTTCTGAGATCAGTATATTACTGGTCTTGATTGGTATTTCTATCATGTTCGAAATACTGGGTTGGATTTTTGTTGGCCAAAGCTTTTTGATGAACATGAGTCGCCTTCAGATCATAGTTTTGCAGGTTTCTGTTATTGGCATTATTGCCATCGGGGTCACCATGGTCATTATAACGGGAGGCATCGATTTATCGTCCGGTTCCGTTGTGGCCATGTCAGCCATGATTGCAGCGACGTTTGCTCAATCAAGTAGCTGGCCAAAAGTATTGTTTCCGACTTTGACAGATTTGCCATTTGTGGTGCCATTAATTGTTGGTTTGGCCGTTGGTGCATTGGCGGGTTTTGTGAATGGCTGGTTGATTACTAAAACTAAGATTCCGCCGTTTATCGCCACTTTAGGTATGATGGTGTCAGCGCGTGGTGTGGCTCGTTGGTATACTGATGGTAGCCCTGTGTCAGGTTTCACAAAAGAATTTGCGATGTTGGGTAATGCGTTGGATCGTTGGATGCCTGTGGTTATCTTCATCGTTGTCGCGATCATTTTCCACGTAGTGATGCGCTATACACGCTTTGGTAAATTTACCTATGCCATTGGTGCTAACCCTCAGGCGGCACGCGTTTCTGGCATTAACATTGATCGCCACCTTATCAAGGTCTACACCATTGCCGGTTTACTGGTTGGTTTAGCGGCTATGGTTGCGATTGCTCGTATTAAAACAGCGCAGGCGGGCATGGGGCTCATGTATGAGCTGGACGCGATTGCTGCAGCGGTTATCGGTGGTGTGTCCTTGTCTGGTGGTCGTGGTCGTATTGCTGGTACGGTGATCGGAGCACTGATTTTAGGTGTCATGTTATCTGGTTTTACCTTCCTGCGAATTGATGCTTATTATCAAGACATCATTAAAGGCGCGATTATTGTCGTAGCAGTGGTGATTGATCAGCAGCGTCAGAATAAGCGTAAGAAAACCACTTAAGGTATTTATCGTCTCTGTCGGGTATCTGAACGCCCAGTTGCAGCTCTTTGTTTATTAACATTGGGCTGCTTTTTTATGCGTGGCGTTAATGGGTGTTTAAGTGTTTTTGCTTAAGGGGGAGGTTTAGGATAAGTGCTCAAGTGAATGCGTTAAGCGCGCTAAATGTTCAAGCGGATTGAATAAAGTAATGAATAGATAACCTATAAAGCCCTGTTGTTGGATTTATAGGTTTTCTGCTACATGGAGGTCGACGCTTAATTGAACAGGAGCAAGAGGGTGGCATTTTTTACTGCTAAAGGACTCTGCAAATAACTCAGCTAAACGGGAGGCGAGTTTTTGTACGGGGGTGGCGATGATCATGTCGATCGTACCATCGCTCAAGGCAAGACGAGTATAGGAGGTTAATTCATTGCAAATTAGCGTGGTTTGCTGGTTTTTCCCAGCCTCTTTTAGGGCTTTAATAATGCCTTTCACACCGCCGCCAGCGCTATAAATGGCGGTTAAATCATCAGGGTGGTTATTCAGCAATGTCTTCGTTGCTTGATAAGCCAATGTATCATCATCCAGATTCGTTAGTGGAGAAAGTAGCTCATACGAGTGTTTAATTTCTCGAAAATAAGAGATGAAGCTAATTTCTGCAATGTCTTGATTCAGGTAGCGGTGGCTGCCTAACAGTATGCCCACTTTCCCTGCCTTTTTTGTCAACCTGGAAATGGCCCAAGCTGCCGTTCGTCCAGCTTTTCTGTTGTCCACGCCAATGTGGCCAGTACAGGTATTCGTCGACAGGGGGGATAAAATGGTAAAAACAGGTGTGTTGTTTGCGGTGAGCTGCTCAATATGTCGATTAAGTATATGATCATCAAGCGCGACCAAGGCAATACCGTCGGCGTGTTTGCTCTCTTTGATTATTTGCTCTGTGATGTATTCTGGCGTCACTTCGTCCATGAAAACCACATTCACTTCAAATTGAAATTGAGTCTCTTGAGAGCAAGCAGAGCGAATAGCGGCACCTAACCCTTCGTAAAACTCATCGTTGCTGCGTTGCAATAAAATAGATAAGCGTTTGAATGGCTTAGATTCCCGTACACGCTTTTTCAGTAATCCTGTGGCATGGTAGCCAATGTCTTCCGCCGCGATAAGCACCCGTTGTGAGGTGGATTCACGAACTTTGGAGCGCTTATTCAATACTCTATCCACAGTGGCGATACTGACGCCCGCCGCTTCTGCTAAATCATGAATAGTGGGTCTTTTTGACATAGAAAATAGCCTGATACTCTGGGGTATATTATTGTTATTTGAGTCGGTTGTTTACGATGGCTCTTTATTCTGCTGAGTCATTCTTCTCGTCAAATTGATAGAAAAAATTCCATAAACAGTAGAAACTGATGCCTGCAGCAATGATTCCCCAGAAGGGTTCACCAGATAGCCATTCTACTAATGTCCAAGCAAAACAAAAGAGAGTAGCGGCGACACGACGCCATTTAGGTTGAAAAAACTTGCGGTCTGTCTCGTTCAAGGGAAATATCCTATTTGATAATTTTTTGTATAAAGTTGTGTTCTTAAAGCGTCGGATTACTAGACATGTTAGTAATCACTAAGTTAGAATTTTTATTCCAAAATTGCAATAATTTCTTCTCTCACGATAAACCTACAGACCTTTCGGTATGGTTGATATTCGCTGTTTTAGAGAGAACTTTGATACAGAGAATATGTCATGATTGATACGGCACCAGAATCCCTCTCCGATTTGAAAGAAACCATAAAATTGCATTACCCAAAATTAAGCAAGCGCTTGCGTCAAGTGGCTGAGTTTGTTCTTGATGCTCCGAGTGATGTGGCGTTTGGTACGGTGGCCGTGCTATCTAAAGACGCAGGTGTTCATCCGTCTACTTGGGTACGTTTTGCGAACGCGTTTGGCTTTAGTGGCTTTAGTGAAATGCAAAAACTGTTTCAACAGAAATTGATGGAAGAGGCGCCGAATTACCAAGATCGAATTCGTATGGCACGAGAAGTGTTTGGTGATGAAGGAAGTGATCAGTCACCAGCGCAATTGTTGAGTCGTTTTTCTCACGCTAATGCGATTGCGTTAGGGCATTTGGGGGAGACAACCGCTCCAGAGGATCTGGACAAGGCCATCCAGATTTTATCGCAAGCTCATGCTGCTCATATTGTGGGCGTAAGGCGCGCTTTTGTTGTGGCGAGTTATTTTGCTTATGCGTTACGTCATATTAATCAAAAAGCGTATTTGGTGGATGGCGTGGGTGGCATGTTCAAAGAACAAGGCAGTTCTTTGGATCAGAATGATGTGCTGATCGCTGTAAGTTTTTATCCATACGCAGAAGAAACGCAAAGTGTCGCCAAAGCCGCAGCAGAGAAAAATGTACCTTTAATTGTCATTACAGATAATCAAATCAGCCCGTTAGCATCCATTGCGTCTGTGTGTTTTGTGGTGAAAGAAGCCGAAATCGATTCGTTCCGTTCTTTGTCTTCGTCGTTGTGTTTGGCGCAGGCGCTGTCGATTGGATTGGCTTATGAATTAGAAAGGAAGAACGCTTAGACTGGCTCCGGGCTTAGTTTCAGAAGCCAAGTCTGCGTTATCTGTTGTGTACCTACCGAACTTGGTCCGATAAAAAACGAAGGCTTATTGTGCTTTCGTTTTGCTATTTCCTAGGGAAATATGACGTGATCCTGTTAGCTGTGATTGACCGCTAACCCCTGAATCGATTTTATCTATCTGTCCACCGCGAGCAAGAAACTCTTGCATTTGCTTTTCTATGGATTCCGAAGTTTCCGAAGCTGCCGGCTGTTTCTTCTTAGTTGCCATGATAAATAGTCCTTGTTTTTAGATTGAGCAAGGACTATACCAGAATTTCATAAAATTTGCTTGTTATTGGCTAACGTCTGCAATCGTGTGTCTATCGTTTACGCTGCAGACGGTGGCCATGGGCTTTTTCTCAGTGTGAATGAGGGTGATATCGACGAATGATTGGGTTGAGCAATCGTGCTAACCAGCCAGTAAACTCAATCGGAGCGTCTAGTACGGTTAAGCAAATGCATTCGGCGTCTTTGGTGACAATGGGCTTATGTTTGTGACTCGCATCACGGTTAATAAAATCGCCTTGTCGATACACTCCCGATTCGTCAGAGAACGCACCTTCAAGTACCAAGGTGATTTCGTCACCAGTATGAGTGTGCGTGGGCATGTGTGCTCCCGCTTTAACTCGGGTCAGCGCAACCTGTGCTCCGCCTTCTTCGTTATAAAGCGTGGCAATTTTAAACGACGGTGACAAACGCATCCAATTCAGTTCGTCATAGCCTTGTTTAATAAACTGACGTAGGCTGTTTGGTACGGCGTATTGTTCTTCCCAGCTGGTGTTTTTTGATTCTTTCTGTAACGCCATTTCCATAATTTCCTGAACGGGCTGTTCGGCTAATTGCTCAAAGAATCGGTCTTTTAAACGGTTAAGGCGACGGCTTTCTACTTTTGTTTGGTCAAACAAATGCGATCCGAGCATTTCTAGCTTGCGGATTTGTTGTTGGCATTCGTGACAATGCTCGATGTGCGTAGACACACACAGAGCATGAGTCAGTGGTAAGGAACCGGCTGCGTAGTCGGTTAGTGTTTCAATCGATGGATGGTAGTGAATCATCGATACTACCTCTTAACGTAAATAGTGAGTTTGTGCAAAGCTAAGCGGACTCTTGACTTTATTGTGCCAAGAGGAAGAGAGAGCTCTTCCGCCGCTTCTTTGTGCGTTTTGCCTTCCAAATAGACTTTTGCCAACACCTGCTTTTGGTCCGCGGGCAGTTTGTCTAAACCTTGTTGAATCCGCTCTTGATCGCGCTTTTGTTGAGCGTCTTTAAATGGATCCGCGTTTTCGTCGACCACGTTTTGCCATAGGAATTCCGGATCGATATCCGATTGGTGTCGGCTGTTTTTACGCAAATAATCAATACGAGCATTTCGAGCCAAAGTGAACACCCACGTATTAAGTGACGCTGACTCTGGCTTGTATGTGTGTGCTTTGTTCCAAATGCGGATCATCACTTCTTGGGCAATGTCGTCGGCCATTAAGTTGGCACCCGGCTGAGCCGCTAAGCAAAATGACCTTACCTTGGGGACGTAATAGTCAAATAGGCGAGCAAGAGCCGCTTGGTCTCTCGCTTGAGCGACAGCGAACATGTCTGCTACTCGTGTTTCGTCATAATCTAATGGGGTTGCGCGTTCCATTTAAGGCTCCAGAACTGACGGCTGTGTCGACGCTGTATTGGCGTAATATTTTATTTACGCAGGCAATGTTAGTGTGGATCACTTTAAAGGATTAAAAAAGAATGATCCGAAATACTTTTGTGTGCGTTTAATTCACATAACGAATCGCCTGAAAAGGTAACAGCCAAGGTAAGTGATGAATATGGTGGACGCTACGATGGATCCCAGTTCTTTGTTAATAGAGCGCTTTAAAGCATTCTATCTCGATGTGAAGCATCCTCAGCTGGACAAAATTGACGATGTGTACACGGAGGATGTTTTGTTTAAAGATCCCGTCCATGAGCTGCGTGGCAGTGAAGCGCTGCATGCGTATTTATCAGAAATGTGCGTAAACGTTCACAGCGGTCGTTTTGAATATTTAGATCAGACTGTGTCCGAAAACACGGCGTACATTAAATGGAACATGCACTTTAAACACCCTAAATTAGGCAATGAAACCATCACAGTGCGTGGGATTAGCCAGGTGCAATTCAACGAGCGTATCTACTTCCACGAGGATGTGTATGATTTAGGGCAGCTAATATACGAACATGTTCCTTTGTTGGGGTTCTTCGTAAAGGGATTAAAAAAGCGTCTAGCGAAGTAACGTAAGGAGACTCTGATGAATCGTACAAAGAATCAAGGCGTGGTGTGGATTACGGGAGCCAGCTCAGGCATTGGCTTGGCACTCACCAAGCAATTTTTGGATGCCGGCTGGAAGGTGTTGGCCAGTGCAAGAGGGCAAGGTGGCCTGACGCCTTTGCTCAGTCAACATGAACAACTTCATTTCATTCCTTTTGATATCGCCGATGCAAGCCAAGTCAGCGAAGTGCAAGCGGCGCTGATGGCGCATACTGATGTGTTGGATTGTGCGTTGCTTAACGCTGGAACGTGTGAGTATTTAGACATGTCGGACACGGATCCAGATTGGAAAATGATGGATCGCATCATGTCGGTGAATTTTATTGGTTTGGTAAACAGCGTGGAAACGTGCATGCCTTTGTTGAAAAAAGCGCCGCGTCCGCATTTGGTCGGTGTCAGCTCGCAGGCAGTGCAAGCGGCGTTTCCTCAGGCGGAAGCCTATGGCGCCAGCAAAGCGGCCGTGCGGTATTTCTTATCGTCCTTAAGGATGGATTTAAAACCCTTCAATATTGATGTGACCTGCTTAATGCCGGGTTTTGTGGATACGCCTCTTACTCAGAAAAACACCTTTGATATGCCGTTTCTTATGTCTGCTGATGAGGCCGCAAAGCGGATGTTTTCGGCCCTAGATTCTCGACCATTTGAGTACGCTTTTCCAAAACGCTTGTCCGCCATTTTGTGGGCTGGACGACATTTTCCTAAATGGTGGCTTGCCAAACTTGCCCCTAAGCCAAACGGCCAATAATTATTTTTTAAGGAGTCAGTAAGTGAAGATAGCCATCATAGGGTCTGGGATTTCTGGTTTGACCAGTGCGTATTTATTGCAGAAAGAACATGATGTGACCGTGTTTGAGTCGGCTAAACGAATCGGCGGTCATACGGCGACGGTGGAGGTTCCTGAAGCGGGCAGTGTGAGAGCGATCGACACTGGCTTTATTGTTTTTAATGACTGGACTTACCCGAACTTCATTCGTCTGATGGACGAATTGGGCGTGAAATCCAAAGCGACAGAAATGAGCTTTAGTGTGAGTTGTCAGCGTACAGGGTTGGAATACGGTGGAAATAACCTAAACACCTTGTTTGCACAACGTCGTAATTTGTTAAATGTCTCATTCATAGGAATGTTAAAAGACATTCTACGTTTCAATAAAGAAGCCATCCAAGACCTAGAAAGCGGAGAGTTAAAAGAAGGCGTCACATTGGGCGAATACCTAAAAGAAAAGGGCTATGGAAGCCGTTTCGCCAGCCATTATTTGATCCCGATGGGCAGCGCGATTTGGTCGTCGACACTGGATGAAATGATGGAATTCCCCTTGGTGTTTTTTGTCCGATTCTTTAAAAATCATGGGTTATTGAGTGTGAATGATCGCCCTCAATGGCGAGTCATCGAGGGCGGTTCATCGGCTTATTTATCCCCTTTGGTGGCGAAGTTTAATGACAGAATTCAGCTTGGTGCGGATATAGCGAAAGTGCATCGTTTGGACAGCGAAGTGTTGATTGACTTTGCGGACGGTTCACAGCAAACATTTGATCAGGTGGTCTTTGCTTGCCATAGCGACGAGGCGTTGGCTTTGTTAGCGGACCCTTCAGCTGAAGAACACGCAATTTTGTCCGCCATTCCGTATCGTAATAACGACGTGGTGTTGCACACCGATACTCGACTTTTACCAAAGAAAAAGTTGGCGTGGTCGAGCTGGAATTATCACCTTGGCGAAGACCGAACAAAGCCGGCAACGTTGAGCTACAACATGAATATTCTGCAACACTTCGACAGTGAGACCACTTACGTTGTGACGTTGAATCAAACAGACATGATTGCGGAAGACAAAATAGTTGGGCGCTTTCAGTATGCTCATCCTACTTTTACCTTAGATGGCATAAAGGCTCAGGACCGTTGGGCAGAGATTAATGGCGTCAACAAAACTTGGTTTTGTGGTGCGTACTGGCGCAATGGTTTTCATGAAGATGGTTGTTGGAGTGGTGTACGTGTGGCAAATGGACTTGGTGTCTCATGGTAGGTTTCGAGCCCAAACACAGCGCTGTTTATCATGGCATGGTACGTCATCGTCGGTTTTCACCGCGGTCTCATGCCTTTCGATACCGTGTTTTCATGATGTATTTTGATTTGGATGAATTGGACGACGTGTTGGCAATGAGCCCTTGGTGGTCAATGAAGCCTTGGGCGCTTGCGCGATTTTCCCGTCAGGATTACTTCGGTGATGACGCTTTGCCGATCAAGCAGGCAGTATTGTCCGAGGTGAATGATCGCTTGGGATTAACGCTGTCTGGGTCGGTGCGCATGCTGACCAATTGTCGTTATTTCGGCTTTATCATTAATCCCATCACGATTTATTACTGCTTTGATGACAACGAGCAATTGCAGGCCATGCTTTTGGAAGTCACGAACACACCTTGGAAAGAAAAAGTGGCCTATGTTTTAAAGTGTGATCCAAGCCAAGCAATGCAACGTATCCAATTTAATAAGGACATGCATGTGTCGCCGTTTCATCCTATGACGCACTTTTACGATTGGCGGAGTAATGCTCCGGATCAAAAACTGGCAGTGCACATGCAGAATAGAGAAATTGAGGGTGAGCAATGCGTGTTCGACGCCACCTTGTCACTGACTCGAATGCCATTAACGTCGCGTTCGATGGCGAGCGTGTTGTTTCGTTATCCAGTAATGACAATGAAAGTGGCGTTCGGAATTTATTGGCAAGCTCTTAAACTTTGGATGAAGAAAGTGCCTTTTTATTCTCACCCGAATTCATCAAGCGCGACCACAAAATAAGACGACTTTGTAAATCAGTCATATAACACATTAGGAGACCAACCTTTATGAACTCCGTCAGTATGAGTAATCAAAAAGTGAAAAATCGCACAGCAACTTGGTTTGATAATCTAGCCCGTAAGATGGTGTTTACTATGTTGGGCCGATTGGAAGTTGGTCATCTTACGGTAGAGGAAAACGGCGAAATCCATTCCTTCGGTGAGCCAAAAGACGATACCCAGTACATCGCTCATATCCAAGTTCACGACATTCATACTTACCGAGATGTGTTTTTGAACAGCAGCATTGGGGCGGGTGAAGCCTATATGAAAGGTTGGTGGTCGTCGTCTGATGTGGTGGCTGTGATACGTTTGATGGTGGCCAATCTGAACTTGATCAATAAGATGGACGCCAAAAGGCCGATATGGAGTCGTATCGGTGCCAAGATTATGCACAAGCTGAACGCCAATACGAAGCAAGGTTCAAAGGAAAATATTTCAGCTCATTACGACTTAGGTAACGATTTTTTCTCTTTGTTCTTAGATCCCACCATGATGTATTCCGCGGCAGTATACCCACAACACAATGCGTCGTTAGAAGAAGCGTCCGTGCATAAATTAGATCGTATTTGCCAAAAACTACAACTCAAAGAAAACGACCATTTATTGGAAATTGGAACAGGTTGGGGCGGTATGGCGATTCATGCGGCGAAGCATTATGGCTGCCAAGTGACGACAACGACGATTTCTAAAGAACAGTATGAGTTTGCGAAAGCACGGGTAGAAGCCGAAGGGTTACAAGACAAAATTACCTTGTTGCTTGAGGATTACCGTGATTTACAAGGGCAATACGACAAACTGGTGTCGATCGAAATGATCGAAGCGGTAGGTCATGAATACTACGACAGTTATTTTTCTAAATGCAGTCAGTTACTCAAACCGCATGGTGTCATGGTGATTCAAGCCATAACGATTGCGGATCAACGCTATGATTACGCCCGCCGCTCTGTCGATTTTATTCAGCGTTACATTTTTCCTGGTGGCTGTTTGCCTTCCAATCAAGTGATCGCACATAAGATTGCTTCTAAAACTGACATGCAAATCGTGGGGTTAGAAGACATTACCGAGCATTATGCAAAAACCCTGGCTGATTGGCGAACGCGCTTTCATGCCGCCCGTCGTGAAGTCACCGACATGGGCTTTGACGATGTTTTTTGTCGTATGTGGGATTTCTACCTAGCGTATTGCGAAGGTGGTTTTAAAGAACGCGCTATCAGCACAGGGCAGTTTGTTTTCGCCAAGCCAGACCATCGTTTGACGATCGAGCAACGCTAATGGGAGCGGATGGTATGAAACGTTTGGCGAATGCCATCTTGTTTCAAATCATTTGGTTTGTGTGCGTGTTGGCCGGCAACATTTGGGCTGTGGTCGCAACCGCAGTGTATCTGTTTGTGCATGACCGCTATTTTATGAACAGTCGCCGAGAGTGGCGGTTGTTGGCGGTATTTTTAGGGTTAGGTGTGCTGGTCGATGGCGCATTGTTTCAGATAGGTTTGTTTTCAATAAACCATGCATCGACGCTTGCTCAACCTTCTCTGACGGCCAACTTGCCCCCGATTTGGTTGTTGTGCCTTTGGGTAAGTGTGGGTAGTTTGTTTGCTCACAGTTTGGCGATGTTGCGTTCTCGATATGCGTTGAGCGCACTTTTGGGCGCCATAGGCCCTACATTCAGTTATCTTGCGGGGGCAAATTTATCTGGCATTACCCTTGCTGAGCCAACCTTACTGAGCGCGTTGGTGGTGGCCTTAATATGGTCGTTGATCTTGCCCCTGGGCGTTTGGTTGAGTGAACAATGGACTTTATTTTCTACTTCGGGAGAGAGTTGAAATGGCGTGTTTTCGAGTGTGTTTGTTGCGAATCGGCTTGTTGACTGTGACCGTACTGCTTGGCTTTGCTAACACTGCCATGGCGCAAATTGTTGGCAGTGCTTACAGTGTGAAAACGGGTGAGTTGTTGTATCGAGAAACACATCAGCAAATCAATGACAGCGCATACAGCGTCGAATATTCCGAACCCAATGGCGAGGTATTTGCGCACAAAACCCTGGATTTTTCTCAGTCAAAAATCACGCCGAGTTTTTTGCAGCTGAATGAACGTAATGGTGAACGCATTGATGTTAAACAATCTGGGCCGTCAGTTGACCGTCAATTACCTAGAAAACCGAGACGCAAAAGAAGAAACCGAATCGGTCGCGTTAGAAGGCGGGATGATCGTTGACGCGGGTTTTGACGAGTTTGTGAAGCAATATTGGCAAGCATTGGTAACGGGAAAAGAATTGGATGTGGACTATCTGGTACCCAGCAAACAAACGACGTTTGGTTTTCGTGTTAGCAAAGCCACATGTTTGGATGACACACAAAACGGAGCGCTGTGTTTTTCTCTGACGCCGACGTCTTGGTTGGTGAAAATGGCTGTCGATCCGATTGTCGTGGCGTACGACTCACAAGATAAACGGTTACTGCGTTTTACGGGACGAGCCAATATTTGCGATACGAAAGGCAAATACGAACAAGTCGACATTCAATATCAGTACCTGTAATTCTTTTATTTAGGCACTTAGGATCATGACTATGAATCGCATATACCGAGCTTTTAAAACCAAGTTAACCTTATTACTGTGTGCTGTATTACTTACGGCCTGTTCCACCCCAGACGTGTCTTTGTATGCGAAGAACGATCCTAAATTTGAGCTGCAAGAGTTTTTTTCCGGGTCATTGACGGCGCACGGCATTTTGAAAAACCGCAGTGGCGAAGTGATTCGTTACTTTAACGCCACGTTAGAAGGCAGCTGGAAAGGCGGTGTGGGAGTACTGGCGGAGCGGTTTGTTTTTGATGACGGTGAAGTCCAAGAGAGAACGTGGATTATGACTCCCAATGAGCGTGGTGAATACTCGGCCACTGCGAACGATGTTGTCGGATCTGGTGCGATTAACATGGCGGGAAATGCCTTGTTTATGAAGTATGTTTTGAAAGTGCCTTACGATGGCGATCTGTTAGAGGTGAATGTGGATGACCGCATGTATATGGTAAAAGAGGGTGTGGTGATTAATGAGTCGGTGATGACTAAGTTTGGTGTCGAGGTTGGTTATTTATCGATTGTGATACAAAAAAACTAGTTGAAGATTATTAATAAATATAGAAGTAGTGATGAATTATTTTTGTATTAATGCTCAATTTCGTCACTACTATAATTTTGACTAATAGCACGTAAAAATTATCGTGAGTCATTCTCAATAGGTCGAGAAAACACCATATAGTTTATGTTATATATGAAAGACTGCTGCTTGGCGGTCTTTTTTTATGCGCGTTTTAAGTGTTGGTCTAGACGTACTGACCGCCGCGAAGCAAGTAGGGGAAATGGCATCGGTTGCCGTTTGCTTACATGAATCAGTACGGAGGAAAGCCACGACATGTTAAACAGTATTACGGCATTACTACCTGCTAAAAACAAGGTTGTGCTTTGGTACGCGTGCCTGTCTTTAGCTTTGAGTATAGCGCTGTTTGTTGTGGGCCTTTATGTTTATTTGTCCACTGATTTAGAGCGTAAAACACGCTTAGCAAAAACATTACTTACCGATCAAATGGCCGACATTTTTGAAGAGCTCAAACACATTACGGATGACGCAAGTGGAGCCTGTTACAACGACGATATAACGCAGTTAAGGCGTGCGACGTTTAACTCACCAACGTTCAAAGAACTTGGTTTATTTGGTGATAATTTTAGAGTGTACTGTTCTAACTTTGGGATGGTGAATATCCCAATTTATTCAACGATTGTGGCTCGTATAGAAAGTAGCAACGATCGAAAAACTGTTTCGCTTATGCGTTCTAATACATTGGGTGATTCTACTTTTTTTGCCTTTTATCAAGGTGAAAATGGCATCGGGGTGAATGGCTTGGCGCCGCCAGAACGTTTTTCTAGGCTGGTGGATTCGGTGCTGTTACCTGAATACTTTTATGAGCTCACCATCGGTAGGCAGGTACTGTCATCGAATCGAGACGGCATTGACTCTGATGTATGGAAAAGAACCACCGTGTCATTAGACGATTGGGCGATGACATTGGATGTGTTTTTTCCTTCGAATTTATATTGGCAACGCTTACCAACCTTAGTGCCGTTTATGGTCATCGCGTGGGCGGTTTTGTTCTTTGTATTTTACGCAGGGCATTTGGTCAGTGTGTACTATCGCCGCTCATTGCGCCATTGTGTCCGACGAGCCATAAAGAGCGGAACACTGGACGTGTATTTTCAACCGATTGTGTCATTAAGCACCAGCAAAGCCCCTGAAATGGAAGCTCTGTTGCGCTGGCGTTCGGCACATCATGGACAAGTGTCGCCCTTGATGATTGTGAACATCGCAGAGCAACTGGGCATGATGGACGAACTTACGTGGCTGGTAATACGCAAAGTGGGGGCGTTTTATCGTGAATATCCAGAAGTGCTCAGTGGAATAAACACCGCGGTAAACGTGGATCGCTTTAGTCTATTGAAGGAAAACTTTGCGCCTACGTTGGCTGGGATTTTAGAAGAGTATCCAGAACTGAAGGGCAAGTTGGGTCTTGAGGTGACTGAGAACAGCGCACTAAATGCTCAGGAGTTGCCTCTGATGGTCAGTCGCTTTGAACATCTTAAAGCACTTGGCGTTGGTTTATCTGTGGATGACTTTGGTACAGGGTATTCAGGATTGGATTTCTTAAGGCGTTTCCCTTACGACACGTTAAAACTGGACCAAATTTTTATTGCCAATATAGACGACCCATTTACACGACAAGTGCTTACTTCGGTGACTCAACTTGCCAAAGAATTAGGGATGGATTTGGTTGCCGAAGGCGTGGAGCGTCAAGACCAATTGGATGCGGTCAAAGCGTTAGGTGTAGACAAAGTTCAAGGCTATTACTTTAGTCAACCGCTTCCCAAGGACCAAGTGATTGCGTGGGTGGAACGACATTGTCGAAACGTGAGCCCGGCTTAATCTAGGCGATAGAGCAATCCACGATTGTATTATTAGATGGCTTCTCTTACTCTTGGGCGCTTAATTTTTCGGTTAAAGGTTGTGTGCGCATGGCGACTCTGGTTTTTCGGCTTAAGTATGTTCCAGATGAAGAAGCGGATGAGATCCGTCAATTACTCACGGATCATGATATTGCCTTTTATGAAACGAGCGCAGGGCGTTGGCAAATCTCCATGGCAGGACTGTGGGTCAGAGACAAGGAGCAGGCCGTCAAAGCGCAGGCCCTTATTCGAGAAGACCAAATCGCCCGAGCACAAGCCATGCGACCAATCAGTGCTGGGCAGTGGGTGCTGGGTTATCTGCAGCACGCCCGTCAGAACCCAGCCGAAGCCCTCTTTACCCTGATAGCCGTGTTGCTCATCTTGGGTATCTCTATCTTACCTTTCGCCCTTTGGGTGTGATGCATTACGGGTTGGTTACACGGCTTCGGTTAAGGGCTTAGCCAGCAGAGCGGCTTTGCGTTGAACGCGGGCGCTGATCAATTGCACGTTAATGGCGCTTGCGACCACGATTAACATACCAAACAAACTCAAGATATCCGCATGGGATGAGCTGATGCTGTCCGTCCACCACCCGAAAGCCACGCAAAGCTCGGTAAGAATGAAGGCCATGACTGGCGTCAAAGCGACCGAAGCACTGACTTGCACGGTTTGCCAATAGCGCATAGCTTGAGCAAATGCCCCGTACGCAATCACAGTGTTAATACAACAGAATGCGGCAATCCATATATCGTCCGCTGACATCGACAGCAGCGCGCTGGGTGTTGAAAATGGCAGCATTACCACCAAAGCATAAACATAGATGGCCAATAAAATATTGGAAGGTGCTAAACGCTTAAATAACGATTTTTGCAGTAACGCGTACATAGACCATGCGGCCGCAGACAATTGTACGATACCAAAGCCAAACCAAATAGAACCCTGACCACCTTGCGCAAAAATAGGGTGGAAGAACACCAGCATGCCCACGCCGATACCCACAAAGCACAACCACTGCTGCCAGTTGATAACCTCTTTAAGAAAAAACAAACCACCTAATGCAAGAAACAAAGGTGCGACTTGGAAGCTTAGCTGAGCGGAACCGGGCAGTAAAAAGTTTAAACTCCAAGCAAAACTGGTGTAATTGACGATCAAAAAGGTACCGGCAGCAAACAAGCGTAGCCAGTCTTTGCGCGCCAGTGCTTTGAATTCACCCAATACACCTCGCTGCCATTGCCATAAGCCTAAAATGACGGCGGCGACTGAAAATCTCAGCCAAGTTAACGTAATGGGGTCAGAAAATCCGCCAGATAATTTGAGCGCGATCGGCAACATTCCCCAAAATAAGACGGTAATAGAGCTGAAAAATAGGCCGTATAAAAAAGTCTGTTTGGCGGTTGGCATGGCGGTTCCCTTTCATAAAGAGGAGGATAATGAGATTTTTCATAATGGCTTTCATTGTGAGCGAAAGCCAATGCATAATAGGTCTAATCATTATGCATAAAGCGGAATTTAGTCATGATCCCATCTTCGCTCCAACATTTAGACCTGAAATCTCTAACGGGACTGTTGTATTTACTAGAAGAGCGAAATGTTGGGCGTGCGGCGGATCGCTTGTATTTGAGTCAATCCGCCATGAGTCGGCTGCTTAATCGGTTGCGGGATGCGTTTGATGATCCTTTGTTTATTCGCACCTCAAAGGGCATGGTTCCGACCTCCAAGGCGTTGGCACTAGAAGCCCCATTAAAGCTGATGTTGGAGCAAATGGCGGGATTGTGGACGGAGTCTGAGTTCCAACCACAGAGCAGTTACCGCACATTTCGTGTGCAAACGACGCATTATCAAGCACAAGCCTATATGCCTGCGATCGCCGAACACTTCTATCGAGAAGCGCCGTTTGCCTCGCTTGAAACCAGCACGCTGACCGAAACCAGTTTGCTCAGCCAAGAAGAGCACTCTCTGGATTTGGCGTTATGCAGCGATTATATTCAGTTGCCAAACCGCTTTGAAAAGAACCTATTGGGCCGTGAAAAATTTCGCTGTGTGATGTCGGCCAATCATGAGCTCGCCAGCAAGGACCGCCTAACGTTGGATGACTATTTGGCTTATTCACATGTGCTAGTGAATTTAGGTGGCTCCAACCCGGTGATCAGTGACGCTTTATTAGGAGAGCGTGCTCGCGAACGACATTTTGCGTTTCGCACGCCTTATATGTTGGCGGCACTTGAAACGGTCGGGCGCACCTCGTTATTGATGAGCAACAGTGGTCTGTTACCAGAACGCTTTCGTCAACAGTTCGGTTTGGTTATCAAAGATTTACCGATGGATTTTCCTTTTATTCAGTATTATTCCTGCTGGCCGAAGTCGATTGGCAACGATCCTGGTGTGATTTGGTTTAGAGGGATTTGCGAACAAGTGATTCGACGATTAATTCCTTATCCTGAGTATTGAGAGCGGTACAGGCTTTAGTCCAAATTCATTTATTCGGTTATACTCGTCTTTTGGTTTGAAACAATGGCATGGCAGTGGTCTTAAAAAGCAAGAATACGAAAAGCAAACGTCCGAACAAACTAGAGCTTCACCCTCGTAACCCGCATCGTGCGCGTTATGACTTTGCTCTGTTGGCGGATTCTTGCCCTGAACTCTCAGGTTTTATTCAACTGAATCAATACGGTAACGAATCGGTCGATTTTGCGAATCCCGAGGCTGTGAAAACGTTAAACCGAGCTTTATTAAGTCACTTCTATGGCGTTGCTTTTTGGGATATTCCGCCGGGCTATCTTTGTCCGCCGATTCCCGGTAGAGCGGATTACATTCATTATCTTGCTGATTTATTAGCCGACAGTAACCAAGGCATCATTCCTCGTGGAAAAGGGGTAAAGGTGTTGGATGTGGGTGTGGGTGCGAACTGCGTCTACCCGATTATTGGCCATCAAGAATATGGCTGGCAGTTTGTTGGCTCGGACGTGAATCCGGTGGCGGTAGCAACGTGCGATACCATAGTGAAATCCAACGCTTGCTTAAAAGGTGCCATCAGTGTGCGCCTGCAAACACAAGCAGCGAAGCTGTTTGACGGCGTATGGAAAGAAAAAGACCGCTTTGACTTGACGCTGTGTAACCCTCCGTTCCATACCAGTGAATCCGCAATGATCGACGAATCTCAGCGAAAATGGCGTGGTGTGAAAGGTAAATCAGTGCAAACGGCTAAGCCCGTATTAAATTTTGGTGGCACCGCGGCAGAGTTGTGGTGTGATGGCGGCGAAGCGGGTTTTGTGTCTCGTATGGTCAAAGAAAGCGTGCAATACGCTGATCGTTGTTTCTGGTTTACCTCATTGGTAGCGCGTCAGGGCAATGTAGACGCCATCTATCGCACCTTAAAAGAAGTTGGTGTATGCCAAGTAAAGACCATTGAAATGGCGCAAGGTCAGAAAATCAGTCGCTTTATTGCGTGGAGCTTTCTTGGTGACGATCAAATTGATTACTGGAAAGACAATTATTGGCAAAGTTAGCCGCGCACCCTGTTCGCATTGAATACCCATTTATAGCTCAGATCACGACTCCCTTTCCCATTTCACCCCAGTAAAACAGACCAAATTCACCAAGGATGGCTTTTTGCCATCCGTTTTGTTCGCCTTCTATTGGAAACAAAATTATTGGCATATTGTCGTGCTAAATTTTAATAGAACAAGAAGTACATTAGGTTCGATGGCATAAAAGTGTTATAAGCCCTATTATTCTTAAACATTATTTGCGTTTTTGGGATTTATGCTGCGTCGCCTATGTTATTAGCATTTAAGAGGTTTTAAGGTGTTAAAAAGCTTTCAAGCACGATTGATTATGTTTGTTTTGGTGTTGCTTGCGCTGGTTCAGTTAGGAACGGCGTTGGCCGTGTTGACGTCACTAAAAGAAGACAATTATAAACAAGGCGTGCATTCCATCGACGTATCTCGCAATGTCTTTGATTTGTTTCTTGAAGCGCGTGCTGAGCAATTAACCAAAGGGGTTGAAATTTTGACCTCAGATTTTGGTTTCAAACAAGCCGTGGCGACCCGGGAAACAGGGACGATTCAATCGGTTCTGCAGAATCATGGCGCTCGGATTAACGCCGACGTTTCTCTGTTAGTGTCACCGCGTGGCGAGTTGATTACCGCGACGCAACCATTGAATATCAGCGAGACGGTCTCTGAGTTAGTGTTTGCCGCTCGTCGTTCGGGTGGCTCGTCGATCAGCACGATGATAGCCTTGGACAACCGTGCGTATCAGTTGGTGTTGGTGCCGATTAAAGCACCGAATGTGGTGGCTTGGGTCGGCATGGCTTTCTTGCTGGATCAGGCGTTAGCAGAGCAAATTAAGAACGTAACCGGGCTGGACATCAGTTTTGTTTTTGAAACCAGTGACACTCATATGTTATCGGGCGCATCAACTTTACCTACGGCTGAAAAAGACGTGTTATTCAAAGACA
Organism: Marinomonas pontica; assembly: GCF_026191375.1. Lineage (GTDB taxonomy): Bacteria > Pseudomonadota > Gammaproteobacteria > Pseudomonadales > Marinomonadaceae > Marinomonas > Marinomonas pontica. The sequence continues at coordinate 8,436 of NZ_JAODTL010000018.1, read as the reverse complement.
TCCTCAGCATCCAAAATATCTTAAAATCCCCAGTGTTTTCGAACGATGAAAAGTACCTGTCTTTAGGCGTTGATCTAGGCATGAAAGATCAGTGGGGGATAATTCACCTGCCTTATGGGCCTTGGTTGATGAGCTACAACTATACGCGCAATCAGTTGATCTTAATTTTTACTGGTGCGTTGGCGTTGGCGCTGTTGTTTGGTATTGCTTTGGCTCGAAACATGACGCGTCCGATTGGTCGATTGGTGGACTACGCAACTCAGATTGGTTTGGGTGTGAACAAAGAAAAAGTCAAAGCGCCAGAGATTGACGGTGAATTTGGTGTGTTATCGAATACCATGCAAACCATGCAAGACTCCATTATTAATCGTGAAGAGGAACTGACGTACAGGGCATCGCACGATCAATTAACGGGGCTGTTTAATAACAGCTCGGTCGAGCTGTATTTGAATGACGTGTTGCCCAAAGAGCAAGGTGCGCTGGTGAGTGTCAATGTTAGACATTTCAAACGCATCAACAATATGCTCGGCTTTGACGTGGGGAACGCCATGTTATCGAAAGTGGCCGAACGTCTTCAATTATGGGGACACGATGCACACATGTTGGCGAGATTGTCGGGTGATAAATTTTTGGTGATATTTGATCGCCAAATCACGGGGCAGGATTGCCGAGATTTAAAGCAGTTATTCAGTGTCGAATTTGAAGTAGAAAAAGGCTCCAATATTCGCCTTGATATCAGTATCGGCATACTTCCTTTCGAGCACGCTACCGCGAGCGCAAACAGTGCTATGCGTCGTTTAGAGATTGTGGCCGATAAGGCTCGTGAAGAAAGCAATGTGTGTGTGTTTTATGAAGTCGGCCAAGATGAAAGCCATCGTCGTCAGCTGACCATCATTCGTGATTTGCCATCGGCTCTGGAAAAGAATCAACTGTTCGTGGTGTATCAGCCAAAAGTAGGTGTTGCGTCGGATGACTGTCATGAGGCCGAAGCGCTGATTCGGTGGATTCACCCGGAATTGGGCTTTTTGCCACCGGACGAGTTTATTGCCATTTTAGAGCACGCGGGTAGCATTCAGCAGTTGACCAAATGGGTGCTCAATACCGTGTTGTCGCAACTTAGCCAATGGTGGAAGAAAGGTCATGAGATACGAGTGGCCGTGAATTTGTCTGCGCTCGATTTGTTGGATGAAAGATTGCCTTCAATTGTGGCCAAAGCGCTAAAAGTAAATGGCCTACCGGTACGAGCGTTGGCGTTAGAAGTGACCGAAAGCGCGGTGATGAAGGACAGAAGCAAGGTTATCAAGGTGCTAAACGCACTCCAAGAAATGGGCGTGCATTTGGCGATTGATGATTTTGGTACGGGACAATCGTCACTCTCTTATTTGCGTGAATTGCCGGTTAATGAAGTCAAAATCGACCGTGCGTTTATTCAGTATATTGATACCAACAAAGGCGATGAATTTATCACCAACGCAACGATTGGCTTGTCTCACAGTCTTGGTTTTCAAGTCACGGCTGAAGGTGCCGAGAATGCCGAAGGGGTGGCGCTTTTAAGGCAATATCATTGTGATAAGATACAGGGATATTTCTTCTCTAAGCCCTTGGTGGCAGAAGAGTTTTTTCAATGGCGTGAAACATTTCATAACCGTTAAACGAATGCGTCACCACGAATCTTACACGCTATCTATGTGAGGTTTTTCTATATGTTGTTTTTGCTGCGCATGGCGCTGCTTGCTTTATTAATTATCAGTGTCACTGTGTTTGGTATCGTATTTTGTTTGTTTACCTTACGATCTAAAAATCGCGTCTACCATTTGGGGCGAGTGTTCGCACACGTTGCGTCGCTTTTCGGATTGTCGGTAGAAGGTCGAGTCTCTGAAGCGGCAAAACAGGTACCTCAGGCGGTGTATGTCGCCAACCATCAAAATAATTTCGATTTGTTCACGTTAGCATCGGTTGTGCCAGAAGGCGTTGTGACCGTTGGTAAGAAGAGCCTGCGCTGGATTCCGTTTTTTGGTGTGTTGTATTGGCTCAGTGGTAATTTTTTGATTGATCGAGAAAACCGTAAACAAGCGATTGCGACGATTGAGCAGATTGTGACGAAAATGAAAACAACCGGCCTGTCTATTTGGATGTTTCCTGAAGGGACTCGCAGCCGTGGGCGTGGTTGGTTGCCCTTTAAACGGGGGGCTTTTCATGCGGCGGTGCAAGCGGGCGTCCCCATCATTCCTGTGGTCTGTAGTAATACTCACAATCAAGTCGGATTAAACCGTTGGCGCAATGGCAAGGTGATTGTTGAAATGCTGCCACCCATCGACACAACGGGGCTGCAGGAAACCGATGTGGTTGAACTGCTCGAATCATGCGAAGCGCTGATGCATCAAACAAAGCAGCGCTTAGATCAAGAACTAGCAAGGGCTTAAAGACGGGGCTCTGGTGTGGCTAGTTTAGGTCGTCGCCAAATCCAATACGTCTTCGAACTGGCGCTTTATTCCGAGTTTGCTTGGATGTTCATCGGGCAAAGCGTGCGTTGACCATTCGGGGTGTTGTTGTGCTTGTTTCCAATAAGGTTTAATACGGTCGACTAGCCCCGAGTCAGAAGGCAAATTCGACAGCTGAAACGCGTCTTGAGCCGCGTGACCTCGTTGATGAAAGTGCTGGATTGCACTCAATCCTCGCACGCTCAAAAGCGTGAGTGTGGCGCTATCCAAACACAGATGATGGCGCTTGGTAATTTTGCTTTTTAGCGTGTCTTTGTAATGCTGTCCGGTTTTCCAAGTGGCACCCAGAAACGCTCCAATAGTGGTGGCGGTTCCCAGCGTCAGTCCCGCGGACATCACATCTATTCCTGCGCCGATGGCCGCACCTGTTAGCGCGCTAGTGCCCGTGTCTATTCCCCATTCTTTTAATGTGTCTGTGGCAAAGATGTCCTGCTGCCAGCGGTCATTTTTTATGGCTAATGGGGTGGCGATTAGGTCTTCTTGCCGAAATTCGTAAAGACGTAACAGTTGCTCCATGAAGTGATTTTCCAGCGTGCGTATGCTGTTTTCAAAACGATTTGAGTCTTCGGCTTCTGGCGGATAATGGGAGCATTCAAGGCGCGTGCTGGCGGCTTTGATGATCAATTCGGCCAACAGGTTACAGGCCATGCTGCGGCGCAGTTTAGCGGCGTCTTCACGTGATTGAATCAATTGTTTGATGGCGTCGTATTTGTCTGGCATGAGGCTTTGAATGCTCTGATATAAGCGTTTTTCGTCTTCAAAATAAAATGCCACAGTGTCGTATTTTATGACCGCGTGGAGGTGGCGCTCGGCTAAGACTTTACGCCATGCGTCTGCATGTGGGCTTGTGGTTGCGCTAAAATTGAGGATTGGGACGATCGGCTTGTTGGCACTTGCTAAGAGATCGAGTTCGTCTAAGTATTTCCCCAAAGGGGCTTGCCGCAAGTCGATGACATACAAAATAATGTCTGTGTGGGTCAGCTGTTTGAGGATTTTAGCTTCTTGTTCGAAGTCGCTTTGTGCCAGTGGGCTGTCACAAAAAGGCAGCAGCCAATCTGCGCCTTGATGATCGCTAAACGGAGCCGAATGTCTGGCTTGCCACAGTCCTACTGAGTCTTCAAAGCCTGGGGTGTCCGTGAGGGTGATGATCGAATGTTGGCCGATTTTTATCTTCACACTTTCCACATGACGAGTTGTGCCCGCTTGGTTGCTGACTTGTCCGAAGTCATGTTTGCGCAACAAGGTCCGAACCAATGAGGTTTTTCCTGTATTCGCATGACCAACGACTAAAAGGGCAATAGACACGGCTTACTCCTCTTTGGGCAGTGTGTTAGATGGTATGTTTGTCTCTCGCGCAAGACGATACCAGTCGTCGTGAAATTGGCTGTTAGTGTCTTGGTAAATGACCAAGGTGAGTGCGGAATGCACCGCACGAGCTTGGTTCAAAAATCGCCTAGTACCGCGGTCAGGGCTTTGGTTGGCATCGACCAACAAAAACATCGCCTCGTGACTGGGTGAGGCCAAAAAGCGGGCTTGTTCTTCTCTGCTATTGAGCATTACCGCAGAACCAACAGGCTGTAATTGACTCGGCTTTTCTCCGCTCCACTCAAACAATGCCCATTGTTGTGAAAAAGCCTGATCGGATAAAACATCATTTTTTGCGTTGGTGTTATGTGTTCCTAGCGTTTTAGGATAAGCATCAGCGTCAAGCACAAGTCGACTTTGTTGTTCTGGTTGACGATAACGATTCTGGATAATCTGTTCTTGCGTGCTTAACGGGTGCGTTTTGCGTGTTATTTGATATAGCGCCACGCAGATTAGGGTGAATATCAGTCGAGGTAAAACACCGTAGATCAATATGCTGGCGAGTAAAAAATTCGCCCAATGCTGTCTGGTGGACGCTGATTGTTGAATAAGGTCGACACGGCTGGCTAAAATATCCAATTGATTTGGTAGCGCGATTCCAAACCACTGCGGAATGACACTCAAGGTCTGTGTAAGCTGAATAAATGCCGCATCACTCAATAGTGTAGTTTCCCACGCAAAATTGACCTGATTGGTGAGTAGCAAGAGCAATGTCATCACCCATCCTGCCAGCAGATAACAGCCCCACGCGCCATGAGACAAACTGCTGATGAGCCATTTATTCGAATGGGGAGGGCATTGCCAATGAAGATAAGCCGCGCTAACGGCGTCATTGAAATGTGAATACTTACTTATTTTTTTGTTTAGGAAAATCAACAATATCAGCAAAACGCCTTTGCTATCAGAGGGACGTTTTGACGTTGCCACCATGGTGATCAACCACACGATGACATTCAACCCATGAAACCCCAACAGGACAAGAAACAACCAAAAAATATTGACCTGATTGGCTTGGTTCATGGCGAAGGCCGAAGGCACGGCCATGAAGCCTAATAATGCACAGCACACCATCAACACCAAGACAGCGCGATTGAAGTAGCGTTTTAGCGTTGCAAACTGTGCCGAATAACTGACAGGGCTGGGCGATGTATCAAGCGTCATTAACGCGGTTTTTACATCACTGGCATGGGCAGGCAGCCGAAAATCGGAATGTGTTTCTAGCCATGCTGCCAGAGTAAGTTTGGCACCTTGTGTCGGGAAGGTCATGGTATTGCGTTACTCTTTTAGTGAATGGGCTTTGATGAGCGAATGGGTGCTGTTACAAAGCGCTATAATTTTTAATCATGTTAAGACAATAAGTTAGCAGAAAAACGATAGATCTTTATGATTTGTAACAATGCAAAGGTTTTAATAGGTTATCAAACTTTGCATATATGTAGGTAATTGTTAAACCCAATTGATTACTTACCACAACTAACTCTAATATACCCAAATCAATCATAAATTGGGTCGTTCGTAGTAGGAGACAAAGCCATGCGTTTAAATTCCATTAGGGTAAAAAGTTCTTTGCCCGTTTTAGTCATGAGCGTCACGTTTATCGTTGCTTTGCTCTCGATGGGACACATTATTAATCAGTTGACCGCCGCACTGAATGTGCAGGCAGATTCTTATGCTAAGGCAACATCCGTCATACTGAATGCTGACCGTGACTTGTATCAAGCAAAATTGGCTGAACAACGTATTGTGGATGGCTTTGGCGATCCTAAATCCGAAGACGCTGATCGCCTTGAAAATGCTCAACAAGTTAAAGACCGTTTTAATTTGTTCAGACAGTATTTATCGAAAGAGCCTAAGGTGTACCAGTCATTGGGCGATTTTGATAAAGCCTTTACAACGTGGCTGAACGCATCGAATGCGTTTGTGGCGCTGGATAAAAACGCCCCAAATTTTGCCGCGGCTGAGCAAAAGTCCAATGCCGATTTTTCTGCCTTGAGAGGCATTTTAGACAAAGCCGGTGAAGCCGTGAATAAGCATGCAGCATCAACAAAAACAGTAATTGAAGAAAAGGTCGCAAGCTTCGAAAAATTTGCATTTATTATTGTGATTGTGGGTTTATTGATTGCCGTTTGGTTCAGCTACAAAACACCGAAAACATTGTCTCATCAAGTGCGTTATTTAGGGCAGCGTATTCGTGAAATCTCCGAAGGCGATGGTGACCTAACGCAACAAATCGAATTCTCAACAAAAGATGAGCTTGGCGATCTTGCGGATGAGTTTAACGAATTCGTCAACCGTCTACGTGGCATCATCGGCAGCATACACAAGCAATCGGATGCGTTGGGCAAAATGACGGTTCAGCTTAACAACGCAGCAACACAAACATCTGGTATCACTACAGGGTTAGCAAACGCATCGGCGTCTATTGTCAGTGCCGGACATGAAATGGATATGTCGAATCAGCAAATGGCGACAGTGGCGCGAGATACGGCGGATGAAGCCAAAAACTCCAACACGTTAACGCAAAGCGGTATGGCTGCGGTGAATAAATCTCAGCACGCGGTGACGGAATTGGTATCTGATATTGAGCTTGCCCTAAGCCGTTCTGATGAACTACAAAAAGCTCTGAAAATATTGCGTCTGTGTTGGAAGTGATTCGTAACATTGCCGAGCAAACCAACCTGTTGGCCTTGAACGCAGCCATCGAAGCGGCTCGTGCGGGTGAACAAGGTCGAGGTTTTGCGGTTGTCGCCGACGAAGTTCGTACATTGGCAACACGTACCCAAGACAGTACAAATGAAATTGAATCGATGATTGAAAAGCTAAAAGTCAACGTTGCAGAGTCGTCTAAAGCGATTCAAAACAGCCGTGACAATGCTGAGTTTACCGTCAATAACTTTGGCGAAGTAACGACCATCTTTACCAGCTTGCAGACCTCATTTGGTAAGGTTCAAGAAATGGCGGCTCACACGGCGCAAGCCACACAGGAACAATCCATTGTGGCCAATGACATTAATCAAAATATGGTGTCTCTAAAAGAACAAAGCGATTCGGTGCAGTCTGTGTCCGACTTGATCCAGCAACAAGCGCAAGACATCACTAAACTGTACAAATCGCTTGATCAGCAAGTAGGTAGTTTTAAAGTCTAATTCGCTCAGATCACAGCCTGTAATAACCAGCCGCTTATCGCAAGATAAGCGGCTTTTTTGCATCATGCTCGTGGCTTTTTCAGCGGCAGCGGTGCGGACGTCTTTACTGAACGAATGGCAAAATGGCTCTGAATGTCTTTCACATGGGGCAAAGATTGCAAGGCTTTGAGAATACGTTCGTAGTCTTGTAAATTCACCGCGACCACTTCCAGACGGTAATCGGCGATGCCAGAAACAAGGTGTGCGCTGATGATGTCTTCCATCTCCAGAATCGCATTTTCAAACACAATATGTTTGTCCCCAGCGTGGCTTTTTAAGCGTACTTCCACAAACACCGTCATGGAAAAACCGGCTTTTTGACGGTCAATGCGAGCGTGATAACCCTCGATCACCCCAGAGTCCTCTAGTTGTTTAACACGGCGCAAACAAGGTGAGGGCGATAAGTGAATTTCTTCTGCCAATGCCACATTGGTAAGGCGGCCATCAGATTGCAGATGAGAAAGAATGTCTAAGTCGATTTTATCCATATTGGCACACTTGGTATCATATTTAATTTTTAGGGGCGTTATGTGCTAAATACTCGCCTTTTTTAAGGGTAAATAGCAAGGACATGCTCGCGCTTCAGGGTTGATAATTAGCTTGATGATTTCCTTCGAGGTAGCTATGTCCCAAGTTTATTCACACGACTCTCAATCCACGTTGACGCAAACGCCACCACAATACAAACAATACGCCACTGGTTGGGGTTTTCGTTTGGGCTTGCTGGCTGCGTTTGTCAGTATCCTTATTTGGGCTTCGTGGTTGGTGAGTATGCGCGCTGGCGTAACGAACACCTTGACGGCTTTTGATCTGGGTGTGCTGCGTTATTCGCCACCGGCATTGCTGTTGTTTCCTTTCTTGTGGCGCGCGCGCGCGACAGTTCGAGCGGTGTCGCCGATTTTGCTGTTGGGTATTGTGTGTGGTGCTGGACTGCCGTTTTTCTATTTGAGCGCGACCGGTTTGAAATACGCTCCAGCATCTCATGCTGGTCTGTTAATTTTGGGCGCGTTTCCTTTTTTTGTGACGTTGTTAGCCGTTCTTTTCTATCAAGAGAAAGTCAGTCGGGAACGAAAAATTGGCTTGAGTTTGGTGTGTTTTGGCGTTGTGGTATTGCTCAGTTTGTCGCTATTAACCGCACCTGAAGGCACATGGAAAGGCGATCTGTTGTTATTGGCTGCTAGCTTCTTTTGGGCTGTTTACACCGTCAGTTTACGAATCGCAGGATTGCCGCCGCTGGTATCAACCGCTCTAATGGGGTTGGTCTCGCTGCTTGCACTGATAGTTCTTGGGGCAACGGGGCTGGTATCCAGCGGTCTAGCGCAAGCCTCATGGGAAATGATCGCCGGACAAGTATTAGTACAAAGCCTACTGGTTGGCTTAATGAC
>NZ_JAODTL010000017.1 GCF_026191375.1 Marinomonas pontica | reverse complement strand
TGATGGATCATACTGAAGACGCTTATCATGCTCCTGATAAGCCATTAATACACAGTGATTTTCTGCAACAGTTGGTTGTCTGTCTGCCAATGGGCGCCATGGTGGTGAATACTGAAGCCCGCATACTGTTTGTCAATGATTCTCTTGTGGATATTCTTGGCTATTCTTCCGATGAATTACTGAATGCAGACATCGACATGCTGCTGCCAATCTCGTTTCGAGAAAACCATAAAAATCTCATGCAGCAATTCTTTAAGAACCCCAGGAAACGCCAAATGGGGGTGGGCCAGTCGTTGTTTGCTCGCAAAAAAGACGGTGGGCACATTCCGATTGAAATTGGACTAAACCCCATAGAGCAAGATGGCCAGACGTTTGTATTGGCCACCTTAATTGACCTAACCACACGGCAACGAGCGAGCGACATGTTCCAACGCTCGATTCAAAGTGCGCCCCATGGGGTGTTGGTGGTCAGTTCAGAAGGCACCATTCGTTTGACCAATGAAGCCCTGTGTCAGTGTTTCGGCTATCAATCTGAAGCACTCATTGACCAGCCTCTCGACATGCTGTTACCTGAGCGCTATCGAAAACATCACGATCAGTTGCGCGATTCTTTTCATCAAAACCCAACACCCCGCATGATGGGCGTGGGTCGAGATCTCACCGCATTACACAAAGACGGCCGAGAGTTTCCCGTTGAGATTGGTCTAAGCCCTTTGCCGATGAAGAAGGCAATGAAATGGTGTTGGTGTCTTTGCTGGATATCACTCTACGCAAACGCATGGAGCAAGAGTTACGTGAAACCAATACCAATTTAGAAGAATTTACCTACGTTGCTTCACACGACTTACGCTCCCTTTGCGCGGCATAGCCGATTTATTAGACTGGGTAAAAGAAGATTTAGGCCCAGATGCGTTGCCCGATGTGTCTCGGAATTTAGACCGTATAGAAGTGCGAATTCAGCGTATGGAGCAATTAATCGATAACTTACTGACCTACGCCAGAGCAGGGAAAATCGAGTCCAATACCCAAGACATCAACATCAACACCTTGCTAGACAATGTGATGGAATTGCTGGCCATACCGGCGGGGGTCACCATCACCCGAGACATTCAACTGGAACAATTTACCTCAGTATGGACGCCGTTAGAAACGGTGATCCGTAATTTGATCAGTAACGCGATCAAACATCACGACCAAGAAACAGGAAACCTGTTTATTCGCTGTGTTGCCGAGAACAATATGTGTCATTTTTCCATCTGTGACGATGGCCCTGGCATTCCCGAAGCGGCGTTTTCGCGTATTTTTCGGTTATTTCAAACGGTCACATCGAACGAACGAAGCGGCACTGGCATAGGACTTTCAGTCAGTCGGCGATTAGTCGAAACCCATGGAGGGCGGATTAGTGTGGAGTCGAACCAGCATCAAAGAGGCGTGACATTTCATGTTTGGTGGCCACGCTTTTTAAGGAAAGATACCCATGATTAATACGTTAAATGTGCTTATTGTAGAAGATGACGATGTCGCGGCAGAGTCTATTACACGTAGCCTAAAAAAATTCGCACCCGATATTTGCCTAGTGTACGCAGAGCATGGCAAAACGGCGATTGAGATACTTGAAAAGCGACATCCTACGCGCACGCTTCATCCTCCGTATCTGGTGCTGTTGGATTTGAATATGCCCGTCATGAACGGGTTTGAATTTTTAGAATACGTGCGAGATGACGCAACCCTGCAAGACACGGTGATTTTTATTCTTACTACGTCCAATGACGATAATGACAGATCACGAGCCTATGACAATAACGTTGCTGGTTATATGGTCAAATCCTCTGTGGGCCCCCAATTTGCCAAATTAGCCGTACTGATGGATGCGTATCGAAATGCTGTTGAACCAAACTGTTGAGTCTGGAGAAACTGTTGAATCTGGAGAAGCTATGGATGCCATACAAGCGTATGAGGGAACTTCGCTCAATCTGTTGATTGTTGACGATGATGACGTCGATCGTGAGCGTCTTCGCAGAATGCTGTCCAAATCAGACATTCAAACGCGCGTGTCTGAAGCCGCATCAGTGGAAGACTCTTTGGTGTATTTAAGCCGTGACGATTATGACTGCGTCATTATTGATTATCGATTGGGACTGAGCTCTGGATTAACCCTGCTAGACAATATTCGCACCACCATGAACAACCATTGCGCGGTGATTATGATCACCGGCTTAGGCGATGAAGAAGTGGCTGCCGAAGCGATGCGACTCGGCGCGAGTGACTATTTATTAAAAAGTCAGCTCCAAAGCTCACAGCTGATCCATGCCATCGTAAATTCCATTCATCGAGCGGAGCTAGAAAAAAAGCTCCATGATATGGCCCACTACGATAATCTAACCGGATTGGCCAGCCGTCCTTTACTTCTGGAAAACTTACAATCGACTGTGACAAACAATGAAGCGGCTGCCGTTGCCTTTTTGGATCTAGACAATTTTAAACCCGTTAATGACAATTACGGTCACGATACGGGTGACTATGTGTTAGTGACCATCGCAAACCGCCTGAAACAAATACTCCGCAAAAGTGACACATTGTCACGCATTGGCGGCGATGAATTTGTTTTGCTGCTGCGTGGCATATCGAATCAAAGAGAGTGCAATCGTTTTTTAACGCGCCTAATTCATTTGATCAATACTCCCATTGAATTACCTGAATTTGACTGTCAGGTACAAGTCTCTGCGAGCATTGGTGTCACTTTAGTCACAGACAACTGTTTAGATGCCGACACAATATTACGTCGTGCTGACCAAACCATGTACCAAGCAAAACACGCGGGTAATAATAAAATTCTTTTCTTCGACCCAGAAGAAGAGAAGCGTCAATACGACCGAAGAGCCATGCTCCAAGCCGCTGAGCGAGGCATTGAATGCAACGAATTTGAACTCTATTACCAGCCTCAAATAGACATGATCAACCATCGTATTATCGGGGCGGAAGCACTGATTAGATGGAACCACCCTACTTTGGGGTTCTTGCATCCAATGGAGTTTAGGGAAGCATTGGAGCACCCAAGTACGGGCGTTTTGATTGAGCGAATGGGTTTTAAAAGAAGCGCTCAAACAACATGCTGCTTGGAATAAAAAAGACCTTGTTGTCAGCGTGAACATAGCGCCAGCACACCTTTTGAGTAAGCGTTTCTTCCAGCGGCTTGCTTTACTGCTAAAAAACGCCCCAGATGTCCCACCAGAATCACTGGAAATAGAAATCCTTGAGACGGTTTCGGTCAGTGACATAGACAGCGCGGTCGAGGTTGTGAAAGTCTGTCAGCAACTTGGCGTCCATGTTGCCTTAGACGATTTTGGAACGGGTTACGCATCGCTAAGTTATTTAAAACAGCTGCCACTGAATACATTAAAAATGGACAAGAGTTTTGTTCTAAACTTGTTAACCAATCCTGAAGATCGTGCGATTATTGCGTGTATCGTCGAGCTGAGTAAGACATTTGGGTACAAACTTATTGCCGAAGGCGTAGAGTCTCAGGAGCTTGAACAAGCACTGATCGGCATAGGTTGTCAGTTTGGACAAGGGTATTTTATCGCAAAACCCATGTCCGCAGACGCAATGAGCAGCTGGATGATATCGCATTAAACACGCTTTCTTTTTTCTAGCCATTGCGTTTCGTTCTGAGCGATTAACGCTCCTTTTCACCACTTGGCACCTCCTATTGTGGGTGCCATTTTCTCTTTTTTACGACAGGCAAATAGCGACAAAATATGCGCCCCACTGTGTAAAACATGGCAGATAAACACGTTACAAAAAGTTTCAAAACCTCTTTTTAGTTTCATTAAGGTCAAAGTAACTTCCGCTTAGAAAGAAGGTTGGTAGACTGCGGCGCAATCAAAACAAGCAAAAAAAGAGAGTCCACAATGATCACTAACGATGTTATGACAGTGCAAGACCAACGCGCTAGCAAAATCATATTGGCAATCGCCGCTATCACAATTGTATTGGCCACGTTCGCAGGCAAGATGCCAAGCGGTATGATTGGTGCTTTGGGTATTATGGTTATTATCGGTTTTGTTCTTAACTATATTGGAGACAGAACACCGATTATCAACCAGTTCTTCGGTGGCGGTGCCATCGTGGTGATTTTCGGCTCCGCTTACCTTTTTCACAGCGGTTTGTTTCCTTCTAGTGCAGAAAGCAATGTCACCACTTTCATGAAAAGCGGCGGCTTCTTAGCGTTTTATGTAGCAAGTCTTGTGACTGGCTCTATTTTTGGTATGGACACCAAAACGCTGAAAAAAGCGGCGCTAAAATACATTCCCGTTATTCTTGGTTCGGCTTTTTTTGCTTGTATCTTTACGGGCTTAGTTGGCATGCTCGTTAGCAAAGATTTTTACGACTCTGTCATGCTAATTGCGTTACCTATCATGGGTGGCGGTATGGGCGCTGGCGCTGTGCCTTTAGTAGAAATCATGTCTGGCAAAACAGGCATGAGCGCAGAAACATTGATGTCACAAATGGTTCCAGCACTGGCAATTGGTAACGCGATCGCCATCGTGATGGCAGGCTTGCTTAACAAGGTTGGTCAAATGGCGCCAAGCTTAACTGGTAATGGTCAATTGATTCGTGGTCAAAAGTCGGTTTCGGAAGAAGATCAAAAAGCATCAGCATTAAGCGTCACCACTTTGGGTGTGGGCGCATTGCTTGCTGTAAGCATGTATTTCCTTGGCACGTTATTGTCAAACTACATCAGCATGCACACCTACGCCTTGATGATTCTTTCTATTGCACTCATCAAAGTATCCGGCATCATGCCTGCGGCGCTAGAACAGGCTGCCCACTCTTGGTATAAGTTTGTGGTTGGCAACCTAACACCGGCTCTTTTAGTTGGTATTGGCGTGGCTTACACTGACCTAAACCAGATTTTGAATGCCTTGTCTCCAATGTATTTCTTGTTGGTGCTTATCACTGTTCTTGGCGCTGTATTTGGTGCCGGTTTGATTGGCTGGTTGATGGGCTTCTACCCTATTGAAGCGGCTATCACTGGCGGTCTTTGTATGGCGAACATGGGCGGTACTGGCGATGTGGCGGTTCTTGCGGCAAGTAAACGCATGGAACTGATGCCGTTCGCACAAATTTCTTCACGTATTGGTGGAGCCTTCATGTTGATACTGGCGACGCTAGTGGTTCAAGCTATCGCGTAACTTACTGAGCGTATTGATTACGCTACTAAAATTATTACGTTGCTAAAAAAAGAAGCCCTCATGAGTGAGCGGCTTCTTTTTTTACATCTGAAATCAAGGCATAAAAGACGAAAAACAGTTTAAGCCTCAGCCATTTCTTCAATGTATCTTCTTTCTTCATTAGTTATAAAGAATAACCCAGCACGATAAAAATACTGAAACTCACCACCGCACCAATAGCGGTATAAGGTAACTGCGTGAGGGCATGCGACATAGGAGAGCAGCCCGCTCCTTGCGCAGCGAGTACCGTAGAGTCACTAAAGAAGCAGGCATGGCTACCAAAAGAAGAAGCAGACAATAACGCCCCTATGACTAACGCCATATTAGCGTCCACACTCAGTGCAATGGGCACGACAATAGGAATCGCAATAATAAAAGACCCCCAACTGGATGCTGTTCCAAAGACAACCGCCGCCATTACGAGAAACACCAACGCAGGCATCAATTCAGCGGTCATAAAAGGCGACACCACTTCCACAAGATACTGTGTCATTCCCAACTGGTCATTCACAGACTTCAACATAAACCCAGCAATGACGGTTGAAAGTGGGTATAGCATTACTTTAAAGCCTTCAAAAATCCCTTTAAATTGCTCTTCTAATGTCAACAACCCTTGTAAGTAATACATAGCGACAGTAATAGCCAACGTCACTATAACGCCTCTTAACAAATCGATATCATAGTAGACGGTCGCCGCAATAAGAATGATCATCGGCAGAATAAAGTTGAGCATGCCAACAAAGTTGCTTGTTTGCTTACGGTCATTCGAAGGCGCGGCTTCCATATTATCGCCATCATAATCGTCCGGTAAGGGCTGGCCGGACAAGGCTCTGGCTTCTGCTTTTTTCATTGGACCAAAATTACCAACCACGCCCAAAGCGACCAAAAACACCAATACAAGAGCCACCCAGCCATAGACCATAAAAGGAATCGCTGAAATATAAACGCTTAACCCCGCACCATCCGCCGCTAGGCCGTTTTCTTCTAATAAACCAGAGAAGAATACAGCCCATGTCGATACCGGTACCAAAATACACATTGGTGCGGCGGTGGAATCGATAATGTATGCCAATTTTTCACGCGATACCTTGTAGTGATCGGTGACTTTTTTAACCGATGACGACACAGCCAAGCAGTTAAGGTAATCGTCTATAAACACCACCAAGCCAATGAAAAAAGTGGTGAGAAGAGACTGTCTACGAGATGTAATCTTGCCTTTTAGCCAATCGCTGAAATTACCTAAACAGCCACTTTTCTCTAAAAGAACAATCAATCCGCCCATCAAACCGCAGACAAGAACAATCCAAATAATAGTTTCGTTGCCCATTACTGTCGACAAGGAATCCGATAGAGACGACACCACATTGCTGTTATCGATCATGATCAAACCGGCGATCACACCAGTAAGCAACGATTCAAAAGGCGCGCGAGAAATGATCGCAATAGCAAGCACAAACAAAGTGGGAAACAGTGCTTTCGCCCCCAACTTTCACCCGTTTCATGCGTGGCTGAGAGAGACCAAAAGAAGCCAATTGTGGCGAGTGTGACCATAACCGATAAATACAGCGACCGTTTCGGACGGATGGTCGTCAACACTCGAATAACTTGTTCCATCAGGAATTCCTTACATTTAGTATATTTTTTATAAGATATTGAAAATACGCCTAAATGCAGTGACATTGATATATCCCCTGAGGGTTACCCCCAAGGGAATATCACTCTGGATTAATCTCGACATCACCGACGAAATTGCCCTACACCCGCCCTTCTTGTTTAGCCACTGTGACGTATGTTGTATACTCGCGTTTCTTCTAAGATGAATCATGACTCGCAAATGACCCTAAAGTCTTACCTCGCATTAATCACCGTTTCTACGATTACCATTATCATTGTGGCGGTTGCTTTGGTATTCGGCTACTCATTGCAAAAGGCGTATTTAGAAGGCATCAGTAAACGCGGACTTGAGCTTGCCAGAGTCATTGCTCATGATGAAAAAGTCATTAATGCGGTCAACGTCAGTAATAGCGGACGATACAGCTCTCTTGAGGAGCATATCGAAACACTTCGCCGACAAACAGACGCTTCGTATATCGTTGTGGTTAACCAGCACGCTATACGACTCAGCCACCCTAATGCTGACCTAGTGGGCAAAACCTTTATTGGGGATGACATTTACCCATCGCTGACCAAAGGGGTCGATTTTACCAGCGTTGCAAGTGGTTCACTCGGAGAGGCCATTCGAAATTTCACCCCTATAAAAGACAACAACATAGTGATTGGCGCCATCAGCGTCGGGTATTTATCTCAAACTACCAGTGAATTGATCTATCAACATCTGCAAGAAGCAGGCTTGTTGATGGTATTCGTTTATTTACTTGGGGTAATCATTGCCGTTATTTTGATCGCCAAATTGAAACGAACCTTTCTGTCTTTTGAACCCGAAGAAATTGTTCAACGCTTCAAAGAACATGAACTCATTTTAGACAGCATCCGTGACGGCATTGTGGCGATTGATCACGAACAGAACATCACCGCCATCAACAGCATGGCGCTGGAATGGCTAACTATGAATGTGGTGAGCCCATCACAAGTTATTAAAAAGCCATTGAGCGAACAGTCACAAAGCCTTTCGCACTTTGTTTTAGAGGCAAAAGGACAAATAACGCAAAACCGCTTTCATTTGGGCAAACTGGAGTTCATGGCCACACTCTATCCGATCAAAAGCACCAAAGGCGACGTAGGTTATGTCATCGTTTTCTTCCCTGATCATGGTGAAAAATCACTGGAACAAGAACTCACTGCCACCAAAAACTACGCCGATCTATTGCGCGCTAAAACTCACGAGTATTCCAACCGCTTAAACGTGCTATCTGGCATGTTACAGGCGGAACGCTATAGCGATGCCATTGAATTTTTACAACAAGAAAGCGATGGTGATCAAGCGGCACTGAGGCGCATAATCAGGACCATCGAAAACAGCGCTGTAGCAGGTCTGATTTTCGCAAAACACAGTAAAGCAAGAGATTTACAAGTCGAGATGTTACTAGAAAGCGATTGTCAGCTTGGGCAATACCCCGCCAGTACAAATGATGCATTGGTCACCCTAGTAGGTAATTTGATCGACAATGCTCTGCTGGCAGCGTGGTCAAACAGACAGCAGGTTCCTCCTTTTGTTAAGCTGTACATAAGCGACCGTAATGCGCACATTATGATTCAAATAGAAGACAGTGGCGCAGGTGTTGACGAAAAACTGGAAAGCCGCATTTTGGATTTTGGCGTCAGCAGCAAACACAACACAGAACAACATGGCATCGGGCTGTATTTGGTCAAAAAAATCGTTGACCAATACCATGGCAGCCTAGATTGGGAGCGCAGTGAAACGGACACGACTGTGTTTAGTATTTATTTAGACAAACGAGCACTCACCAGATGAATCGTATCCCTGTAATGATTGTGGAAGATGATCTACGTGCTAGCTATGTATTAGAAAGTACCATCAACCAGCATTCCGATTTTTACGTCGTGGCGGCTTGCGAAAGCATTGTCGAAGCCGAATTAAAAGCAGAAGCGTTCGAACCAGAGCTGATCATGGTCGACATCTCGCTCCCTGATGGCAATGGCATCGACCTCATTAAATCCCTGAAGCAACATGGGCGACACGCCTCTTTTATCATGACCACGGCGGAGCGAGAAACCGCAACCATCGAAACCGCCATCCAACTTGGTGTGATGGATTACCTTGTAAAGCCCATTCGAATGTCTCGTGTGTTGCAAGCGCTTGACGATTATCTGGACTTTAAAAAGCGTCTCACTAAGACGCAAAAAATTGACCAACAAGACATCGATGCTCTTTTTCGCAAAAGCGTCATTGCCGACCACACTCGAAAAACACCTAAAGGCATTGACGAAAATACCTTGGAAAAGCTCAACCAGTATTTACACACCATCAATGATGAGTCTTTCACGGCCGAAGAGATCGGAGACGCGATTCACCTCAGTCGCATTACTGCCAGACGTTATCTGGAATATTTAGAAGCCCAAGGACAGGTTTCCATGACCTTGGATTATAAAACGGGCGGCAGACCAAAACAGCGCTACACAAAAACGATTTAATTCAGCATGATAAACACACTTTTTGCGCTCTTATTGACTTGGTTTCGCCCAACACCATCGCCGGTAAAGGTCATTTTTATCGGCATAGATTACGGCTGCTTTTCCTTAGCAGCCGCCTTACTCGACAATAAAAAAACGCCCCTTCCGACGATTGAAATTAGCGCATTTATCGACGATGAGCCATGGAACAACAGAACCCTCGTGCATGGGGTGACGGTGTATTCACCCAGCGAAATCTCAGCACTTGTTCGAAAACACAAGGTGTCGCTGATTGTTCAAATCGAAGACGAATCGATATACATTGCAGACAATATTTGGGAAGGGGTATTGAACACCAAAGTCGAAGTCATCACGCTAACACCGGACCAAACATTGGCAGACAGGCAAGCCGCCATTTACAAGGCGAGTATAAAACACGCGGATAACATAAAGACCACCAGCAAAAAAGACCGTTAAACCAAGGAAGAGTTGCCTTAGCTTAACGGTCTGATATTCCAATTCAGATAGACGGCCAGTCAACCATTAATAAGTACGGCCAAGGGCTAGCTGCTGAGTAGACATGCTCATTGCTGTCTCTAATGATTGCATAGAGGGCATCGCCGTCACTTGGAGTTGATCACCATAAATATCTTTTGGTAGTGACATATCGTTGCGTTGCGCCATCACGGATTTGAACGCTTCCACATCCACTGAATCTGGACCATTTTTAATCGTATTCATCTCGTCTTGAGTAAGAGTGGCTATGCCTCCACCGGGCAAATAGATGGTTCCTGTTATGAAGTCGACACCAAAGGCAACAACACCTGGGACAAAGAAAAATAGCAGGCCTATCGCGTCTAATGCGGCAACGCCAACATCGATCTGACCATTCGTTTGGCCACGACGCTCCGGATAAAGCAACGTACCACAGGCGGTTACTTGGGTGATTAGCAGCGCCGCTACCACCCCTTTAGTGATGCGAGTAACGCCTCTATTTTTCATAAAAACCATCTTCTACTCTCCTTATTTGTGATGACTGTCTTATCACTTTAGCTTGAACAAGCGTCAGAATACAAACCACGTCATGTTTGTTCCACAATGCTTGCGGACTAAATAGACGTAATCTGCTCATCCAGTTTGTCAACAATGTATTCACCAATTGGGAAGGCACTGGTGGCGGCCGGTGAGGGAGCATTGCAAACGTGCAACGTCCTCGCACTTTGGGCAAATAGGAAATCGTGTACCAGACTACCATCGTTCATGACGGCTTGCGCTCTAATACCAGCTGGATACGGTTGTAAATCGTCTAAGGTAACAAGATCACAATATTTTCTGACCTGTGCCAAATAGCCGGGCTTTATACCAAGAATTTTTCGTTTCCGTTAACCCCGTTTTCCAATGATTTCGTAATAGCTTCCAAAAGCCAGGAAAACGAACCATGTCAAAAATATCACGGAAATTAATATTGATACGGCCATACCCTTCCCTTTTCCAGCCTTGTACTGCATTGGGACCCACCGTAACAGACCCATCAATCATGCGCGTAAGATGCACGCCTCAGAAAGGGTAAGTCGGGATCGGGAATCGGATAAATAAGATGATTCACAATCTTGTTGTGCTTTGAAGGTAAGCGGTAATACTCACCCCGAAACGGGATGATTTGAAAATCAGTCGGGATATTAAGCATTTTCGTTAAACGATCCGCCATCAGACCACCACAACTCACCAAATAGGAGGTGCTCACGACATCATTATTTAACGTGATGCCAACACGTTCATTGCTCTCGTCTAGCGCAACCACCTCGGTACTTAGCCGTAATTCACCGCCTTTACTGATAAAAAGCTCCGCGAGCTTTTCGCAGATGCGTCGGTAGTTAACAATGCCGGTAGAAGGCACAAACAACGCCGCCACGCCCTTAACATTGGGCTCGCGTTCTTTTAACTGACCCTGATCCAGCTTATGCACTTCTAAATTGTTCTCTTGGCAACGCTGAAACAACACTTCCATGCGAGTGTGCTCTATGTCGTTGGTGGCCACCAGCAACTTACCACACTCATCGAAATCAATATTATGCTGAAGACAAAAGGCTTTTGTGGCTTGCGCACCGCGTTGGCAAAAATCGGCTTTTAGACTCCCCGGTGCATAATACACGCCCGCATGAATAACACCGGAGTTATGGCCTGTCTGATGTGTGCCGACTTCGGCTTCTTTTTCCACCAGTAAAATACGGTATGTGGGATATCGTTGAAGCAATTGCCACGCTGTCGACAAACCCACAATTCCAGCTCCAATCACGGTAATATCAAAGTGTGTCGTTTGTTCGTTTGCCATAATAGCCTCTTATATTTTTTTTGTATTATGGCACGCTACGGAACAAAAAAAACCAGAGCGAGAGGACTCGTTCTGGTTTTAATATAGATTGATCACGGTTTACTTTGCTTCAGTGTTTGTCCAAAAGTCCCATACTGTAGCGTCGGTTACTTTTTACCCACTGAATACTGCATCGATACTTTTCGGCTCGCTTGAAATTGCGCCATCGTTTCTCCACGCATACTGGCATAGATTTCTGGGTTCGATTTACCCATTACCGCCGATAGTTTTTCTAAACCAAAAAATATAGCACCGTATTGAATCATTTCGATCCATTTAAGCTCTCGCACCATGTCTTTTTCTTCCTTCGTCAACTGACATTCCGTCATCAGTTCTTCTTTTTCAGACAAAAAACGCTCACGATGCAATGGGTCAGAAAGGTTACGTAAAAACAGGTTCAATCGATACGCTTTATGACTTCTTTCTAAGGTGAATGGGTAGGTGCCTTGCAGTTTCTCCAAACCGTCTAATTGATGGGTCAGTTGCGTATCTTCAACAACAGGCTCAACGGATTCTGTGTCTTCATAAATCACCGTAGCGATGTTTGTCATAGACGGCAAATACGTACTGCGATGAACAGGCTTCACCTTATCAGACAATGCCCCGCGCATAATCAGCCACATGATGACTTCAGCACCTTCAAAGCCCCCTTTAGTCGCGTATTCAGCATGCGTTAATTTCGTTAAGGCGTCTGGGTTTGTTTCTAAAGCGTCCAGAAATTCATTGTCCCATGCTTCGTCGTTAAAGCCACAACGCTCTCCATGAACCTGATGCGACAACCCCCGTTGCCACAATAGCCACACGCATATTCTCATCGGGAAAACTTTGAATGGCTTTGCGGAGCGCTTTACCAAATTGGTAACAACGTTTTGCCGTTGGTGCAGGAAACTGCAATACACCAACCTGCAATGGAACGACCGTACCCTTCCACGCTGCACCGTCTTTTTCTGGTGCTATCATTGAAAATGGAGAAAAAAGCCGTGATCTAATGGCTTTTTCTGGAAAGTAGCCAAGTCAAACTCTGCGTTCATCATAGATTGTGCAATATGACGCGATAAGGCCACATGGCCAGAAGCTGGCGGATAGTCTCGAGCACCACCACCTCGTCTGCGGTCTGATAAGAATCATCCACACCTAAGGTAAATGGCGAATAATGATCAAAGAAGAACGACGTAATGTGATCATTGAAAATAAGGAACAACACATTTACTTTTTTGATCATGCACCCAATTTTGCAGTACAGAAAAGTCATCAAAGATCGGCTTCCAAGCCGCGTCGCTGCCTTTATTTGTGTCTTTTGCAAACGCAATCGTGGGCGAATGGGAAGCACCGATGCCGCCAATAATTTTAGCCATTCTTTTTTCCTATATTTTTATAATTACTAGATATGAAAAGAGAATACTCATAAACTAAAAAAACAACAATCTGGCAAATTAAAACCAATCGTTTCCTTATGAAAACAATATATTCAAATCTACAGCGCAACCTCAGTGACATTCCCGCTTTCGTGCAAGTGGTTGAAACCAAAAGCATGTCGCTGGCCGCCATTCAGCTTGGGGTATCCAAATCCACCATCAGTAAATCCATTACCCGTCTGGAGGAAACACTCAAACTTCGATTGCTTGAAAGAAATTCTAGGAATATTTGGGTGACTGCTGAGGGGCAAACACTGTACCGCCATGCTTGTCAGATACTGCAGCTTGTTAATGAGACAGACTCAGCCATTACAGGTTTGCAATCAGAGCCTACCGGAAGAGTGAGGGTAGCCATGCCAATGGCGTTTTGCCGAGAGTTACTGGCACCTAATCTGAGTACATTTCAAAAAGCTTACCCAAAATACAGCTCGACATTATGATGAACGGGCACTCGTTGGATATTTTTCATTACGAAATCGATATAGCCGTGATAGTTGGTGAGCTTGAAAACTCCGAATTGATTGCAATGCCCTTGTATTCAGGAACTTTAAAATGGGTCACAACACCGACTTATTTGGCTCAACAGGATACCCCCATCACACTGGACACCTTAACAAACCACATTCGCCTCTGCGAAACTCGCTACGGCATTGATCGCTTTCCTGTTCATCAGAACACTCAAAGAAGCCACCTAGACTTGCAGACCAATATTTCACACTGCAATGATCCACTCACAGTGCGAGAGGCACTGCTAACTGGCGGAGGCGTGTCACTTCTCCCTGAACAATACTGTCTGAAACATCTTCAAACGGGGCAATTGGTTGAGATTCTACAAGACATTCAACCGGAAACAGGGGCGGCCAAACTCACGGCACTGTACCCGAGCCGAAAAAATAGATCTCAGCGCGTCGATGTGGTTCTGAAATTTCTAAAAGAGCTTTGCCAGTCACTAGGCACATAGATTATTCCATGCAAAAAAATCCCTGCCTTAGCAGGGATTTTTAGAATCAGTTGCCTGAAAGCACTAACTTACCAGCCAGTGATTTCTTTAAGAGCGGCACCGATGTCTGCCAAAGAACGTACGGTTTTAACACCAGCGTCTTCTAGAGCAGCAAATTTTTCATCAGCTGTACCTTTACCACCAGAGATGATCGCGCCAGCGTGACCCATACGCTTACCAGCAGGTGCCGTAACACCAGCAATGTAAGACACAACAGGCTTAGTTACGTTTGCTTTGATGTAAGCAGCCGCTTCTTCTTCCGCTGTACCACCGATTTCACCGATCATTACAATCGCTTCAGTCTGTGGATCGTTTTGGAACATTTCCAATACGTCGATGAAGTTAGTACCAGGAATTGGGTCACCACCGATGCCTACGCAAGTAGATTGGCCAAAGCCAGCATCAGTCGTTTGCTTAACCGCTTCATAAGTCAACGTACCAGAACGAGATACGATACCTACTTTACCTGGCAAGTGAATGTGACCAGGCATGATACCGATCTTACATTCACCTGGTGTGATTACACCTGGGCAGTTAGGACCGATTAGGCGTACGCCCAAGCTGTCACAAGCCACTTTACAGTCAAGCATGTCTAGAGTTGGAACGCCTTCAGTGATACAAACGATTAGTTTGATGCCTGAGTTAGCCGCTTCAAGAATAGAGTCTTTAACGAAAGGTGCTGGAACGTAGATAACAGATGCTTCAGCACCCGTTTGTTCAACAGCTTCTTTCACTGTGTTAAAAACAGGAAGGCCAAGGTGAGTTTGACCACCTTTACCAGGTGTTACACCGCCAACCATTTTCGTTCCGTAAGCAATCGCTTGCTCAGAGTGGAAAGTACCTTGGCCGCCAGTAAAACCCTGACAGATTACTTTAGTATCTTTGTTAATTAAAACAGACATTATTATTTGCCCTCCGCAGCTTTAACTACTTGCTCAGCCGCGTCTTTCAAGCTTGATGCAGCAATGATATCTAGACCAGAGTTCGCAAGAACTTCACGACCTAGTTCAGCATTTGTACCTTCAAGACGAACAACAACAGGCACGTTTACGCCTACTTGCTCAACCGCACCGATAATACCTTCAGCGATCATATCGCAACGTACGATACCACCGAAGATGTTAACCAATACCGCTTTAACATTGTCATCAGAAAGGATGATTTTGAACGCTTCAGCAACACGCTCTTTCGTCGCGCCGCCACCAACGTCTAGGAAGTTAGCTGGTTTGCCACCGTGTAGGTTAACGATGTCCATTGTGCCCATCGCTAGGCCAGCACCGTTTACCATGCAGCCAACGTTTCCGTCTAGTGCAACGTAGTTAAGTTCCCACTGTGCAGCATGTGCTTCACGCTCATCTTCTTGAGATGGATCGTGGAACTCTTGCATTTTCTTCTGACGGTAAACCGCATTGCTATCAATGTTGATTTTGCCGTCTAGACAGTGAAGGTTACCTTCGTCAGTAATTACTAGAGGGTTGATCTCTAGTAGAGCGAAGTCGTAGTCGTGGAACATTTGAGACAAACCAAGGAAGATCTTAGTGAACTGCTTGATCTGTGCAGCGTTAAGACCCATTTTGAACGCCATTTCGCGCGCTTGGTAAGGTTGAGCACCTACTAGAGGGTCAATGATCGCTTTATGAATAAGTTCAGGCGTTTCTTCCGCTACTTTTTCAATTTCTACGCCGCCTTCAGTAGACGCCATGAAAACAACTTTGCGCGTAGAACGGTCAACAACCGCACCTAGGTACAATTCGTTTGCGATGTCTGTGCAAGACTCAACAAGAATCTTAGTAACTGGCTGACCTTTTTCGTCAGTTTGGTAAGTTACTAGGTTTTTACCGATCCAGTTCTGCGCAAACGCAGCAACTTCTTCATAAGAATCAACAAGCTTTACACCGCCTGCTTTACCGCGACCACCAGCATGAACCTGAGCTTTAACAACCCACTTGTCACCACCAATTTTCTTCGCTGCTTCAACCGCCGCTTCTGGCGTGTCTACTGCGTACCCTGTAGATACTGGCAGGCCATATTCAGCAAAAAGCTGTTTAGCCTGATATTCATGTAAGTTCATTTGATTCTTCCGCTCATCTGAATGGTTGACATAAGCTCTGCCCGTTAAGACAGAAATTGCCGGCTCATTGGCCGGCAAATCTAATTTTTATTAACGCTTTTTACGGTTCGCGATGTGGATCGCATGGTTATCTACCGCCAATGCTGCTTCATGCACTGCTTCACTTACTGTTGGGTGAGCAAATACAGTCAAAGCAATATCTTCTGCTGTAGAACCAAATTCCATTGCAATAACCGCTTGTGCGATCAAATCTGCCGCATGACCACCAATAATATGGCAACCAAGAATACGGTCAGTTTCTTCACAAGCAATCATCTTAACGAAACCATCAGTGTCATTAGCGGCCATTGCACGACCAGACGCTGCGAATGGGAATTTACCCACTTTGTACTTAACACCTTCTGCTTTAAGCTCTTGCTCATTTTTACCAACCCAAGCAAGCTCTGGGTGAGTGTAAATAACAGATGGGATGCAATCGTAATTCATTTGTGCTTTATGGCCAGCGATGATATCAGCAACCATCACACCTTCTTCAGATGCTTTATGTGCCAACATAGGACCACGAACAATATCGCCAATCGCGTAAACACCAGGAACAGAAGTACGGCACTGCTCGTCAACAAAGACAAAACCACGCTCGTCTAGCTTCACGCCAGAATCTTCTGAGAAACAACCTTGAGTAAATGGCTTACGACCTACAGCAACGATCAACTTATCAAACGTTTGCTTTTGTTCTTCGCCTTTAGAATCAAGGTAAGTCACTTCAACTTCTTCACCCTTGATTTCGCTTCCCGTAACACGAGCGCCAAGACGAATGTCTAAATGCTGCTTCTTGAAGATTTTAGCGGCTTCTTTAGCAAGATCTTGGTCGCATAGGCTCAAGAAAGAATCTTGCGCTTCAAGAACAACCACTTCAGAACCCAAACGAGCCCATACAGAACCCAACTCTAGACCGATAACACCTGCACCGATAACGCCAAGACGTTTTGGCACAGCGCGGAAATCAAGGGCACCTTCGTTATCAACGATAATATCGCCAGTGCGAGGAGCTGGTGGGATGTTTACTGGAACAGAACCGGTAGCTAAAATGACGTTTTCAGCTTCGATAACAGTCACGCTGCCATCATGGGCAGTGAATTCCACTTTCTTGTTCGCTAAAACTTTACCGAAACCTTCAAAACTAGTTACACCGTTGGCTTTGAAAAGGCCAGTAATACCACTGGTCAATTGGTCTACGATTTTGTCTTTGCGATTAACCATCGCATCAACGTCCATAGACACATCACCAACGCTAATGCCGTGAATGCCATACGCTTCTTTTGCATCATGGTATTTGTGCGAAGAATCCAACAACGCTTTTGAAGGAATACAGCCAACGTTCAAACAAGTTCCACCTAAGCGAGCCTTGTTGTCTTTGTCTAACCATTTTTCGATACACGCTGTTTTCAGACCTAACTGAGCAGCACGGATTGCAGCCACATAACCACCAGGGCCACCACCAATTACAACAACATCAAATTTATCAGACATAAGATATCCCATTTATCAGTCAAACTAAGCAACGCTGTTTAAAGCGTTGCTTAGTAGTCAATTCATACAAGTAAATTGGTACGAATGTTTAGATTTCAAGTAGAAGACGAGCTGGGTCTTCTAGCAACTCTTTGATTGTCACCAAGAATTGAACCGCTTCTTTACCATCGATCATACGGTGGTCATAAGAAAGAGCCAAATACATCATTGGTTGAATCACAACTTGACCATTTACAGCCATTGGGCGATCTTGGATTTTGTGCATACCCAAAATTGCTGTTTGTGGTGGGTTGATAATCGGCGTAGACATCAATGAACCGAATGTACCACCGTTAGTGATAGTGAATGTACCACCTTGCATGTCATCCATACCTAGCTTGCCATCACGACCGCGAAGCGCGAAATCCATAATAGTAGATTCGATATCAGCAAGACCCATCGCTTCTGTGTTACGAAGCACTGGCACCATCAAACCGCGGTCAGTAGACACAGCAACACCAATGTCTTGGTAACCATGGTAAACCATATCGTTGCCATCAATAGAGGCGTTCACTGCTGGGAAGCGTTTAAGTGCTTCAGTCGCCGCTTTCACGAAGAAAGACATAAAACCTAATTTGGTACCGTTATGTGTCTTCGCAAACAAGTCTTTGTACTTTTTGCGAAGTTCCATGACAGGACCCATGTTTACTTCGTTGTAAGTAGTCAACATAGCAGCTGTTTGCTGAGCTTCTACAAGACGCTTAGCGATGGTTGCGCGCAAACGCGTCATTGGTACACGTTTCTCAATTCGACCATCCGCACCCAATGCTGGCATCGCAGCAGGGGCTGCTTTTGCTGGTGCTGGCGCAGACGCAGGTTTTGCTTTTACAGCGGCATCAACGTCTTCTTTGGTAATACGTCCGCCTTTGCCTGTGCCTTTTACTTGAGCCGCAGTCAAACCCGCTTCAGAAAGTGCTTTACGTGCGGCAGGACCCGCCACACCATCTTCATCAGACTCGGAGGCTGCAGGAGCGGCAACCGCAGCAGGCGCTGCTGCTTCACCAGACGCGCCAACTAAAAAGTTAGCCAATACTTCATCGCTAAGAACCGTGTCACCTTCATTTTTCAAGATGTCACCGATAACACCATCAGCAGGTGCAACCACTTCTAAAACAACTTTATCTGTTTCGATGTCAACAATGTGCTCATCACGGGCACAAGCTTCACCAGGCTGTTTATACCAAGCTGCAACCGTACCGTCTGCAACAGACTCAGGGAAAGTCGGCGCTTTAATCTGAACGGTTTCTTTTGCTGATGCAGAAGCAGAAGCGGCAGCAGGTGCTGCGGCTTTTTCAGCTGGCGCTGCCGATGCTGCTGCACGCGATTCAAACACAGCCAACACTTCATCGCTCAATACGATGTCGCCTTCCGCTTTTAAGATTTCTTTCAACACACCATCAGCAGGTGCAACCACTTCTAAGACAACTTTATCTGTCTCGATGTCTACAATGTGCTCATCACGTGCACAGGCTTCACCTGGCTGCTTGTACCAAGTAGCAACGGTTCCGTCTGCTACAGATTCTGGAAAAGTAGGTGCTTTAATTTCAATGCTCATTTTATACCCTTATCTCTCTGACAGGCTATGGTACTAACCAACTAATGCGTCGTTGACCAGCGCTTCTTGTTCTTCAACATGGATTGACATGTAACCCGCTGCTGGTGCAGCAGAAGAAATTCGACCCGCAAAGCGGATTTTCAGTTCTGGGTACAGTTTTTCCAATACACGATTCATACGGTGACGGTTGGCATGCCAAGCACCTTGGTTTTTAGGCTCTTCTTGACACCATACCAAGCTCTCAACATTTTTGTACTGTTCCAATACAGACTCAAGGTCAGCGTATGGGAATGGGTACAACTGCTCCAAGCGAATCACAGCAACATCATCTTTTTCTAGCTCTTCACGACGATTAATCAAGTCGTAGTAAACCTTACCGCTACAAAGAACAATGCGTTTTACTTTATCCGCTGTAACTGTTTCAGATGATTCCGGCAATACTGTTTTAAAGCTTCCTTCCGCCAAGTCTTCTAATGTTGAAATTGCTTGTTTGTGACGCAGCAAACTCTTAGGAGACATAATGATAAGCGGACGACGCATTGGACGAATCGCTTGACGACGAATGATATGGAAGATTTGTGACGGTGTTGTCGGCACACACACTTGAATATTGTATTCGGCACACAGCTGTAAGAAACGCTCAAGTCTTGCAGAAGAGTGCTCTGGGCCCTGACCTTCATAACCGTGAGGCAACAACATAGTCAAACCACATAGGCGACCCCACTTATGCTCACCACTGGTAATAAATTGGTCAATAACCACCTGCGCACCATTGGCGAAATCACCAAACTGCGCTTCCCAGATTACCAAGCCTTTCGGTGATGTACTTGCATAACCATATTCAAACGCCAATACCGCTTCTTCTGAAAGGTAAGAGTCGTACAGATCCAATGTTGGTTGATCTTCAGACAAATGCTTCAGTGGAATATAAGTACTGCCATCTTTTTGGCTATGAATCACAGCGTGACGATGCGAGAAAGTACCACGACCAGAATCCTGCCCCGTAATACGAATCGGGTAATCCTGTTCTAATAAGGTAGCAAATGCTAGCGTTTCTGCGTAACCCCAGTTTAGAGGCAAAGCACCCGCTGTCATTTTATCGCGGTCTTGATAAATTTTCTGAACTTGGCGCTGCATCACCACACCATCAGGAATGCTCGTTAACTTTTTAGCAACTTCCTGCAGTTTAGCAAGTGGGTACGTTGTGTCACCCGCATCCGTCCATTCAACGCCAAGATATGGTTTCCAATCAACAAACGCACCTGACTGAGATTCCAGAACAAGGCTCTTAGATACATGACGAGCATTGTCTAGATCTTCACGGTTTTCGTTAACCATTTGATCGGATTTATCTTGAGTAACAACCGACTCAGCAACCAAGCGCTCTGAATATAGAGTACGTGTGGTTTTAAGGTTGTTGATCACACTGTACATTAACGGTTGAGTACCAGAAGGCTCGTCTGTTTCGTTGTGACCACGGCGACGGTAACACACCATATCGATAACAACATCACGACCAAACTCGTAACGGTAATCCAAAGCCAACTGAGTCACAAACAACACAGCTTCTGGGTCATCACCATTTACGTGGAAAATCGGCGCCTGAATAATTTTAGCAACGTCTGTTGCGTACTCAGTAGAACGCGAGTCTTCTTGGCGGTTTGTTGTAAAACCAACTTGGTTGTTAATAACGATGTGAACTGTACCACCTGTGCGATAAGCGCGAGTTTGAGACATCTGGAATGTCTCCATAACCACACCTTGTCCAGCAAAGGCAGCATCACCATGAATGGAGATAGGAACGACTGTCTTACCGGTCGTGTCTTTACGGCGGTCTTGACGAGCACGAACAGACCCTTCCACTACAGGAGATACGATTTCTAAGTGAGACGGGTTAAATGATAGGGCAATATGAACTTCCCCACCCGCCGTCATCACATTTGATGAGAAACCTTGGTGGTATTTAACATCACCAGACGTATTAACAAGTTTTTTACCTTCAAACTCATCAAACAAATCTTTTGGATTCTTACCCAACGTATTAACCAATACGTTTAGACGGCCACGGTGAGCCATACCAATCACGACTTCTTTTGCACCCAGTGCACCAGAACGCTGGATCAGCTCATTGACCATTGGGATTAAGCTCTCGCCACCTTCAAGACCAAAACGTTTTGCACCTGGATAACGACTAGCAAGGTATTTCTCTAGGCCTTCCGCTGCAGTCAAACGCTCTAATAAGCTTTCACGGGTTTCTTGAGAGTATTCTGGGCGAGAACGAACAGACTCTACACGTTGTTGAAGCCACGCTTTTTCTTGCGTATCAACAATGTGCATAAATTCATAACCTATGCTTCCACAGTAGGTTTTTTCAAGTTCAGAGACGATTTCACTTAACTTCAATGACTCTTTATTAAAAAACAAAGAACCAGTGTTAAATGTAGTGTCTAAATCTGCGCCTGTTAATTGATGATAACCAATATCTAAATCAGCTACCTTCTCACGTTTTTGCAATCCAAGTGGATCCAATGTTGCATGCTGATGCCCTCGAACGCGGTAGGCATTAATCAACTGCAAAACACCGATTTGCTTCTGCTCATGATCAGAGCTCGCCACTTGACCTGAAGAAACAGGCATAGAGCGGAACTTATTCTTACCAATTTGCAAAAACTGTTCTTGAATCACGGAATGAGGAAGATCAGTTGACTGCGCTTCGCTTACACGAGGCAATTGATCAAAACATTTACGCCATTCTTCCGACACAGAGTTCGGATCGACGAGGTAGCTTTCAAACAACCCCTCAACATATTCCAGGTTTCCACCTGAAAAATGAGAGGTGCTCCACAGCAACTCCATTAAACTTTCGTGCATTCTCGATCACCCTTATGTTCGAGCCAGCTACCGGGGTCCCGGTATCGATCTATAAAAAGATCGATCATTTAATCAGGCCCGTAAGGCTATTAAAGCCTCGATTTTTTTGTTTATTTCCAGCTACTTTCGCCCTTCTACGGTCAATACCAAGCCACTAAAAGCACAACATTAAAATAACATCACACTTTGAATCCATAATCACAGAGTTAGTGACTTCTCTTTGTGCTTCCTTGCCCGTAAAGATCGAATTTTAAATTCTTTTTGTTGCATTCTCTACATTAGAATATGCAAAAATGGCGGCATTGAAGCAAAGTTCAAGCCGCCGATTCGGGTGGTCACGCTAAATTATCTCTACAGACCACACCAGCTGCCATCAGGTCGCTCTTTGTAACAGCATAGTACGAATATTACCAATTGCCTTAGTTGGGTTTAACCCTTTAGGACAAACGTTTACACAGTTCATGATACCGTGGCAACGGAATACACTGAACGGATCATCAAGATCACTTAAACGTTCTTGTGTCGCTGTATCACGGCTATCCGCCAAGAAACGATAAGCCTGCAGCAAACCAGATGGACCAACAAACTTATCAGGGTTCCACCAGAAAGACGGACAAGCTGTAGAACAACATGCACACAAGATACATTCGTAAAGTCCGTCAAGCTTCTCGCGCTCTTCTGGGCTTTGCAAACGTTCAATTGCTGGCGCTGGCGCATCATTAATCAAGAACGGACGAATTTTTTCGTACTGTTTGTAGAACTGTCCCATATCAACAACAAGGTCACGAACAACAGGCAGACCAGGCAATGGACGCAAGACCAATTTCCCTTTCTTAACCGCTTCAGACACTGGAGTGATACAAGCCAAGCCATTTTTACCAGACATGTTCATACCATCAGAACCACACACACCTTCACGGCATGAGCGACGGTATGAAATGCTAGGGTCTTTAGCTTTCAACAAATTCAATACATCAAGCACCATCAGGTCTTTACCTTCTGGTAGCTCAACTTCATAGTCCTGCATGTAAGGAGCGTCGTCCACTTCAGGATTATAGCGATAAATACTAACCAACATTGATATAACTCCTTAGTATGAACGAATCTTAGGTGGAAAAGCTTCCATTGTTTTTGGAGCAAAGTTAACGTCACGTTTAGTTACGTTTTTACCTGCTGGGTGGAACAAAGAATGCTTCAACCAGTTTTCGTCATCACGTTCAGTGAAGTCGTTACGAGCATGCGCGCCACGGCTTTCTTTACGGAATTCCGCTGGAATAGCTGTTGATTCGGCAACTTCTAATAGGTTCTCAAGTTCCAACGCTTCAATACGCGCCGTATTGAATGCCTGGCTCTTATCTTCCAAGTGCAAATTTTCAACTCGAGCACGAATTTCTTTCAATTGAGCCAAGCCTTTTTGCATTGCTTCACCATCACGGAATACACCAAAGTAAAGCTGCATTACACGTTGAAGGTCTGCACGAACAGCCGCAACACTCTCACCACCAGTGGAGTTATTAAGACGATTCAAGCGAACCATGGCTTTTTCAATGTCTGTATCGTTTGCACTTAAAGAGTCAAAACCTTCATCCAAAGATTTCTTAACATGCAAACCGACCGCGCGACCAAAAACAACCAAGTCTAGCAGCGAGTTACCGCCAAGACGGTTTGCACCATGGACAGACACACAAGCCGCTTCACCACAAGCATACAAACCATCGATTACCACGTCTTCACCAGCATCATTCTGCTTCTAGAGCTTGGCCGCCGATGTTCGTAGGAATACCACCCATCATATAGTGACATGTTGGGATAACTGGGATTGGCTCTTTTACTGGATCAACGTGCGCAAAGGTACGTGAAAGTTCAAGAATACCTGGCAAACGCTTGTTAAGAGTTTCCTCACCCAAGTGATCAAGCTTGAGCAATACATGGTCGCCATCAGGACCACAACCACGGCCTTCAAGAATTTCAAGAACCATAGAACGAGCCACAACGTCACGACCTGCAAGGTCTTTCGCATTAGGCGCATAACGCTCCATGAAACGCTCGCCGTCTTTATTGATCAGGTAACCACCTTCACCACGACAACCTTCCGTTACCAACGTACCCGCACCATAAATGCCTGTTGGGTGGAATTGCCACATTTCCATATCTTGCATAGGGAAACCAGCACGCAATGCCATACCAACACCATCACCTGTATTGATATGCGCATTGGTTGTAGATTGGAAAATACGACCCGCACCACCAGTCGCAATAACGGTTGCTTTGGCTTTAAGGTAAACGGTTTCACCCGTTTCGATACAAATTGCAATGACACCAACAACTGCGTCTTCGCTGTTTTTCACAAGATCCGTAGCGTACCACTCGTTAAAGAAAGTCGTGCCGCCTTTAAGGTTGCCTTGATAAAGCGTATGAAGCAAAGCATGTCCGGTACGGTCAGCTGCAGCACAAGTACGAGCAGCCTGTCCGCCTTTACCGAAGTCTTTAGATTGACCACCGAATGGACGCTGATAAATACGGCCTTGCTCTGTACGAGAGAATGGTAAGCCCATGTGTTCTAATTCAAATACAGCCTGTGGACCAACAGAACACATGTACTCAATCGCGTCTTGGTCACCAATATAGTCTGACCCTTTTACGGTGTCATACATGTGCCAGCGCCAATCGTCATTTGGATCATCACTTGCGATCGCACAGGTAATACCACCTTGCGCAGAAACAGTGTGTGAACGTGTTGGGAATACTTTAGTAACACAAGCCGTATTCAAACCAGACTCTGTTAACTGAAGTGCAGCACGCATACCTGCGCCACCACCACCGATAACAATGGCATCAAAAGAAATAGTACGAATATTTGCCATTACTTATAGCCCCCAAAGAACCTGAACACCCCATACGATGTAAACAAACATTACAAGACCGCATAGAGATTGAAAGAAGAAACGAGCACCTGTTGCTTTAATATAGTCAGTCGAAATAGACCACAAGCCAATCCAAGAATGCATACCGATAGACAAAAGAACCATCAAGCTGAATATGCGCATCCAAGTTGCTTCAAATAAAGCACTCCACTGATCGTATGTAAGATCAGGGTTTAGCAACAAATACCCAATGATAAAAACAGTGTACAAAGACAACACAACGGCAGATACACGCTGCATCATCCAGTCATAAAGGCCAGAGCGACCAAAACTTGTGATTTGAGTTACCATATCCAAACTCCTGCTAACACAATAAGAACGACAGCAATCACAATGTTTGCGATAGCAGCACTACGTCCACTTTCTAATTCTTCAAAGTACCCCATATCCATAAACAAGTGTTTTACACCCGCTACAAAGTGGTACATCAATGCAGAAACAACACCCCAAATCACAAATTTCACAAGGAAATTAGTTTGCAATGCATTCACTACCTGATCAAACCCTTCTTGAGACTCCAGAGAAAGATCGAACGCATAAAACAAGAAAGCCAACCCTACAAAAAGGATGATTCCTGTTACACGGTGAAGGATAGACACGATTGCTGTGACGGGCATTGATATTGTTGAAATATCAAGGTTGACTGGTCTTTTTTTATTCACGACTTTTTACACCATTTTGTATTGATTGAATGGTCAATCACGACCCAATGTCTATACGTGCTATTCTTACAGTTAGATCATAGTATAGCGACGTCATAGGCCTACTTTGAAAATCTCATCGATTTGCAAACAAATGCTTAAAAGCGACTCTCTTTTATTCATTAGCAACAACAAATCAATGAAATCGTCTGAGGCGCAATTATAGACCAGCGAAAAATACTAAGACAAATAGACTGGACATGGGGTTTTCAATGATCACCATTCATCAAATGAATGTAGCCATAACCTCAAACAATAATGGTATAAAATTACATAAACTTTAGCCTTCAAAAAAACAATTAAATCCATATATTTCAATAAGATAAAACCAATACGCCTTCACCTTAACTTCACCCACCTTCACTGTTTTGTCAGTAAATTACAAAATATCGCACCATAATGTAAAAAGAGTGCAAGTGAACAAGATTGACTTTTATAGTCTAGAGACAGTATTTTTTCCGCACCTTCTGGACTAGATAGAGTCAACCTACGACCTTTTAGCTCAGAACCGGAATACGAAGGAGACCATAAATGGCTGATAAAAAAGCGCTACTCAAAGTGGATGGGATCGATAAAGCTATCGAACTTCCTGTTCTTTCAGGTACTTTAGGCACAGACGTTATAGACGTTCGTAGCTTAGGTGCTAACGGTGTATTCACCTACGATCCAGGATTTATGTCTACCGGCTCTTGTGAATCCTCTATTACTTACATAGATGGCGACGCTGGCATTCTTTTGCACCGAGGCTACCCAATTGCCCAGCTTGCAGAACATTCAGACTATCTAGAAACATGTTACTTGCTGCTTTACGGAGAACTTCCTGATAAAGAGCAAAAAGCAAAGTTCGAAAAAACGGTTGGTAAACACACTATGGTGAACCAATCGATGCACAAATTCATTGAAGGCTTTCGAAATGACGCCCACCCAATGGCGATCATGTGTGGTTTAGTTGGTGCACTGTCTGCTTTCTACCAAGACCACATGGATATCAACAATCCAAAGCATCGTGAAATTGCGGCATTTCGCTTAATTTCAAAAATGCCGACTTTGGCTTCGATTTGTTACAAATACTCTAAAGATCAGCCTGTTATGTACCCACGTAACGACTTATCTTATGCAGAAAACTTTTTGTACATGATGTTCGCAACCCCTTGTGAAGACTACAAGGTCAACCCAGTGTTTGCTAAAGCAATGGATCGAATCTTTATTCTTCACGCTGATCACGAACAAAACGCGTCTACGTCCACAGTACGTCTAGCGGGTTCGTCTGGCGCGAATCCATTTGCCTGTATTGCTGCTGGTATTGCAACGCTTTGGGGGCCTGCTCATGGCGGCGCAAACGAAGCGGTTTTGACAATGCTTGAAGAGATCGGTGACGTAGAAAACATCGATGAATTCATTGCAAAAGCAAAAGACAAAAACGATCCATTCAGACTAATGGGCTTTGGTCATCGCGTTTATAAAAACTTTGACCCTCGTGCCAAAGTGATGCGCGAAACTTGCGACCAGGTGCTGGCTGAACTAGGCATGTCTAATGACCCGCTGCTTAAAATTGCCAAACGTCTTGAGCAAATTGCCCTAGAAGACCCTTATTTCGTAGAGCGTAAGCTTTATCCTAATGTGGACTTCTACTCAGGCATCATCATGAAAGCAATTGGTATCCCAACCAGTATGTTTACTGTGATTTTTGCTATGTCACGCACCATTGGTTGGATTTCTCATTGGAATGAAATGATCAGTGGACCATACAAAATTGGCCGTCCTCGCCAGTTGTATGTTGGTCAGCCTGAGCGCGACTACCCAACTAAATAAGTAGAGCCTGCTCAGAAAATAAAAAGCCCCGACCATATCTTTCAAATGGCTGGGGCTTCTTTATTTAGCGCATTAAATTTTAGGTAACTAAATCGCTAAGGCCAATAAAACTACTCGTCGTCTTCAACAATTTCAGTAACGGTAGTGTTTCCGCACTTTACACATTCACCCTCAATCCAAATACGATCTTTCGACTCAAATTCTTTAGGATTTATCATACCAAGATCAACTTCCTGACAGTGATTGCACCACGTTTGCGCCAAAAATCTTCTTGCTCTTCCGCTGAACGAGCATAGAAATCCCTTGGCACAACCTGCTCTTCTAATAATTCTGTCATCTACTTCACTCCACCATATTGGTATGACACGACTCGATTAGCATCTGGGTCTAATGCATTTAACGGCGCATCAATCAGCAACCGACTTAACGAGATACTGTTAAATAATTTTTGCTTGTCGCCGTCGATCTCTACAGAGAACTCCACTTTTTCACCATCAACCTGCACTAACATCACATCACGAACCAAACCAATGCTTTCTAAGTAAGATTGCACTTTGCTCATGATCGCATAATTTGTCACACCAACGACCTGAATATTTAATCGACTTGCGGATCCACCATTGCGAACAGAAGCGTATCGAGACGAGAACACTTTAGCCAAGTAGACACTGGCCTGATCAATCACACCTTCAAGTGAATCGCCATGCAGTGAAAAGCGCTCTGTTTCACCATTTTTCAAAAGCACCAACAAATTACCGTCCATTTGGCCTGCGTAGTTACTGACTCGCAAAGCCACAACTGAATCGGTCTGATATCGCTTACTGGCCGACAATATGCTGTCTTCAAAAAAGCCCCAAACGTCCGACACGGATAAATTCTTTTGATCCACCTCATCAAACAAAGGCGCGTAAACAGGCACCCCCATCACACTGGCTGAATGAGCAAACTGATTCAATGCATCAGAAGGCGCTCTTGATCCCGACAAGGTACGCACACCGTTATTTTCACTCACCAACCAGACCAAGACAGAAGGACGATTGTCCCCCCATACAGGGAGATTGTTTTGAGATAAAAAGCGGTCTATCGACTCCTGATAAAAAGCCACCTTGACTTTTTTCCCGGGGACCAAACCATCTTCAGATGGCAGCAATTCACTCAAAGAAGCGACAGAATGCTGGGCAACCCATGTTGACGCACTTTTTTTAGCCTGTGCCAATAACGCACCCGAAATGGCGTTTTTGTCACCTGACACTTTAATCAACACATCTTCAGCAGCCAAACTAAATGCATCATTTAACATTTTGGCTTCCGACTGCGTTGCCGGTAGATTAATTTCAGCACTATAAAGACCCTGAACGGGGACAGCATTGGCCAAAGACGTACAAAAAACACTAATAAGTAATAAAAATATACGAGAATTCATAACCCTTCCTTCGTTTATTTGCCTATTCTACTGTCTTAATTGCAAAGAACCATAGCCCTAATGCGCGACTATGCTAAAATGCCTTTTTTCCTCGTACCATGATAAGGCATAGGCAATGACCAAGTCGGATAAACCCTCCATTAGCTATAAAGACGCAGGCGTAGATATTAACGCAGGCAATCAACTTGTTGAACGTATTAAAGGCGTAAGCAAAAAAACTCGTCGCCCTGAAGTCATGGGTGGTCTGGGTGGATTTGGTGCCTTGACGCGTCTTCCAACAAAATACAAAAACCCTATTCTTGTTTCTGGCACAGACGGTGTTGGTACAAAACTTCGTTTGGCGATGGATCTTAACCAGCACGACACCATTGGTATTGACCTTGTGGCTATGTGCGTCAACGACCTCGTTGTCGCAGGTGCTGAGCCTCTACTTTTCTTAGATTACTACGCAACAGGCAAATTAGATGTTGATGTTGCAGCAAACGTTGTAACGGGTATTGGTGAAGGCTGTTTGCAAGCAGGCTGTGCATTGGTAGGCGGCGAAACAGCAGAAATGCCAGGCATGTACCATGATGGCGATTACGATTTGGCCGGCTTCTGCGTTGGCGTAGTTGAAGAAGATGCCATTATTGACGGCAGCAATGTTAAAGCAGGTGACACCCTTCTTGCACTCGGATCGTCTGGTCCACACTCCAATGGCTACTCGTTGATCCGTAAGATTCTTGAGGTTAGCAACGCCGACTTGAACCAAGACATTGATGGTGTTGCATTAAAAGACGCGTTAATGGAACCTACTCGCATTTATGTAAAATCCATTCTTACGTTAATGGAAACCATTTCTGTGAACGCACTGGCTCACATCACCGGTGGTGGCCTACTTGAAAATATTCCACGTGTTCTACCAGAAGACGCGGCAGCCTACATCGATGCCAACAGCTGGAAACGCCCTGCTGTGTTTGACTGGTTGCAAGATCAAGGAAATGTCGAGCAAGAAGAAATGTACCGCGTATTAAACTGTGGTGTTGGTATGGTACTGTCTATTGATGCCGACAAAGCAGAAGAAGCGCTTGCGATTCTAAAAGCAGAAGGCGAAAACGCTTGGATTATTGGTGACATTCGTCCACGCAATGGCGGTAAAGACGTTGTGATCTCTGATCTAGAGGGCAACGCATGAGTTATCCCATCGTTGTCTTAATTTCTGGCAGCGGTAGCAACTTGCAGGCTTTGATAGATCAAAGCCTGCAAGGACAACTCAATATCGATATCTGCGCAGTCATCAGCAACAAAGCAGAGGCTTATGGCTTAGAACGTGCAAAACTGGCTGGAATCCCCACCCACACGCTGAGCCATAAATCATTTGATAGCCGAGAAGCGTTCGATGCAGAGCTACAAGCACTCATTGATCAATATCAACCAAAGCTGGTTGTTCTCGCTGGTTTTATGCGTATTCTCACTGAAACGTTTGCGAAACATTACGAAGGTAGAATGCTCAACATTCATCCTTCCTTGCTTCCAAAATACAAAGGATTGAATACGCACCAACGTGCTATTGATGCCAACGAAAAAGAGCATGGCGTATCGGTGCATTTTGTGAGTCCAGAACTGGATGCAGGTGCTGTCATTCTTCAAGCAAGTACAGAGATTACAAGCAAAGAAACGGCAGACACACTGGCAACAAAAGTCCATGCACTTGAACACATAATCTATCCACTAGCGGTAAAATGGTTTAGTGAAGAGAGATTAACATTCCATGACGGAAACGCTTTTCTAGATAAAAAACCACTACCCGTAAACGGTGTGCTTTATCAAGAAACTCTAACATGATGTAGGAGAAAGTATGAGACCACATAAAACCCCAACGTGCTTAACGGCTGTTTTTATGGTTCTTTTTATGTGTTATCCCATACTTTCTTTTTCCTCCGAAACAGCATCAAAAGACACCTTTCTTGAGCCCTATTCCGCGGTGTACAGCACTATTTGGAAAAAAGGCATTAGCCTAAAAGTGGAAGGCAAACAAACCTTAACAAAGCAAAATAACGACCAATGGAAGTTTATCTTTTCAGCGGACAGCATGATTGCTTCCCTCGATGAATCATCCACGTTTCATGTAAAAAACCATCAAATCATCCCTATCAAATACCAATACAGAAGCTCAGCCCTTGGTAAAAAAAGAACCGCAACCCTCACTTTTGATTGGGACAACAACCTTGTTCGGAACGATGTCAAAGACAAGCCTTGGAATCTGGCAATCAACCCACAAACACTCGATAAACTCTCAATACAATTGCAAGTAAGACAAGACCTAAAGCTAGGGAAAAGTGAATTCGATTACCAAATTGCTGACGGTGGTTATATTAAGAATTGGCGTTTCAAACGGGACAAAATGGAAATAATCGACACTAAAATCGGCCGACTGTCCGCCATCAAAATCATCCGCACCGATAATCTGGAAAAAGGAAAAAAGACGTCCTTTTGGTTTGCCCCCTCACTCGATTACCTTCTGGTTAAACTTGAGCACAAAGAAGACGGTGAATCTTACCACCTAGACATCGAATCCGTTAAACAGCCACTCTGAATCAACGCAGCAGCTGCTGGGGAGTGTTGACATTTAACAATTGATCGCTGTACTTCCACTCCACAGATTCACAACCAAAATAATCATAAAACGCCATAACACTGTGGCGATTTCCAGTGCTCAAAAAAACTGACAAAGACGCCCGCGCCGAGGCCACAGGCAGAATGGCATGCAGTGGATGAATACCCAAAGAGTCACTTAAATAATAAATACTTTCTGGGGCGGATATACACACTTGTTGTAACAAGGTAAACGCTTCATGAGTGATACAAGGGGTATCGCAAGGCGATATCAGCAGATGTGACGAATTCGCCGTGTTTAAACACGTCATCAAACCCGATAACGGCCCCATTCCTAGATACGCCTCTTCATCGGCGACAACATCAAAACCCAGTTCACTATATTGCTCATAGTTTCGATTGGCATTCACAAACACATGGTCCGCCACATGTCGCAATGCCTGACCAACCAGCAAAGCCATCGGCGTCCCTTGGTAGTGCATTAGCCCCTTGTCTTGATGGGACATTCTCTCAGCTTTTCCACCCGCCAATATGGCGGCAGACAATGACATTAGCGCCACTTTACCCTCGTTTCTTTAATTAACGCAGTGCAATACCGTTTTGTCACGTCGAGACCAAATATCGTCAGCCAATGCCAAACACTCGTCATGGGAGTCTATCGAAAATAACAACCCAGCAACAGACGCCATTGTTTGACGTACTGCTTGTTCACCGAATTGATCCAATTGATGCCCACACCAATGATCGGTGAGTCGAGACAAATCCAAGCAATCTTTCAGCCGCTTATGTTCCTTTTCCGCTTTCGCCCAAGTCGACCAACTTGCGAGCCCATTTTGCCATTTGCCCAGCGTTACGTCTCGCTCTGGATTCACTTCCGCTTCACCATTTCCTCCTCGGAAAACCAACACAGATTTATCCTCCAACTGCTTGCAAGCAGAAAGATGCAGCAAATCGTACCCGCGATGAAACACACCATGCACACTGTGCTCTGCAAAAAAAGGATTCATCATACGAACCACCGTATTTACCGGTGAGCGCAGCCCCAAAATGTATTTCAAGTCCATCATCGCACCTAACGTGGAGTCTATTTTTTCTAATGGAATATACGCAAAATTTAGGTTGGCCAGCGAGACCTCTACCTCTGCTAGCGATTCACAGAGGTTGATTCCTAATTGAGAAATGGCAAATTCAACGTACATTCGGTCTTCTTCCGCAAAGGAATGCCCATGCATCACAATTTTTACCCCTGAGTTTGCCAACGCCAACGCCGCCAATAAAAACCAAGGCAACTCATTGCGTTTTCCAGCATACGCAGGCCAATCCAAATCCACCGATACATTTAATGCCGTTTTTGAAGATAAATAGCGACGTGCCGCCTTAGTGAAGCCCACCGTTTCTTCCACTGTCTCTTCACGAATGCGAATCAGCATCCAGAATGCTCCCGACTGCTCCGGTGCCACAGCACCAGAAAGCATCAAGCTCATCGCATGTTCTGCTTCATCAATCGTTAAGCTCCGGGCGCCTTTTTTTCCTCTTCCCAAGATTTTGACGTATTGAGTAAATTCATTTCCGGTGTAAATCGTCATACTGCTAACTCCGTGTTCAAGGGAATAAACCTTTTTAATTCAGGTAAACAAGATCCACAATTTGTGCCACATTTCAACTTGCCTCCCAACTCATCAACAGAACACACTCCCGACGCAATGGCTTTTTCAATTTGCTTACTGCCTACCTGAAAACAAGAGCAAATAATCTCACCTTTTTCTTCAATATTGGCCGGCGTGCCCACCAAGATGGCCAAGCGATCTTGCATAGACAGTGTGGTATTTATGGCTAATTGCGAAATCAGCCAATCGGCCATAATGGACTCTGGTTGCGGATGCGCATACACCAACAATGACAGCCTTTGATTGACAACTTTCGCCAATCGAATTTGCTGAGTAACTGGGTTCGAATACTCTAACCATTCCGCCACATCATGAGATTGATCAGGCAATTTAAGGTCCATGGCTTTTAACGTCGCTTGCGTTTGTCCCTTCGGCCAAACCACTTCGTAATGATAACCTTGCTCAGAAGGCACTTGGCACCAATACAAGCAATCAGACAAGGTCAACGGTACCGCGGAAATCACCAAGCCGTAGCTGATGTCGGCCACCGCTTCTAGCCTCACTTGAGCGTGTTTGGAT
Source organism: Marinomonas pontica (assembly GCF_026191375.1). Taxonomy (GTDB): domain Bacteria; phylum Pseudomonadota; class Gammaproteobacteria; order Pseudomonadales; family Marinomonadaceae; genus Marinomonas; species Marinomonas pontica. The sequence goes on along the minus strand of NZ_JAODTL010000017.1, from coordinate 2,206 downwards.
TCTGGCTGTCCAGACAAGGGATCCACCACCTGTGGAATAAGATTCGACACCACAGACGCATTGGCAAATTGTTGAGTCCAATGAATTGGCGCAAACACATTGTCTGGTGCAACCGCTCGGCTCAGTTTTGCTTTTAGCAATACCTGCCCTAAAGGGGAAACCAGACGAACCAAGGATTTATCTTCGATACCAAGACGCTTTGCATCTTTTGGATGGATCTCAACATAAGGCTGCGCTGTGTGCTTTGCCAAAGACGCCGCATCACCGGTTCTCGTCATAGTATGCCATTGATCGCGAACCCGACCGGTATTCAGTGTAAATGGCCACGCTGGCGAAGCTTGATGCTGAGGTAAGCTTGGGGAAATGGCAACAAATCGCGCTCGACCGTCAGAGGTAAAAAAGCGCCCGTCTTCGAACATGCGCTTCGTGCCTTCTGGACGCCCTTTAGGTACAGGCCATTGCACAGGCACCAAGGCGTCGTATTCTTCCTTGGTCATTTGGCTAAAATGACCAATATCAAAATCACGTCGACCATTATTCTCAAACGCCGATAAGGCCGCATGCTCATTAAAAATCTCGTGGACATTTCGGTAAGAAAAAGCCGATTGAAACCCCAGACTCTTTGCGACTTCACAAATCGCCCACCAGTCATGCTTCGCCTCGCCTGGCGCTGGCAACAATCCACGCTGACGTGAAATACGTCGCTCTGAATTGGTCACCGTACCGTCTTTTTCACTCCAACCTGTTGCAGGAAACAAAACATCAGCCATCGCAGTGGTATCAGTGTGCGCCTTGCAATCACTGACAATCACCAGTTCACACTTTTCCAGCGCGCGTCGAACTTGAGCCGTATCTGGTAAGCTCACCATTGGGTTGGTGGACATAATCCACACCACTTTCACTTTACCCTCTTCCATCGCTTGGAATAAATCTACGGCTTTTAAGCCATTTTCCGTTGCCATATTGGGCGCTTGCCAAAAGCGCTGCACCAACTCTTGTGCGCCCGGTGTCGCGAAATCCATGTGCGCCGCCAATTGATTCGCCAAACCGCCCACTTCACGTCCACCCATCGCATTGGGTTGTCCAGTAATTGAAAAAGGCCCTGCGCCCTCCACCCCAATTCGACCTGTCGCCAAATGACAATTGATGATCGCGTTGCATTTATCCACGCCAGATGAGGATTGATTTACTCCTTGAGAATAAAACGTCACTGTCTTCGGCGTATCATTCCACCAGCCTACAAGACGATTAAGATCCTGTTCGCTGACGCCACAAAAGGCGGCCGCAGAGGACAACGTGGGGGTTGAAGATTTGGCTTGAGCGAATGCCTCGTCAAATCCATTTGTGTGATTGGCGATAAAACCCTCATCCAAAATACCCGCTTGAGCAGAACACTGTAATAAGTAAGAAAACACCGCGGCGTCACTGCCCGGCTTAATCGCCAAATGCATATCGGCAATATCGCAGGTCGCCGTTTCTCGTGGGTCAATCACCACGATTTTCATCTCAGGGCGCTGTTTTTTCGCGGCCGCTATACGTTGATATAAAATCGGGTGTGTCCACGCCGCGTTTGAACCAACCATAATCAACAGATCACAGCGCTCTAAATCTTCATAGTTACAAGGCACAGTGTCCGAACCAAAAGCCCGCTTGTAACCAACGACAGCGGACGCCATACACAAACGTGAGTTTGTATCCACGTTCGCCGTACCAATAAAACCTTTGGCGAGCTTGTTCGCCACATAATAATCTTCCGTTAAAATTTGGCCTGAAAGATAAAAAGCAAACGCATCAGGACCATGATCTTTCACAACCTGAGCAATTTTATCCGCAACCGTCTCTACTGCTTCATTCCACGATACAGCCTGCCCTGCCACCATGGGTGTTAATAAGCGATCATCCGAACGCAGGGTTTGAGCAAGACTGCTGCCTTTTACGCATAAGCGACCAAAATTAGCAGGGTGCTCCAGATCTCCAGATACAGGCGGAACAATGTCGTCTACTGAGTGTGGAATCGTGACATTAACGCCACACCCAACACCACAATATGGACAAGTTGTTTTTTTGCTGGTTGCCGTCATGGGTCTTCCTCACGCTGCTCACTTTGTTGAAAACAAAAAAAGGCCCAATCACTTTTCTTAGAAAAGTGATTGGGCCTCGTTGCCTTTTGTAATATCTGACTGCTTTATGTGTAAGCCATCGTCGG
>NZ_JAODTL010000016.1 GCF_026191375.1 Marinomonas pontica | reverse complement strand
TTTGTCTTTTTCTAAACCATCCTCAGTGGCATTCACTTCAAGCTTTATCCATTTAGTATGTTCGTTACTGTCTTGGATGTCTGTGGCCGCTTGACCTGGTTCATCTTGCAGCTTTTGTGTTTTGGCTACATATTCAAAATCACCAATGGCAAAAGCGGTGTAGCGAGAGCGCATCAGAGTTTCTGCAGTGGGTGCGGTGCCTGGGTTGTTGTGATACATACCGCAACACATCTCATATGGGCTTCCTGTTCCGCACGGACAGTTCACTGGGATTGGCATAAATCAACTCCTCTCATCGCCAAATACACTTTAACAAATGCACTTTAAGGTGCGTATAATACTTTTTTTATTTAACGGCTAACAGGAATTATTTGTGACTTCAGCGGGCCCAACCTCTTTTTTTTGGTTTGATTTTGAAACGACCGGAACAGACCCAGCACGAGATCGTCCTATGCAGTTTGCGGGAATCAGAACTGATTTGGAGTTTAACCCAATCGGCGACCCTGTCATGTTTTATTGCCGATTAGCAGAAGATGTATTGCCGCAACCAGAGGCGTGTTTATTGACCGGAATCAGTCCGCAAGATGCCAATCGTGAAGGTTTGTGTGAAGCTGAGTTTATGCAAGCGGTGGAGGCTGAGTTGTCTGTGCCGGGAACCTGTGCGCTTGGTTACAATACCATTCGATTTGATGACGAGGTTGTTCGTTACGGTTTTTATCGCAATTTCATAGACCCCTACGCGCGAGAATGGCAGAACAATTGTTCACGCTGGGACATCATTGACTTGGTCCGAATGACGTATGCGATGCGCCCCGAAGGCATTGTGTGGCCAAAAGGGGACGATGGCCTGGTTTCCATGAAATTAGAAGCGCTGACGAAAGCGAATGGCATTTCACATGAGCAGGCGCACGACGCCTTGTCGGATGTGTATGGCACGATTGAAATAGCCAAGTTGATTCGAGATAAGCAACCTAAGTTGTTTGATTACTATTTTAAGATGCGTCAAAAGCATGAGTTGCAACAGTTTATTGATGTCGCTCGGTTAAAACCCTTTCTGCATATTTCAGGTATGTTTGGTCAGGCAAAGCACTATGCTGCGTTTGTGGTGCCTATTGCACCGCACCCAACCAATAAAAATGGCGTTGTTGTGTTTGATTTAATGGCAGATGCGCAACCATTAGTTGAATTAAGCGTCGAAGAGATTCGTCATCGCGTGTTTACGCGTCAGGAAGAGCTCGGTGAAGTAGAGCGTTTGCCGTTGAAAGTGATTCATTACAATAAATCTCCCGCGGTTGCGCCTGCGACGTTTTTAAAAGATGCGGATGTTGTGGCGCGCCTCAATCTGGATGGTGCGGTATGTCGTCATAATCTTGCCATCATAAAAGGGCATGCTGGATTAGCGGCTAAGCTGAGTGATGTTTTTTTACAAGAAGAGCGAGCCATCCATAAAGACCCGGATGTGATGTTGTATTCAGGCGGATTCTTTTCTAGGGAAGACAAAAGCAGAATGGAAAAAATTCGTTCTACACCGCCGAATCAACTTGCCGACTTAGCGTTGTCTTTTGATGATCGCCGTTTGCCTGAAATGTTAATGCGCTATATCGGTCGGAATTATCCAGAACAATTGACAGAGCAGCAGAGAGTGGAGTGGGAAGAGTACCGACTCATTCGCTTGCTTGAAAAAGAAGGTGGAGGATCCATTAATATGGAGCAATTTTTTGCGCGCTTGAACGATATCGCTCAAACGCCAGATCTGCCTGCTTCAAAGCAAATTATGCTGCAAGATTTAGCGGATTATGCGCAGAGCATTTACCCTGTGACTTTTTAAGGAAGTTGTATGAGCGAACAACATAAAGGTATTCATTGGCTGGTGGGTTTTGCCGCTTTTATTATTATCATTGCTGGTTTAAAGGCGGCTTCGCAAATTGTCGTTCCATTTATGTTGTCCGTTTTTATTGCCATTATTTGCGCGCCAGCCATGTCTAGTTTGCGCCGTCGAGGCTTGCCAACATGGCTGTCAATTTTATTGGTCGTGTTGCTGATCATGGTAGGTATTGGCTCGCTTGCGGTATTGGTTGGCGCCTCATTGGACAGTTTTTCCAATCAATTGCCCAACTATAAAGCGCGCTTTGCTGATGAGATGTCGGGACTTATCCGCGTTATAAATGGAATGGGGTTGCATATATCCTATGACCAGGTGAAAGGGTATGTTGATCCTTCTTCGCTTATGCAAATGGTTGCCAATGCATTGAGAGGGTTGGGTAGTGCGTTGACTAATCTTGTTTTGGTGGTGATGATCGTGATTTTTATTCTGTTTGAAGCGGTGGAGTTGCCAAAAAAATTGTCAATAGCGTTGCAGAACTCTTCTGTTTCGATGGGAAAGTTTGATTCGTTTATCAAGTCGGTCAATAGATATCTGGTCATTAAGACCTTGGTTAGTATGTTAACTGGTGTTTTGATTACGATTTGTATGTGGGTGCTGGGTGTGGACTTCCCTATATTATGGGGTGTTTGTGCATTCCTGCTGAATTTTGTGCCAAATATTGGATCTATTATTGCGGCGGTGCCCGCTGTGATGCTGGCGTTTGTTCAGTTGGGCGGTTTGTCAGCGGGGCTTACTGCGATGGCCTTTTTGGCGGTGAATTTAATTGTTGGGAATGTAATTGAGCCGCGTTATATGGGGCGAGGTTTGGGGCTTTCGACGTTGGTTGTCTTCTTGTCATTGTTGTTATGGGGATGGGTTTTCGGTCCCGTAGGAATGCTGCTTTCTATACCGTTAACTATTATTCTTAAGCTGGCCTTTGAAGCCAACCCACGAATGCATTGGTTGGTTGTCTTGATCGATTCAGACACAAGTGACTCTAAGCGTTAGAGGCGATAATCTGACTGACTGGGAAAGAATCTATTTTGCAATTTGACTAGCTTATTTTCCATTCTTTGTATATACTTTGCGATCAGTTTTTCCTCCGAGAATTTCATTAAGGCATGTAAATGGTTACAGGCCTTATCCTCACCAAAAAAAGGTACTAATTTACATGTCTGACGCTGATACTCAGCCTACATTTGATTCGTTGGGCCTAATCGCCCCTGTTCTTAAAGCGGTTGCTGACCTAGGTTACGAGCAACCATCTGCTATCCAAGCGCAAAGTATTCCATATCTATTAGAAGGTCGTGACCTTTTGGGGCAAGCGCAGACGGGTACTGGTAAGACAGCAGCGTTCGCGCTTCCGTTGTTGTCTCGCATTGACGTTACAGATAAAACGACACAATTACTTGTTCTGGCTCCTACTCGTGAACTTGCTATTCAGGTTTCTGAAGCATTCCAAAGTTATGCTCGTAACCTTCCTGATTTTCATGTGTTGCCAATTTACGGCGGCATGTCATATGACACGCAATTGCGTCAGCTTCGTCGCGGCGTACAAGTCGTTGTTGGTACGCCTGGTCGTGTGATGGATCATATCCGTCGTAAAACATTGCGTCTAGATACACTGAAAGCATTGGTGCTTGATGAAGCGGACGAAATGTTGCGTATGGGATTCATCGACGATGTCGAGTGGATTCTTGAGCAAACACCGCCAACGCGCCAGATTGCGTTGTTCTCTGCAACAATGCCTTCTGTGATTCGTCAGGTAGCTAATCGTCATTTGAACAATCCTAAAGAAGTTAAGATTGTTACTAAGACATCTACGGCGACAACGATTACTCAAAAATTTTGGCCTGTTAGCGGTTTGCACAAGCTAGATGCGTTGACTCGTATTCTTGAGATGAATGAACATGACGGTATGATCATTTTCGTTCGTACTAAAGCGGCAACGGTTGAATTGGCTGAGAAGTTAACGGCTCGTGGTCACGCTTGTGAAGCATTGAATGGCGACATTAGCCAAAACTTGCGTGAACGTACAGTTGATCGCATCAAGAAAGGTCAGATTGACATTCTGGTTGCAACTGACGTAGTTGCGCGTGGTTTGGACGTTGAGCGTGTTAGTCACGTTGTAAACTATGACATTCCATACGATACAGAATCATATGTTCACCGTATTGGTCGTACTGGCCGTGCAGGTCGTTCAGGTACTGCTATTCTATTTGTTGCTCATCGTGAGCGTCGTATGTTGCAAGCCATTGAGCGTGCAACTCGTCAACCAATCGAAAGCATGACATTGCCAACGGCTTCTGACATTAACGCGCATCGCGTGAACCGCTTTAAACAAAGCATCACAGATACGATGGACAACGAAAATCTTGATTTCTTCCTAGAGCTTGTTCAGGGCTACCAGAAAGAAAACGAAGTAGATCCATTGAAAATGGCGGCGGCTTTAGCGCATATGGCGCAAGGTAAAACACCGTTATTGTTGTCTGAAATGGAAGTGCGCCAAGAGCGTCGTGAACGTCGTGAAGATCGAGATGGTTCTCGTGGCGAGCGCGGAGACCGCGGTGATCGAGCGCCTCGTGAACGTAAAGTTCGTCCAGTAACAGCGGAAGCAATGCCGTTAAAAGACGATCCAAGCACGTCTATGACACGCTACGTTGTTCAGGTGGGTTACAATGCGGGTGTTAAACCTGGCAATATCGTTGGTGCGATTGCTAACGAAGCGGAAATCGAAAGCCGTTACATCGGCCATATCGAAATCTATGAAGATTTCTCTACGGTTGATTTGCCGACGAACTTGAATTCTGATGTTTTGGGTAAATTAGGTAAAACACGCATTTGTGGCCAGCGCACTGATATCGCTAAGTTGGAAAATGCTGATGAGCTAAATAAGCGCGCAGCATCTCCTTCTTCTCGCAAGCGTCCGGGTGGTGATCGTGATCGCCGTCCATCTAATGCGGGTGAGCGTCGTCGTCCTTCTGGAAACCGTGATCGCGACAATAATCGTGGTGAGCGTCGTCCAAGAGCGCCTCGTAAAGACAGTTAATCTTTGTAGATTGCTTAGATAATGTTAAAAACCGAATCTAGAGATGGATTCGGTTTTTTTATGTCCGCAAGTTAGGTGTTTTGACTTATCGACTTCTGATAAAATTCACCCGTTCCCCTCTTAATTCAAAAGGCCAGTAATGAACGAAATTACTATAATCAAACCAGATGATTGGCATTTACATTTTCGTGATGAAGATATGTTGCTAGAGACCGTTCCTGCGACAGCGCGTTGTTTTGAGCGTGCTGTGGTGATGCCAAACTTGGTGCCGCCAGTAACTACCGCTGAGCTTGCTTTGCGCTATAAAGAGCGTATTTTGGCGGCACGTCCAGCTGGTAGTAGCTTTACGCCTGTGATGACTATTTATTTAACAGATAAAACCAGCGTTCAAGACATCAAAGAGGCTAAGCAAGCAGGGGTTTTGGCTGCCAAAATGTATCCCGCTGGCGCGACAACGAACTCTGATTCTGGAGTGAATTCTCTGGAGTCTTTGTACCCGGTGTTTGAGGCATTAGCTGAGAACAATATGCTTTTATTGATTCACGGCGAAGTAACGCAAAAACACATAGACATTTTCGATCGTGAGAAAGAGTTTATCGATCAGCATATGGTAAACATTGTCGAGCGAGTGCCGAATTTAAAAGTGGTATTTGAGCACATTACGACTAAGGATGCGGTGGATTTTGTGTTATCTGCTCGAGAGGGGGTCGCGGCAACAATCACGCCTCAGCATTTGATGTTGAACCGAAATGATATGTTGGATGGCGGCATGCGCCCACACAATTATTGCCTGCCTGTATTGAAGCGCAGTACCCATCAGCAAGCATTGCGTGACGTGGTTAAAGCGGGTTCACCTAAGTTTTTCTTAGGGACAGATTCTGCGCCACATGCCAAACACCGCAAAGAGTCTGACTGTGGTTGTGCTGGTTGTTACAGCGCTTGGTCTGCGTTAGAGCTTTACACTCAAGTGTTTGATGAGTTGGGTGTGCTTGATAAGCTCGAGGGCTTTGCCAGCCTTTATGGTGCTGACTTCTATGGTTTACCACGCAACACAGAGACTGTTACTTTGGTACGTGAGTCTTGGGAAGTGCCGACAAGTATCACGCTTCCAAATGGTGATCCAATTGTGCCTTTCTTTGCAGGCAAGCAAGTGTCTTGGAAGCTCAAATAAAGCGGCGCCATAAGAATAAGTGATCAAATGCAACCGAATTCAGAAATGGGTTCGGTTTTTTTATGGTTATAGAACGTCAGTTATAAAACGCAAGATAGTGTGTTAGTTAGTGCAAAGGAAACTATTTTGAAAATGACTTAATACAAAAGAGGAGTGCATAAGATGGTGCGGATGGAGAGACTCGAACTCTCACGCCGTGAAGCACTGGAACCTAAATCCAGCGTGTCTACCAATTCCACCACATCCGCATGTCGTGTTGACGGGCGAGATATTACCTAGATTTTTTGACGATGCAAGCGTTTTTTGGTTTGGTATTTATATTTATTTTGTTCGAGATTTTTGCATAATTTTATAATGGCAAACGAGGACATCTAAATTGAAAAATGGTCTAATAATATCACCCTAAACTGTTATTTCAGCAGAGCGAATATATGGACAGCCATTCCGTTTCACTATTGTTAAATCCTCTTGATCTTGCAACACTTTTTGTCTTTTTTGCGTGTTGGTGGGGGTACGCTTTTTATGCTCAATATAATTCGAAACGCCGGTCTTGTTTGGTGAGCGTGTTGCATCAGTTTCGATTGGCTTGGATGTCACGATTGTTAAGACGAGATAACCGTATTGCCGATGCGTCTGTTATGGCAAATTTAGAAAGAAGTAGCTTATTTTTTGCATCAAGCAGTTTGTTGATCATTGCGGGGTTGTTTACGGCGTTTAACTATTCAGAAAAGGCGCTTGGAATCTTGTCGGATTTTTATCTTCTGGCGCCCATGAGTCAACAAGAATGGGAATTAAAAATTATTGTCTTGGTGGCTATTTTTTCTTATGCCTTTTTCACTTTCACTTGGTCAGTACGTCAATACAACTTTTGTTCGGTGTTAGTGGGAGTGCGCCTTTGGCGACGGAGCGTGGTATCGAAGACAGTGAACGTGAATTGTACGCAATGCACATGGCGCAAATTTGCAGTTTAGCGGCTAACCAATTCAATTATGGCTTGCGCGCGTTTTATTTTGCGATGGCATTTTGTGGCTGGTTCCTTGGGCCTTACTTTTGTATGGCGGCAAGTGTGATGGTGGTGGCGGTACTTTACCGTCGTGAATTCCGTTCTAAAACATTCAAGACCTTGAGCCGCGGACTCGTAATGAAATCCCATGCTTCCTAATTTCCCTAAACCGTTACCCGAAGACGATAAACCAACCAATCGGACGATAAACGTTGACGATCGCTTGTATCAATATCTTGTGGATGTGTCTGTTCGAGAAGATGATTTATTAAGAGCACTACGACGTGAAACGGCTCAATATCATATGGCTCGCATGCAGTTATCGCCCGAAGTGGGGCAGTTGCTGGCCTTGCTTATTAAGTTTCAATCGCCCAAAAAAATCCTAGAAATAGGCGTGTTTACTGGCTATAGCACCTTGTCGATGGCGATGGCCATGCCAAACAATGCTCAGTTGATTGCGATTGAAAAAAAGCAGATGTGGCTGGATATTGCGACGCGTTATTTAGAGCAAGCTGGTGTGATCGATCGTGTGACAACGTATTGTGATAAAGCTTTGCCGGTCATGACGTCTTTTTTAGACACCGAACGTGAAAGCTTTGACTTCATCTTTATCGACGCGGATAAACAAAACCTTTTGGCTTACTATCAACTGGCAAAACAACTATTGCGCCCCGGTGGCTGTTTGTTGATTGATAACACCTTATGGTGGGGAAATGTTGCAGATGAGTCATTTACAGATAAAGACACCAAGATAGTTCGAGAGTTAAACCTGACTATTCATAAAGATAAAGATGTCGAGCTTTCACTCATCCCGATTGGTGATGGTTTGACCCTGGTTCGTAAAAACACCTAAAGCCTGATCGTAAAACGATCAGGTGTCTTTGCTATTTCCCTCCGAATGCCTTCCACTTTTGTATATCCACAAGTTTATTGTGACTTTTTGGCTCTTTTTATGGTTATGGCCTCTTGAAATCGCTTTAAGAGGCTTTATCTATGAGGCACAAGTGAAACGAAATACGCCTTTGGTTTTTCCGAAGGTTCATTCAAATAGGAGCAAGCTACAACATGGCAACTGATACTCAAAAAGAAACGTTAGGGTTTCAAACCGAAGTGAAGCAACTACTTCATTTGATGATCCACTCTTTGTACTCCAACAAAGAAATCTTTCTACGAGAGCTTATTTCAAACGCATCTGATGCGGTAGACAAGCTTCGTTTTGAGTCTGTCGCTAACGCAGACCTTCTCGCAGAAGACCCAAACCTACGTGTTCGTATCGAATTTGATAAAGAGACGAATACGGTTGTTATCGACGATAACGGCGTTGGTATGTCCCGTGAAGAGGCGATTACTAACCTAGGCACGATTGCAAAGTCAGGCACGTCTTCTTTTCTAGAGCAATTGAGCGGTGACCAGAAAAAAGACAGTCAGCTAATTGGACAATTTGGTGTGGGCTTTTATTCTGCTTTTATTGTTGCTGATAAAGTCACCGTTGAAACGCGTCGTGCTGGAGCCGCAGAAAGCGAGGCGGTACGCTGGGTGTCTGATGGTTCTGGTGAATTCACTATCGAAAACATCGACAAAGACACTCGCGGAACGCGTATTACCCTTCACCTTAAAGCCGATGAGAAGGATTTTGCGGATAACTTCCGACTACGCTCTTTAGTGACGAAATACTCTGATCACATCTCTATTCCTGTCGAAATGGAAAAGCCGGTCTACCCAGAAATGGACGAAGAAGGCAATCCTAAGCCAGTGGAAGAAAATAAAGCACCTGAATACGAAGCGGTAAACTCTGCAAAAGCACTTTGGACGCGCCCTCGTAACGAAGTAACAGATGAAGAATACCAAGAGTTCTACAAGCACATATCTCACGATTACCAAGAACCTTTGAAGTGGTCTCACAACAAAGTAGAAGGTAAATTGGAATACTCAAGCTTGTTGTACATTCCTTCCAAAGCGCCTTACGATCTTTGGAATCGGGACATGCAACGCGGCCTGAAACTCTACGTTCAGCGCGTATTCATCATGGACGAAGCTGAAGCTTTCCTACCGCCTTACATGCGTTTCGTGAAAGGTGTGGTGGATTCAAATGATTTGTCTTTGAACGTTTCTCGTGAAATTTTGCAAAACGACCACGCGGTTGATTCCATGCGTTCTGCATTGACCAAGCGTGTTTTGGACATGTTGACAAAAATGGCGAAGAACGAGCCAGAAGACTACCAAAAATTCTGGGATGAATTTGGTAATGTCATCAAAGAAGGCCCAGCCGATGACATGGGTAACAAAGATAAGATCGCTGCTTTGTTGCGCTTTAGCTCGACTCACACCGATGCGGCAACGCAAAACGTGTCGTTGGCCGATTACATCGAGCGCATGAGTGAAGGCCAAGATAAGATCTACTACATCTATGCAGAGAACCACAATACGGCGAAAAACAGCCCGCATTTGGAAATCTTGCGTAAGAAAGGCTTTGAAGTCTTGTTACTGAGCGATCGTATCGATGAGTGGATGATGTCTTCTCTACAAGAGTTTGAAGGCAAATCTTTCCAAGACGTTACCAAGGGTAAGCTAGACTTAGCGGACCAAGAGAACGAGGAGGAGAAGAAAGAGAAAGAAGAAAAGGCTGAGCAAATCAAGCCGCTTCTAGATCGAATGAAAACTGTACTGGAAGAGAAAGTCGCTGGTGTAAATTCAACAGATCGTCTTACGAACTCGCCAGCTTGTTTGGTGGTTGGTGAGTACGACATGGGTCTGCAGATGCGTCGCTTGTTGGAGCAAGCAGGTCAGAAGCTACCTGAGTCTAAACCAACATTGGAAGTGAACCCAGATCACCCAATCGTTGCTAAGATGGATTCTGAAACCGATGAAGAGCGTTTCGCTGATATGGCGTGGTTGTTGTTTGAACAAGCGACCTTGTCTGAAGGTGGCCAGTTAGAAGACCCAGCTACGTTTGTTAGCCGTATGAACAAATTGATTGTTCAGCTAAGCAAATAACGTAGAAACCACACAGCGCTTAAAGCCCATATTTGGTAACAAATATGGGCTTTTTTGCATTAACAAGAAGCTCGGTATGGCGTTAAGTTTGCGTGCCGAATCGAAATCGTTTAGCGTTAATGCGTGCTAAGGATTAGCATCTTGATAATCAAAGGAGTGAACGGTGTTTCTGATTAAAAATAGTTTAATTTATGTATTTCTGCTTCCCATGCTGGTGTTTGCACAACCCGATGTGCAATTAGCCAAAGTCTATTCTGATGACACTCAAATCAATGATTACCTTGTGAGTGAAAAGTTCGACGGAGTTCGTGCTATTTGGACTGGGAGTGCTTTGGTTACACGTCAAGGAAACCCCATTCATGCGCCTTCTTGGTTCATCGAGCCATTACCGGCGGTTTGGTTGGATGGCGAGTTGTGGTCTAAACGAAATGATTTTGCCAATATTATGTCGACGGTAAGCAAACAAACACCTATAGACAGTGAGTGGCGTTCGATCCGTTATATGATTTTTGACGCGCCTGACAAAGATAAGCAAGACACCTTTGCCGAACGTTACCAACGCTATACTTCGATTGTGAATAAAATAGCGCAGCCTCATGTGCAGCCGATAAAGCAATTTTCGGTTAAAAGTAACGAAGAATTACTACGATTGTTGGCAGAATACGTTGATAACGGAGCGGAAGGTTTGATGCTGCATCGTAAGCTGGCTCGATTTGAGACAGGCCGCACGGATAACCTTCTGAAATTGAAACCTCACATGGACGCAGAAGCGAAAGTGATTGCGGTGCTAAAGGGCGCTGGAAAGTATCGGGATAAAATGGGGTCACTCATTGTGGAAATGCCGACAGGTTTGCGTTTTAAAATAGGCACAGGTTTTACGGACGCTGAGCGTGATTCTCCTCCCCAAATAGGCGAATATATCACGTATAAATACCACGGTTTTACGTCGCGAGGAGTGCCTCGTTTTGCGAGTTTTTTACGGGTTCGTGACGTGAATTATTAACGAATGTACTAATGTGAAGTTGAGGTGATTTGTGGATGTTTATTGTTTGCCTGGCACTATGTGTGATCATCGACTTTGGGCATCCACCCAGCGCGCTATAGGCACATCGATTAAGTTGATACATTGTGCGATTCCAATGGAGAATACATTGGATGCTATGGTAGAGGCGCTTGCAAATCGATTACCAAAGGAGCCTTTTGATTTATTAGGCTTCTCGATGGGTGGCTATTTGGCGTGTGCATTTGCTATAAAATACCCAGAGCGCGTACAGCGTTTAATGGTGTTGTCTAACACTGCGACAGGCTTGCTGGAGAGCGAGAGAAAACAGCGTGAAGTGGCGTTAAATTGGGTGTCTTCACAAGGCTACCGAGGGATACCCAAAAAAAGGCACAGGCCATGCTGGGAAAGCGCCATAAAGACAATATGGATTTGTTGGCATTGATTCAGGCAATGGATACCACGCTGGGTGAAGCCGTCTTGATTCAACAACTGACAAGCAGTCTGGATCGTCCTTCCTTGCTGAGTGAGTTGGAGCAGACCCACTTTCCGATTTGTGTCTCGGTGGGGGAGGAGGATGAACTGATGCCAGCGTCAGCTCTCTCTCATTTGAATCATTCAGATCGATACGAAGTTCGCGTGGCAGCGGATTGTGGTCACATGTTACCGATAGAGCAACCAAAATGGTTAGCGGATGTCCTTGTCCAGTTCTATTCGGGTGGGTGTGTTACTCGCTAAACGGTTGAGCAAAAGAGTGAATGCAGAGTCTTAATCAGCTCTTTTACCCGACTGTCGCCTATGCTGTAAAAAATCGTTTGAGACTCACGTCGAGTACTGACTAAACCGTCTTTTCTTAACACCGCTAGGTGTTGTGATAATGCCGATTGGCTTAATGGAAGTTTTTCGTTGAGCGCGGTAACGGACAATTCTTGATCCAATATATAACATAGGATCATCAGTCGGTTTTCATTGCTCAATGCTTTTAAAAAGACGGCGGCTTGTGAAGACTGCTTCAACATGTCTTCCATTGTACGTTGCTCATTTGCCATGATGTTTTCTCGTAATGTAGAGCGCTAAAGTCACATTAAGTTCGTGACACAAATAAAACCATCCACAATCTCTGTGGATAAACGGGGGAGTAGTGCGGTTTGATTGCCGTTCGTATCATGTTGGGCGGTCATTATACGTTCTTGTATACTATTTGCACAATGACCCCCAGATGGTTGCTCTATTAATCTAGATCAAAGCTTGTCCAGATAGGAGCGTGATCGGACGGTTTTTCAAGGGCGCGTAAATCGTAATCGACATCGGAATCTTTTAAGAAAGGGGTTAATCCATTTGATGACATGATCACATCGATTCTAAGACCGCGTTTAGGCGTGTCTTCAAAGCCTTTTGAGCGATAGTCAAACCAGCTAAAACGGTCATTTTTTTCTGGGTTCAATTGACGATAGGTGTCTGTCAGTCCCCAGTTGCTGAGGGTGGTAAACCACTCACGCTCTTCTGGCAAAAAGCTGCATTTTCCTGTTTTTAGCCAACGCTTTGCATTAGGTTCACCGATACCAATGTCTAAATCGGTAGGGGAAATATTGATGTCTCCCATGACAATGATCTTTTCATCTGGCGAGTGAGCAGCAAGGTAGTCCATAAGGTCTGCGTAAAATTTACGTTTCGCAGGAAACTTGGTTTCATGGTCTCGGCTTTCACCTTGAGGGAAATAGCCATTCAGTACCTTAACAGGACCTTGTGGTGTGTCGAACGTGGCGATGATCATGCGACGTTGCGCGTCTTCGTCGTCGCCTGGAAAGCCATACTCTACGCTAGTGGCTTCTTGTTTACTGAATATCGCCACACCATAATGGGACTTTTGACCATAATAATAAGCGTGGTAGCCGACGGATTTAGGGATGTCGTGAGGAAAGGCATCGTCGTGCACTTTTATTTCTTGTAGCCCAATCACATCCGGTGCGTGTTTTTCGACTAAGGCTTCGATTTGATGTGGTCGTGCGCGCAAACCATTGATATTAAAAGAGACAAATTTCATGTGATTTATTCCGTAGCGGGTTTTCTTAATCATACCTAGATGTTGCTATTCCATAAAGTACTTAACGAATGAGAATGAGTTAGATATTTTTGATCACAACAATAGCTGCATTCTTTTTAACTTCTTTCACGAGCCCTGTTACACTGTTCGCATTAATTAATGCATTCACATTGGAGAGCTTAAATGGCTTATCAGTACGATTTATTTGTCATTGGTGCGGGTTCTGGCGGCGTAAGAGCGAGCCGTGTCGCAGCCTCAAAAGGATACAAAGTTGCCGTCGCTGAAGGCAGTGCACTAGGTGGAACCTGCGTTAATATTGGTTGCGTACCAAAGAAATTGTTTGTTTATGGCTCTGAATACGGTCATGGCTTTGACGAAGCGGCAGGCTTTGGGTGGTCCCATCAGGGGGTTGAATTTAATTGGTCTGTATTGCGCGACAATAAAACCAAAGAAATTGAACGTTTAAATGGTATCTACGGCAATATGCTTGGTAATGCCGGTGTGGAAGTTATCTCTGGTTTTGCGAGTTTTGTTGATGAACATACCGTCATGGTGGATGGCAAAACTTACACAGCAGAGCGAATTTTGATCGCGGTTGGTGCTAAGCCTTTCATACCTGAATTTAACGGCAGTGATCTGGTTGTCAGTTCTAATGACATGTTCTATTTGGACGAGCTGCCCAAAAAAGCCCTTGTTGTGGGCGGTGGTTACATTGCCGTGGAATTTGCTGGCATCCTAAATGGCTTAGGTGTTGATACCAGTCTTGCTTATCGCGGGGACCAGTTGTTGCGTGGCTTTGATCAAGATGTTCGAGATTTTGCCAGCGAAGAATACAAAAAGTCCGGCATCGATGTACGCCTGAATACTGACGTTGACCGCATTGAGCTGGTTGATCCTGCTAATCCAAATAGTTTACGTACAGTACACTTCAAAGATGGTCACTCAGAAGAATTCGGCTTGATTCTTTATGCAACCGGTCGAGTGCCGAATGTGGCTACGTTGGCTCTTGAAAACGCCGGTATTGAAACGGGCAAAAATGGTGCGGTGATTATTGATAAAAACTTCACCACGTCGGCAAAAAGCGTCTTTGCCCTTGGTGATGTGACGGATCGTATACAGTTAACGCCTGTTGCGATTAAAGAAGCTATGGCATTGATCGCTTATTGGTTTGAAGGCAAAGAAGTCGATTTTGATTACGACAATATTCCAACGGCTGTCTTTAGCCAACCAGCAATCGGCACAGTGGGTTTAACCGAGCAAGAAGCAGAAAAACGAGGCTTAGATTTCCGTGTGTATCAAACGGACTTCCGCCCAATGAAGCACACGCTAAGCGGCGGTACGTCTCGTTCCCTAATGAAGTTACTCGTAAATAACCTAGACGATAAAGTGATTGGTGCACACATGGTGGGTGACTACTCTGGCGAGATTATCCAAGGTCTGGGGATTGCCATTAAAGCTGGCGCGACCAAAGCGGATTTTGATGACACGGTGGGAGTCCATCCAACCAGTGCGGAAGAATTTGTGACATTCTCTGCGGCATCCTTAAAGAAAAAATAAGCTCGAAAGAGAAATGCATTCGGACAATGGACTTAATAAAGACGCGTCGGTAGTAATGATCGACGCGTCTTTTTTTATGGGTGTTATTTCACATACGTTTTCTCTATCGGCGTAGTCTTAATTTCGATTGCCACTCTTCATGCTCTTCTTTAATGTGCTTAACACAATAGGCACTGAAAAATTAAGAGAGCAGAATGAACGACGTTTTAACCACGCTAGAGCCAAAAGCCATTTGGCGTCATTTTCAAACATTATGTAACACACCGCGCCCGTCCTATCATGAAGCCGAACTCAGAGAGCGTCTTATCCGTTGGGCGAGCGGACTGGGCCATCAAACTTATGTCGACCCTGTTGGAAATTTGTTAATTCGCAAAGTGGCCAGTCAGGGGATGGAAGACAGAGAGACGGTCGTCTTGCAAGGTCATCTAGACATGGTTGCGCAGAAGAACGCCGACATCGATCATGATTTCACCAAAGACCCAATTGTTACACAAATCATCGACGGTTGGGTGCACGCAACTGGTACCACGCTTGGTGCCGATAATGGAATTGGCGTCGCAGCTGCGATGGCGATTTTAGAGTCAACCGATCTGGCTCATGGGCCAATCGAAGCCTTATTTACCATAGAAGAAGAAACCAGCTTGCGTGGCGCATTGCAGCTGGAAGAGGGTATTCTAAAAGGCAAGATCTTATTGAACTTGGACTCAGAAGACCGCGGCGATGTTTATATTGGCTGTGCTGGTGGCATGGACATAAACATTGAAAAACACTACCCCGCAGTCGCTGCGGACAGCAGTAGGAAGGCTTTTACCATTACGGTGTCGGGTCTACGTGGTGGGCATTCTGGTTTGGATATCCATAAAGGCCGTGCCAGTGCCAACGTGCTTATTGTCCGTTTATTGAACTTGCTGAAAGAGCGCTGTGAGTTTGGTCTAAGCGCTTTTGCTGGCGGCACACTTCGCAATGCGATTTCACGAGACGCGCAAGCAACCATTAACATTAATCACAATGACCAAGCCACTCTATTTGCTTTTATTGAAGGGTTCAAAAAAGCCACCAAGGCGGAATTTTCCACGACCGAAGCTAATTTGGACGTGACACTGAACGCTGCGGAACTGGATTCAGAACTGAGAGACGCAGACAAAGATGCGTTGTTAAATGCTATGTTCTGTGCGCCTCACGGTGTACATCGCATGAGTGCTGATTTGGAGGGGGTAACGGAAACTTCCTGTAACTTTGGTGTGATTAACCTGCGGAACGCGGCGGATGGCAAGAAAGCATTTGATGCATGCTTGTTGGTTCGCTCTCTAGTGGATTCTGCCGTAGAGCACCTTGCTTATGTGGCAAAATCGGCCTTCTCCTTAATCCAAGCGGACGTCAAACTGGAAAACGGTTACCCAGGATGGAGACCTGATCCAAACGCTGGATTGTTGAAACATTTCTTAACGGTTCATACCGACGTCATGGGTCACGAAGCCAATGTGAAAGTGATTCATGCCGGCCTTGAGTGCGGCATCATTGGCGCGAAATACCCCGGTATGGAAATGGTGTCATTTGGTCCCAACATTCGTGGTGCGCATTCACCGACCGAACGCATGGAAATAGATTCCGTAGGGGATTTCTGGCGACTGCTGGTTGCTCTACTGGCGTCCGTTACAAAGGTTTAGGCCATTTTTTCTCTCCATAGGAAGGGTGAGAGTTTACGCGGCATTTTTATGTCGCTTAAACTGGCTGAAGAGTGGAGCGGATCAAGTAAATGGAGCGACATTTATTTTGATATTGTTGTGAGACTCAATGTGAATGTCGCTCTATTTTTGCTGTATTTACTCTTTACTTTTGAATGTCATTGAAATGGAGTTCACACAATGACGAATGTTGTTTTCAGTCAGCCTTTCTCCTTCAAACACATGGCCTAAGTGGCCGTCGCAATTTGCGCATACGATTTCAACACGACGTCCATCCGCATCGGGGAGCCGTTTTACGGCATTGGGGATTTCGTCATCAAAGCTTGGCCAGCCGCAGTGTGATAAGAATTTATGCTCAGACGTGTATAGCGGTGCGTCACATTGACGACAAACATACACGCCATTCTCCATGGTATCAGTATATTCACCGGTAAAAGGTCGTTCTGTGCCTTTATGAAGTAAAACTTGTGCTTCTTCTGGCGTCAGTCTGTTGTATGGTTTGCTCATATAAAATCACTCTTTTCCACGGTAATGGGACGGTATTTCAGTAAATTATGGCATGTCTTGTTACAGGATACTAAGACAATAAATTGCATGACCGGTTCCAGCTAGGACGATTGAATGTTGGAAAGTGTCTTACTTTAAGGTAAGACGTTTTGCAAATAATCACTATATTTCATAGAAATATGAATTCGATTTATTTGCTTTTACTAAGTTGAATATTCCCTGCTAATCTAAATATTCCTATTTGATTGGCCTGTTCGGAGGGCTGTCTTATGCTTCTTAATTTTACGCAAATATTCACTCCATCAAACTCGGCGCTTTCTCCTGAGTTCTATTCTTTGAGTGATGGATACGACGAGTATGACGAGTACGATAACGAAAGTGATGATGAAGAGTTTTACGGTGACCTTGAAGAAGGTGATGACGATTATTGGGATGATTCCAGCGATGACTGATACTTACGGGTAAAGAGTAAAGCGCAGGCATCCGCTGGCCTGTATATACATTACACATTTCACTTTGCCGACTGACGATGAGTACGAAAAGGGAAGTTTAAACAGCTTCCTTTTTTATTGGTGGTTATCCTTTTGTTATAAGTCAAGTTCGCTCGATCGGATTGCTTTCACTCTGCAGCGCTGGTTACACTGGAAGTGCATTTTCTCGATAAAAAATTGAAAGGGGCATATTGTGAGCCAGACATTCGACTCTATTTTTAAAGACGACATCAAACGGGTGCATTATCAAATTGACGGTTTGAGTTCTAAAAAAAGTCATATTCAAGTGGTTATTTGGCCAACATTTTCAGGCCTGAGTGATTTTGAAAGAGGGGTGGCCGATCATATTGCGTCTCTTGGCTTTTCCGCGACGGCGTTAGATTTATATGGCATAGAGAATAATCCGCATGAAATGGATGAAAAACGCGCCAAGATGGGCGCTTTGCTTGCGGAATCTGAGCCACTGCATGGTTTATTGGCCGAGCTCACGCAATCGGCGTGCGATGCTATGCATGGTAAAACCATTGTGCATGTGGGGTTTTGTCTTGGCGGGCGTTTGGCTTTAGAGGCTGGATTGCATTTTACGGAAAGTGCTGGCGCGGCAAGCTTTCATGGGTTGATGAGCTTTAATCGAGCGCAATCAGAAGAAAAAGCCAATACCCATACAAAAATACTGATTCTGAACGGTTATCAAGACCCGCTGGTTGAGGAGTCTGACGCTCAGACGGCAAAAGGGTATTTGACGAGTTTAGGGATAGATTTTCAGTTTGTTGATTTCAGCAATACCATGCATTCGTTCATGCTGCCAAGTGCGAATAACCCAGATCATGGTAGCCAATTTAACCCTCTGTCAGCAAAACGTGCTTTTGGCTATCTTGCTAACTTTCTAGAAGAGTTTGTGTAAGCCTAGGGCGCACATTTCTCTGAATGTGACATTGACAGCCATCAGGCTGATATAAATGTATCAGTCTGAAGGCGCAATATTGCCATCGTTCCTATCTGGTTTTCTCTCTGCGTATTTTTCTTCTTAAAAGCGATCTTGAGCTGACCCCAAATAGTTGGACATTCCAATGACTGGGGGCTTTTTATGTTTCAGTCTGATTTCTTAATAAATAAAAGTCGTTCTCAAACAATTGCGAATATATTGTATTATGTTATATCATAACATTTTTTAATTTATGGATAATTCGGTTATGACGATACGGTTTTCTTTTGGGCGGGTAATGTTGTCTGTTGCAGTGCTAAGTGTGTCGTATGTGGCGCCTGTATTCACTCATTCGGCGTACGCAACGCCAAATGTGACGAATACATTGTCAATCAGTGCGGCTTTTGAATTCACCAGTTTAGATCCCTCAAAAAATGGCTTTATTTTCAGTCGCATGCAGATGTTAGAAACCTTGGTCGATGTCGATGAAAACGGTTTGTTGCTCCCAGCCTTGGCGAAAAGTTGGCAGGTAAGTGATGATGCTAAAACCTGGACATTTGAGCTACGTGATAAGGTGTATTTTCATGACGGCAGCTTAATGGATGCCGATGCGGTAGTGAACAGTTTGCGCATTGCGCAAGGAAAGCATGGTGCGTTAAGAACGGCACCTGTTACAAGCATCGAAGCGGTTGACGAAAGTACGGTGGCGATCACTTTGTCTCGTCCCTATATTTTGTTGGGTGCGGTATTGGCAAATTACGCCAACAGTGTTTTGTCGTTAGACGCGTATGGAAAGAATGGTGATGTGCTGGCGTTGTCAGGGACGGGACCGTATCAACTTTATCAATTTTCACCCCCGCATAAATTGGTGGTAGATAAGTTTGAGGATTACTGGGGAAAGAAAGCCAGTATTCCTTACGCAAGTTATTTGACGGGGCACCGTGCAGAAAGTCGAGTTTTACAAGCCAGAAGTGGTCAAGCCGATATTGTGTTTGGCTTGGATCCGGCTAGCTTGCCCTCTTTAAAGCGACTTCCGAACTTGGAAGTTCACTCTAATCCTATTCCGAGAACAATCGTGCTTAAGTTAAACAGCGGTCATCCTTTTATGAAGGATGTGAACGCACGTAAAGCCTTGAGTTTAGCGATTAACCGTCAAGGTATTGCGAAAGGGATTTTGCGTGTCCCAGGTTCTGAAGCGGACCAGCTTTTACCGACTTCTATGTCTAATTGGCACTTAGCCAATGTGACCAGCAAAACGGAAGCGGAGGCGGGTACACCAGAATCTCTGTTGGCGTCTTTGGGATGGAAGAAAAATTCAAACGGCATGTTGGAAAGAGAGGGTGTGCCATTTCATTTGACCATTATTACGTATGCGGATCGACCAGAACTGACCACGGTAGCGACGGCGATTCAAGCTCAATGGCAGGCGATTGGTATCGATACGAAAGTTGAAGTGACCAATTCCAGCGCCATTCCAATGGGGCATCAAGATGGATCATTAGACGTTGCCTTGATCGCGCGTAACTATGGTTTTATTGCGGACCCGTTGGGCGTTATGCTGTCTGATTTTGGTTCCAATGGCGGAGGCGATTGGGGGGCAATGAATTGGAATAATGAAAAGCTAAGTGCCGATTTGATGACGTTAGAAGAAACGTCTGATCCAGTGAAATACAACAAAATGGCTCAACACAGTGCTCAGATTATTTATGACGAGCGTCCCATGATTCCAGTGTCATCTTATGTTCAGCAGACGTCGGTGAATAAGCGTGTTAAAGGTTTTCGCTTTGATCCTTTTGAGCGTAGCTTTTATTTAAATGAAATGGAGTTCGTAAAATAATGAAAGCAATGCTTTTGAAAAGGGCGCTTCAATTGGTCACAGTGGTTTGGGGAGTGGGTACTCTGACCTTTATTTTGATGCGCTCTTTACCTGGTGATATGGCATATCGAATTGCGGCCAGTCGTTATGGGCAAGACAATGTTGATTCTAATGCGGCGGCATTGGTACGAGAAGAGCTAAAGTTGGATCAAGGTGCTTTGACGGCTTATTGGCATTGGTTGACAGATCTTCTGCAATTTAAATTAGGCGATTCATTAGTCAGTGGTTTGCCCGTGATGGACACGGTTCAGCATATGTTAGGGCACTCTTTGATGTTGGCGTTTGCTGGTTTGATGGTGTCGGTTTTGATAGCGGTGCCGTTGGGATTGCTGAGTGCATGGCGAGGAAACCCTTTTGATTCGATTCTAATGAGTTTATCCAGTGTGATTCGAGCCATGCCGGTGTTTGTTTTAGGCGTATTGTTCATTTTGTTATTTGCTCTTCATTGGAATTGGTTTCCTGTGGCGGGTTTCGGCTCGCCTGCGCATTTGGTTTTGCCCGCTGTTACCTTGGCGTTGAGCTTGGCGGCGGTGTCCAATCGTGTGGTTCGAGATTCTGCCAAACGAACCTTTGCTGCGGCGTTTTATCAATTCTCGAAAGTGAAAGGATTGTCTGCTTGGCAGACATTTCGTCAGCATGGCGTGCGCAATATTGCGGTGCCAGTGGTGGCGTTTTTTGGCATCCAGTTAGTGAGCATGATTGAAGGGATTGTGATGATTGAGTCATTGTTTTCATGGCCGGGGATTGGGCATGGTTTGGCTCATGCGATTTTTGCCCGTGATATTCCAGTGATACAAGGCGCGGCTTTGGTGATGGGGGTTTTGTTCGTTTTATTGAATACCTTGGTGGATGTTATCTGTTTATGGATTGATCCAAGAGGGGCGAAAACAGTATGAAGATGATTAAATCCCAATGGGTTGGCCTGTTTATTTTATTGGCCTTATTGGCGTTCTCGTTGTTGGGGATTGTATTTTCGCCTCATAGCATCTCCCAGCAAGATTTAAATGCGATTATGGAGCCGCCTTCTGCGGCACATTGGCTCGGTACAGATCATTTTGGCCGCAGCATGATGACGCGTATGGCGCATGCGATTGGCTTGTCTTTTGCCTTGAGTGTGTTGTGTGTGCTGACGTCTTCTTTGGTCGGTACAACGTTTGGTTTATGGGCGGTTTGGGGCGGAAAAAAGTTGATAGTGCGCTGAATGTGATGGTCAATATATTGCTTGCCTTACCAGGCTTGGTGGTTGTTCTGTTGCTGGCGGCCATTGTTCCTGGTTCGTTTTTGATGCTGTATTTGGCGATTTCTTTGGTGCAATGGGTCGAATACTTCCGCGTGGTTCGAGCCGTAACTCAGGGTGTGATCCAAAGTCCAGCAAGACAATCTTCCGAGATGATGGGCTTTGGTCGCTGGTATCAGTTTAAACGCCATATTTGGCCTGCTATTTCCCTTCGGTGTTCACTTTGGCGGCCTTTGGTGGTGCGAACGCGATTTTGACCATGGCGTCGCTAGGGTTTGTTTATGTCGGGATACAGCCACCCATGGCTGAACTTGGTTTGATGACGGTTGAACTGTTTCCTTATTACAGCGAAGCACCTTGGTTGTTGGCTCAGCCCTTAATGGTTATTGCGTTGTTGGTGTTTTCATTTCATTTGTTGGCAGGGAAACGAGTATGACGGTACTGCTGAAATTAACCAATGTGGCGGTTTATGTGGGCGACACTTGTTTGTTGGAGCCAATTTCTTTGGCGTTAAATCAAGGTCAACCGTTAACCATATTGGGTCAAACGGGTTCGGGTAAAAGCTTATTAGCGCAAGCTATTATGGGGTTATTGCCCACTGATTTGAGTGTGTCTGGAGACATAGAGGCATTTGGTAAGGTGATGACGATTGAAGAGCGTCAAGCTTTGTGGGGACGTGAAATGGTCATGTTACCGCAAGAGCCTTGGCATTCTCTTGATCCGTTAATGAAGGGCATTGATCAAGTCAAAGAGGTATATCAATTCGTGCGTGAGAAAGACCCGCAGGAAGCGCTAGCGATGGCCGAAGAGGATTTACGTCATGTTGGTTTGGCGTTTAATGGCCATAAACGCGCGGATGAGTTGTCTGGCGGTATGGCGCAACGACTGGCCATTGCGGCGGCGACAGCGGGTGGTGCGCATGTGATTTTGGCGGATGAGCCAACCAAAGGGCTGGATATATCTCGTCGTGATGGCATTGTGCAGCTGCTGCAGGCTCGTTCGAATCTAGGCAGTTTGCTGACTATTACTCACGATGTGTCGGTAGCCCGTCAGTTGGGTGGTTTGCTGCTGGTAATGAAAGAGGGTCGTTTAGTCGAGCAAGGTGAAGCCGCTCAAGTGCTTGATTATCCAAAAGACGATTACACACGAGAGTTGATCGCTGCCGAGCCCAGGGCTTGGCAAGATATGGCGCCAACAATGCGAAAGAACGACGCTGATGATATTTTAATCGCGGATAATGTGCGATTAGAGCGAGGAGGGAGAACCTTGTTTGACGGTTTGTCTTTCTCTATCAAACAGGGCGAAGTGGTGGGTATTGTCGGTGACAGTGGGTGTGGTAAATCCTCTCTTGGTGACGCCTTGCTTAACTTACTGCCTGTTTCTTCGGGTAAGCTGACTCGTTTTAATAAAACTGCTCAGCCACACCAGTGGCTGAAACTCTATCAAGATCCGCCTTCGGCGTTTTCATCTAGCGTTACATTGGGTCAGCTGCTTGATGATGTGGTGGATTTACATGGTATTGATAAAGCCCGTATTTCGCCTTTGATGGACCGGTTGAATTTACCTGAAGGCATTCTAGACCGTAATTGTTTGGCAGTGTCTGGTGGTGAATTGCAGCGTTTTGCGATTCTGCGGGCTCTGTTGTTGGATCCGGTGTTTTTATTTGCTGATGAGCCAACGTCACGTCTTGATCCGATTACCGCAAAGGAGGTCACTGGATTGTTGGTTGAGTTAGCAAGCGAAGCGGGTTGCGCGGTATTGTTGGTCAGTCATGATATGGACTTAGTCCGAAAGACGTGTCATCAGGTGGTGTCGATATAGCGACAGCTTTCAAAAAGAGTGTGAAACAAACCAATAAAGCGCTGGATGTTACCGCGCTTTAGGTTTCACTTTTGACTGGCGTATGGTCTAATTTTTCTTAATTGTATTTATTAGGAAAAAGCTCATGTTAAATAAACGTTGTGTGTCTGTTGTTCTATTGAGTTCTGCTGCACTGTTAGGCTCCAGTAGTGTTTTGGCTTTTGATGACTACTGCACACCAAAACTCAATAAGTACTTGGAAAACGTTCAGAATACCGTAGATTCAAAATATATTTCGCAGCGTCAAAAAGACGTGGCGCAAAAGATCCTCGACAGAGTGAAGAATAGCCGCAATGAAACAGAAGATTGTGTTTTGATCGATAAATTATTGCCTTAGTTTTTGGGTTTTAAATGCAGCAAAATATTGATCTTCTGTTATGTTTTATAAATAGGATTAATCAAACTTTGCTTTGTGGTGTTTTGAATGCAGCCTCTTGAGGGGAAATGAATGGATCCATTACTGGCTTCTTTGAAAGTCGCTCGATCTCTTTTGGGGATGTCATGTTCGGGTTTACTTTTTGAAGACGGTCGTGTTGTTGTTTCTGGTGAAATTGCAGGCGTTGAGGCGGATGACTTATCTGCCTTGATGACTCATTGTTGTGACACTGCTTCTACACGATGGCTTGATGTTCTTTCGACGCCTTCCGCCCCATCGATATTCTCCAAGTACCCTCAAATAGCGTGTTGTATGATTGAGTGGTTGCCGACTCATCATGTGCGTTTGTTTTTCTTCAATGATTTGCCTTGTGCTCTTTCTGAAGAGAATATTGGCGAACATGTCGCTTCATTGGGTGCCATGTTGTCTGGTTTACTGCCGTCATTGCCCATAGCGAGTGCTCATAAAAAGACACGCTTCTTTGAGAATGATGAATTGTTGCCCTTCAACGATAGCCTTTCTGTGTATCTTGCGTTTTTGGACAGCGATTTACGTTACAGATACGTTAATCAGGCCTATGAAAAACGCTTTGGTTTATCAAAAGAGCTCATTCTTGGTAAGCATGTAAAAGACGTTGTCTCAGCTGACATGTTTGCAGTGATAGAAAATAAGTTGTTGGACGCTCTTCAAGGGAATGAGGTTCGTTTTCAATATAAAACAAGTCAAATGGCTGATATAGGGGGGCGGTTTAACGAATCGTCCTACATTCCTAGAATAGAGCACGGTGAAGTCACTGGTATTTATGTGTGTGTGCAGGATGTCACGCCTCAAAGAACCACAATGCAAACTCTTAAACGCTTGCACGAGGTGACGGCAAATTCAGCACTGAGTCTGGATGAGAAATTGCAGAAAATACTAAAAGTTGGCTCCGATCAATTTGCACTTCCCATCGGCCTTATCAGTTGCATCGAAGGCGATGTGTACACAGTGAAGTACAGCCATACGCCAAATGGTGAGGTGCTGCCTGGTACAGAATTTGAGTTAGGCAATACTTACTGTGTTCATACGCTCAGCAGTGATTTGCCCACGTCGTTTTTCCATACGGCGATAAGCGACATTAAAGAGCACCCGTGTTATGTGAATTTTGGTTTAGAAGCTTATATAGGGATCGTCGTTTATGTAAGAGGGAGGCGCTGGGGAACGCTTAACTTCTCAAGCCCCACACCTAAAACACAGCCTTTTAGTGAAGACGATTATGAAGTGATGAAATTGCTTGCTCAATGGGTTGGCAATGAAATGACCTTGGAACAAGATCGGGCGTTACAGCAACAATACGAAAATGAGTTGAAGGAACAAAAAATATTTTTTGAGTCCTTGTTTGTGAATGCGCCGGAAGCCATTGTGCTCGTCGGAGCTGACCGTAGAGTTAAGATGATCAACCCCGCATTTAGTGAACTATTTGGGTATCAACTTGATGAAATTAGAGGTCAAAGCACCCAGATGCTTTACGCGGAAGAGCGGGACTTCATTAAGCAAGGCGACGCCTACGATGTTACGACAGCAGACATTTTAAATCGCTATCGAGCTAGCTATATACACAAACAGGGCCATGTGTTCCACACGGAAACCATTGGCAGCCAAATTCGAAATGTGGATGGCAGTCTGGGTGGCTACATCGCGCATGTGCGTGATGTTAGTGAACGGCTAGAGGTCGAAAAGAAAATGATCGACACCAATTTGCGCCTGTCTATCGCAGCAGATGCGGCAGGAATTGGTGTTTGGGAGCTGGATTTACATACCGAAACATTAAATTGGGATGATTGGATGTATCGACTTTACGGTACATCACAACAAGCAGGTCTTTCTCCATTAGATTTATGGGAAGAATGTGTTTACCCAGAAGATAAAGTGAGGCTGCGAGGTGTTTTTCAAAATTTAAGCATGGAGGGATATCTCACCTCGCCAGAAGTCGCATTTATTTCAAAAGAACTCGATTTTGACTTTAAAATCGTACGTAAGGATGGACAAACACGTTACCTAAAATCGGATGCCATCCTCGTATTGGATAAAATGGGGCATGCATCACACCTAATTGGCGTCAATATGGACGTTACTTCCCGAAAAGAAACGGAAGTGTTGCTACGTGAAGCCAGTCAACAGGCTCTGGCTGCCAGTAAGGCCAAGAGTAACTTTCTTGCAACCATGAGTCATGAAATCCGTACGCCATTAAACGGTGTGTTGGGCATGGCTGAATTGTTGTCTGGTACCTCCCTTAATTTTGAACAGAGAGAGCAACTGCGAGTCTTACAAGAGTCAGGTGAAGGTTTGTTGACTCTGATAAACGATTTATTGGACTTTTCAAAAATTGAAGCGGGGCATTTGTCGATTGAGAGAGTGGATTTTAATTTAGAGAAAACACTCTACGACATTGTCCGAATGTTGGTGATAAAAGCGGAAGAAAAAGGCATTGATCTGCTGGTGGAATACGCAGAAAACTGCCCTCGGTTTTTGGTGGGGGATGTTTTTAGAATTAAACAGATCTTAACCAACTTGATTAGTAATGCGATTAAATTTACTAACGAGGGCCATGTTTTAGTGACGGTAAATGGCATAACAAACAAGCAAGGTCAGGCTACATTAACCATCCATGTTGCGGATACCGGTGTTGGGATTGACAAAGCGGTTCAGCCTTTCTTGTTTAATGCCTTTGTGCAAGCGGATAGCTCAACAACACGGAAGTTTGGTGGCACAGGACTGGGACTGGCCATCACTAAGCAATTAATTGCTCTAATGCAGGGTGAAATCAGTTTGGTGAGTGAGCCTGATGTAGGTTCTACTTTTTCTGTTTGTCTGTCTTTGCCAGTGAGCCATGCGATCTCACACATTGAAACTGTGGTTAATGAAGACCTGTTGATTGGTAAAAAAACGCTGGTCATTGATGATAACGAAACCAATTTGACCATTTTAAAGAATCAATTACGTTCTTGTGATATTTATACCGACACAGAAGTGGACCCTGTTGAAGCGCTCTATCGAATTAAAAAAGCGATAGATGACGGTGTGCCGTATCAGATTGTCATTTTAGATTATATGATGCCTGAGCTGGATGGCTTAATGTTGGCGAAGCTGATCCGAGAGGCAAGTGGCTCTGCTCTGCGCCCCGTCATTTTAATGACGACTTCTGCTGGGTTGATTTCGAGTGAGAAATTGTCCGATGTGGGTGTGAATGTCAATGTGGCGAAGCCAATGACCGGGGTAATGTTAAAAAAAGGGCTGATCTCAGCCTTGTCAACGCATGTTATTGGTCGGCAGATTTCGTATTTTGACTCTAAAGACAAAGCGCTGAGCGGGGTAGAAATACAGAGTGATGAACCGCCTAAAAAACGGGGTTTGGTCTTGGTTGTTGAGGATATGCGCGCCAACATGGCAGTTGCAAGAGGCATATTAGAGCGAATGGGGTTTGAT
Source organism: Marinomonas pontica (assembly GCF_026191375.1). Classification (GTDB taxonomy): domain Bacteria; phylum Pseudomonadota; class Gammaproteobacteria; order Pseudomonadales; family Marinomonadaceae; genus Marinomonas; species Marinomonas pontica. Next base: position 206 of record NZ_JAODTL010000016.1, on the reverse strand, counting down.
GTATTAGGCGCTGAAAATGGCGCAATTGGTGTTGATATGTGGAAAGTACACCAACCTGATTTTATCTTTATGGATTTGCACATGCCAGTGATGGATGGTCTATCGTCAATGCGACATATTCGACAGGCTGAAAAAAGCACAGGTAGAGAACGAGTGCCAATTCTGGCATTGACTGCAGATGTTATGTCAGACACCCTTGCTGAAGT
>NZ_JAODTL010000015.1 GCF_026191375.1 Marinomonas pontica | reverse complement strand
TGGTGGACATCAGGTGGCGAAGCCGCTGCGATCAATGTACTTAAAGAAGAAATGGTAGACTGCTGGCCACACTTGGAAAGACTTCGCAGTCGCTGGTGGCGGTGGTGAATCTGCTATGACCGTTCTGGAAATCTTCGCGCCATTGCTGGCAATCCTCCTTCCGCTGCTCAAATCAAAGGCCCAACTATTCAAGAATGGGGCGATCTTGGTTTCCTAACAATTCTTGATGATGTGGCAAAAGCAGGCGATTGGGATGTCATTCTTCCTCAAGTCGTTAGCAATGTTATGAAATACGATGGCCATTACGTGGCGGCTCCAGTGAACGTTCACCGTGTAAACTGGATGTGGGCAAACCCAGAAGTATTCCGTAAATCTAGCGCGTCTATCCCAACAACATGGGATCAGTTCATCGTTGAAGCGAAAAAAATCAAAGCCGCTGGCTTCACACCACTTGCACACGGTGGTCAAGCTTGGCAAGACGCTACGTTATTCGAAGCCATTGCGTTGTCTAAAGGCTCTAAGTTCTACAACAGCGCGTTCATCGGTTTGTCTGACAAAACATTGCGTAGCCAAGACATGATCGACGTGTTCGATACATTCAAGCAAATGCGTGAATTCGTTGACCCAGGTTTCTCTGGCCGTGATTGGAACATCGCAACGTCTATGGTTATCAATGGTGATGCAGCAATGCAAATCATGGGTGACTGGGCGAAAGGCGAGTTTACTGCAGCGGGCAAAAAAGCAGGCGTAGATTACGTTTGTTACCCAGCACCAGGCACAAGCGGTTCTTTCACGTTCAACATCGACTCTCTAGCGATGTTTAAAGTAGACGGCAAAGAAAAACAAGCGGCTCAAAAGACCTTGCTCGTTTGATTCTTGAACCTAAGTTCCAAGAAACATTTAACTTGAACAAAGGTTCTATCCCAACTCGTCTAAACATGTCTCGTGACAAGTTTGACGCTTGTGCACAGTCTTCTATGGACGCGTTCCTAGCAAGCTCAACGACTGGCAACCTAGTTCCAAGTATGGCTCACGGCATGGCTGTGAACTCTATGGTTCAAGGCGCTATTTATGACGTAGTCACGAACTTCTTCAACGATGATAAAATGACATCTAAAGAAGCCGTAGACAAGCTAGCTCGTGCAGTAAAAGCAAGCATGTAAGATCACGTTTGCAAACCTGGTTTGCAAACAAGCATACGAGGCTGGTCTTCTGACCAGCCTCCTCTTAAAATTTCTCAGAGACTGCCAATAAACGTCACAAGCACCGCCGTTTTTGTCGCACTCTCTTCTATAGTGAAGCATCAAATATGAACACTAACGCCGCCAATTCTGGGTCAGGACAGACTCAGTCAGGACGTCCTGCACGCCTAAGCTTGGCCGATTGGATGCCGAAAATCGTTATGGCGCCAACGGTCATCGTGACCTTGGTGTGTATTTACGGCTACATGATTTGGACTGCCGTATTGTCTTTCACCAATTCTCGTATGTTGCCGTCTTACAACTTTGTCGGCTTTGACCAATACGAACGACTATTTAACAACGATCGCTGGATCGTTGCCTTGACCAACCTTGGTATTTTTGGTGGTCTGTTTATTATTATCTGTTTGTTCCTTGGCGTTGTATTAGCCATTTTCTTGGATCAAAAGATTCGCGCAGAAGGCGCCATTCGTACTATTTATCTTTACCCAATGGCGATCTCTTTCATCGTAACGGGTACCGCTTGGAAATGGTTACTTAACCCAACAAACGGCCTTGAAAAAATGATGGTCGACTTTGGTTTTGTTAATTTCAAATTCGATTGGCTGATCAACCCTGACATGGTGGTTTACTGTTTGGTCATCGCTGCGGTATGGCAGGCGTCAGGTTTCGTTATGGCCTTGTTCTTGGCGGGTCTACGCGGTGTCGATGGCGACTTGATCAAAGCAGCGCATTTGGATGGTGCCAGCACCTTTACAACGTACCGTCGCATCATTTTGCCATCACTGAAACCTGTATTCTTCAGCGCCTTGGTGATTTTGTCTCACATCGCGATTAAGAGTTTTGACCTTGTGGCGGCGTTGACAAACGGTGGCCCTGGCTACTCTTCTGATTTACCAGCCAACTTCATGTATGCCCACACCTTTACTCGTAGCCAAATTGGCTTAGGTTCTGCGTCTGCCATGGTGATGTTGGGTTGCGTACTAGCGATTTTGGTTCCTTATTTGTACTCAGAATTACGAGGTGAACGCCATGAGTAATAACACTGTGGGTCGTAAAACCTCTGGTTTGGATAAAGTATTACGCATTGCTTTGTATACGGTTTTGATCGTGGCGGCGGCGTTTTTACTTAATGCCCTTTATCGTTATGTTGTTGACGTCTTTAAAAGACGTAGAAGAAATTCGCACAGGCACCTTGTTGTCTTTGCCTTCTGCATTGCAATTCGACTCTTGGATAAAAGCATGGTCGGACGCGTGTACAGGCAGCAGCTGTGGCGGTATTTCACCTTACTTTATGAACTCGTTTCAAATCGTATTGCCTGCCGTTGCAATTTCTACATTACTTGGTGCCATCAACGGCTATGTTATTTCCCTATGGAAATTCCGTGGTAGCGATTTGTTCTTTGCTGCTTTGTTGGTCGGCTGTTTCATTCCTTTCCAAGTGATCTTGTTGCCAATGGCGCGCACTTTGGGCTGGTTGGGCATTGCCAATACCACAACAGGCTTAGTGTTCGTTCACGTGGTCTACGGTGTGGCTTTTACGACCTTGTTCTTCCGTAACTTTTACCAATCGATTCCAGGTGAATTGGTGAAAGCGGCACGTCTAGACGGTGCAGGCTTCTTCACTATTTTCTACCGCATTATTTTGCCTGTATCGACGCCGATTATCGTCGTAACGATCATTTGGCAATTTACGCAAATTTGGAATGACTTCTTATTTGGTGTGGCGTTTTCTGGTTTTGATACTCAGCCAGTCACGGTTGCCTTGAACAACTTGGTAAACACCAGCTTTGGTGGTAAGGAATACAACGTCGA
>NZ_JAODTL010000014.1 GCF_026191375.1 Marinomonas pontica | reverse complement strand
CTTGATCCGCGAAAAAGTCGTGATATTGACCCGCCTCATTACGAGCAAATGTTGCAAATACGAGATCGTGCAGAGCAGATTTTTGCTTCGGCTCCAGATTTGGCATCCGCAGTGATGAGTCTAGAAGGGCGTTCTCATCGAGGTGATGACAAAAATAAATTAAGTTTATTTATTACCGATTTAGACGGAAACATTCTGACGTCTGAGCGTCGTCCTGATTTTTCATTTAAGGCGCTGCGTAACTTTACCACCACGATTGAAAACCCTAACAACCCGCAACAAAAACTGTATGGCAAAATGATGATTTCAGGGCCACTTCCTGTGCGATTGGCCAATCAAGATTACTTTTTGTACATCGGTACTCGTTGGGGCGAGCCACCTAATTTCTTGTTGCAGCTGTTTGATCATCCGTTTCGTTTATTGTTGGCTGTTATGTTGGTGAGTACGCCGTTGTTGCTCTGGCTAGCGTGGGCACCTGAGTCAGCCTGCAAGACGTTTAGAGCGCGCCGCACAACGTGTGGCGAAAGGGGTGTTTGAAATCGATCCAGAATTAGAGAAGGGCACATCTGAATTCCGCCAAGCGGGCGCCAGTTTTAACCAAATGGTTGAAGCGGTGAATATGATGATTTCTCGCCAGCAACGCTTGTTGTCGGATATTTCTCATGAGTTACGATCTCCATTAACGCGACTGAGAATGGCGCAGGCGTTAGCAAACAGAAAATTGGGAGATAGTCCAGACTTGGCACGCATTGATACAGAAGCCCAACGACTTGAGCAAATGATTGGCAAGCTGCTGGAATTGTCCAGCGTGCAAGTAGACAGTCATTTAAATAGAGAAGCTCAACCTTTATCGAGCTTGTGTGATGCCTTGTTGGAAGACAGTCAATTCGAAGCCGAGCAAATGGGCAAAATACTGACGGTGACAGACGTGCCAGAGCGGTTGATGACCTGTCATCCTGAGTTGTTAATGAGTGCGTTGGAAAACATTATTCGCAATGCCATTCACTACGGTAAACATCAGATACAGGTGTCGTTACAAGCCAAAGGCGATGTTCTGCTACTGCAAGTAGAAGACGACGGTGATGGTGTGCCAGAGGATGAATTGGATTCGATATTTCGACCTTTTTACCGGGTGTCTACTGCACGAGATCGACACAGTGGTGGCGCGGGGCTGGGCTTGGCCATCGCTGAAAATGCCATTCGCCAACATCAAGGAAGTATCCGTGCGGCTCGCAGTGCGTTGGGCGGTTTGTTGGTTGAGGTCACGTTGCCCTTGCTGAGCGAGCCATGATTTTAGGTTTTAGGGAAAGCATTAGTGGACAAAGCGAAGAAGCCAGAGCATATTAGAAGCTCTTCGTTCTTGTCCATTCAGTCATATGGGCATTTTCTCTACTATTTTAGGAAATACATGATCAATACAGCAAAAGAGTTTCTATTACAGCGCATTTGCATTTTTGCCAGCCAAACCTTCGATCCAAACTCAGATTCACAAGTGGTTGGATTACTAAAGAGCAAATTTAACATTCGTTTGCCGCAACGACGTTCTATTAATGAATCCCTGTCTTCCACCGTAAGCGACCATGAAATCGTTGGACTGATTTTAAAATACCGCGCGATGTGCGAAAAATAAGTCAGATTTCCCCTTCGTTGTCTTTTTTACGCAGACAAAAATCGCATTGCCCGACTGTTGATTCCAAGCCACGATTTTATCGTGCTCGTGTTCAAACACATGAACGTCAAAGTATGGTGCTAAGAGAGCGAGTAGTTCGGCAAAGCCGATGGCAACCATAGGATGTTCATCGTTCCAGCGCTGAGTATGATTCGAATCGGCCTTTTCAATGCTTAATTTGAGTGTTTGTTTTTCACCTTCGCCACGGTAAAACCAAGAAGAACCAAACGAAAATACACTGTTTTCAACATGGACGCTGTGTTTTGCCGATAAGTCATTGTCTATGTGGTTTTTATCGACCGAGTTGAAGCAGAAAACCCCATTGGCGCTGAGTGCAGAGTGCACACTACGAATGCAGTCAGTGAGGTGTTTTATGTCGCCGCTGTAATGAATGGAGTATAAAAAGCAGGTGATGAAGTCGTAAGGCGTGTCTATCTCAAAATCGCACATGTTGCCGAGCGTGAAATCCGCCTCAGGGCAGCGCTGCTTAGCCAGATCCAGCATAGGCTGATTAATATCCAATCCACTGCATTGATATCCTTCTTGCAGAAGGTATTGAATATGCGGCCCGGTGCCACACGCTAAGTCTAAATGCCGTGTCCCGCCATTCCCGAAAATCTGCTGAAGTCGATGTGCGCTGTTACTTTGAGCGCGGTAGTTGATATCAGCACACATTAAATCGTAGTAGCCAGATAGGTCCGTATAGAGCGCATTGTCAGACATGTATTCTTCACTTGGAGGGGGCGTAAAATCGATGGCGCATCATATAGCAGATCGTCGTTTTTGCGAAGCCGAAAAAAGCGTTTTGGTGATATTAGAGTCGATGTGATTAAGGGCTGTTGCAGATAAAACAAAAACGGGAACAAAGTGACCTTTGTTCCCGTTTTTGATGGTGTGTATCTTGTGGTCTTTATTTAAACAAAAATAAAGAACTTAGCGATAAATAACGCCGCCAGTAGGTATACCGCGACACCCACTTGTTTGCCTTGACCAGACAACAATTTGATCACCGCGTAGCTGATGAACGACAAAGCAATGCCATCGGCGATTGAGTAAGTTAATGGCATTGTGAACGCAGCAATCAGTACCGGTGCGGCTTCGGTAATGTCATCCCAATCCACATGGGAAAGACTGCTTGTCATTAGAACAGCAACGTACATTAAGGCGCCAGCCGTCGCGTAAGCTGGAATAGAACCTGCCAATGGTGAGAAGAATAAACTCAGTAGGAAGAGTAAAGCGACAACAACCGCCGCAAGGCCAGTACGACCACCGGCCGCAACGCCCGACGCACTTTCAATGTAGCTGGTTGTAGACGATGTGCCCAACGCAGCACCAACAACAGTGGCTCCAGAATCCGCTAATAGCGCTTTTTTAAGGCGAGGTAATTTGCCTTCTTTGTCCAGTAATCCACCGCGTTGACCTACCCCAATCAGGGTGCCAGACGTGTCAAATAAATCCACAAAGAAGAAAGCGAAAATGACGCTTAGCATACTAATTTGAAACGCGCCTTCAATGTCCATGGCTAAGAAGGTAGGTGCAATAGAAGGTGGTGCAGAAACCAATCCACCGAATTCATTTTGACCAAATAGCATCGATAAGATAGTCACGAAAATGATGCCGATCATCACGGCACCGGTCACGTTTAGGTACGCCAACGCGCAGATGACGAAGAAACCCAATAAACCGTAAATAGCAGAAGGAGAAGAAAGGTCACCCAACGACACCATGGTGGCGGGGTTTTTTACGATAATGCCAGAGTTTTGCAAAGCAATCATCGCTAGGAAAAGACCAATACCTGCAGCAATCCCCAGTTTTAACGACGAAGGAATGGCGTTAATGACCCACTCGCGTATCTTAAAAATACTGATGAAAATGAAAAGAATACCCGACAGGAAGACCGCGCCAAGAGCTTGTTCCCATGTGTAGCCCATGCCTAGAACTACGCCGTAAGTAAAGAAAGCGTTCAAGCCCATTCCTGGGGCTAAAGCAATGGGGTAGTTTGCGTACAGACCCATGATTAAACAACCGATCGCGGCGGCTAAACAGGTTGCGACAAATACGGCGCCTTGGTCCATGCCTGCTTGGGCAAGAATGGAAGGGTTCACAAAGATGATGTATGCCATGGTAAGGAAGGTGGTGATACCTCCGATTACTTCATTGCGTACATTGGTATTGTGGGCTTTAAGTTGGAAATAACGTTCGAGCATTAGAAAACCTTTTGCTAGCAGGGCAGCGGTATTTGTCACATTGTGAATCCAGCGTTCGGGGAAAAAATTCACAAAAAATACGCCGAGATAAGTTTAGTAACTGATCAATTGGTCAGTAAATCATTTCGGCGGCAAGTATAAAAAAAATGGCGTGGTTTGGGGAGCTAAATTGCAATAAATAATCGATTGGTCAGGAATAAAGGGAAAAAACACCTAAGTGTAGGGTGATTTCTCCCTGTTGAGGGTGCTTTATCGACTGACTATAGCCGAGTGACCTGATAGCCGCTGAGTTTGAGTTTCTCTAACACGCTGTCAGGTCCCGCCAGATGCATTGCGCCGACCATGACAAATTCGGTTGTGTCGTTCTCCAGCATGGCTTTAATTTGCGGTACCCATAGGTTGTTTCGTTTTACTAGAAGAGAGTGATAGATTTCTGGGTAGTCTTTTTTAAAGTCATTGAGCTCTATGGCAGCCATGGCTTCTATGTCGCCTTTTCTCCAGCTGTTGCGCAATTTGGTCATGGTATTGGCCATGTCTTTAATGTCATCTAAGGTGTAATTTACCACGGCGTCATTGTCTTGGTCGTTTAAGTCGCTGAGCAAAGCAAGTTGTGCTTCGGGTTCTTCTAGCCACCCTTTGGGCTTGTGGTCCTGCTGTGCTTTTTGCGCGTAAAATTGGTCTACTCCTTCACTGGTAAATCCTAGGTGTTTCAATTCAATCATGCTTAAAGAAATAGCCAGTGCGCTGGGTTTTAGGTTTTGAATGGCACTAAGAGGAACATGTCGAGTGTTTAAATAGTCTTGCAGAGACTGAAGGGTTGCTGGGGAAAGGACTTGGGCGATCGTGGTGCCATCGTGGTAAGACAGTTCGGATTGCATTTGGCGCTTAAACTGAGGCTGATTTAACGTGTCCATATTGGTTTCAAATACGACTTTATTGGCCGCTTGGTAAGCTTGTTCATATGCCTTTGGCAATGGGTAGTCTTGTGGTGTCAGTAAGTGTATGGTGCCGCCAATGTACAGGGTGTGTGTACCTGAGGTGATTTTCCACACAGAGGCTGCTTGTGTCTGAAACGTCGCGGCCGCGAGCAATGTTAGGCCAAATTTTTTAAGTAAGTTCATGCTGTTTCCTAGCGATTAGGTTAATCGATGGCGTTTTTTTAGCGATTCAGTTTACTCGTCTGTCTGCTCAGTGAAAGCGTTTCGCGTAGGTTGTACTGCTTTTTACTTAATGTTTGCCGGATTTCAGGCGTGCTCGTTGGCTGAAGGAATGCACTTTGAAATGGCGGCTGCGGGGACGAAAAGTGTTATTATTGGTTTTCTTTTTACTATTAATGCAGTGAATGTCGATGACGAATGAGTTTGTGTCCATCGGGTTAACCAACCCAAAAAGTACGTCTAATGTGGGCTCTGTGATGAGAGCCGCTGGGAATTATCAGGTTGACCAAGTGCTGTACTCTGGTTCGCGTTATGACCGTGCGGCCAAAATGTCGACCGACACTAAAAAAGCCAGTTCGTCTATTCCGCTAATCAACATAACAAGTTTGGATGTGGACAGTCTTGTTGATGCGGTGGGCGAGGGCACTAAAATTGTGTGTGTTGATTTGATTCAAGGTGCGACGCCGTTACCGCGTTTTGAACACCCAGAAAAAGCCTTGTACATTTTTGGACCTGAGGACGGAACGATAGATCAAAAGACGGTCGATAAGGCTGATTATGTGGTTTTTTGTGCCTACGGTTGGGTGCATGAATTTGGCTGCGTCGGTGAATGTGCTGCTTTATGATCGGCTGGCAAAATCGTCCCGAGCGGTGGCTGGGGATGAACTGATTCGTCAAAGCAAAGACGTGAATAACAATGTGAAGGTTCGTTAGTTTAGCCGATAGCTCTATTTGCGTGTGTCAGTAATGTCATTTTTTTATCCATTATTTTTCTTATAGTTAGCAGTAATTTGACTGTGATTAGTCAATATCAATGCAAAAATGTCTCCTACGTCTAACGGTGATTTTAGGTAGGAGACCCACCCTTGTTTTACACCACAAAAGTGACGGTTTTCCCTACCTTATTTCGTCGGCCTGTTATTGATTGAGAAAGATAAGGAATCCATCCACATGATGCTTTTAAAGCGAGCCGCGCTGGTTGTTCTTGTTGGAGTGACACCCTGTATTTACGCAGAGGAAGCGCCAAAACCATTGGAGCCTTTGAGTGCCGAATTGGAATTGGGGATGATCTCGATTACCGGTAATACGGAAAGTTCTGCTCTCAAGGGAAAGGCTACGGTCAAGCAAGACTTTAAAGAGTGGAAAGCCAAATATCAATTGGATACCTTGTATAAACGCGGCAGAAGTGACGAAGAATCAGACACAAAAACGATTGCACATAAGCTGTTTTTGTCGGCTCAAAGTGACTATAAACTCAGTCGCGATAATCGTTCTGTTTTTGTGTATGGTTCCTATACGGATGATCGTTTTAGTGGTTATGAATATCAAAATACGGTGTCGGTTGGGTATTCTGGACGGGTGTTCGGTGATGAGTTTTCCTATTTAGATTACAGTATCGGTCCCGGTTACTCCTTTAGCAAAACCGATGAAGGGAAAGAAGATGAAACAGCCATTGTCCATCTTGAAGTGCAATACGAATATAAAATCAGCCCGAATACAACCTTTCAGCAATCGTTCAGCACCGACGCTGCCATACAAAGTCACAAAAACACGAGTTCGAAATCAGAGACATCCATCAGTATCAAGCTAAGGGACGATTTGAGTATGAAGGCGGCATACAGTTTGGCGCACAATACCCAAGTGTTAGATGAGAATAAAAAAACCGATGGCACCACTAGTGTGATTTTTGCATATACTTTTTAACGCGCATTGATGGTTAAATTGACGCTCTGTACTTGGCTGAGATGTATATAAAATGCGTTATCAAGGAATAAAAGTCACGTTGGTGACGGGCTTTTTAGGCGCTGGGAAAACCACGCTCATTCGTCAAATATTGGCTCAAGCCCCCCTTAATGAACGTTGGGCTGTGTTGGTGAATGAATTTGGTGATATTGGTCTAGACAGCGCTTTTTATGCCGATCTTGGGGTGGCCATCAGTGACGTCCCCGGTGGCTGTGTGTGCTGTACGACCTCCGCTGCGTTTCAGCAGGGGCTAAATCAACTTATTCGACGCTATAATCCAGACCGCATTTTTATCGAACCTTCTGGTCTTGGTCATCCTAAGCAAATTATTCAGAAACTAAGGGGCGCGGAATATCACGATGTGTTGTTATTGAGTGGTGTGTTCTGTGTACTTGATGCGAGAAGCTTGCAAGACGAGCGGTATACGCAACATGCCCTGTTTAAAGATCAAATTGAGTCGGCTGATGGCCTTGTTTTAAGCCATGTTGATCAGTATTCGTCGCGGGATGTCGGCGTGCTCGAACAGTACTTAGAAGCCCTTTCCCTGTCAGAAAAAACGCCCTCCTTGTTTACCTCTAGCCCTCTGGCAATGACGGCTTCTAAATTGACAGGCTCTGGGTTGACAGTCTCTGAACTCACGACATTAGAGCTGGATGTTCGATTGGCTAGCTCGCCTTTGACTGAGTTTTCTACCGTAACACAACCCCATGCTGGTCCGCTTTTTGGTGAATCCAATCTTATTGAGAAAGAACAGATACCGCCTTCGATTCAACCCGTATCGCTTAATATTATTGGCCGATGGCATTATCAAAAAAAACAGGATGCCATGCAGGTGTTGGGTTGGCATTGGCCGGTCGGTGAGGATTTTGACGCTGACAAAGTGCTGTTTGTGATGCAAAACATCATGATGGAAATGGGGGTATATCGTGTTAAAGGGGTATTCGCTGTGACAGCAAGCGAGGCGGTTTTTGTCAATGCAGCGAGGGGCGAAATCACCAGCACGCTGTCTGCTTGGCATCAGCCAAGTCGTATGGAAATAATTGGTGATGCAGAAGGTGTTTGGTCGGATAGGGTGCGAAAATACAGTGCTGAGTTGCTTTGATGCGTGAATCATCGATGTATTTTGGTCATTTTTGTAAGGCAATTTCTGAATGATTTGCTTGGTTTGAGTGACGAAATGATGACTGTGGTCTATTTTGTCATTAACTTTGGCACCTTTTGTTATTGAGAGAAAGTCTCCGATAGAGGAACCTTTCTAGCATTAGAGGTTCCTATTGGAACGGATGGAATAAAAACAATAAGAGGTCATAGGCCATGCCTGAATATAAAGCACCGTTACGCGACATTAAATTCGTTACTGAAGAAGTTCTCGATTTTCAAGGGCATTATGCAAAGCTACCGGGCGCTGAAGAAGCGACGCCTGACATGGTGGCGGCGATCCTTGAAGAGGGCGCTAAATTTGCCGAACGTGTTCTTTCTCCTCTAAACCGTGTGGGCGATCAGCAAGGTTGCCAATTTAAAGACGGCGTTGTGACTACTCCAGACGGTTTTAAAGAAGCTTACCAGCAATATGTGGAAGGCGGTTGGCCTTCTTTATCTCATCCCGAAGAGATGGGCGGGCAAGGTTTACCAGATTCACTCGGGATGATGGTGACAGAAATGATCGCCACGTCTAACTGGTCTTGGGGCATGTATCCGGGGCTAAGTCACGGTGCGATGAATACGATTGAGCTGCATGGCACGGATGAACAAAAGCAAACGTATCTGACCAAACTGGTATCGGGCGAATGGACTGGCACTATGTGTCTGACGGAGCCTCATTGTGGTACTGACCTTGGAATGCTGAAAACCAAAGCAGAACCGCAAGGCGATGGTAGCTACGCGATTACCGGCACTAAGATTTTTATCTCTGCGGGTGAGCACGATATGGCGGATAACATTGTTCATATCGTATTGGCTCGTTTACCGGATGCGCCAGCGGGTACAAAAGGCATCTCTTTATTTATCGTACCAAAACACAATGTCGATGACGCAGGTGAAATGGCGGATCGTAACCAAGTGTCTTGTGGTTCTATTGAACACAAGATGGGCATTCATGGTAATGCGACTTGCGTGATGAATTTTGACGGCGCGAAAGGTTTCTTAATCGGTGAAGCCAACCGTGGTTTGAATTGCATGTTTACGTTCATGAATACCGCTCGTCTTGGTACTGCTTTACAAGGCTTGGCACATGCTGAATGGGCATTGCAAAACTCCGTTGCTTACGCGAAAGATCGTCTACAAATGCGTGCGTTGTCTGGCCCAAAAGCGCCAGAAAAAGCCGCTGACCCTATCATTGTTCACCCAGACGTTCGTCGAATGCTGCTTACTCAGAAAGCCTTTGCTGAAGGTGGTCGCGCATTGATTCATTACTGTTCTATGCTGGTAGATACCATGAAGCGTGGTTCTGCAGATGAAAAAGCAGAAGCGGATGAGCTGATGTCTTTACTGACACCCATAGCGAAGGCCTTTTTAACTGAAACAGGGTTTGAAGCGGCAAACCAAGGTCTGCAAGTGTTTGGTGGTCATGGTTTTATTGCCGAATGGGGTATGGAGCAAAATGTACGTGATTGCCGTATTTCCATGTTGTACGAAGGTACTACGGGCATTCAGGCGTTGGATTTATTAGGCCGTAAAGTGTTGATGACACAAGGCGCGACGTTACGTCGCTTCACTAAAATCATCCATAAATTCTGTAAAGAGCATAAAGGCGATAAACGCGTTAAATCTTACATTACCGCCTTGGATAAATTGAACGGCGAGTGGGGCGATGTGACGATGAAAATCGGCATGAAAGCCATGCGAAACAAAGAGGAAGTAGGGGCGGCATCTGTCGATTACTTGATGTTCTCTGGCTATGTTGTCTTAGCGTATTTCTGGGCTCGCATGGCAGTTACTGCGCAAACTAAGTTAGATGAAGGCACGGATGAAGTGGGTTTCTACACGGCCAAACTGCAAACAGCGACCTTCTATTATGAGCGTTTGTTGCCGCGTACCCGTTCACATGTTGAAGCGATGTTGTCTGGTGCAGATAACTTGTTGGCGATGGATGAAGATAACTTTTTATTCTTAAACGCTTAGCGTAACTGTGTTGAGCAATGAGAGTTTTTGAAAAATTTAACGGTACTGACATTGAGTTCGGTACCTTGTTCAAATAGTTTTTACAGAGGTTAATATGATGAGTGAAGCAAACGCAATTTTTGAAGCCATGTTAGGTCGTTTTGATGCCGATGAAGCCGACGATATGGAAGCGGTGTTTCAATTTGACTTAGACGATGCTGACAGCTATCACTTAAGTATCGAAGATGGCAAATGTGAGATGGGAGCAGGCGAACACGATGACCCAACGGTAACATTGAGTATGGATGTCAACACACTCAAAGAAGTCATGAGCGGTGAATTAGATGGTATGGCGGCCTTCATGCAGGGTAAAATCCGTGCAGATGGAGACATTATGCTAGCGACGAAACTGACTCAGATTTTCCCATTATAGCGCTGAGTCTAGTATTTTATCGCTCTGAAGCTCAACTGCTATTGTGTAGTTGAGCTTTTGTATTTCCTTAATCTCCTAAATAAAAAAACAAATGGAGCTTTTTATGTCAACGGATACTCCACTTCATAGCAATACCGACCTTGAAAAAACACCGGGCAGCTATTTGCCGGATTCTTTAAACCCTCATGGTTATCAGTCGTTGCCAGACGTATTGGCATTGGCGAGCAAAAAATTCGCAGACTTGCCGGCTTTTACTAGCGTCGGACGCACTATGACGTATCGTGAGCTGAATGAAAAATCGGATCAATTTGCGGCGTATCTCCAAAACGAGACGGATTTGGTCGCGGGCGACCGAATTGCGGTTCAGCTCCCTAATGTCATTCAATATCCGGTTGTTTTATTTGGCGCGATGAAAGCGGGAATGATTGTGGTGAACACCAACCCGTTGTATACACCAAAAGAACTGGAACATCAGTTCAATGATGCCAATGTGAAGGCATTGGTTGTGTTTGCAAACATGGCGCACAATGTCGGAAAAATCATTGCCAAAACGTCGATAAAACACGTCATCATTACGGAAATTGCGGATTTTCACCCACCAATAAAACGCTTGCTTGTTAACTCTATTGTTAAATATGTGAAAAAAATGGTACCTGCCTACCACATTCCTAATGCCATGATGCTGAATGATGTGCTGGAAAAAGGGAAAGGCAAAGCGGTGTCTAAAGTGGCGTGTAAGCCAGAGCAAATTGCGGTTCTGCAATACACCGGCGGCACAACAGGTGTGGCGAAAGGCGCTATGCTGACCCATGCTAATTTAATCTCGAATATGTATCAGCTTAGCTCCAGATTGAAGTCCATTATTGGGGACACGAACGAAATTTACATTGCGCCACTGCCTCTCTATCACATTTATGCCTTCCTGATTCACGGTTTGACCTTGCTGGAGCGCGGTGCTCACAGCGTGCTGATTCCGAACCCAAGAGATTTGCCAGGTTTTGTCAAAGAGTTGAAAAAGTGGCGATTTACCGGTTTTGTCGGTTTGAATACTTTGTTTGTTGGCTTGTGCAACAACGCTGACTTTAAAACGTTGGATTTTTCAAGCCTGAAACTGACCTGTTCTGGCGGAATGCCGTTAACTCATGCCGCAGCCGATGAATGGAAGCGTGTCACTGGGTGTCAGGTGGTAGAAGGATATGGCCTAACGGAAACGTCGCCAGTGGTATCGTTTAACCCAATCGGGCAAGAGCGAATTGGTACGATCGGTTTGCCTGTTGCTGAAACGGACATCAAAATTCAGGGCGATGATGGTGAAGCCTTACCTCAAGGCGAGGCTGGCATGTTATGTGTTCGTGGGCCTCAAGTTATGAAAGGCTATTGGAACCGTGAAGAAGCCACACGTGATGTGATGACCAAAGACGGCTTTTTGATTACGGGTGACATCGCGATGCAGCATCCGGATGGGTATTTGCAGATAGTCGACCGTGCTAAAGACATGATCATCGTCTCTGGGTTTAATGTTTACCCGACAGAAGTAGAGGATTGCTTGTCTTCTCATCCGGCTATTTTGGAGTCCGCTGCCATTGGGGTGCCAGACGACAAGACTGGCGAATCTGTGAAGGCGTTTGTGGTGTTAAAAGCCAATGTCGACTCACTGGATGCGAAGGCGTTGCGTCTTTATTGCAAAGAAAATTTGGCCGCTTATAAAGTGCCAAAATTTGTTGAAGTGCGTAAAGAACTGCCAAAAACCAATGTGGGTAAAGTGCTGCGTCGCGCCTTGCGAGAAGAAAACGCTTAATTTGCCTTTTTGATAGGCACTATTAAGCAGTATCGACAAGTAGGAGCGCAATGATGTCGCAGGTGAAACGCAAGCTAATGCATCGACGTACGATCGAGTCCTATGGTTATTTGCGAGAAGATGGCGATTGGGATATTGAAGCGACGATGCAGGATTTGAAATCGTACAATGTGAACCGTGAATTTGATGGAAGTTTGGTACCTGAAGGCAGTCCGTTTCATGATATTTCGGTTCGCTTAACATTGGATGACACATTTTTAATAAAAGACGTGTCGGTTTCCATGGACGCCTTTCCGTTTCCGAGCTGTGGTGGTGCTGCCCCCAGTTTTGATGTGCTAAAGGGAACGCGTATTGAGGCGGGATGGAGTCGTTGGTTAAAGCAAACATTCAGTGGAAAAGTGGGCTGTACTCATGTTCTGGAGCTGTTTCCTGTGGCGGCAACCACGGCTTTCCAGACCATGTGGCAGCCATTGGGAGAAAAGTACCCGAAGCAAATTCCTGTTGCACTTAAAAAGTTAGTCAATAGCTGTCACGGTTGGTCCGAAGAAGGGCCAATGGTGCGCAAATTGGTTGAAGAGCAAGTGTTGCATTTACCCTCTAAGGAGAATCAGTAATGAGTGATTTTGTTACTGAAAGTATTGAGTCTGGTATTCAGGTCTTATGCTTTGACCGTGTTGAGAAAAAACGCCATCACGCTGGATATGTATCAGGCGTTAACGGACGCTTTGCGTCGAGCCGAGTAAACCCAGAGATTAAAGTGACACTGCTGCACGGTGCGGGAGGTGACTTCTCCTCGGGCAATGACATTAATGAGTTTGTTCAAATCGCTCAAACACCTGAAAAAATGGAAGCCATTATGGCGTTCTTGCAGGTGTTAACCAGCTATAAAAAGCCGCTGATTGCAGGCGTAGAAGGCCGAGCAGTTGGTGTAGGTGCAACCATGTTATTGCATTGTGATCTGGTGCTGGCCTCGCGCGAAGCGCGTTTGCAGTTTCCATTTGTGCAATTGGGGTTGGTTCCTGAAGCAGCATCGAGCCATGTATTACCGCAATTGGTTGGCCATCAAAAAGCGTTCGAAATACTGATTCTGGGTGAGGTTGTTGATGCCACACAGGCTCATGAACTGGGATTGGTAAACCATCTTTGCGAAGAAACAGAAGCGTATAAAGTGGCTTTTCGTTTTGCCGAAAAGGTAGCTGCTTTGCCGGTAGAAGCGGTCGCTTTGAGCAAGGATTTGCTTAAATATCGTGGTCAAGACGACGTGCAAATGGCGCTGATGCGCGAAGGGCGAATCTTCAAGGATCGTCTGCGTTCAAAAGAGGCGCATCAGGCGTTTTCGACATTTTTATCCCGCAATAAATAGCGTCTTCTTTCTGCGTGGTCTTACTGTCTCATTGAGTAAGGCCACTCTGCGTGTTGTTGTCTTTTTTAAGCAATTGATCTTTTGGTGTTCGCTGTTCCATTCTTGTTCGACTTCCCTCTTTTGTTCACGATTATCCAACGGCTTTTTTCGTATTTGCTACTAAACTGTAGAAGCAATATGGCTTCTATTATCAGTTTTAACGAGCGCTCTTTGTTTGGTCATCATTTTATGTGAATATTTTTGTCAGTTAACTGGCGCTTTTTTGTTATTGATGAAAATCGTTCCCAAACTACTATAGAGGGTAAGTAAAGAGTGCTATTGATAAGGACTGTCTGCGAGAGTTCAGCCAATTCATTAACAGCAGGCTGAATGTATAAAACAGGATTTAATAATAAATACGAGGGGCTTATGAAAATCTTAGTATCTGTCAAGCGAGTCATAGACTACAACGTCAAAGTTCGCGTCAAAGCCGACCACTCAGCGGTCGATCTTACCAATGTCAAAATGTCCATGAACCCTTTTTGTGAAATTGCTGTAGAAGAAGCCATACGATTAAAAGAAAAAGGCATCGCCACCGAAGTGGTTGCTGTTTCAATTGGCTCTAAAGCGTGTCAAGAAACGCTGCGTACTGCGCTGGCCTTGGGTGCGGATCGTGCGATTCAGGTGGAAGCAGAAGACGGATTGGATTCTTTATCCGTGGCCAAACTGATCGCCAAAGTCGCGCAAGATGAAGCCGCTGACCTGGTAATTATGGGTAAGCAAGCAATCGACTCAGATAATAACCAGACTGGCCAAATGGTGGCTGCCTTGTTGGATTACCCGCAAGCCACTTTTGCGTCTGAAGTCTTGATTGAAAATGGTGAAGCCCAAGTTACTCGTGAAATCGATGGTGGCCTACAAACCTTGGCAATTACATTGCCAGCGGTTGTGACGACGGATTTGCGTTTGAATGAACCGCGCTTTGCGTCGTTGCCAAACATCATGAAAGCGAAGAAAAAACCTTTGGACGTAAAAACACCTGCCGATCTCGGTGTGGAAGTTGGCTCGAATGTCAGCCTTGTTTCTGTTACTCCACCGCCGCAACGCGCAGGCGGCATTAAAGTAGGCTCTGTGACTGAGCTGGTCGACAAACTTAAAAATGAAGCGAAGGTGGTGTCATGAGCGTTTTAATCATTGCAGAACACGACAACAAATCTTTAAAGCCTGCGACACTGAACACTGTGACAGCCGCAACTCAAATCGATGCGGATGTGCATGTTTTAGTGGTTGGCTTTGAATGCCAAACCGTGGTTGAGCAAGCCGCTCAAGTTTCAGGTGTTACCAAAGTCTTGGTCGCCGATAATGCCGCTTACGAACATCAGTTGGCAGAAAATGTGTCTAAATTGGTGGTGGATGTCGCAGCGGGCTACGGCCATATTTTAGCGCCTGCGACCACCACAGGTAAGAACACCTTGCCACGTGTCGCGGCGTTATTGAACGTGGCGCAATTGTCCGATGTGATCAAAGTGGAATCCGCTGACACGTTTGTACGCCCAATCTATGCGGGGAATGCGATTGCCACGGTAAAAACCACCGATGCAGTAAAAGTATTGACGATTCGTACCACTGGGTTTGATGCGGCGGCGAGCACGGGAGGAAGTGCAGAACGACAAGTGCTTTCTCAAGTCATTACCTCTGATCGCAGCCGTTTTGTGAAAGAGCAATTGGCTGAATCGGATCGTCCTGAATTAACGGCGGCCAGTGTGATTATTTCTGGTGGTCGCGGAATGGGTAATGGCGATAATTTCAAATTGCTAGAAGGTGTTGCCGACAAACTGGGTGCAGCCATTGGCGCATCTCGTGCCGCGGTGGACGCGGGCTTTGTGCCGAACGATTTGCAGGTTGGTCAAACGGGTAAAACGGTGGCGCCGGATTTGTACATCGCTGTCGGTATTTCTGGTGCGATTCAGCATTTGGCGGGCATGAAAGATTCCAAAGTGATTGTCGCCATAAATAAAGATGAAGACGCGCCTATTTTCCAAGTAGCCGATTATGGTTTGGTAGCGGATTTATTCGATGCTGTGCCTGAGTTGGAAAAAAGCCTGTGATTTTTTGAGCCCATTTCGATTGGCTTATAAAGAATACCAACAGATTACAAATACCAGATGACAATGTGTGATTGAGCCATTGTCATCATAATAAAAATAATTGGAGACCAGCATGATTTTCGAAGGACAAGCAATCAAGGTTGCAGCCGATGATGCCGGCGTGGCAACCGTCACTCTGGATTTGGTCGGTGAATCGGTTAATAAATTCAACAGTCTAACCTTGAATGAATTGGCCGAAGCCGTTAATGCCTTAAAACACATTGACGATTTGCAAGGCGTTATTTTTGCCAGCGCGAAAGACGTGTTTGTAGTCGGCGCAGACATTACGGAATTTACCTCTTGGTTTAAACTCGAAGAAGAGGATTTAACCGATAAACTTCGTCATGCACACAATATTTTCAACGATATTTCCAACCTATGTTGCCCAACGGTGGCGGCGATTAATGGGATTGCGTTGGGTGGCGGCATGGAATTGGCCTTGGCTTGCGACTATCGCGTCATGGCGACTACTGCGAAGATCGGCTTACCAGAAACGCAGTTAGGCATTTACCCTGGCTGGGGTGGTACAGTGCGTTTGCCTCGTCTGATTGGTGCAGACAATGCGTGTGAATGGATCTGTGGTGGTGCGCAAAAACGCAGTGAAGACGCGTTTAAAGATGGCGCTGTCGATGCGGTTGTCGCTGCGGATAAGGTGAATGCTTCGGCTCGTCATTTGATTCAGCAAGTGCTGGATGGCAAGCTTGATTATCATGCTCGTCGTGATGAGTTGCGTGCGCCGATGGAGTTCACTCCCATTGAAAAAATGATGGTATTTGAATCGGTTCGTGGTGTGGTTGGCGCCAAAGCGGGGAAACATTACCCAGCGCCAATGGCCGCGATCAAGACGATTGAAAAAGGCATCAGTCAAGACATGGAAAAAGCCCTAGATACTGAAATCAAAGGCTTTGTAAAACTGGCAAAAGGTCCTGTAGCGAAATCACTGGTTAACCTATTCTTGAGCGATCAGCAGATTAAGAAAACCGCAGGCAAGTACGCGAAAAACGCAATACCTGTAAAACAAGCTGCAGTATTGGGTGCGGGTATTATGGGCGGCGGTGTTGCCTACCAGTCTGCGTCAAAAGGCACGCCGATTATCATGAAAGACATTCGCCCTGACGCTTTGCAATTGGGTTTGAGTGAAGCGAATAAGCTTTTCAACGGCCAAGTAGAGCGTGGACGTCTCACCGCAGAAAAAGCGTTTAAAGCGATGAATGCGATTGTTCCCGCATTGAGCTATGGCGAATTTGAACACGTTGATCTGGTGGTTGAAGCGGTTGTCGAAAACGTCAAAATCAAAAAATCCGTACTGGCTGAAGTGGAAACTAAAATCGCGGATGACGCTATTTTGACATCGAACACGTCGACTATTTCCATTACAGAATTGGCAAAAGATCTAAAACGTCCAGAAAATTTCTGTGGTATGCACTTCTTTAATCCTGTGCATCGTATGCCATTGGTCGAAGTTATCCGCGGCGAAAAAACCAGCGACGCAGCGATCGCAAAAACCGTTGCTTACGCGCAAGCCATGGGCAAAACGCCAGTGGTGGTGAATGACTGCCCAGGTTTTCTTGTAAACCGCGTATTGTTCCCTTACTTCGCGGGCTTCTCTTTGATGATGCAAGAAGGTGCCGATTTCCAAGTGGTGGACAAAACCATGGAAAAATTCGGTTGGCCAATGGGCCCTGCGTACTTGCTCGATGTAGTGGGTATTGATACGGCTTATCATGCAGACCAAGTGATGGCGGAAGGTTTCCCTGACCGTATGAAACACGAAGGCACTAATGCCGTTGACCGTTTGTTCGAACTAGAACGTTTCGGTCAGAAAAATGGCAAAGGTTTCTACACTTATACGCCAGATCGTAAAGGCAAGCCGAAGAAAGTTTTCAACGAAGAAATTAACGAGCTACTCGCTCCTGTAGTGACGTCGCAGTCTGAATTGACCGAAGACGATATTGTTGCCCGTATGATGATTCCATTGTGCATCGAGACTGTGCGCTGCTTGGAAGGCAACATAGTAGCAACCGCGGCCGAAGCTGATATGGGCTTGATATATGGTATTGGTTTCCCTCCATACCTTGGCGGTGCATTGCACTACCTAGACCAA
This sequence comes from Marinomonas pontica, assembly GCF_026191375.1. GTDB lineage: Bacteria > Pseudomonadota > Gammaproteobacteria > Pseudomonadales > Marinomonadaceae > Marinomonas > Marinomonas pontica. Next base: position 49,071 of record NZ_JAODTL010000014.1, on the reverse strand, counting down.
ATGGGACTGCAGGCGTTTTGTGACCTTGCAGACAAATACAGCCACTTAGGTAAGTTGTACGAGCCAACCGCGAAAATGCGTGAAATGGCGAAGAACAATGACACTTATTACGGCGCATAATTTCCCATAGGCTAGAGGAGAATTTCCATGAAACTGAATCCAAATGATGTCGTGATTATCGACGCTGTTCGCTCCCCAATGGGAAAAACGAAAAACGGCGTATTTCGAAATGTACGAGCAGAAAACTTATCCGCAGCGTTGGTGAAAGCCCTGTTTAAACGCAACCCAAATGTAGACCAAAAAGACGTGGAAGATTTGATCTGGGGCTGTGTTAACCAAACCCTAGAGCAAGGCTTTAACATGGCGCGTGCTGTGTCTCTATTGGCTGGTTTGCCAATTACCACAGCGGCACAAACGGTGAACCGCCTTTGTGGTTCGTCTATGTCAGCCATTCATACGGCAGCACAAGCGATCATGACGGGTCAGGGTGATGTGTTTGTTGTGGGCGGTGTTGAGCACATGGGGCATGTGAATATGATGCACGGTGTGGACGTTAACCCAGCGTTGTCGAAACACATGGCGAAAGCGTCCATGATGATGGGGGTCACTGCAGAAATGCTGGGCAAAATGCATGGCGTCAGCCGTGAAGCGCAAGACGCGTTTGCCGTACGCTCGCACCGGCTTGCTCATGAAGCGACGTTACAAGGTCGCTTCAATAACGAAATCGTATCCATTGAAGGCCACGATGCGGAAGGTAATAAGATCTTAGTGGAAGTGGACGAAGTCATTCGCCCAGAAACATCGATGGAGTCGCTTGCCAGTTTAGCACCGGTGTTTATGCCGAAAGTCGGTACGGTAACGGCTGGAACGTCTTCTGCTTTGTCTGACGGCGCATCGGCTATGTTGATGATGTCTGCGAAGAAAGCGCAAGAGTTGGGTTTAACGCCCATTGCCAAAGTCCGAAGCATGGCTGTGGCGGGTTGTGATCCGGCCATTATGGGATATGGCCCTGTGCCAGCCACCAAGAAAGCGCTTAAACGTGCTGGTTTGACCATTGATGATATTGAGATTGTTGAACTTAACGAAGCCTTTGCTGCGCAATCTATTCCAGTATTAAAAGACCTTGGTTTATTGGATTTGGTCGATGACAAGGTGAATTTGAACGGTGGTGCAATTGCCCTTGGCCATCCATTGGGTTGTTCTGGTACGCGTATTTCGGCCACGTTGCTGAATGTGATGCGTGAAAAAGACGCGACCCTTGGCTTAGCAACCATGTGTATTGGTATGGGACAAGGCATTGCTACCGTTTTTGAACGGGTGTAACCGTTATTGAAAATTAAGCGCATGAAGTTGTGTGCCTCCTTGCTTTAGAACAGCAAAATTGATCTCTGTCTTTAGCCCCGCCTTGTGCGGGGCTTTTTTTGCTCTGGTGTTTTGTATTATCTTGATTGATGATGAAGGGTATTCAACAAACGATGGTCTATGAATCAGCGAGGGCAATGACGTGAAAATAGCGGTATTGGACGATTACCAAAACAGTGTGAAAGACCTTGCGTGCTTTTCAATGTTGCAAGGGTACGATGTGCATGTGTTCAACGAAACGTTTACGAGTACGAAAGATGTAGTAGAGAACCTGTTGGATTTCGACGCGTTGGTTTTAATACGCGAACGTACCGTGATTACTGAAGAGCTGCTGGCGAACTTACCGAATTTAAAGCTCATTAGCCAAACGGGAAAAATCAGTAATCATATTGATGCCAAGTTATGTCACCAATACGGAGTGGCGGTAGCGGAAGGTGTCGGTTCACCAGTAGCGCCTTCTGAATTATGCTGGGGTTTGATTATGTCGGCCAGCCGTCATATTCCCGAATACGTGACTCAATTCTCGCAGGGGCATTGGCAGCAATCTGGAATGCTTGGACTTGGTCGCGTGTTAAACGGATCGGTTTTAGGGATTTGGGGTTACGGAAAAATTGGTCAACGCATTGCGCAATACGCCGACGTTTTCGGCATGCAGGTGCTGGTTTGGGGAAGTGAACACTCTAGAGCGCTGGCGCAAGAGCATGGCTTTAGTGCGGCTCAGTCTAAGGCAGAATTTTTTCAACGTGCTGATGTGGTGTCATTACACTTGCGGCTCAATGACGCCACTAAAGCGATCGTGACACAAGCGGATCTGGCGTTAATGAAACCGGATTCTGTGCTAGTAAACACCAGTCGGGCAGAGCTTATCGAGAGTGGTGCTTTGTATCATGAGATGTTGACTAACCCAACCAAACGGGCTGCTGTCGATGTGTATGAGGTTGAGCCTGCGAATGCCAATAATGAGCCTTTGTTGTCTCTGCCAAACGTGCTTTGTACGCCACATATCGGTTATGTAGAAGCCGCAAGCTATGAGCTTTACTTTAATATTGCGTTTGAAAACGTCGTAGCGTTTGCTAAAGGAAGTCCACAAAATTTGGTGATCAAGGTATAAAATGCAAACCGAATTAACGCATATTCAACGCGTTAATTCGGTTGTTTTCGATAACGTCTTCTTACCTAAGATTCCTCTCGGGCTAGACTTTAAAATTGCCCACTTCATGGTTAAGGGTTTTATACAGCTCGGTAATTTGAGAGGACTGCTCATTGATTAAGCTCGACACTTCTTTCACGCCATCAGTTTGTTCTTTTAGTAAGACAAGACTTTGATTGATTCCATCGGATAATGCGGCTTGCTCAAGCGTTGCATGGGCTGTTTTAGAGGCCATTTGCTGTACCTTTTCAAATGACGCATTAAGCGCATCAAAGATGCTAATGACGTTGTCGAAATTAGAGGCGGTATTATCGGCGTTGTTTCGGCTGTTCTGGGTTGAAATTGAGGACTCTTTAACGTTCATTTTAAGTTGATCTATGATAGTTTCGATTTCATCTGTGCTGTTTTGGGTTCGCGTTGCGAGGGTTCTTACTTCGTCTGCAACAACCGCAAAACCGCGACCTTGTTCACCTGCTCGTGCGGCTTCTATGGCGGCGTTTAATGCCAGCAAGTTGGTTTGCTCTGCTATGTTTCTAATGACTTCAAGCACCGAGGAGATGCTCTCTGAACTTTTTTCGAGCTGATCTGCTCGTTTTAATGATTCCTCAATGTCATTAATTAAACTGGAGATGGCTTTGTGAGACGTATTCACCGCTTGGATTCCCTGAGCGGTGAGCTGGCTCGAAGTGGTTGCTTCTGTTTCTGTGTCCTTCGCCACTTCTGCCATTTGCTGGTTGGCTACGTTCATTTCTTGTCCAGCACTGATCATCGACGTTGAAGCATTGACCAAGGCGTGGGTGATATTGTTGGTGGTGTCCGACGCGCTTTTTAATTCCGTTGTCATGCTGCCGAGCGCGGAAGATTGCTTGTGTATATTGCTAATGATGGAGCGCAGTTGTTCTACGAACCCATCAAATTCTTTCGCGAGATCCCCAAGCTCGTCTTTGGACGTTGAGTTAATTCGTTGTGTTAAATCACCGTCTCCTTCGGCAATTTCACGAATGCGCAACGCCATACTTTCCACATTTTTGGTGATTTTTAGCGGTATGATATAGCCAAAGATTAAGGCAATCACAAAGGCTATGGCGGTGACTATCATGGCAATTTCTTGGTTACGAGCAATATTTTCTTTGGTCTTGCTCTCTATTTCTCGGGAATGGTTTCTGACCGTTTCTCCGGCTTTATCCAACATGGCTCGAATGGCTGCAAACTTTTCATCCGCGTTGATTATTTCTTGGGGAAGTTTATTCGATATTTGAGCTTCAGGAGAGTTTAAATGGGCAAGACTTTCTTCAAACCATTCATTAAAAAGCACATCAAATTTGCTGTAGGGTTTTGTAAGTTCGGGGTTGTTTATTAAGTTGCCTCGGTATGCTCGAAATCGGTCAAGGGCTTGGGCAGCGTTTAGGTTGAAGTCTTCTTTGTTTTCACTGCTATTGCCCACACCGTTTATGATTTTTTGTTGGGCTAAGCGAGCTTGATACAAATCCCTGTCGGCATTGAGTACTTCTGTAATCGCCTCAACGTAGCTATTTAGCTCTTCTGCGGAACGAATCTGGTCTTTGGTGTTGTGTGTGTGCGTTCGTAGCTGTTCTCCCGCTTCGTCGAGCATGTTGCGAATTACTTGGAATTTAGCGTCTAGATTTATCATCGTGGCGGAAAACTGAGTGCTGCCTTTTGATGTGGAGATAAGGCTTTCGCTGGATGTGAGCCAATCATTATAAAGTGTGTTAAAGGACTCAAACGGTGACAACAGGTCTTCTGGCTCCTCTTCTAAATACTGCCGATAGAGTTGAAAGCGATCGAACACCTGCTGCGCATTATCCCGAAAATCGGCTTCGTTTTCATTTTTTGGGCCTTCGCCATCCAGCATTTTTTCCTGAGCCAGTCTCGCTTGATAAATGTCTCTATCCGCATTTAGCACTTCTGAAATGGCTTCAAAATAATGCTCTGCTTGTTGCCTCATGTTGTTTTTTTGAATGCTGCTCATAAGCATCATGAAAACAAACAAGGAGATCAAAATAACCGAGAGAAAGATGATGGGGAGCATCATCTTGATACGAATGGAGTGGGTGCGCATGTGTAATCCTTTATCATTTTTTTCGTTAATGAAAGTTTAGGAAAGGATGTTTATTAGCGCAAAAAATAAAGGTTAAATTTTAGACAGAAATCGTTTTTGGATGGGCTCTGGTTTTATGAGGAGATCAATAAAGCCAGAGCCGATAGGTTATTCTGTGATTTGTGCGACCCAAGATGGAGTCAATACTCGAGAAGGCGCACGTTCCATAATGATGTTGCCATGTCGAACCGAGAGTAATACTTCACCTTGTTTACGCAAAACACTGTAGTCATCATGCCCCTCTAGTAATATAAAGTTGGCTGGATTACCGACTTCTATACCATAACCCTTCAAACACAGCGTTTTCGCACTGTTGTCTGTGATCATATCCAAGGCACGGGCGTAATCTTGATAGCCCATCATTTGGCAAATGTGCATAGCAAAATCGAGTGTGCGCAGCAGTTTGCCGTTACCCAGTGAGTACCAAGGATCGAAGATGGAATCTTGCCCTAAGCAAACATTGATGTCGGCGGCTCGTAGCTCTTTGACTCTGGTGACACCGCGGCGTTTCGGGTAGGTATCAAAACGTCCTTGTAAATGAATGCTTTCGGTCGGACAAGATATGAAGTTAATGCCGGAGTTTTTTAATAATCGAAACAGCTTTGAACAATAAGCGTTGTCATAAGAATGCATGGCGGTTGTATGGCTTGCGGTGACTTTCGAGCCCATATCATGGAATAGGGCTTCACAAGCTAAGAATTCTAGGAAGCGAGAATTTGGATCATCGATTTCATCACAATGCACATCAATCAAACGGTCGTATTTCTTGGCGAGTTCGATGATTAGCTTGACGGATTTCTCACCCAGTTCGCGGGTGTATTCAAAGTGGGGAATCCCGCCAACGACATCGGCACCTATTTCTAGGGCTTCTTCCATCAACTTTACGCCATTTGGATAGGACAGCATGCCATCTTGGGGGAAGGCCACTACTTGCAAGTCGATCTTGTCTTTCAGTTCATCGCGAAGCGCGCACAATGTTCGAACACCAATTAAAGTTGGGTCGGTTGTGTCTGCATGAGTACGAATCGCTTGTACGCCATTTTGTACAAGCAGCTCTATGGTCGATAATGCTCGACGTCGTATGTCGGCTTCGTTCAGCATCGGTTTGCGTTGCCTCCAGCGTTCGATGCCTTCGAAAAGAGTGCCGCTATGGTTCCATTCTGGCTCGCCCGCAGTTAGGGCAGCATCAAGATGAATGTGTGGTTCGACAAAAGGCGCACAGACTAGGTTTCCTGCCGCATCAATGGTTTCTTCTGATGCCGATAATGTGCCTTGTTGAAGGTCAATTTTACTGAACTGGCCTTGGTCAATATGGATAGAAAACAGTTCTGGGCGTTGGCGTAAACGGGCATTGATGATCAGCATAGCATTCTCACATCATAATAAACTGGACAAAGTTCTGTTATTTATAACACGACTGGTGTGTCTCGCCACCTTGGTTGTGCCTGGAGGCGCGGTCGCCAAACGTGACGTCGACCCTTTTCATTTTGCGCTTAGCTTGTAATTTCAAAATGAAGTTTCTACCTTTAGTAGGCAGTTTACGTTCTGCTTTTCAATCTTTGTCTATTGTCTTATTAGTTTTTATTTATTGGTTGGATAACTTATTTAAGTTTATAACTATAGCTACTCAAGAATAAGACGTTCTACACAATGAACAGGAGAAAAGGTTATGTCTAACGAAGGTAAGTGTCCTTTTAATCACGGTGCCGTTGGTGCGAATCAATCATCGGGTCGTGGAACAGCAAATAAAGACTGGTGGCCAAACCAGTTGAACTTAAACATTCTTCACCAACATTCCCCAAAATCAAATCCAATGGGCGAAGAGTTTGATTACGCTGAAGAATTTAAATCATTAGACCTTGAAGCGCTTCGTAAAGACTTGTATGCCTTAATGACAGACTCACAAGATTGGTGGCCAGCGGATTACGGTCATTACGGACCGTTTTTTATTCGTATGGCGTGGCACAGCGCGGGGACATATCGTACTGCGGACGGACGTGGCGGTGCGACGTCAGGCACTCAGCGTTTTGCGCCACTGAACAGCTGGCCTGATAACGTTAACTTGGACAAGGCTCGTCGCTTGCTTTGGCCAATCAAGCAAAAATATGGTCGTAAAATTTCATGGGCTGACTTGATGATCTTAACGGGTAACTGCGCATTAGAATCCATGGGGTTTAAAACCTTTGGTTTTGCAGGTGGTCGTGCGGATGTGTGGCAGCCAGAGGAAGACATTTATTGGGGAACAGAAACCACATGGTTGGACGACAATCGCTACAGCGGCGACCGTGATCTTGAAAACCCATTGGCTGCGGTTCAAATGGGCTTGATTTATGTGAACCCAGAAGGACCGGATGGCAAGCCTGATACATTGGCTTCTGCCCGTGACATTCGTGATACTTTCGGCCGTATGGCGATGAACGATGAAGAGACGGTGGCGTTGATTGCAGGCGGTCACACCTTTGGTAAAGCCCATGGTGCTGGTGATGCGGCTCAAGTTGGCGCAGACCCAGAAGCAGCAGGTATTGCAGAGCAAGGTTTTGGTTGGAGCAATAGCCAAGGTACCGGTAACGGTGCCGATACGATTTCCAGTGGTCTTGAAGGTGCGTGGACGAAGCGCCCCATTGCTTGGGACAACGGTTACTTTGAAAACTTGTTTGAATACGATTGGGAATTAACTAAGAGTCCTGCAGGCGCTTGGCAGTGGGTTCCTAAAGAGGACGCGGCTGCGGATTCGGTTCCAGACGCACACGATGCATCAAAACGTCATGCCCCAATCATGTTTACATCGGATTTGGCATTGCGTGATGATCCAATTTACGCGCTGATCTCTAGACGTTTTTACGAGAACCCTGACCAACTAGCGGACGCTTTTGCTCGTGCTTGGTACAAATTGACCCACCGTGACATGGGGCCTGTGGCTCGCTATCTTGGGCCTTTGGTGCCACAAGAAGAGTTGGTATGGCAAGACCCTGTTCCTGTTGCTAACTACGAAACCATTGATGATCAAGACATTATTGATTTGAAAGCGAAGATCCAAGGATCTGGTTTGAGGGTAGCGCAGCTTGTTTCTACCGCGTGGGCATCGGCATCCACATACCGCGGTTCGGACATGCGTGGTGGTGCAAACGGGGCGCGTATTCGTTTGGCTCCACAGAAAGATTGGGCCGTGAATCAGCCTGAGCAGCTTGCTAAGGTATTGGTGGTTTTAGAGGGAATCCAAGCGGAATTTAATAGTGCACATTCTGCGAAGCAGGTGTCCCTTGCTGACTTGATTGTTCTGGGTGGTTCAGTGGGTGTTGAGCAAGCTGCAAAAGCCGCTGGGCAGAACGTAACGGTGCCATTTACGGCCGGTCGTACCGATGCGTCTCAAGAACAAACAGACGTAGAGTCTTTTGCGTTTCTTGAGCCAGCGGCAGATGGTTTCCGTAACTATCTAAAAGGTAAATATACGGTGTCGTCAGAAGAGATGCTGGTAGACAGAGCGCAGCTATTAACACTGTCAGCACCAGAAATGACGGTCTTGTTAGGTGGTTTGCGAGTATTGAATGCCAATGTAGACCAATCTCAAGACGGTGTTTTAACGACGCAGCCGGAGACCTTGACCAATGACTTTTTTGTAAATTTATTGGACATGGGAACAAAATGGTTTGCGACGTCTGAAGAGGAAAACGTATTCCAAGGTCGTGATCGTACAACGGGTAAAATCAAATGGACAGCCACCCGTGCGGATCTCGTATTTGGTTCGAATTCTCAACTTCGCGCTATTGCAGAGGTGTATGCTTGCTCTGATTCACAAGAACGTTTTGTGAAAGACTTTATTGCAGCATGGACCAAAGTAATGGAGCTGGATCGTTTCGATCTCGCTTAATCTCCTAGTGTTACCAACACCCAACCCCGCTTCCGAAAGGAGTGCGGGGTTTTTTAATGGCCAATATAAAATATTGCATGCGATCTGTGATTTGAATGATTTAAATGGAACTTGATGACAATTTGGAAGGCGTTATTTTCAGCTATCTGATGACGGATAAAGAAAATAGGATAATAAGTGGCTTTGTGAGGAAAAATACCCGTTAAAAAGTGGCACTTTAGGATGAGTTAATATAAATTTACCAAAAATTACAAAAACTTATTGTCTTACTGACAAAAGCGCTTGCAGTATGAAATTTGTGCTATTTTTGTAGTGGTATTATCAACTCCTCAAAAGGGTCATTAAATAATGAAGGTATCCCATAAGGTCATCTTGTGCGCGTCTATTGTGGTTGTTTTTGCATTCTCCGTTTATTCGTGGTTGCAATACAGCGGTGTTAGAAATGCGCTGTTTGAAAAAACAACGACCAGTACTCAAGAAAGCAGTAAAGCACTGGCTTTACAGGTTAATAACTGGTTAAAAAATAAGATGGATCTTATTGAAGTTATCTCGCAAAAAGTGGATTCAGATTTTAATGCCGATACCATTCAAAAAGCGTTTGACCTTCCTATCTATAAGAAAGAATTTATCCTGTTGTTTGGTGGTCTGGAAACGGGTGGGCCTCGTTTTACCAATGACCCTAACTGGAATCCACCAGGTTGGGATGCGCGTAAGCGTCCTTGGTATGATTTAGGGAAAAAACACAAGCAAGCGGCTTTGACCGAACCCTATGTTTCGACAGAAGGCGATATCTTAATTTCTGTTATTGCTGATTTCTCTGACCATGGTGTTTTTAAAGGTGCGTTTGGTGGTGATTTAAGCCTTAAAACGGTATCTGATGCGGTTAACGCTTTGAATTTTAATAATACCGGCTATGCGTTTTTATTAAACAAAGCCGGAAAAATCATCAGTCATCCTAATGCTGATTTGAACGGTAAATCGGTATCGAATTTGTTCCAAGGTGGTGTGCCTGCGTTAAGCACCGACCTGGTTCAAAGACAATTAATGGACGGAACTTCCGTGTATGTGTCATTTAGCCCATTAACCGATTTATACGGCGCTGATTGGTACATTGGTGTGGTGTTAAATGAAGACAAACTGTTTGCTAGTACTCGCGAATTTGGTTGGGTAGCATTTATTGGTACATTGATTGCGGCTTTGTTGGTGTCGATTGTGCTGTTCTTTGTTGTGACGCATTTGTTATTGCCACTTCGCGCATTACATGAATCCTTAAAAGAGATTAATGGTGGTGAAGGTGATTTAACGAAGCGTCTTGAAATTACCACTAACGATGAATTTGGGCATGTGTCTGGTGAATTTAATCAGTTTATTGATTATCTTCAGAAACTGATCAGTGAAGTGAAGTCGCAATCTAAACATATTCGTGATAACACCGACAAAACGGCGGCGTCTTCGGTTGTTTCTTCAAAACAGCTGTATACGCAACTGAGTGAATTGGATCAATTGGCCACAGCCATGCACGAGATGTCTGCAACCGCACATGATGTAGCGGACAATGCTCAAACGGCTGCGAGCAGAGCGCATCAGGCCGATGTGGCGGCGAAAGAAGGTGAGCAAATTGTCGACCGAACCACTACATCGATTGCGCAGCTGACGGATCAAATGGGTGACGTCGTCACCACGATTAATGATTTGGTAGGTTACAGCGATAACATTGAATCGATTTTGACAGTCATCACTGACATTGCCGATCAGACGAACTTGCTGGCGCTTAACGCTGCGATTGAAGCCGCGCGAGCCGGTGAGCAGGGGCGTGGTTTTGCTGTGGTGGCGGACGAAGTGAGAACCTTGGCGTCTAAGACACAGGAGTCCACAGAGCAAATCAGCAAGATGATTCAGCAGCTTCAAACGGGAGTAAGAGGGGCTGAAAAAGCAATTCTTGAAAGCCGTGAAAACGCCAATGGAACACAGCGTATTGCTGATCAAGCGAAAAAATCCCTTGAAGCGATTCGTTTAAGCATCATTGAAATTAATGAAATGACGATTCAGATCGCAGCGGCTGCCGAAGAGCAGAGCGCCACATCCAATGAAATTAACCGTAATACCACGAACATTCGCGATATTAGCCAATCGGTTTCGGATGAAGCGCAAGGTCAATCTGTGTTGTGTGAAACCATGGTGGATATCACGGTTGAACAAGCCAAATCGTTGGACAAATTTAAAGTCTAACGCTTTTAATTCGTATTAAAAAAGGCAAGTTGAGCATTCGCTTAACTTGCCTTTTTTGTGAGCTTCCTATCGTCCATTAGCGCAAATACACCATCACTTTTCTGTCATCTGTGTTGTTTATGCTGTTTCTTTTAGCTGAAGTGGCGTTTATGAAGTATGAAGGTTTGCATGCGATTGCTGTTTTAGAAGGTGTAAAGGGCGTTTTGGCTCTGCTGGTGGCCGCCAGTGTGATCTTATTAACAGGAGAAGACCTCCATACTATCGTGCAGCAAGACGTCAATCTTGGGCCACTTTCTTTTTCACTTCACCATATTCGCACTGTGTTGTTATTTGTTGAAAAACTGATGCAAAACAACCTTATTTTAGTCGTGGTTATTGCATTGATGTACGCTTCTTTTCGCTTCGTGATGGCCTTTGGATTATGGCATAGGTTACGTTGGACGGAATGGTTTGCCTTTATTAGCGGTTCTCTTTACATCCCTTTTGAAATTTATGCTCTTTATCATCAGCTCAATGTGATTAATGTGTCTATTTTGTTGTTTAACCTTGCGATTGTCAGTTACTTATATTGGGTGCTAAGGCGTGGCCTAGGGTCTAAAGCTTAACCTATTGGAATGTATATTCTATGTCTTGTCGTTATTTTTACCCCATATCTAATTTATATAAAGTATTGTTTTATATTGTTTTATTTTATTCCCTTCAATCTCTGTCATCTTCTTCTCTGCACATGTTTGCGCCTATCAGAAAAAAACATCATTAATCTATTGAAAATAATGAAACATATATTCTATTATGTCTTATTATTAGAACAAAATAGAAAACCATACTTATTATAAGGCAAAGCGCTTTGAGTTTAGCGGCGTTAGTGCATGAAAAATATGAGGCAGGATAATGACAATAAAAAAATGCGGGTTGGCTTGGTTGGTTCAGGCTACATGGGGAAAGCTCATGCTATTGCCTATCGGAACGCAATGGCGGCATTTGCTATCCCACAGAACTTACTTCAATGTGACATGTTGGCAGATGCAACACCTGAATTAGCGCAAAGCAAAGCACTTGAGCTAGGGTTTAGCCGATCAACAGGGGATTGGAAGAGCTTAATTAATGATCCTGACATTGATGTTGTCGATATCTGCGCGCCAAATTTTTTACATAAAGAAATTGCATTGGCTGCAATCAGCGCAGGCAAATCTGTCTACAGTGAAAAGCCATTAGCACTCAATGCTAGCGATGCGAAAGAAATGACAGAAGCCGCAGAACGAGCAGGAGTGAAGACACTGGTAGGTTTTAATTACGTTAAGAACCCAACCATGCAATTTGCTAAGCAATTGATCGCTCGAGGTGATATTGGCGACGTAGTGCATTTTCGTGGTGTGTTTAATGAAGATTATCTTGCCGATGCTAATTTACCTTTTAGTTGGCGTTTGCAAAAGCAGTTCGCTGGAACTGGAGCGCTGAACGATTTAGCTTCTCATCTTGTTCAATTGGCGACACATCTGGTGGCGCCTATCACGTCACTGTGTGCGGATCTGAAAGTGGTGCATCAGCATCGTCCTTTGGCTCAAAACTCGGATGATTCGAATACGGGTGTTGGTGAGGTTGAAAACGACGATCAAGCTCATATGATGGTGCGTTTTGCCAACGGTGCTCAAGGTACATTAGAGGCATCACGCATTGCTTGGGGACGAAAAAAATGGTTTGTCATTTGAAATAACAGGCACCAAAGGGAGCTTAGTTTTCGATCAAGAAACCTTATCTGAGTTGTCTTTGTATGTCGCCGAAGGAAATCCACAGACACAAGGCTTTAAACGTATTCTGATAGGCCCAGAGCACCCAGATTACCAAGCATTTTGTGTATCAGCTGGGCATGGGTTGGGTTTCAATGATATGAAGGCCGTTGAAATTCGGGACTTATTCCAAGGTGTTGTGCATGACGCACCCTTGTGGCCAGATTTTAGAGCGGCAACACAGGTCAATATTATTCTGGACTGTGTGGTTGAGTCCCACGAAAAAGGAACATGGGTTGAAGTAGAGCAATATGATTCAAGATACTAATGTTTTCATTGGCTTGAAATGCTCACGATACAATAATAACGATTGAGGTTTGTATGTCACACTTGCTAAGTAAGAAACGCTCTCTGGACGGCACAACATTGACGCAACATGTCACACCACAAAGTGCGAATTGGCGCTATGTAGGTTTTGAAGCGCATCAAGTTAAAGCCGGTGAATCGGTACAGATTCAAACTGGAACTGATGAAGTATGTGCCGTGATTCTTTCTGGTAAAGCGAATGCAAGTACCAAAAGTGAAGAGTGGGAAAATATTGGTGATCGCATGAGTGTGTTCGATCAAAAAGCCCCTTATTCTGTCTATTCCCCAGCCCAAGATGAAATTCGCATTACCGCCCTTACCGATGTGGAAGTGGCATTTTGTAAGGCGCCAGGTAAGGGCGGTTTTCAAGCTAGGTTGATAACACCCGAGCAATGCCAATATGAAACTCGTGGTGTAGCGAGTAATACGCGTCATGTGTGCAATATTTTGTTTGGCAATGAACCCGCTGACAGTTTATTGGTGTGTGAAGTGATTACGCCAAGTGGCGGCTGGTCGAGCTATCCACCTCACAAGCACGATACTGATGCGGCGCCTGCGGAAACCCAATTAGAAGAAACCTATTACCATAAGATCGACCCGCCTCAAGGTTTTGCCTTTCAGAGAGTTTACACCGATGATCGCAGCATTGATGAAACCATGGCTGTGGAAGACGGTGATCTCGTCATGGTGCCAGAAGGTTATCATCCAGTTGGTGTGCCTCATGGTTACCAATCCTACTACCTGAATGTTATGGCAGGACCAAGTCGTAACTGGATTTTCCATAATGATCCGGATCATGAATGGATAATTGAACGAGATAAACAGCTCTAAACCTTAATAACTGTTGCGACGTTATGAGAGCAGTAGTCTTCTTGTATAAAAAATAACACTAAGGAATTATCATGTTGAATTTTGCTTTGTTTGGAGCGGGTCGAATCGGAAAAATGCACGCCCAAAATATTCAGGCGTTTGCTCAATCTAATTTAAAGTATGTATTTGATGTCTATGCGCCAGCGGCAGAAGCGGTAGCAAATGCAACGGGGGCAAAAGTTGTTTCTAGTGTGGATGAGGCGCTGGCAGACCCAGATGTTGATGCAGTATTAATTGCAACCAGCACTGATACCCATGTTGATCTTATCATTAAAGCCGCCAAAGCAGGCAAAGCCATTCTTTGTGAAAAGCCAATTGATTTGGATACAGCTACGGTAAACGCTTGCTTAGAAGAAATTAAAGATTGTCACGTGCCGATCCAAATTGGTTTTAATCGCCGTTATGATCCAAGTCATGCGGCAATAGCAAAAGCGGCGCAAGACGGAAGTATTGGCAAGTTAGAGCAGGTCATCATTACCAGCCGTGATCCTGGTATGGCGCCAGTGGAGTACCTTAAGTCATCCGGTGGTATTTTCCGCGACATGATTATTCATGATTTCGATATGGCGCGTTTTGTTTTGGGCGAAGAGATTGTTGAGCTGCAAGCTTTCGGCGGTGCTATGGTAGATGAAAAGATCACCGAAATTGGCGATGTAGACAGCGTCATGCTGATTATGAAAAGCCAATCTGGACGCTTGATTCACATTAACGGCTCGCGTCGCGCGATTTACGGTTATGACCAACGAGTGGAAGCGTTTGGCTCAGAAGGCATGGTGATTTCCAATAACCAAACGCCAACCTCTGTAACGCGTTTCACCAAAGATACGACGCAAGTAAAAGATCCACTTTATAACTTCTTTATTGATCGTTATGTGGATGCTTATAACTTGCAGCTAACGGCCTTTATTGAAAACGTTCTAGCGAAGAAACCTGTATCTCCAAGTTTCGAAGATGGGCGTCGTGCGCAAATGCTTGCAGATGCCGCACAGAAATCACTGGAAACAGGATTGAAAGTCACACTGGACTGGTAACAGCATCCGGAAGGTGTACAACAAAGGGAGGCATTTTGCCTCCTTTTTTATGCGTTATAAATTGCTAGTGATGGACTGTTGTACTTTTTCACGTAAATCATCCGGAAAAGGAATTGCGGCTTTTGCGGCCTTGGAAAAGCACACATAAGTAACATCCGCTTCTACAACAAGGTCATTGTTTTTCACGTTTATGATGGTTTGCTTCATGGTAATGCTGCGGTTGCCGATTTTAGTGTATCGAGTCTGAACTTCGAGCAGATCGCCAAAGTTGGCTTCGGACTTGAAGTTGATGTTGATATTCACCACAGGCCACACAAAGTCCTGCTGCATCCAGTCTTCTTGATCGAAAAATTCATCAAAAAAAGCCCAACGGCCTTCTTCAATGAATTCTAGGTAACGGGCGTTATTAACATGTTGAAAAAGATCTAGATGATAGCCTCGGACTTTAATTCTTGTTTTGTTGAGCATGGTATTTCCTTTCTAAAAAGCGCCTTTAAAAGCTCGAACACAAAAGGTTACGGCTCTTTATAAGGGAAACAAATAACAAAATCGCTCGACTTTGCTAACAACCTTTTCTACAGCGTCATGGTGTTCTACCAAAACCGGCTTGCCGTAAAGTTTTTTCCATTTCGGCTGCACGTTCCGCAAGCTGTATTAATGCGGGCTTTGGGGTCTCAAACCATTCGTCCGGGTGCAGTTCACGTTTTTCACGAATATGGGCAATGGCTGTCTCCAATGTTGGGTAGCGATCTGGGTATTCAAGATGCAAAAACAAAGCAACGATGGTTACGGATCGACTACGACCACCTCGGCAATTTACTAGTATGTTGCCTTTCTCGCGTACTTTATAAGAGGCTTTTTCGGGAAGTTCTTGATCCAATGCCGAACGCATCAAATGGTAGCCTGCTAATATCATGGCTTCTGGGTTGCCAGCGCCATCAATCAATCCAATTTTGAAATAGCGAACACGACCGGACCCATGTCTTAAAAGGTGCTCTGGTGTATTGGCTTCCTCGAAATGAACAAGATCAATGTCTAAATTGATCGCGCAATTTAAAACAACCTTTATATTGTGCTTTTCTAAGAGCTCGGCATCGGCAACGCCTTTTGATCCGCCAATATAAATATCAACCTCCCAACCTGGAATATTGCTTTCAATTAGGCTGATTGGTGGTCGTGGATAGCGTTTTTTGATTTTTTCGGAGGTCATGCCGCTCCCTTTTTTGATAGGCAAAGTGTCGTATAACGAGTGTGATTTTGAATTCTAAAGGCGCTCTAATAAAAAGACTCGCTAAAATTGTGTTCCACTCCATCGGGAATCAAACAATGAAACGGGAGCAATAGCAAATTGCTTGGTTTTTTTATCAAGTCATCTTGAGCAGAGTAAACACAGTGTAGACATTCGTAACCGTTAATAATGGCTGTGTTTGATGACAAAATCGTGACATAGAAGACGTGTCTTCAAGACGTTGTTGTGATCGGTTTAGATTGAGCCACTTTGGTTCTCTTGATACTTTAGTCTTCTTAAGACTGGGAGAATATCATGGAAAATGTATTGCCGAACGATGCGGCATATTATGGAGTCACCTTCACTGATTTGTCTATGGAACAAGATAGCATCAGTCGTAGGACGTTTGAGTCGTGTGTGTTTGAGTCCTGTGATTTCACCGAGGCGTTTTTTGATGGCTGCACTTTTAAGGATTGCCAGTTTCGTAAGTGCAAGTTGACCGCGGTGAATGTGCGAAACTCGTCGTTTTCAGAGGTGCAGTTTTATGAATCAAAAGTGTTGGGTGTTGATTGGACAAAAGCCTATTGGCGAGGTTTGCAACTTGGCGCACCGTTATTTTTTAAAGAATGTCTGCTTAATGCTTCGTCGTTTTATGGTTTGAAATTGTCAGGTATCGTGATTGAAGATTGCCGAGCGCACGATGTGGATTTTCGAGAAGCGACGATTTCCCGAGGGCGTTTTACGGGAACCGATTTAACCAATAGTTTGTTTGTGAATACTAATTTAACAGGCGCAGATTTTAATGGCGCGACCAACTACGATATTGATGTGAAGAAAAATACCATTAAAAACGCCATCTTTTGTCGATATGAAGCGGTAAGTTTGCTGACCTCCCTTGGTATTAAACTGGTTTAAAGCAACGGATAAAAATAAAAAAGGAAATAGCATGTTGAGAAAAGACAAAACCGGTTTGGTGGTGATCGACGTTCAAGGAAAGCTAGCGACGATTGTTCACGACAGCGAGGCGTTTATTGCCAATTTGGTTAAATTAGTAAAAGCCGCCAAGCTATTGGGAATGCCGATTCTTTGGTTGGAACAAAACCCAGAAAAACTGGGGGCAACCGTGTCAGAGTTACGTGAGGTTTTGGATACCGTTAAGCCAATAGCTAAGTATTCTTTTAGTGCCTGTGGTGAACCTGATTTCATCGATGCGGTTAAAAAGGCCAAGATGAATTCGTGGCTGATTACCGGCATCGAAACGCATATTTGTGTGTATCAAACGGCGCTAGGTTTGCTAGATCTGGGTTATGACGTGGAGTTGGTGAGTGATTGTGTGTCCTCACGAACGATAGAAAACAAAGTCATGGCACTCGACAAATTGGCACGCAAAGGTGCAGAAGTGACTAGCTTGGAAATGTGCTTGTTTGAATTGATTGGTGATTGTCGAGCAGACGAGTTTAGAGCGGCGCTTAGTTTAATTAAGTGATTTACCCTCCCAACCTCCCCTTGGCAGGGGGGAGTTTAGAGATTTTTATTCTCTCCCCTTGTGTCTTTGAAGGGGCTAGGGTGGGGTATTTTGTGTTTAATTTACCTTGATTGGTCTGCTTTGTGGTTTAATCCAGCAATAGTTTTTCTTGATACTCAATACCTTTCCCTCTAGGCAGGCAGCATGAACATAGATAAATCGAAAAAGCGTATCGCGAAGAAAGTCAAAATGGGTTTCAAAGGTTATCCGCAGCTTTCCATCGCGTACTTTGGCGAAACAGCAGAAATCGCCACAGAGGTGATTGTGACGTTTACCGC
Source organism: Marinomonas pontica (assembly GCF_026191375.1). Lineage (GTDB taxonomy): Bacteria > Pseudomonadota > Gammaproteobacteria > Pseudomonadales > Marinomonadaceae > Marinomonas > Marinomonas pontica. Next base: position 31,318 of record NZ_JAODTL010000014.1, on the reverse strand, counting down.
TGAAGAAGGCGCAGAGCCACAAGATCAGCGTTTTGCTGGCCAAAGTGATGTACGCGAAGATGAAGTGATTCAATCCGCCTTGGTGAAGATCATGGAGCGTACCGATGCCAAAACGGTATTAGAAGTAGAAGGTGTTGCCATTAAGGGCTAAGGTTTTTTATTTTTAAGAAATAGGAAACGGATGCTTGACCTTGGAGTATGATCCAAGGTCTACACTCTTGTTATATATTCATAACAGGAGAGTTGTATGCATCATTCATCAGGTCACCATAAAGAAAATTGCCAATCTCATTCTTCATGTCAGTGTCATCAAGCAAAAGACCATTCATCACACACACATCAAGAAACGAGCAGTTCTTGTTGCTCGACATCGAGTGAGGTTTCCTCTTGCTGCGCAAGCGACGACAGCGGCAAGAAAGAAAGTACTTGCTGTTCTTCCGATGACGAAGGCGACGCCAGTTGCTGTGTGCCCGCTGATGCAAATGACGATGCCTCTTTAGCCCAAGCAACCGATAATCAGAATTATAGTTGGCGAGTTAGCGGAATGGATTGCGCCAGTTGTGCGCGTTCCATTGAGAAGGCGGTTACTTCTGTTGAAGGTGTAATAAGTGCCAATGTGGTTTTCTCTACCGAAAAATTACGTGTTTCGGCCAATACTGATGTATCTGACAAAATCCAAGCAGCCGTAAAAGGCATTGGTTTTAGTTTGGCTTCTTTGGATAAAAGTGCTTTTAAGCAAGGTTCGAATCAAACCAATTCTGCTCAAACTATTTCAAATCAAAGCACGACCTCATGGTTTTCTCGTCAGTCGTTAAGTGAGTACGGCCCGATTGTCGGGTTGGCTGTACTGATGCTATTCAGCTGGGGAATAACACAATTTAATCCTGTGTTTGGCGAAACGGCGTTTATTGTCACTACTTTGGTTGGCTTGGTGCCCATCGTGAAAAAATCATGGCGTATGATGCGCAGCGGTTCGCCGTTTGCCATTGAAACCTTAATGAGTGTCGCAGCCGTTGGTGCGTTATTTATTGGCGCCACAGCAGAAGCCGCTATGGTGCTGTTGCTCTTTATGATTGGCGAGTGTTTGGAATCCTTTGCAGCAAATCGCGCACGCAAAGGTGTCAGCGCGTTAATGGCGTTATTGCCAGAAGAAGCCTTGATTATCAAAAAGGGTGAACGTCAAAAAATTGCGATTGCGGATTTGCGTCCAGGGGATGAAATTGAGGTGTCGCCGGGTGAGCGCTTACCTGCGGATGCGGAACTCTTGTCCGAAATGGCAAGCTTTGATGAAAGCGCGTTGACTGGGGAATCTGTTCCTGTTGAGCGTTCGTCTGGTGAAAAAGTTCCCGCTGGCAGCTTGCTGGCGGATCGGGTGGTGCGACTCAAAGTCGTGTCGCAACCCGGTAATAACGCCATAGATCGAATTTTACACCTGATTGAAGAAGCGGAAGAACGCAGAGCACCGCTTGAGCGTTTCTTAGATAAATTCAGCCGTATTTATACGCCAGTGATTATGCTGATTTCTGTCTTGGTGATCTTGATTCCGCCTCTGGCTTTCGCTCAACCTTGGGATACGTGGATTTATCGTGGTTTAGCCTTGTTGTTGATTGGTTGTCCTTGTGCCTTGGTTATTTCGACGCCAGCGGCGATTACGTCTGGTTTGGCGGCGGCGACTCGTCGTGGTGCTTTGATTAAAGGCGGATTAGCGTTAGAGCAACTGGGTCGAATCAAAACCATCGCCTTTGATAAAACGGGCACACTCACGGAAGGTAAGCCAAGCGTGATGGATGTGGTGCCTTTTAATAATGCAAATGTGAGTGATGTATTGTCGGCCGCAGCGTCGGTTGAAATGGGTTCCCATCATCCATTGGCTAAGGCTATTGTGGATTACACCGAGCATCAAGGTGTTGCTCTCGTTCATGCTGATAATCGCAAGACCTTGGCGGGTGTTGGTGTAGAAGGGGATTTTGAAGGTAGAAAAATCAAAATCAGCTCACCAAGTAAGTTAGAGCAAGCGTTAGATGATTCTATTCAACAGCAAGTTATTGGCTTGGAAGAAGAGGGTAAAACGGTCGTTGTTGTACTTGAAGATGGCGAACTTTCTGGCTTGATCGCGTTGCGGGATAGATTACGCGATGACGCTAAAGCCGCGCTTAAAGACTTAGCCGATTTGGGTATTAATGGTGTGATGTTAACCGGTGATAATGCCCGTGCCGCTGCGGCCATTGCTGCCGAATTGAACATAGATTATCGAGCGGATTTATTACCAGAAGACAAAGTTACGGCGGTCACTGAATTGAATCAACAGCAGGTGACAGCCATGGTGGGCGATGGTATTAATGACGCTCCAGCGATGAAAGCATCTACCATAGGCATTGCGATGGGAAGCGGCACAGATGTCGCCTTAGAAACGGCAGATGCGGCATTGACGCATAATCGCTTGCGAGGCTTGGCAGAGATGATTCGTTTGTCTCGTGCGACCAATGCTAATATTCGTCAGAATATCACCATAGCTTTAGGCCTGAAGGCGGTGTTTTTGGTCACTACGTTACTGGGTATAACTGGGTTGTGGCTTGCCGTATTAGCGGACTCTGGCGCGACTGCTTTGGTCACAGCAAATGCTTTGCGGTTATTGCGAAATACCCCGACAAATAAAAACAATTAGCAAATATTACAGTGACTTAGGGGGATTAAAATGAACCCTAAGTCATGAATATTTCATTTATGTTAATGAAATGGGTAAGAAAAGATTAATCCACTTACAAAGTACTAAGTTTTGTTCTGCAAGCGCATTTTTATAGAAAGTTGGTGGTAGGATTTCGCACCTTGTGTTTGATGTTGGTCGTGGAAAGGGCGCTATTGCAGGTTTTAAACCAAGCAAAATAATGCCCAAACTGCGGTTAGCCTATATCAATGTCTGATGATGACGAGGTGTTTTGGTCTGTCTATTCGAGAATAGGTAGTCAGCACGTCTTATCATCCAACTATAAAATAATAGATGTTGTTTGCTTTATGAAAAATCAAAATACAGCTCCTGAAAATTCCCTTTCTGCTCCGTTCGTTTATCCGAACATGAAAATCGCGTTTATTTTATTGATTACCTGTTTCGCTGCATGGGGCGTCGCTGCCAACATGACCGATCCATTGGTAAAAGTGTTTAGTAAAATCTTTACTATGAGCACCTTTGAATCCGCTTTAGTACAGTTCGCTTATTACGGCGCGTATTTCTGCTTGGCGATTCCTGCCGCGTTTATCAATGCTCGTTACTCTTATAAAGCGGGCGTGTTGACGGGATTAGGCTTGGCGATTTTAGGGGCCTTGGCGTTTTATCCTGCCAGTGTTTCGATGACGTATGGTTTCTTTTTGGCCGCTTTGTTTATTTTGGCAGCGGGCCTGTCTATTTTAGAAACCTCGGCGAACCCGTTTGTGATGATCATGGGGCCAGAAGGCAGCGCAGCGCGTCGCTTGAACTTGGCTCAGGCGTTTAACCCTGTGGGCACCAATATTGGAGTATTCCTTGCCGCGACTTTGATTCTTCCTAACTTAAACACGGCAACGGCTGAAGAAAGAGCCAACATGGCACCAGAAATGTTGCTTAGCATTCGTGCGGATGAATTAAACAGCGTGATGACGCCTTATGTCGGCATGGCGTTTGTGCTGATGATCATCTGGGCGCTTATCTATTTTATGCGAGTGCCGAAATCGGCTAATAAGGTCAATGTTGATGAAGTTCAAACCATTGATTTTATGGCGACATTGGGTCGATTGATCCGCAGAAAACAATACCGTTGGGGTGTGGTTGCACAGTTCTTTAACGTGGCAGCGCAAACCTGTACTTGGACATTTACCATTCAATATGTGCAAGAAACACTTGGCGGTACGGAAGCCAGTGCGTCTGATTATTTACAGTACAGTTTGATTATTTTCTTGGTATCGCGCTTTGTGATGACTTGGTTGATGGGCTTTTTCCGTCCCGCTGTGTTGTTAAGTATTTTGGCTTTATTAGGCACGGTTTTGTGTTTTTACGCTGTGATGGTGCCAGATGTAACCGGTGTGTGGGCGATTGTGTCTATTTCGGCGTGTTTGTCTTTGATGTTCCCAACGATTTACAGTATCGCGTTAGATGGACTTGGAAGTGATACGAAATTTGGCTCGGCGGGTTTGGTTATGGCGATCTTGGGTGGCGCGGTTATGCCATTAATCCAAGGGGCAACGATTGATGAATACGGCGCTATCGCGTCATATTTAGTGCCTGCAGTTTGTTTCTTAGTGGTGGCCGCTTACGGTATGTTTTCGGTGAAAAATACAACTGTTTAATAACGGATTGAATGGGTAAGACAAAGCCTCGCGAATGCGGGGCTTTTTTGTAATCTGGGGTTATTGTGGACGTGCGATGCTTGTTTTCTTTGAATGTTCTGTCACTTGGAGAAACAGCAATGTTCCTGATACCGCGCCAACGCTTGCTAGCCCTATCCACACCCAAAAGTGGGGAAGTTGGCTTGAAGATAACAGCCAGCCGGTGCTTATGTTGCCAGTAAAAGCATAGAGGCCGCCAATACACGAATACAATCCATAGTGGCTTCCTAGCTCTTTCGCGGAGCAGAATTTAGGTACATACGCGCCCAGTAGCGGAAAAACCAACATGGATCCGACACTAAAAAAGAGCCCGCAGAGAATAAATGGCAAGGCTGGTAACCAAGACAAGCTAAGGTTTAGCCACAAATAACTGGATCCCATGATGGTCATCCCTAGCCACATTCCTCGCGCTGTACCTAGGCGTGCTTCTACAAAGCGACTGACAGGCATTTGCATAAGAACGCCCGTAATAGAGGAAGTCGCAAAGACCCAAGTGATGATGCTGATATCTTGAGTGACAACACGAATTTCATGAGGTACTGCTATGTAGAGTTGGTGGAACAACAGGTGATAAACAGAAGAGCACAACACAAATTGCATAAATGCTTTGTGTGTGAGCATTTGTCCCCATTGTTTCCAAAATCGAGAATGCGTGTGTGTTGTGTTCTGTTGTGACGCCAGTTCAGGAAGGAAACGCCACTGAATAATAAGCAATAAGGTAAATAAGCCCGCAGAAACGACACCGACTAGAGCGAAATCCACGTAAAGCAGAGACAATCCAAGCAATGGGCCAAGTAACATGCCCGCTTCTGATGTCAGGCTTTGCAATGCAAAGACTTTGTCTCGTGATTTTTGCTCTGGGTATTCAGACGCCAAATACGCTTGGCTACTCGGTGTAAAAAGAGCTCCGGCAAAGCCAGAAAAGAAGGCCCCTAGCATTAAAATAGGAACAGTTTGACCAAGGCCCAAGAGCGTAAAGCCGAGTATTCGAACAGCGCACCCTAAAAGAATAAGGCGCTTATAACCGAGCCTGTCCCCCAATGTTCCACCAACCAAAAACATGCCTTGTTGACTTAAGACGCGTAAGCCGATGATGACACCAACATACCAACCGCTAATGCCCAAATTATGTTGCAAATGATCCGCAAGATAGGGAAGCAGCATGAAAAAGCCGAGGTTGAACGTAAAGCCATTGATGACCAATACTCGCCCAGCAGGGGAGAGTATTTGCCAATCTCTTAAAAAATGTTTGGATAGCATGTTAAGAAGGTGTCAACCTTAAATCAGGAATTCAGCAGTCGGATTGAATACGCGTTGTTTTGTATTTTCAACGTGAGTTGATGTTGTCGTGTGGCGTCTGATGGTGCGAACAAATGGCACTCCTGACGCGTCTTTGGTTACGTCGGCATCAACATTGTACACGGCTTTTACCAAAGCAGGGTTGAGTATGTCACTTGGATGGCCACTTGCGATCAGTTGGCCATCTTTTAGCACTAGCAAATTGTCGGCGTATTGGGCTGCTAGATTGAGATCGTGAAGTACCATGACGGTAATCCAATCCTGTTGTTTGGTCTGCGTGTCTAGATGGTCCAGAAGGACATGCTGGAAGTGCAAATCCAACGCACTCACAGGTTCATCAAGCATGAGTATTTTGGGTTTGCGCATTAGTGCTTGTGCGAATAAGATCATTTGGCATTGACCTCCACTGAGCTTGTTTACATCGCGGTTAGCAAGATGCAGTAACCCAATTTTATCAAGCGCAGTTAAAGCTTCCTCAATCACGGTGTCATCTAAGCGAAATCCCAGTGTATTTAGTTGCCCTAGCAAGACCACTTCCAGAACGCTAAGCTCAACATCTAAGCGAATATCTTGTGGCATGTAGCCAAACTGCTTGCGCCATTGTGATAACTGTTTGCGTTGAAGTGTTTGGTTAGCGAAAGATATCTCCCCTGATTTTGCCTGAATATCGCCGAACAAGGTTTTTAATAACGTACTTTTTCCTGTGCCGTTCGGGCCAATAATGACATTAACCTTACCCGGCTCTAAGGTAAAAGACATGTTCTTAGCCAACACTAGTTCGTCTAAAACCACATTCAGATGGGTGACTTGCAACATAATTAACGCCTTTTACCTAAAATCAACCAAAAGAAGAAAGGCACGCCAATGATGGCTGTGACAATACCGATCGGGAAGAGCGCACCAGGAACAATTACCTTGGATAACACCGACGCACTAGATAATAAAAATGCGCCAATAATGAACGACAACGGTAAGAAAAAGCGCTGATCTTCACCAACTAACATTTTTGCAATGTTGGGTGCCACAATGCCGACAAAACCAATGATACCCACAAAACTTGTCACTGTTGCTGTCATTATGGCCACAATTAATAAGGTACGAAGTCTAAGTTGGGTGATGTTAACGCCAAGGCTTTTGGCTCTTTCTTCGCCTAACCTGAGTGCTGTGAGCTTCCACGCATCGCGAATCAAAAAAGCCATGCATACGACGGTTACGCTGATGATAATTATCAGGTTGGTCCATGATGCTTTCGACAGGCTGCCAAATAACCAAAATAAAATTTGTTGGCTCAGTTCAGGGGATGACACAAATTGTACAAGGGATAGCAATGACTGGAAAAGGAACAATAACGCAATGCCTGCCAATATCAGCTGGCCCGAACTGATGTGCCTCATGGTTGCCAATGCGAATAGAAATGTCGCCGCCAGCATACAACACACAAAAGCCCCGAGAGGTACTGCAATGTTGGTGTCTATACCTAGCGAGCCAAAGTACAGCATTAATGCTGCTCCGAACCCGGCGGCGGCAGCCATTCCTAGAGTATAAGGACTTGCCATAGAATTGTTTAATAGCGTCTGCATTTCTGCGCCGCCCACACCTAATACACCACCTACTACCACGGCCATTATCGCGATGGGTAGCCTTAAGCTGGCAACAATTACTTTGGTTGTTGGATCCACCTCGACAGGAAAGCCAATTAGATTCAGTAAGGCATTAGCAACGTTTTTTACGTTGAGCAAAGAAGGGCCTGTTGCCACGTCTAAAATGAAGGAACATACAAGAATGATAAGCAAGATGCCAATAACTGACCAACGACGTTTTTCACTGCGACGTTGGCTCGAAACGGCATCAGAAATTAAGTTTGACTGCATAAGTATGGTTTCATCAACGCTAAGTGATGAATATTACTCCGTTGTGGTTGCGATGACTCTTAGGTTGAAAGCCGTAGGCTCTGTTTAAGCAATGTTTTCCGAATTGGGTGGCAAAAAATAATTGTAAGATTTGAGAATTATTTTCGTTTGGCATATTACGGATGAAGGGGAAATTATCAAGAACTTTGTTGGGATTTAAGGTGTATTTAAGACGCATTATCGTCATTTGTTGCTGGACCACTTCATTTATAAGTTGATGTTTCCATGATGCAGTGATGCTTTTAGAACTATGGCGTCATCCTATTTTTGTCGGGCTAATCCATTTGAGATGAGTCAGCCAGTTCAATAGGTGCTCAGTAAAGTCTGGGTCGTTCCTTAAACAGTAAAACACCAAAAATTGATGCTGTACGGGCTGACAATATTAAGTTTGGACAGTTTAGGGAAATCACCAAGTTTTACCTTGCCCTGCTTGAACCGTGGTTTGATGCCGTTGATGCGTATTTTCTTCGATGTGAGTGAATCGGCGATGATTTCAAAACGTTTTTTCTTTGATCCAAAGCCATGGCAATTCAAGATCTTTGGTGATGCTGACATGTTGATAATCAATAAGGTGCATTTGCCTTCTTTTTTGGCACTGTGGCAGTATATTTGTACAAATGGGTCGTTGCTTTGCACGTCATACACGTCGGTTCCCATCAGTTTTCCCCATAGCCAACTGACCCAATAGTCGGGGTTGGGTTTGAGTGTCTGGCGATTAATTAAGGCGTAATCACCGCCAATAAGGCTTTGTCTTACCATGACTTTTTGGCCGATTTTCGCACCGCGGCCTAGCTGGTCTGCCCACCAAAAACAGGACACAAATCGGTCGGACAATTTTGCCTGTCCGCCACACTGAGCCGATCCAGTTTCGCCAGTCCAGAGTTGCGCGGTTGGTTGGTATTGATCGCGTAATTGTTCGAGTTGTTTGGAGTATTTTTCAAAGTCTTTTAATGAATTCGGCGAGAGAATATTGTCCACACTGGCGACTCGGGTTTTGACTGGAGAGCGTGTGCTTTGAAAGGGGTAATAATGCCAATCAACTATGTCCAGGGGCTCTTCTAAATAGTCTAAAAATGGCGCAGAAATGTTGCTCAGTGGTTTAATGGCTTCGCCAATTCTTGGCCAAAAAGCACTGCCAGGCCCAGCCACTTTGCTGTTAGGGCTGTGTTGACGAATGCAACGTATAAAAGTGTCGTAATCTTTTGCCAAGTTTTTGGCGCTCGGCTGGGAAGTGAACCCATGAAAAGCCCAATACGCATTGAGTTCATTACCAAGCTCGCAAACGTCGATGGTTTGATGATTGTCATGGCTGTATTTCAGCAGTGCGATGACGTCATCGGCTTGCCATGAACCTTGCTGTCGTCGTTCAAACAATCCATATTTCATGGTGAACATGAGTGCCAAGTCGTTTCGTTGGCAAAAGTCATGCAGCTGATTCCACATTAACTGTGTCAGTAGTAATGCGTTATCACAGGGAGGTTGTGACTCTGTGCTGGTAAAGTAGCGAACTTTATCCGCTTCTGAACCACCAACGCGAACATAAGCAGGTCCCAATGCTTTGACCAACACATCGAGCTTCTCTTGACAGAGGTCCAATGCTTCGACGCGTTGGGTGCCTAAGCCTCGTTGCGTTCCTGTGCTGCCTTCCCACCAAAAACCACCTGCGAGTACGGAAATATCAATTGAGAAAGATAAGTATCTCGGCGCTATGCTGGCGATTGGGGTTGTACTATTTAATTGCACTACAATGGACTTGTTGTTTCTTTGGAGGTTAAGTCCTCGATTCCACGGACGTATTGATCTGGTACTGAACACGCTGTATTTCCCCACATTTACGGCATTTAGTAGACTGCAATAGAAGTGTGACATTTGTATGATGGCGGGCGGTAAACTATAAAACCTTGTAGGGTATTTGGCAGGATAAGCAAAGGGGTGTGTATGAAAGCGTTAGTTTGGCTAATCATGGTTTTTGTAGCGGGCTGTACCAGCGCTCCGAAAGATATCGATCCGGTGAAGCCGTTTCAAATAGAACGTTATTTGGGGACTTGGTATGAAATTGTTCGACAAGATCATGATTTCGAAGAAGGGTTGTCGAATGTCACGGCAACTTATTCCATGCGTAAGGACGGTGGTGTTGCGGTATTGAATCGCGGTTATTCAGCAGAAGACAAAGAATGGCGAGAAGCCGAAGGGCGAGCCTATTTTGTCAATTCATCGAATGTTGGTCATTTAAAAGTTTCTTTCTTTGGGCCGTTTTATGGCGCCTATGTGATTTTCGAATTAGATAAAGATAACTATCAATACGCCATGATTTCTGGCCCAAGCCGTGATTATTTTTGGTTGCTATCGCGAACACCAACGATGCCGGAAGACGTGAAACGTCGGTTGCTTGCCAAAGCGGAGGCGCTGGATTTTCCAATGGACAAATTAGTCTATGTCTCGCATTCCCGCAATGACTAGAAAAGTGAGCAAGTGATAGACTGCTTTGCGCTGGCTGTCGAGCAAACAGCGGCATAGGCTTCAGGGTCTTGAATCATAGCGTAATGGGTGTTTGAGTCTCGGCACTGGGCGATGAAATTGTCATAACGTTGATTAAATTGTTGTTGGCTGAACTCAAATTCGGTTACGGGATCATCGCCATACCTGCCATCTTCCACTGAGTCTGCTTCGGCGATGTGTATTTGATAGGTTAATTCATTGTAACGGTGGCGAATTTGGTGGCAATAGGCGCTGTTTGGTGTGCTTTCACAGTCGCTCATTGACGTTTCTAGTTGGGCTTTTTGTTCTTTGAGTTGCTGTAGTTGGCCGATGGATGTGCGTGTTTTGCGTTGTGACTGCTCCGAACGGATGGATTTTTTCTCGAGCCTTGCCTCTGCTTTGGCCAATGTTTCTTCTTTTTCTAAACACGCTTTCCCAAAGGTGATTAGCTCGTTGCTGTGCACCATGCTTAAGTAACTTCCTGCTAATAACAACACGCTGTATTTTATGATCGATGCCGACATACGCTGACTTAACCTATTTATCGTCTTCAATTTATTTTGTGGGTCAGGTGTAAATAAAGCAAGCATGTGGTGCATGATGGTAGAGAAATTTATGTCGATACCTTCTCTAATGTGTGTAAGTCGTGATTTTTTTCATACTGCTGATGGTATGCTTGGGATAGTTAAAAAAGTGGTAAAAAAATTACTTCTATTCACCCTTAAACATCGGAACAATACAGTGCACAAGGTCAATAACTCGTATGGATTAGAGGTGCATCCTTTACGTGATGCTCTTTATGCGGAGTTACATTCGCGTCCCTTTCAGGTGCTGCCTAGCCCCGCCAGAATTAGTTACCTCGCGGTCATTGTGGGCCCAGAGCAAAAGCGAGCAGAGTTCGAGCATTTTTGCTCACTTTATTCGTCATTTTCAGGAACCGTCCCACAGGAAGATGGTGTGTGTATTGAAGTGGACTTTGGCCACTTTAAAATACGCCGAGATAAGCATTTAGAGTTCACTTCCTACATGATTACCCATAGCCAAGTTGACCATAGTCTTGGATTTTTTGATCAAAATGCGTTGTCTTGTTTGCCCGTAGATTGGTTATCGACGATTCCTGGTACGGTTTTGGCGGCATTTCATGTAGCCGTCGAAGATGCTCGTACTGTTCCTGAACCCGATTTGACCTTGGTAAAAAGCCACTTTGAGGGCATGCGTTTGGTGGGTAGCCGCCCTCAAAATGGTGATGCTCAAGTGTGGACAACTTTCCAATTACACAGTGATGGGTGTGGTCGCTTTTTGATCTACAACAAGAACATGAGTGACAGTCAACTGGGTCGTATGGTTCAGCGAGTGGTTGAGATAGAAACCTATCGTCTGATGGCCTTGTTAGCCTTGCCTATGGCACGTCAATATAATGCTGAGCTTGTTATCATGGACGAACAGCTTGCCCGTACAACAGCCAGTTTATCGGATTCTAAAGAAACGCTTGATGAGCAAGCCATACTGAGTGAGCTTATTGATATGGCGGCATGGGTAGAAGCAACGCGAGCCAAAACCTCATTTCGATTCAGCGCAACACGAGCCTATCACGAGCTGGTATTAAAACGGCTTAACGAGTTGAAAGAAGATGAAGTGTCTGGCCACTTAACCGTCACGGAATTCATGACACGCCGTTTAACGCCAGCGGTTAGAACGTGTAACACCGCAGGCACACACCTAGAAAGCCTTTCAACTCGTATCGACAGAGTGTCAGATATGATGCGCACCCAAGTCGAAATGTCGATCCAATCTCAGAATCAACAACTGCTCACCTCTATGGATCGTCGATCGAAAATACAATTGGCCATGCAACATACGGTCGAAGGCTTGTCTGTTGCTGCGATCAGTTATTACAGCGTGGGCTTGTTGAAGTTCTTGATCGAAGCGGTATACGACAAAGGCGTGAATTTTGATAAAAGCCTAGTGATAGGTTTGTCGGTGCCACTTGTGGTTGGCAGCGTGTGGCTGGCAACACGGAAAATTCATAAACGCTTTTTGTTGCTGGCTAAGGCAAAAGAAGAAAAATAGCAGACGTTTTGATAGATCTAACCCTAGAAAAAGGCTTTCTACTTTAGCGTAGAAAGCCTTTTTACGTTGAAATGGATAAATACTGATTATATGGTGTTATGAATTTCCGCCACGAAATCATAGGAGTCCCCAGGAAACCATGAACGCGTAAACTCAATGGGCGTACCATCTTGCGTGATAGCGGTACGTTCAATGTAAAGCACAGCGCTAAGTTCTGGAATGTCGAGCAGTTGAGCTCGTTGCTCATCAATGCTAACAGCACGGAGGCGCTGAAAAGCGCGAACAGGGCGGCAGCCTTGTTGTTCCAGTAAATCGTACAGTGATCCTTCCATCGCAAAAGGGTTGAGAATGTAATTACTTGGAATCGTCGCTAATTCGAGCGCCATGGGTTTACCATCGGCATAACGCAAACGATAAAAGCGCACAACCTCTTGCTCTTCTGACAGCTTAAGGGCTTTGCATTCATCTGTATGAGGCATTCCCAAAGAGCGATCTAGCCATTTGGATGTAATGGCTTTACCACGTGCTTTCATTACTTCGGTAAAGCTACGCAGGTGATTCAGAGGCTGCTCAACTCGCTCGCTGACAAAGGTGCCAGCGCCTTGGCGTTGCGTCAATACGTCTTCTTTTACCAGTTCGTCAATGGCGCGGCGCACAGTAACACGCGACACATCAAGATACTTAGCCAGATCACGCTCTGGTGGCAGTGTATCGCCACCAAGCACTCGACCTGCAGAAATAGACGCCAGAATGGCTTTTTTTACCTGCACATAGAGAGGAATGCCTTTTTCTCTCAATGCTTCGGCAGCGCCAAATAACTCATTAACGCGATTTTGGTTCATAGTTAGTGTCCTGAACGGGAAGGGGTTCCCGTACTTGTTATTGCTAAGGGCTAAGTATTCCAGCGTTAAAGCGGAATAGCCGCTGACGTATGGGCATTGACTCTTGTTAAGGCGTTGCTTTGGTGATCAAATGCATACAACCGATTAGGTTGAATGCCAAAGGTGATCTGATCGCCTGTTTGGTGTTGATTATCGCCATCTACTTTAAGCACCATTTCGCCTTCCTGACCGATATCGACATACAAATAAGACAATTCACCAAGGTGTTCTATCAAGGTTACTCTGCCTTCAACTGTATTGTGTTCGCATTCGAGCGTCATATGTTCTGGTCGCATGCCTAGTTGTACTATATCGCCCTGCTTCAAAGACGAGGAATCGATTGAGGCTTGAATAACGCGGCCAGATTCTAGCACAAGTTGCGTGTTTTCAGGGTCAGATTGACTGATCTTCGCTTTTAAAAAGTTCATTTTTGGTGAGCCAATAAAACCAGCGACAAATTGTGTTTTCGGATGGTGGTACAAATCCAGCGGTGCGCCAACTTGTTCGACACGTCCTTTGTTCATCACGACGATTTTATCGCCCAGTGTCATGGCTTCTACCTGATCGTGAGTCACATAAACCACCGTGGCTTTTAGTTCCTGATGAAGCTTGCCAAGTTCGACACGTGTTTGAACCCGTAACGAGGCGTCTAAGTTAGATAAGGGTTCATCGAATAAAAAGACTTTCGGGTCTCGTACAATAGCACGGCCGATGGCAACACGCTGGCGCTGGCCACCTGACAGCTCTCGAGGTAATCGTTCCAATAGCTGATCAATCTTAAGCTTCTTTGCGGCCTCCATTACCTTGTTGTTCACAAAGTGTTTGTCTTTGCCTGAGATTTTTAAGCCAAACGCCATGTTTTTGAACACATTCATGTGCGGATATAAGGCATAGGATTGGAATACCATAGCAATACCACGTTTGGCTGGAGAGCGCCCATTAACGCGCTCTTCGTCGATATATAAGTCGCCTTCGGTGATGTCTTCTAACCCAGACAGTAAGCGTAATAAAGTCGATTTTCCGCAACCGGATTCGCCAATCAGTACAACAAATTCGCCGTCCTTTATATCAAGGTCGATGCCATGAAGTACGTCCACATCGCCAAAGCGCTTTTTGATATTGTTTAGTTTTACACTTGCCATGAAATAAACCTCCAACGGTCAAAGATAGAAAGTATTATTTGACCGCTCCGCTGGTTAAGCCGCGGATCAATTGTCTTGAAAAAATAGTGTATAAGATCAGCACAGGAACGATCGCCAAGGTTAGCGCTGACAAAACCGAGTTCCAGTCTGTGACGTATTGACCAACAAATTGTTGTACGCCAAGAGTAATGGTGCGAGTCTCTTCACCCGGCGCGAGTATTAGTGGGAACCATAAATCATTCCAAATCGGAATCATGGTGAATACGGCGACGGTTGCCATCGCAGGCTTCAATAGTGGCAAGATGACACAAAAGAAAATCTTGTATTCACTAACCGAATCGCAGCGCGCGGCCTCGGTGAGTTCCTTTGGAATAGTGCGTACAAACTCCGATAATATGTACACGGCAAGGGGCAGGCCTTGCGCTATGTATACTAAAACTAGCGCGGTAAGCGTATTCACAAGATCCAAGCTGACCATCAGGCTTAAAATACTCACCGTGCCAAGACGGATCGGTATCATGATGCCCATGGCAAACAAAAAGGTAATCAATAAGTTGCCCTTAAATTTGTATTCAGTCAGCGCCCAAGCGGCCATCGCGCCAAGTAAAAGCACCAAACCGACCGCCAAAATAGTGACGACCAAACTGTTCCAAGAATACAAACCGAAGTCTGATCTCAATAACACTTGCTGGAACCCTACTAAGGTAAAGGAATCACTGTCTGGTAAGCCGAGCGGATCACGGAAAATAGCGCGACGCTCTTTAAAGGCATTGATTACAACGACAATAATTGGGAAGAGCGCTATCACGGTATAGGCCAATAACACAGCGTGTACAGTGACACTTTTGGGTACTTGTCTCATTCCAGAGGAAGGCATAAGACGACTAAATAGTTTCATCATAGCCTCCTTAAAATTGGAATCGCTGAATGCGACGTTGAATAAAGAATAAGAACAACATAACGCCCATCAAAATGATTAAAAACATCAGTGTTGCCACCGCAGCACCCATGGATGCGCTGCCTTGTTGTAGCTGGAAGCCAAAGAATGTTCGATAGAAGAAAGTTCCCATTAAATCAGTCGAGAAATCTGGGCCGGCAAGGGCGCCTTTTACCGCATATATCAGTTCAAATGCATTGAAATTCGCCACAAAGGTTAAAATTGATACCATGGCGATAGTTGGCAAGATTAACGGTAATTTAATGTGCCAAAAGGTCTGAAATGAATTTGCACCATCAACCACGCTAGCATCGACAATGTCATCAGGAATATTAAGCAAGGTGGCATAAATCAACATCATCGGAATACCGACAAACTGCCAGACGGAGATAAAGGCTAGGGTGATCAGTGCGCTGCTTTCTTTGCCAAGCCAAGCATCGAAGTATTGACCAAGACCAATGCTGTAAAGGAAGTTCTCAGAAATCCCCCAAATAGGGCTTAACAGCAACTGCCAAACGAAACCTATAATCACCACAGAAAGCATGGTCGGCATAAAAATAAGTGTTCGGTAAGTACCGGATAGACGTAATTTTGGCGAGCTTAATAAAACCGCTAAAAGTAGACCAATTGGGTTTTGTACAAGCATGTGAATCGCGAAGAATTTGAAGTTATTGCCAAGAGCGTTCCAAAAAGCCTGTGACCAAGTGTCGTCTGTTACTAAGGTAATGAAATTTTGCAGGCCGACAAAGCTAGTTTGCCCTTGTTGCTCGTTGTATAAACTTAAGACGAGTGTATCGAGCAAGGGGTAAACACTGAAAACAACGTAAATAAGCAATCCCGGCCCGAGGAAAAATACCAAGTGCCATGGGAAAGGTTTTTTTCGTCATGTTGGTTGGATGGATTCATAGTTTATCTCAATGTAACGTGCTATCTAGATAAATTGCATTTAGTTAAGAGGGCGCCCTAATGGACGACCTCTTAATGGTTTAGCTTATTGCTGAGGTTTGTACCATTGCTCCAAGCCTTCTTGTGTTTCTTTGGCGGCGGCTTCTGGTGTCATGGTGCCATTGATTACCTGAGCACTGACGTTCCAAAGTTGGTTCTCCAAGTTTGGTGTACCACGAGACAGGATTTGATAAGAGTTACGAATGGTCGATTTGCACTGTTGACGCCAGCTCATAAACTCCTGTGCAACAGGATCTTTTATGTCTATTTGATGATCAGACAATGGGAAGAAGCCCGGTACCTCATTCGCATAAAGTGTGGCGAACTCTTTACTTGCCATCCAATTTAAGAAGACTTTAGCGGCTTCTTTATTAGTTGAACTGGCATTTATACCAATACCCATATCGGTGTGATCACTGATGTAACAAGTGTCTCCTGCTTTCGCTACTGGAGGCGGAAAGGCGCCGAATTCAAAATCCGCTTGATTATTGAACGTCTGAATATCCCAAGAGCCGGCTGGGTAAATGGCAGCACGACCTAAGGTGAAAAGGTTCTGTGAGTCAGAGTATTTCTGCGCTTCAAATCCTCGACCTAGATACGGTTTCCACTGGGCAAGTTCTTTCCAAGTATCTACGTAAGCTTTGTCGGTTAATTTTTCTTTACCGCTTAGTAGCGCTTTACGACCTTTTTCACCTTCCCAATAGTTGGGTCCGATATTCTGGAAACCCATTGTGGCAGCTTCCCACTGATCAGCGGTTCCCATTGCTAACGGTATATAACGACTTTCTGATTTGATGGTATCAAGTGTCTTGAAAAACTCATCACGGGTTTTAGGCACGGATAAATTCAATTCTTTAAAGATTTCTTTGTTGTAAACAAAGCCATGAATAACCGATGCAACAGGCATACAGAATTGGTCTTTGCCATCGTCCGTGACCCATGCACTTTTCGCCACGTCAGAGAATTGCTTTAGACCTTTTAGATCATTTAGATTTGCAAGATAACCGTCTTTATAAAGATCTAACGCCGTATCGAACGGACGACAAGTGATTAAATCGCCAGCAGAGCCTGCTTTTAATTTGGCTTGTAAGGCAGAGTTGTATTCCGTTGGAGGGGTTGGGGCAAAGTTTACTTTTGTGTCTGGGTGGTTTTTGTTGAAGGCTGGAATAATAACATCTGACCAGATGTTAGCGTCGTCACTGCGCCAACTTTCAATAGATAAACTACCAGCCGCTTGCGCCATACCAGTACTGCTAAGCAGTATCGCCGCCAGACAAGTGAACTTTGTAACCGTTTTTACTTCCGGTTTTTTGTTAAGCAAAGCGGAACGAACATTTAACATGATTACTCTCCGATTGTGTTTTCCAATTGTGATATGAGTGCTTTTTTTATTAGGTAATTAAACTTAAATGGTATTTTTTAGGTATTGCTAAGATTTAGAAATTAGCACCAATTATGTTGTCAGGCAAACAAATATGACAGAATTGTGGAAAATAATTTGATCTTACGCTTTAATTGGTATTTTATTGGTTTTTGTTTGCTCGGGTTAATAAAGAGGATTCTTATGCAAGTTATCATTCTCCCATCTGCTCATGAGGTGGCCTTGTATGCGGCTGATCGTGTCGTTGATGTGATTAATACCAAACCGGATCCTGTATTAGGCTTGGCAACGGGGTCTACACCTATTGCGTTATATAAAGAGTTGGTGGCGCGCTATCAGGCTAAAAACGTATCCTTTCGTCGCGTGACTAGCTTTAATTTAGATGAATACATAGGTATTACTGATGCCCATCAACAAAGTTATCGAGCTTTTATGGAGCATTATCTATTTGAGCAGATCGATATCTTTGATGAGAATACGCATGTTCCCATTGCAGACAGTCAGGATGTCGATGTCTTAAAACGCAGTGCACAGGACTATGAGCAGTGTATCCAGCTGGCAGGTGGTATTGATTTACAGATTTTAGGCATCGGCTTAAATGGTCATATTGGCTTTAATGAACCTACTTCTAGTTTTGCTTCGCGCACGCGTATCAAAACCTTGTCAGAGTCTACCGTTGTTGCGAACAAACGTTTTTTTGAAGAAGGCGAGTATCAGCCGCATTTAGCGCTAACCATGGGGATTGGTACTATTTTAGAAAGTAAGTCAGTGCTGTTGATGGCCACTGGTAAAACGAAAGCAGAGGCGGTTAAAGCCATGATTGAAGGACCGCTTTCTGCCATGTGTCCAGCGTCAGCACTGCAACTGCATGAAGCGGCAACCATAGTATTAGATGAAGAGGCGGCTGGCTTATTAGAGCTAAAAGAATATTACCAATGGTGCGAACAAAAACGTCAACAATTGCACGAGGGAAGTTTGGCATGAGCGGTTTATATATTGGTGTGGACGGCGGCGGTACTTTTTGCCGCGCCCGTTTGGTTGATGGCGATGGCAATGTATTAGGTGAGGCGGTCGGTGGCTCAGGTAATCCAAGAATAGGGATAGAGGCGGCATGGCAGAACATTATCAATGCCTGCCTTGAAGCATGCCATCAAGGCAATATTTCTCCCGAAGGCTATTCAAAAATCACGTTAGGTTTAGGTTTGGCGGGTGCCAATCAGCCGTTAGAACAAGAGCAGGTGATTGCTCAAAAAGTCTCCGTTTGGGCAGCGCTATTTATTAACAGATGCTCATGCGGCTTGTTTAGGGGCGTTTAACGGCGAAGATGGCGCGTTATTGATATTGGGCACTGGTAGCTGTGGTGTGGTTTATCAAAATGAACGATTCAACATTGTTGGTGGTTGGGGTTTTCCTTTATCTGATCAAGGTAGTGGGGCGCGTATTGGGCTTTCTGCGTTGGAATATTCGTTAGCAGCTTTAGATGGTATTTCTCCTTCGACACCTTTTACTGACAGTATTAATGCTGAGTTTTCTCTCTCTGCGGAAGAATATGTACTGTATCAAAACCGTGTGCCACTTCCTAAAGAATATGGGGCTTTTGCCGTTCAGGTGTTTCAGTTTGCGCAGCAAAAAGACCCTATCGCGTTAAAAATCATCCAACAGCAAGTGGAATGGGTTAGTCAGTATTTAGACGCTCTGATCGCTAAAGGTGCCCAGAAAATAGTTTTAGTTGGCGGCGTCTCAGAGGCCATTTTAGAATATTTGCCAGAACGTTTTTCGCCTTACTTTTGTCAGCCAAAGGGTGACGCTATGGCGGGTGCCATTTTGATGGCTAAAGCTCAAATAGGAAGGAAAGCAATATGATGGAACATAAGTTAACAACCTTGTTTGCCAAGCGTTTGTTCGATGGCGAGAACTGGCTCACGAATCAAAAGGTGACCTTTAAAGGGCAAGTGATTGACTCTATTACATCTGTTGCTGATTTAGCTGTTGAGCAATACACTGAAAATACAGACGTGGTTGATATTCTGGCGCCAGGGTTTATTGATGTGCATGTCAATGGTGGCGGCGGCGTCTTGTTTAACCATACGCCGACTATTGAAGCGTTAGAACGCATGGTGGCTGTGCATGCTCAATTTGGCACTGTGGCTATGATGCCGACATTAATTTCCGATGATTACGAAATCATGTCGCAGGCGCATCAAGCGGTTTGCCAAGCTCTTAAGCAAAACATGGCGGGTATTTTAGGTCTGCACTATGAAGGCCCTTACCTTAATCCCATTCGTAAAGGCGTTCATAACGAATCTAAGCTGCGCAAACCCACAGAAGGTAAACTAGCTACGTTATTGGAAGTGAGCCGCAGCGGAAAACTTATGGTGACATTAGCACCAGAGCAAGTGCCAGAAGGTTTTATCGAATGGTTGGTTTCTGAAGGGGTTATCGTTTGTATTGGCCATTCTGCTGCCAATTATGATCAAGCTAGGCAAGCCGTGATGAGTGGTGCTCGCGGTTTTACTCACTTGTTTAATGCTATGACACCTTTAGTAAGTCGTGAACCGGGTGTAGTTGGTGCGGCATTACAAACAGATATACCAACTTGGTGCGGATTAATTGCCGATGGCCATCATGTTCATCCTGCAAGTATGCGAATTGCTATTGCCGCGAAAGGCTGTGAGCACATGCTTTTAGTAACTGATGCGATTCAGAGTGTGGGGTCAGATGAAAAAGAAATGCCATTTTTAGGTAAAAAAGTACTTCGTAGTGAAGGCAAAGTCACCACCGAAGATGGCACACTGGCAGGGTCGGATTTAGATATGGCAACCGCAGTTCGTAATACCGTTAATCTAATTGGGCGAACACCTGCGCAAGCCTTACAGATGGCGTCTTTAAGGCCTGCTGAGTTTTTAGGAATAGAGCAACATTTTGGTCGTATCAAAGAGGGATATCGAGCAAGCCTTGTTGCTTTGAGTGATGGTTACTTTGTCACATCAACATGGATTGATGGTCAAAAGGCATGGGGGTAATTTAGAAAAAGCTGTAATAAAGCTATCTATGCAAGGTTTTTATCTATACTATGGCGGCACAAGCTAGAAAGAAGTCTATAGTTATTAACTCTGCAATACGTTGTTTTATTCATAAAATCCTCGTCCTGAAAGTTTCTAAGTACCAGTCTATTTTTTGCACTCTCGGTCCACAAAGGGCCATTTCAAACTCAGGTGATTATTTATGTCTAATACAGTGAAAGGAACCGTTAAGTGGTTCAACGAAACAAAAGGTTTTGGTTTTATTGAACAAGCGTCTGGTCCAGATGTGTTCGCACATTTCAGTGCTATCGTAAGCGATGGATTCAAAACATTGGCTGAAGGCCAACAAGTAGAATTCGTTGTGACAGCTGGCCAGAAAGGTCCTCAAGCAGAGAATATTACAGTAGTTTAATTCGCTACTCAGTATAGTTAAGAAAGGGTAAGTTCTTCGGAGCTTACCCTTTTTTTTGTTTGACCCTTTTCGTTAAAGTATCCGTTGAAACTTTTCCCTTTTTTACCGTACCTCTTTGTATGTGCTGAATTTGCTAACAGGATTCAGCCATTTTTTCTTTGGAGGTTTTGTTATGAATCGTCGACATTTTCTTACTCGAGCGGCCTGCGCAGCAGGTGTTGTTAAGTTTTCAACTATGCCAGCTACGGCTGCGGTATTAGCATCTAACTCACACTTTGAGGTATATCGAACTAAGCAACAGTGGAAAGCAAAGTTAAGTGATTTTGAATACCAAGTAATGCGAGAAGAGAAGACAGAAAGGGCTGGTAGTAGTCCTCTACTGAATGAAAAGCGAGAGGGCACTTATCTCTGTAAAGGGTGTGATCTTCCTCTTTATCCTAGTAATACAAAATATGAAAGTGGTACTGGCTGGCCAAGTTTTTATGACAGTTTACCCAATGCCATTGGAACCAAGGAAGACAACGGCTTTTTCATGGCAAGAACGGAAGTGCATTGTCGTCGATGTGGCAGTCACTTAGGACATATTTTTAACGATGGTCCAGCCCCAACGGGATTACGCCACTGCTTGAATGGTATTTCTTTAGTGTTTCAACCCGTTTAGAACGGCATTTGAATAAAGGTTAGAAAATGTGAAACCTTTTTGAAACGACCTCGTATCTCTGTATAACCATGGCGAATTGCTATGGAAAAACAAACTGGAGAATAACAATGAAATTACTAAGTCTTATTTCTGCTGCGACCATTGTAACCCTTGCTGGCTGTTCTACGGGTGGGATGAAAAGTGCGGATGAACATACGAATCCAATGGTGGGCGGTGCACCAATGTATGCGAGCAAGAACATCATTGAAAATGCGGTTAACTCGAAAGACCACACAACGTTAGTGGCTGCCGTTAAAGCCGCCGGTTTGGTTGACACTCTACAAGGTCCAGGTCCTTTTACTGTTTTTGCGCCAACCAATGCGGCGTTTGATAAATTACCAGAGGGTGCTGTCGCCGTTTTGTTAAAACCAGAAAACAAAGCCGCTTTAACTAAGGTGTTAGCTTGTCACGTGGTAAAAGCCGACGCCTTATCTGGCGCGATTAAAACCATGATCGATGATGACATGGGCAAACACCCGGTGCCGACCATTGGCGGCTGTACGTTAATGGCCACTTATATGGGCGATAAAATTATGCTTGAAGATGAAAACGGCCGTGTTGCCCACGTCACTATTGCCGATGTTAAGCAATCTAACGGTGTGATCCATGTAATCGATACTGTGCTTTTGCCTAAGCAATAAGCGAGTACTAAAACATAGAGCTAGCCGAAAACCTGTATTTTAACTCATTAAGGTTGGCAGGCTAAACGAAGAAGCCAGTATCATACCCCTTTAGATACTGGCTTCTTCGTTTCTTAAGGTCAGCACTTCATAACCCGTTTCTGTGACTAAGATGGTATGTTCCCATTGCGCCGATAATTTTTTATCAGCCGTCACAACGGTCCAGCCGTCTTTTTTGGTCTTGGTTTTGGCTTTGCCTTGGTTGATCATTGGCTCGATAGTGAAGGTCATGCCCGCTTCCAGCACCATTCCTGTTCCAGTTTTACCGTAATGCAGTACTTGTGGTTCTTCGTGCATTTCTCGACCAATACCATGGCCGCAGTATTCTTTTACGACAGAATAACCTTTGCTTTCCGCTAGGGTTTGGATAGCTGCGCCAATGTCGCCTAGGGTGCCGCCGGGTTTTACTTTTTTGATTCCTGCCCACATGGCTTCGTAGGTGGTTTTTACTAAGCGTTTGGCAATAGGGTTGGCGTCACTCATGACATACATTTTGCTGGAATCGGCGATAAAGCCGTTTTTCTCTAAGGTGATGTCTAGATTGATGATGTCTTTTGCTTTGAGTTTATGACTGTCGTTCGGAACACCAT
The DNA here is from genome assembly GCF_026191375.1 of Marinomonas pontica. GTDB lineage: Bacteria > Pseudomonadota > Gammaproteobacteria > Pseudomonadales > Marinomonadaceae > Marinomonas > Marinomonas pontica. The sequence goes on along the minus strand of NZ_JAODTL010000014.1, from coordinate 8,514 downwards.
GACAAACGACTTCGTTTATTGAGGAGTTTAAGGAAAAACCATAGTCGTATTGTCCTAAACTGGCCGGTCTTGCGTTCAGTTCATTGCGAATGAAGTCTTCTACTTTATCGTTGATTTCTAAAGTCGATACGCCTTCTTTAACGAAGTCATCGAGCATATGAAATACGCTGGCCAGTAGCTTTCCAGACTCACGCATGAATTCGATTTCAGTTGGTGTCTTGATATGAACGTGCATGCTACTTCACCGCTTTGAGAGGTGTTTCAGCGTTAGCGCTGGCCAGTTCGTTGGCAATTAACTCGGAAAAGGTGAGACTCGGATTAAGCTCGGCTAAGCGCCCCATTTTGATCCAGAATTCGGCTTGTGCATTGATAGAACGCGACATGACCTGGCAGCTTTTGCGAATGTCGTCGTGAAGTTCGTCGGAGATTTTAATAATACCCATGAGATATGATCCATATATAAATTATATATGGATCATATATTCACGGCTTTGGCTTTTCAAGCGCTAATTAGATGTTCGCTTCTCAGTGAAACAAGTCTTTTATCAGTTTAACGCCTGCTTCCTGCCCGCCTTGGTTGTACGCATCTAGTAGAGCAGAACCTAGAATCGCGATGTCAGCTTTGCCGATAAGTTGCTCAATCTGAGCGCGTTCACGCAAGCCAAAACCGACGCCCATTGGTGCGCTGGCGTGTTGTTTTATGTGTGCCAAATAGTCATCAAGTGATGTTTGCTTGGCCTTTCCTTCATGGACTGAATGCCCCGTCACACCAGAGCGTGCTACGCAATATAAGAAACCGTTGGCTTGACCTGCTAGCATGGCTAAACGATCTGGTGGCGTTACTGGTGTCACCAACCAAACCGGATCGATACCGCTGGTTTTACAAGCCGCTTGATAGGTCGCTGCTTGTTCAATAGGTAAATCTGGAAGAATTAAACCTAGAATATTCTCTTCTGCCGCTCGCTTGGCTAGCTTATCTAAACCAAAGCGATACATTGGATTGAGATAGCTCATTAACACGATGCGGCTTTCAGGAAAGTCTTTCGCTAGTGTGCCTAATTGAGATAAGCAGGTTTCCACATCCAGCTTTTGTTCCAGTGCTTTATGGCAGGCTGCAACAATACTTGGGCCATCGGCCACAGGATCGGAAAAAGGAAATTGCACTTCGATAAAATCGACGCCTTCCTGCATTAATCTTTTCATCCAGCTTAAGCTTTCTTCAACGCTTGGGTAGCCATAAACCACATGGGTCATCGATAAAATCGGCTTTTGCTGACGTTTTTCTGCAATAAAGGTGGCTAACTGGCTCATGCGTTTTGCTCCTCATTGTCGGCGTGATGGGTTGGGTAGGCCGCAAGGTAATCGGTTAAGAATTGCGGGAAGGTTTCATCTTGTACGGCTTTCGCAACGTTAAAGATGTCTTTGTCGCCACGGCCAGAAAGATTGATCACAATCTTTGAATCTTTCGGCAAGTTCGGCGCATCTTTAAAAGCACCTGCTAATGCATGAGAAGATTCTAGTGCAGGAATAATACCTTCTTTTTTCAGCAATAAGGTACACGCAGCAATCACTTCATCGTCCATAGCGTAGGTCATTTTGATACGACCAGTGTCTGCCAAATGGGCGATAATAGGTGAGACACCTACATAGTCTAAACCCGCTGCAATGGAGTGAGTTTCTTGCAGTTGTCCCGCGTCGTCCTGTAAGAACATAGTTGCAAAACCTTGGGCAATACCTGGCTGACCAAGGTTATGAGAAAGGCGAATAGAGTGCTCGCCAAGTTCTAAGCCTTTGCCACCTGCTTCGACGCCGACCATTTCCACGTCTTTGTCATCAAGGAAAGGTAGGAATAAACCGCAAGCGTTCGAACCACCACCAACACAAGCGTATAGACGATCAGGAAATTGACCGAATTGCGTGACACTTTGCTCGCGAACTTCGTTGCCAATCACAGATTGGAAAAACGCCACCATTTCAGGAAAGGGCGCGCAACCACACGAAGTGCCGATTAGATAATGGCTTTCTTCATGGCTTGATGACCAGTCACGTAGGGCCTCGTCTAAGGCATCGCGTAAAGTTTGTGCGCCAGTGGTAACAGGCACAACGGTTGCGCCAAGCTGTTTCATCCAGAATACATTCGGGTATTGGCGTTCAATGTCTTTCGCGCCCATGTAAATGGTACATTCCAGTCCTAAACGCGCTGCAACAAGCGCCGTAGCAATACCATGCTGACCCGCACCTGTTTCGGCAATAACGCGTTTTTTGCCCATACGTTTGACCAATAACCCTTGGCCAATCACGTTATTCATCTTGTGCGCGCCACTGTGATTTAAATCTTCACGTTTTAGGTAAATCTGCGCACCACCAAAGTGTTCGGTCAAGTTCGCACAAAACGTCAGAGGAGTAGGGCGACCAGAAAACTGCTGCCATTGTTTGTTCAGCTCAGCGAGAAATTTAGGGTCGTTTTTGGCTTCTTCGAATGCCTGTAAAATTTGCTGTTGGCTCGAATAAAGAATTTCAGGAATATAGCTGCCGCCGTATTGCCCGTAGAAACCGTTCTCGCTTTGCATGACTTGCTCCTAAAAAAGCTATTTATTTAACTATACCGTTTAGTTAATTTAATATAGCGTTTCTAATTCGTCAAGAGTTTGTTTAGGAAGGTTGCGAGGAATTTTTTAGTGCTTTAATGGCTGCGCAAATGTAGCGATTTATGTTCGAACGGATAATTTATAAGGGCGTAAACATTCACCTGATTTGCAGAGTGGTGAATGTTTACGGCTCGATTACTGTGCGCCTGCAGGCGTGTATCGTTCTAACCAGTGAGCGTAAGGTGCTGGAAGTACCCATGCAGGGCGATCAATGCCTAGTGCTTTGGCCGCAATATAAGTCCAGTTGGGATTGGCTAAATGGGCGCGACCTACCATGACAACATCGAGTTGACCTTTCTCTATCGTGCTGTTCGCCAATTCGGGAATATCGACACCCCATGCGGTTGCCACAGGCAGTCCGCTTTCTTTTCGGACGCGTTCGGCAATTGGTGCTAAGAAAGCTGGTCCCCATGGAATGTTTGCCGTTGGTGTGTTGAACCCAATACTGACGTTGATGAAATCGGCACCCAGCTCTTTAAACCATTGGCAGACTTGGATAGATTCAGCGAGCATTTGCTTATCGTCTCCTGCGTATTCGATCATGCCAAATCGAATGGTTAGGGGAGATGTTCAGGCCAAATAGCCTTGACCGCCGCGAGGGTTTCGAGCATAAAACGGCTACGTCCAGCTAAGTCTCCTCCATAATCATCGTCACGCAGGTTGGAGAAAGGAGAGTAGAAATTTTGAGCTAAATAGCAATGAGCAAAATGTAGTTCTAACCATTCAAACCCTGCTGCTAACGCGCGACGAGCGGCATCGACAAAGTTTTGCTTAACACGATCGATGTCCATTTTTGTCATGGCGGTTGGAACGCGGGGTAGGTGCTCACCGTATGCTAATGGGGAGGCGGCAATAGGTTGCCAGCCTATATGGTTACCCTCTGGAATGTGGTTATCACCTTCCCACGGTTTGTTTGCACTGGCCTTGCGACCAGCATGACCAATTTGAATGCCTGCCACCGCACCGGCAGATTGAATGCCTTTTACGACTTTTGACATGCCTTCAATCTGATCGTCTTCCCACAACCCGGTGCAAGCGGGAGTAATACGACCTTCAGGTGACACGCCAGTTGCTTCTACGATGACTAAGCCAGCACCACCTCTTGCTAAGTTGCTGTAATGTGTCAAATGCCAATCATTAATATAGCCATTGACGGCGCTGTATTGGCACATGGGAGGTACGGCAATACGATTACGTAATCGTATGCCTTTTAAAGAGAAATTACTGAATAAAGTATTCATAAATACGCTCAAGTTTCACGATGGAGAATCAATGTTTAAGAAATGACGCAATGGCTTCGCCAACGCCTTCTGCTGATTGAGGGTTTTGGCCGGTGATTAGACGTTCATCTACAACGACATGATTGGTCCACACTTCGGCTGAGTCGAATAACGCACCTCGGCTACGTAATTCATCTTCTAATGAAAACGGCACGGTGTCTTGGAGCTGCACAGCACTTTCTTCCGCATTGGTGAACCCGGCGACTTTTTTACCACTAATTAGGTGTTCTCCGTTGGCAAGCTTGATGTTCAAAAGTGCTGCTGGACCATGACATACAGCTGAGACCACTTTACCAGCCTCATAGATTTCTGCTGCGAATGTCGCCAAGGCTTCGCTGTTCGGGAAGTCCCACATAGTGCCATGTCCCCCTGTAAACAAAACGGCATCGTAATCGGAGGTTTTTATCGTGTTGATGGGGATGGTGGTATATACCTTGGCCATCAATGCAGTATCGTTTAAGAAGCGTCGTACATCGTCGTCATCTTGTTCAAGGCTACCTGGATCGACAGGTGCTGGTCCGCCTTGAATGCTGGCAAGATCTACCTCGATATCATGCGATAGCAAAGCATAATATGGGTGGGTAAGTTCACTGAGCCAGAAGCCAGTGCGCTTCCCTGCTGTGCCCATGGTGCTGTGGTTAGTGAGCACAATCAGTACATTTTTCTTTGACTTTATTGGCATTTTTTTTCCTTGAATGTATTTTGTTGGCACTAACTGTACGCCTGCTGTAAACTTTAAAAAAATGAATACTTTAAATGTGAGTGATTTAAAAAATGAATATCTCAACTCGTGATTTCAACTTACTGTATTTGTTTACTGTTTTGTATGAGGAAAAAAATCTCACCAAGAGCGCAGAACGCATGCATCTGAGTCAGCCGGCATTAAGTCATAAGCTAAATAAACTTCGGACCGAATTTGATGATCCACTTTTTGTTCGGACGGGGCGAGGCATTGCACCGACACCTAAGGCAGATAAGCTGGCACTCGATGTCTGTTCGTTGGTAAAGCAGTTAGAGCGATTTTATACACAAAGTGAAAGTGAGGATTTGTCAACGCGTACGGACAGTGTGCATTTGTACACAACAGACTTTATACAACTCTTTCTATTGCCTCGACTTTTGCAGAGGGTTTCAGAAGTCGCACCCAAGGTGAAAATTGTTGCTCACACCACAGGAGGAACGTTACCTATTAAAGTGTTGGAGCAAGGCGGTTGCGATTTGGCCATTGCCGGTTTCTACCAAGACATTCCTCGACATTTATATCGCCAAGAGGTAGCTAAGTTTGGGTTTACTGTCTTGTACGATCAAAATTATCATTCAGCAATGACGAGTCTTTCACTTGAAAAATTTGTGCAATCTGAACATGTGGTGACAACACTAACGGGGGATTTACAAGGGTTGGTTGATAATGAATTAGGCAAAATTGGCAAGTGTCGCAACGTGGTGTTAGGTGCTGCGAGCTTTTTAGCGTTGCCTCATGTTATATCAGGCACTGCAAGATTATTAACCTGCTTACAGCCAATTGCTGATCACTTTAGTGCTGTTTGCTCAGGCTTAGCGTATACCGCACCACCAATACCTGTGTCGGATGCTCGTATTGAACAAGTTTGGCATGCAAGAACCCATGAGGATGCATTAAGGAAATGGTTACGTCAGGAAGTACGATGTATTTTGTCTGAAAAAAGTCAAAGTCAAAGTAAAAGTCAAAACTAGTAGTCAGTGCTGATAATAGCCCATGTTTAGATATAAGTATCTATGATGATTGTTATCTTTATATGCGATTGGATTGATAACTTTGGTTATCGCATGATGACTCCATCAAATATCGGAGCAGTGCATTGTCGCAACTGACCGATCATGCTGGAGAGATTTATGAGTGATATAGTTTGGCCAAAAGGCTTTGTACCAGGTTTTACCGATAACTATTGTTCTAACGAGGTAATCGTTGCAGGATTGACGGTACAAGATGTTTGGCCCTTGTTAAGCATGCCATCTGCGTGGCCAGCGTATTACAGCAATGCTGAAAATGTGCGTTTTTATGATAATAAAGGTCCAGAGCTAGAAACGGGAGTTCGTTTCTACTTTGAGACGTTTGGCTTTCCAGTTGAGTCGCAGTGTGTTGAGTATGTTGCGCCAGTTGAAGGGCAGCCGGGACGAGTTGCTTGGCACGGGTGGGCGGGTGAGGGGCATCGCGTTTGGATGTTCATCACGCTTGGTTAGTGGAAGAGTTATCTGCTGATCGGGTACGTATCTTGACTCAGGAAACACAGGTAGGTGAACCGGCGAAAGAATTGACAAATACTGTACCTAATCCAATGATAAATGGTCACCAAGAGTGGTTGGATGGGTTGGTATCAAGAGCGTTGAAAAACAAAAAACAAGCAGATTCTTGAGACCTCAAGCTGCTATAAATACATGAAATATTAATACAAGGGCGCCATGACAAGTCTAAAACATATCGATCTCAATTTACTCAAAACGTTCGATACGTTGATGGATGAACGTAATGTGTCGCGCGCGGCTGATCGTTTGGCACTAACGCAGCCCGCTGTCAGCGGGATGCTGGCGCGTCTTCGTATTAGTTTAGGTGATCCTCTTTTTATTCGTTCGCAGTATGGCATTGTTCCAACCGAGCGTGCTTTAGAGCTTTCTATGCCAGTTAAAAAGATACTGCACGACATAGAGAAATTAGTCGCTCCTATTGAGTTTCTTCCTCAAGAATCCCGTATGACGTTATCAATTGCTGCTACCGACTATTCTCTACAAGCGGCGGTAAAGCCTTTTGTGTTTGCACTAAAGCAGCAAGCTCCGAAAGTACGTGTTGCAGTACGATGGATAGACGACGAAAAAATTTTTGAGCAGATGGAGCGAGGGCAGCTGGATTTGGCCCTGATGACACCCGATACGGCACACGATGCACTTCAGGCCCGTTCTTTGTTTGATGAAACGTATGTGTGCGTGTTACGAGAAGGGCATCCGTTGTCCACTCAAAAGAGCTTAACCCTCGATCAGTTTTGTGCATTAGAGTACGTGATTGTCTCCTATGTAGGTGGGGCATTTTTAGGCGCAACAGACACCGTCTTAGCGAGCTTGGGACGACAACGAAACGTAGTGTTGTCTGTACCAAGCTTTTTATCTGCTATGGATGTTGTGAGCAACAGCGATCTCTGTGCAGTGATTCCATCGCGCTTAGTAATAGGTCGAAGCGACATAGCTGTTATGGGGCTGCCTTTCGACCTCACAGGATTTACAAAGTTGTTGGTTTGGCATAAGCGTACACATGACCATGCGGCATACAAATGGGCTCGTCAGCTAATGTACGATTCTTGTAACAACAAAGTGACAGGGTAAAAATATCATGTCGGAACATCTGTATTTCGTATTATCCGTGTATTCATGGTGATATCCCGTCTAATTAAAACCCATGGATTGCAATGCATTTGCTTGTAGTTAGTGATACTTTACCGTTAAGTATCCTGAAATGAATTAGGCGTTGTATGGTAAAGAATCTGGTATCTAAATCGTTGTTTTTAGTGTGTGTTCTATTTTCTTCTGCGGTTGTCTCAGCCCAAGAATGGATTATGCCGACGCCCTTTAGTGACCGAAATCAGCCAACTCAAATTGCCTACCAGTTCGCGGAAGACGTGCAAGCCTTTACAGATGGCGAGGTAAATATTCAGGTGAAATCGAATGGGCATGCATTACCGCATTTAGCAATACCGGGGGCAGTTATGGCTGGTAAAGTGGTGATTGGTGAGTTTCTACTGGGACTATTAGATAAGCAAAACTCGGTATTCCAACACGATATGATCCCCTTTTTGGCCAATAATTATGACGACGCTCAATTATTGTGGCAGGCCTCTAAGGCCGACACACAATATCAATTGCACAAGCTAGGACTGCATTATTTATATGTGGTGCCGTGGACGCCTTACAGCGTCTTCTCGGTTCGCAGAATAGACACTGTTGCCGATTTTGATGGCTTGCCAATCCGTGCATTTAACCAGACAGTCACCACATTGATTCAAAGTCTTGGGGCTTCGCCGGTGAAAATACCGTTAAAAGACGTAAAGTCTGCATTTGAACAGGGTAAACTAGAAGGGCGTTTTGCATCACTGTCTGTTGGTGAGGACAGTCAGATTTGGGATTATGCGCCGTATTTGAACGACTTACGAATTTGGATACCTAAAGAAATCGTTGTCATGAATAAGCGTGCTTATGATCAGCTGGACGAAAAGACCAAAGCCGCGATAGACAAAGCGTCTATAAAAGCCGAGCGTAATGGTTGGATAGAAACGAAAGAGCGTGTTGAGACAGATCTAGCTTCATTAAAAGACGGTGGCATTGTGTATAACCAACCGTCATCTTCACTTTTGAGAGAGCTTGAACGAATTAATCAACGAATGACAAAAGCGTGGGTCGAGCAAGATGAGAAGCAAAATGGCGGTATTTACCGAGCGTACAGAGAAGCACAGCGTCAGTCCCAAACTACTCATTAAGAAGTAAAAATGCACTACGAAGTAAGCAAGACCACACGATAAGTTGAGGCGTTTATGGCAAGAGGAAGACCCAGTAAAAAATCGCAT
>NZ_JAODTL010000013.1 GCF_026191375.1 Marinomonas pontica | reverse complement strand
TCAAAGACCGCGATATCGCGATGGTGTTCCAGTCTTATGCCTTGTACCCAAACATGAGCGTAGCGCAAAACATTTCGTTTGGTTTGGAAATGCGCAAAGTGCCGAAAGAAGAACGTGATGTAGAAGTACAACGCGTTGCAGAATTGCTGCAAATCAACCATTTGTTAGATCGCAAGCCAGCACAATTGTCTGGTGGTCAGCGTCAACGTGTTGCCATGGGTCGAGCCTTAGCGCGTCGCCCTCAGCTTTACTTGTTTGATGAGCCGCTGTCTAACCTAGACGCTAAATTGCGTGTAGAGATGCGTACAGAGATTAAAAAGCTGCACAAAAAATTAGGCACGACCATCGTTTATGTAACCCATGATCAAATCGAAGCCATGACGCTAGCTGACCGCATTGCGGTCATGAAAGATGGCCAAGTTCAGCAGCTTGGAACACCACAAGAAATTTACGACAACCCAGCAAACTTATTCGTGGCAGGATTCATGGGCTCTCCAGCGATGAACTTCATTCCTGCGAAAGTGGTTGAGCAAGATGGCGCGCCAATGTTGGAACTGGCCACCAGCACCACCGTTGCTTTGCCATTCCCTAAACCAGAGTCGCTAAAAAACTACGTAGGCAAAACCGTTCTACTGGGCTTGCGTCCAGAAATGATCACCGAGCCTCAACCACACAAAGAAGGGCAACCTTTTGTGACCACAACGGACGTAGAAGTAGAAGTAACAGAACCCATGGGTGCCGATACCATGATTTTGACGCGTGTTAACGACGCCGAAATCAACTGTCGTTCTAACCCAATGTACCCAGCCGAGCCAGGGTCTATCATCAAAATGATGTTTGATACTTCTAAGGCTGTTGTTTTTGATCAAGAATCGGGCAAACGCCTTGATGTCTAAACCGTTTTTTTCATAACGTTTTGGCTTTTGTAAGCAGGCCTGTGACGGAGACTTTCTCCATCACAGGCTTTTTTTATCTCAAAAGCGCATGATTTTGCACAAATGGTCAAAATTATTACACCGTCTCTCGAACTTGTCATAAATATAAGATACATTTTGAGAACCGTAATCAAACAAATCACTCCATAGTGAGATTTGGTTATCCATAATCAAAGAACTGCTGACTAATATCATGTAAGGAAAGGAACCATGAAATTTACAACGCGTTTAATCGCCAATCTTGCCGTAACGGGCGTCGCTCTTTCAGTGACGGCTTGTTCCATGATGGGGCCACAAAAGCCCGATTGGCAAGAAGACAAAGAATACCGAGTCACTATTTTGCACACCAATGACCACCACGGTCGTTTCTGGCAAAACAACAATGGCGAATACGGCATGGCCGCGCGTAAAACTCTGATCGATAACATTCGTGAAGAAGTCGCATTGGACAACGGTAATTCACTACTGCTGTCTGGCGGCGACATCAACACGGGCGTGCCAGAGTCTGACCTGCAAGACGCGGAGCCTGATTTTCGCGGTATGAACATGCTGAAATACGATGCGATGGCATTAGGTAACCATGAGTTCGACAACCCGCTTGATGTATTGCAAAAACAACAAGATTGGGCAGGTTTCCCGTTCCTTTCTGCGAACATCTTGGATGCGAAAACCGGCAAGCCATTGTTTGACGCGTACAAAATATTCCAAGTGGATGACCTTAAAATCGCAGTGGTTGGCTTCACCACAGACGACACAGCGAAACTGGGTAATCCAGAGTTCCTAGAAGGCATCAAAATTGAATCGCCCATTACGGTGGCGAAAACCTTGATTCCTGAATTACGCAAGAAAGCCGACCTTGTTGTGGCCGTGACGCACATGGGCCATTATCAAGATGGCAATTACGGTGGTAACGCGCCGGGCGATGTGACACTCGCACGCACCGTTCCGGGTATTGATGTGATTGTCGGTGGCCACTCGCAAAACCCTCTTTTCCAACCGGATGAGCAAAACGGCACATTGATTCTTCAAGCGCATGAATGGGGCAAATACGTTGGCCGTCTAGACTTTGTGTACAAAAACGGCGCGATTGTTTGGTCTGAGTACAAACTGATTCCTGTGAACTTGAAGAAAAAAATCACCAATGCAGACGGCAAATCTGAACGCGTCTTCATTGAAGAAGAAATTGCTCAAGACCCCACCATGCTTGCAATGCTAACGCCATTCCAAGAAAAAGGTCAGACTGAACTGAACGTAGAAATCGGTTTTTCAAACACGGACTTTATTGGCGATCGCAGCGTTGTTCGTAATCAAGAAACCAACCTAGGTAACCTGATTTCATTGGCAATGAAAAACAAAGTCAATGCAGACATCGGTGTAATGAACTCCGGTGGTATCCGTGACAACCTAGAAAAAGGCGTCGTGACGTATAAGAGCGTCTTGAAAGTACAGCCATTCGGTAACATGGTGTCTTATGCAGACTTCACTGCCGCTGAGCTAACGGACTACCTTTCTGTGGCGGCGGCAAAACAAGCCGGTACTGGCGCATTTGCTCGTGTTCAGTGGTGTGTCTCTGACGCTGAAAGACGATAAAGCCATCGAACATCATGGTGAATGGCAAAGCATTAGAAGCGGGTAAAACCTACCGCATTGCGATGAACAACTACACAGCGTCCGGCGGTGATGGCTACCCTAAAATTGTCGATCATCCAAACTACGTCAACTCAGGCTATGTGGATGCCGATGTGTTAGTGGAATACATCCAAAACAACTACCCGTTAGATGGCGCTAAATTCGCGCCAACGGGTGCGGTAAAACGTTAATCGCTGTTTTCTAATCAGCACACAAAAAAGCCCCAGTAGATTTCACTGGGGCTTTTTTGACTACAAACCAAATGGAAGGCTTACGGCTTTTTATAGGTTAGCGACCAGGTTAACGGCGTTGGTAGCTTTTCGGACTCTAACTTCACGGTGAACTGCAATTCGTTCTCACTGATTTGCTTCCATGTATTGGTCCGCTTACCTCGTTCTGAGGTGAGCACCACAACCACGCCATCGCTCATAGACTGATACGTGCCAGAAATCTCAATCCCTTCGTCGTCTTTTTTAATCACTTCTCCGTTGGCACTGGTTGGAATAACATCGGCTACAGCGTCATCGCATTGCCATTGAAACTGCTCCGCTTGCCACCCTAATGACCATTGCTGACACACCTGCGTTTGCTTTTTCAGCACCGGTCGCGCCAGGGCACGAATAAAGAAGTTCATCTCTTGTGCCACATTCTCAACCGCGTCTTCCAACTTAGCTTGCGTGCTGTCTGCGTCTTGCAGATGCCACTTTCCAGCCAACGCATTGCTGGATGCATTCGCCCCCGTACTCAGTGTCATCGACAGCATAATGCCAGCACAAACACCCGCCCCAATCAGTCTATTCACCTTGCTTCTCCTTATTGTTATTGTGAATAAATAATCGCAGAGTCAAACAGACTTGTAAGGCGCAAAAACGCGCACAATGACTGACATTTAGCGCCAAACGATGGTACTAGACCTTGTGAGGCGCCATAGGGAAAAGTGTGCTGTGGCTTAAATATTGTGTCGCGAGGTCGCTTTTTACCGGTTTCGAAAAGTAATATCCCTGAAAGCGCGCGCAGCCAATGGCTTCCAAAATGCCTTTTTCTGCATAACTTTCAACCCCTTCCGCCAATACCGACAAATTCATGTGGGCTGCCATGGAAACAATGGTGTTAATAATGACATGGCTGTTGGGATCGCTTGATAGATCACGCACAAAGGACTGGTCTATTTTGAGCTGATCAATGGGAAAATGTTGAAGATAGCGTAACGATGAATACCCCGTTCCAAAATCATCGATCGAAAAACGCACTTGTTGTTCTTTTAACAACCACATTTTTTCAGCCACTGAAGCGATGTTCTCCACCAGCATGCCTTCGGTGATTTCAAAGTCCAACAAGCTCGGGTCAACGTGCGTGTTATCAATCACCTCTTTCACCGTATCGACAAAGCTGTCTTTGGCGAATTGATACGGGCTGATGTTGATCGCAATGCCTCTAAAAGACAACGGCAAACCTTTTTCTTGCCAAACGGTTAACTGCCGACATGCCGTGTCCATGACCCAATACCCTATTTCCTCGATCATGCCCATTTCCTCAGCAATCGGGATAAAGCGATCGGGCGGAACCAAACCCAGCTCGTCATTGCTCCAACGCAACAAGACTTCAAAGCCAATCAGCAAGCCATTTTCATTCACCTGAGGCTGATACACCAAATACAGCTCATCGTTACTCACTGCGCTGTGGAGTGCTTTTTCCAGCAAGGCGCGTTCTGTGACTTGTTGCTGCATTTCTTGTCGGTAGAAACGATACCCGTTGCGGCCACTTTCTTTCGCTTCATACATCGCCGTGTCCGCTTGGCGCAAGACTTGAACGTCGTTCACACCATCCAAAGGAAACAAGCTAATGCCAATACTGGCCGAGATAAACAGATCGGTTTTTTCTAAATGATAGACCTGACAAAGCTGCGCCAGTAATGTTTCTACCAGCGTTGTTGCTCGCCCCCGAGCTTCCTCAGACGTGTTTCCAAAAGAAGGAATCAGCAAAACAAATTCATCGCCACCAATACGCACCGCCACGTCAGAAGCCGACAAGCAAGCGACAATGCGTTTCGCGGCTTCAATCAACAAGGCATCACCAACATGGTGTCCCATGGAATCATTTACATTTTTAAACCGATCCAAATCAATAAACAACAAACCACCAATATGACCATTATTGCGTGCCTCTTTGATGACTTGCCCCATATTCTGGTTGAGGTAGCGTCGATTCGGCAGTCCTGTCAGCGCATCGTAATACGCCAACACACGCACCTGTTCTTGGTCTTTTTTACGCTGCGTAATATCACGAAAAGACGCCAAGAAAAACAGCTCATGATCCAATCGAATGATGTTGCCGCACACTTCAACGGGAAAAGCCTCGCCATTGCTGCGGTGGTATTGTGCTTCAAAGACTTTTGCCTCACCCTGAGAATAATCCGCCCACTCTTTCAACAAACTGGGGGTTTGCTCGGGGTCGATGGCTTGAATGGATAACGTCAACAAGGTGCGATTGTCGTAGCCCAACAGGCGACATGTTTCACTGTTGCTGTCCAAGATTTGGCCTTTGAGATTGGTCAGTAACATACACTCGCTGGATTGATGCAACACCGCTTTAAAATACGCCTCGCTTTTAGCCAGCTCGGTTTCTACTTTTCTGCGTTTGTGCCAAAGCGCCGTAATGGTGCGAGCCAAAATACCCAATTCATCGTCGCGCGAAGTCAGGTTCAGCTGCACTTGCGTTGGGGCTTTATCGACATTTTCCAAAATACTCAATTGCTCAATCAAACGAGAAAGTGGCCGAGACGTCTGCACATAAAACAGCATCAACATAGCCGCCCCCAGCAACAATGCCGAAAATAGCGAGGTCAGGAGTAAGCGAATATTACGACGAAGAAAGCCATTTGCCAGCGCTACCCTGTCGATGGTGACCGTTAACATGCCTACTTGAAAATGAGCGTCGCGATACAGCGGCAAGGTAAAATTCGACGGCAGGTCACTAAAAAGCTGACTGGATAACCCTCGCAAGAAAACCGCGGGCAACGGCTGAAACGCGCTTGCTAACTCGTTCCCTAAGTCATCGTCCAATCTGGCCGTATGAAAATTGTTCGACTTCATGAGTCCTGTTAGAACTTTTTTAGCCAGATCTTCGTCCAACGAATACGCGGCTTCAGTGGCAGAGTCTTTGACAATCTGCAGTGTCGACAACACCTGCTTTTGAATGGTTTGCTTTTCTTCATGCCAATCCGCTACGATCTGAAAAACACTCATCAACAGACTGAGCAACAGCAATAACAACAAAGCCCATTTGGCCTGTTTATAAGAAAGTCGCTTGCGCAGTGCTAACATAATCCCTCACTTGTTTAGGTCTCAATGTCCCGATGAAAATCCATATCGCTGAAAAATGGCGTCTCGTTGTCCGCTCTTATCCAACACATCGAGCCCTTTGTTTAAAATATCGCGCCACTTTTTCTGCATCAGGAAAAGCCTTGCTAAAACACACGTCATAATGATCTCGCCCTACGCCTTCAACATCGTAGAAGCTAAGCTGATCAAACACGCCCATGCGCTTCGACGCAAAAATGGCGCTGTCACGTTCCGTCATGAAAATATCTTGATTGCGCCGCAACACCACATTGATACCCTGATCCAACCCAGACACCAAAGAATATGGCAGCTTAGCCCCATTCAAAATATCCGACTGTGCCCAGCCATTCACCGCGGCGACATTGTATTTATGCAATAAAGCCAGTGTTGGGCTTTGGCCATCCAAATGCCCTCGACGCGTCACGAAGGCATTCGCAGAATCACTCAGATGATCAGAAAACAGCGCAAACTTGTCACGAACTGGTAATTGCCGACAAGACACCGCCCCCAGCACCAAACCGGCCTCAACATCACGCATAATGCGCTTCCAGGGCGTGAGTTCAATGCGCACTGTCACACCCTGCGTTGCGTAAGCGGCCCGTAAGACATCCACGTCAAAGCCGTACACATCACCCACGTCCCCAAAGCTCGCTGGGGCAGGCAGTACATTGGAATCAATAATGTGAGGTGGCAAATGTATCGTATGCAACACAATTTCTTCTGCGTGCGCCATCGTCCCAGACGCACACACAGGCAGCAAAACACCAGCAAACAACGCACGACGCACCAAGTTATCATTAAACCCTATCCGTAATTAAACACTTCGAGTAAACAGCACGCCCAAACACACTGGAGTCATCTGCAATAAACTGACCAAATTTTAACCACAAACCAAAAAAATCCAGCCGTAGCCAGATTTTTATACAACATAGATTCGTATTGGATTGTTTATTTATTAAACAATGCAGCGCGCTGCGCTTCAATAATTTCCGCAATGCCTTTACGCGCCACAGCCAACATCCCCATCATGTGCTCATCGCTAAACGCCTCGCCTTCGGCCGTGCCTTGAATTTCGATGAAACCACCTTTGTCATTCATAATGACATTCATGTCCGTTTCGGCATTGGAATCTTCAGGGTAATCCAAATCCAATACTGGAACGCCTTTGTAAACGCCCACCGAAATCGCAGCAATTTGCGACACGATTGGATTCTCTTTGACTTTTTTGTTCTCAACCAAGACACGCATCGCGTCTGCCAAGGCAACAAAGCCGCCCGTAATCGACGCGGTACGCGTACCGCCATCAGCTTGAATCACATCACAGTCAATGGTGATGGTATTTTCGCCTAGCTTTTTAAGATCCACTGCCGCACGCAACGAACGACCAATCAAACGCTGAATCTCAACCGTACGGCCGCCTTGTTTACCACGAGCCGCTTCACGATCCATTCGATTGCCCGTAGAACGAGGCAACATACCGTATTCCGCTGTGATCCAACCTTGGCCCTTACCTTTTAAGAAACGAGGCACGCCAGAAACAACAGTCGCAGTACAAATAACCTTAGTATCGCCACACTCAATTAAAACGGAACCTTCCGCGTGCTTAGTAAAATTACGAGTGATTTTAAGGGGACGTAATTGATCTACTGCTCTACCGCTTGGACGCATACTTGCTCTCTCTATCGATTAACCATAAAGCCGCAATTATAACCAACCCGCACAAAATTGCGCCCCCAGCGATAGGAAAACATGACATTTAGCAAACCTGTCGAACCCCGCCTCGTTAGGCTACAATGTCGCCTTTGTTCTTCTCTGAGACCTTTTTTAACAAAGTATTGGCAAGCACAGTAATCGTGCACGGGTCTCTCTATTTATTTTTTATGTAGGTACTTAACATGACAGCAAGCATGACCGCCTTCTCACGCCAAGAAGCCGTATACGATTGGGGCACCATCAGCTGGGAAGTTCGCTCAGTGAATCAACGCTACCTAGAACCCAGCTTCCGTCTACCAGAAAACTTCCGCGAGCTAGAGTTTGCGTTTCGTGATGTGCTGCGTAAAAAATTGAATCGCGGCAAATTGGAGTGCCAACTGCGCTTCCAAGGCGTCGACAAAGCCGCCACCAACTTAACCATTAACCCAAGCAACGCCCAAGCCTTGGCAAACGCCATCGACACCCTCGGCACGTGGTTTAAAGACCTTGATCCAGCCAACCCGCTTGATATCCTGAAATGGCCAGGCATCCTCAGCGACGAAGGTAGTGACTTTGACCTGATGAAAAAAGCCGTAGTGGAACTCTTTAACAAATCGGTCGACGAACTGATCCAAGTTCGCCTACGCGAAGGGGCACAGCTCAAAGACATCATCGAACAGCGCTTAGACGCCATCGATGCCATCGTCGTAGAAGTACAAGCCAAACTGCCAGAAATCATCGCCGCACAAAAACAAAACCTACTCGACAAACTCGACGCCGCTAAAGTCGACCTAGACCCAATGCGCGTCGAAGCCGAAATCGTCCTACTGGCACAAAAAGCCGACGTCGCCGAAGAACTGGATCGCCTCGCCACCCACACCAAAGAAGTCCGCCGTCAGCTACAACAAAAAGGCCCCATCGGCCGCCGTTTAGACTTTTTAATGCAAGAGCTTAACCGCGAAGCCAACACCCTATCGTCTAAGTCTATTGTGGTAGAAACAACGCAAAGCGCCGTGGAATTGAAAGTCTTGATTGAGCAAATGCGAGAACAGATCCAGAATATTGAGTAACCCAAAAAACTAGAGATGACGCCATGCTAGATAAAGCGAACCTAACCCAAGCGGTAAAGCAGCTGATGCCTGATGTCAGGCTGATTTACTTGTTCGGTTCACAAGCCGATGGCAGTGCTACACTCTCTAGTGATATCGACATCGCCGTGCTACTGGATAAAAAATGGATTCAGTGGCACGCTTCGATCTAGAACAAACGTTAGCAATCGAGTTCAATCAAGATGTAGATTTAGTTGATCTGCTAATGGCTTCGACACAGACTACACCAGCCAAGATTCCATTATTCTAAATCTACAGCGCGCCTGCGAAGCCAGCATTGATGCTGCAAATATAATCAACAAACAACACCAAACCGGCATTCCACAGAGTTGCCGCGACAGCTTTGAGCTACTAAAAAAAGCCGGAATACTTTCGGTACCACTCGCCCTAAACCTCCAGAAAATGGTTGGCCTTCGCAATGTCGCGGTTCACGACTATCAAACGCTTAATATAGACATCGTCAAACATATCGTGGAACACAGATTAGGAAACTTTGAAGACTTTATTGCAGAAATAAAAATGCTTTAATCTAATCCTCCTTTTATTCCTGCGGCTTATTAATGTCTTGGCGCAGTGCTTGTAATTCCTGTTGAAGCTGCTGCATTTGCTCTAGTAACTGTTGCTGTGTCGCTTTTTCAGCGTCTATCTCGCCTTTGTGTTCATCATCATGCATGGTCTGTACAGCATTGACGATGACGGCAATGAAGAGGTTAAGCATGGTAAAAGTGGCGATCAGAATGAATGGAATAAAAAACGCCCAAGCATAAGGAAAGGCTTCCATAACAGGCCGCGCAATCCCCATTGACCAGCTTTCTAGGGTCATCACTTGGAACAAGGTATACAGCGAAGCACCTAGGCTACCAAACCATTCAGGAAACGCCTCACCAAACAGCTTAGTCACCATGACCGCAGCCACGTAATACACCAGCCCCAACACCATGGCGATAGACAACATACCGTTCAGGGATTTGATCAAGGCACCGACTATTTTTCGCATCGATGGCACAAAGGTCAGTACGCGTAATACTCGCAATACTCTGAGCGCACGCAGCACAGCAAACGGGCCACTGGCTGGAACTAAGGCGATCCCCACGACAATGAAGTCGAAGACATTCCAACCGTCTTTGAAAAAGGCAAAGCGATGCACAAACAAGCGGATACTCAACTCAGCCACAAATACGGCGAGAATGGCTTTGTCCAAGGCGATTAAAAACGGACCAACAGCAGCCATGATATCTGACGAGGTTTCTAACCCTAGAATCACCGCATTAACTAAAATCAATGCCAGCAAGATACGCTGTACCGTGATGTTTTCAATAAACGCTTTTGAACGCTGACGAATTGAATTCGCAGGCACAAACAGTGTACTGGACATGCGCCACCTCAATGCTAGATTATCCCAAGAGTGGGTTAAATTGACGCCATTCTATGCCAGAGCTAGGATAGGTCAATCTCTTTTGGTGTAAATACATGGGCCTGTTTAAGGATTTTTCCATAAGATTTTTCGTCAGAAAGAAAGAACAAAAATGGGTAAACCCCTTTATCCTAAGTTAAATCAAAATAGTGAGTCATTTCTTACAAAATTTTTTGGTAGTGTGTAAAAACTCCAAACAAAAAGAGGTTTGAACATGAAGTTTCCATTATTAGTCATTGCCGTAACACTGGCATTATCTGGCTGCGCAAATACTTGGGAAGGCGTGAAAGAAGACTCCTCAAAAGCGTACAACAGCACGAAAGAAACGATTCATGAAGCGACTGAATAAGTCGATTTTATAAGTCATGACCGTATTTTAAAGCCCACTTTTACGCTATGTAAAAGTGGGCTTTTTCATAATCTACAGAACAAGCATGGTTTCATAAAGCAGCTGTTCAATACTTTGTCGACTGTCCATCACAGCAATCAGTACAACCTTGCTCGCCTCTTCATCCACTCGATAAAACACTAAGTTGTGCTGAGCGACCAGCATTTGTCGATAGTCCATAAAACCTAAAGCAGACAATCGCTCACTAATCGGGGAGGAAAAGGGATGAGTACACAACGCCTGAACCTGTTGCTTAATTAGACTCCGAGCGTCATCAGCCACAACGGCTCCATGTTTGCGAGTTAGGAATGCAGATAGCTTTTTGAGTGTCTCTTTAAATACTGGCGTAGCGACAACCTGGAAAGGCTTAGACATCAAATGCCTCATCTAAAGACAGCTCACCCTTTTGATTCAAACTACGCTCAGAAAGGTTGATCAGCTTAAGCAAAGCAATGGTTTCTTGCTGCTCATAGTAAGCATGCGAGTCTTGTACAACATACACTTCTTTGCCGTTCTGAGTGACGTGCAAAGGATCATCTAAAGAGAGATTATTGGCATTTGCTTTCAGGTAGGACACGGTTTGAATATTCATAAAAAACCCATTAGTCTAAATGTGGACTAATTATAGACCGATAATTTACTTTAGCCTACCTCACTTTTTCTCAATCACTCTGGGAACCTCGAATGAACTCGCCTTAATATAGTTTAGAACTATAGCTTTATCCTAAAAAGATAGTTTATATCGAATTCAAAGTAACCAAAATGATCACTATTATAAGTCTTACAACTCAGCCTTGTACGCAGCGATTCAGTTACGCTGGCCGTTAAGGCGAAAAAACCGACTTCTGGTCGGTTTTTTCATATCTAGGCTTAGGTGTCATTTTTTACTTATCCCCCGACCCTTCACTCTCAATCTTTTTGACCATTTTATCGAAGTCACTTTCAAATAACCGATCCTGTACGACTCGATACTTCTCAAATTCTGATTCTGCAAAGTCTTTGGCGATTTTTGCGCTGATTGATCCGGCATTAGTCAAAATATCTCTATCGTCAAACTCTAAGAACATATCCAACCGCTTCGACCAATCTTCCATCGTCATGGGGATATTACGCCTTGCACGACTTTCCGCTAAATCAAGATACGCGTTGACGATTAACCCTAACGACTGAAGCTCATCCTGACTGAGATAATTTTTAGCTACGCCCACATCGGTTTTTAACACCTTTCCTTCTGGCCCTTTCGCCCAATGAGTCAGTCCCATATTTGGCTTATTGCTATCGACTCTCGCTTTGATCAACTCGGCGGCAGTCTGTCCATGAATCGCAAAATGCAGTTTGTTTTGCACTGTCGCAAAAAAGGATTGAGTCGTTGGCGCATTTTTATTGTAATCAACACTGGTTGAGTAAATATCGGTGATCTTCTGATAAAAACGTCGTTCAGAAAGGCGAATTTCACGAATTTCTTCCAGCAAGCGCTCAAAGTAATCTTCACCCAGAAAGCTTCCGTTCTCCATGCGCTCTTTGTCGATCACATAACCCTTGATAGAAAACTCACGCAACACCTGAGTCGCCCACTGACGAAACTGAGTCGCTCGCACAGAATTCACGCGATAGCCGACAGAGATAATGGCGTCTAGATTGTAATGCTGGGTATTATAATTTTTACCGTCAGAAGCAGTTATCCGGAATTTCCGGATAACTGCTTCTTCATTGAGTTCGGCTGATTGAAATATATTTTTGAAATGCTCACTGACCGTTCGCACATCAACGCCAAACAACTCAGCGATCAGTTTTTGAGAAAGCCAAATAGTGTCTTCTTCATAACGGGCCTCGATGCTCTGCTCACCAGATTGTCCAGTAAAAATCAAAAACTCAGCGGTGCTATTGCGGATTAACTTAGTGGTCATTGGTTTTTCACTCTCTTACATTGCGTTTCAAAAACACTTTCTACCCCACCGCCAGTTTAGCCGCTTGCTTCCACATAAAGTTTGGCATGGCTTGTTGTAATCGCCATGTGATACTCATTGGTTGGCTGCCAGTATGAGAAATATAATCCACTTCGCCAAAATTCACGAAACTCATTGTACGACCATTTTCATCTTTGCTTTGTTCACGTACAAATAGGAAAACACGCTTACCATTTTCATTCTGTTCGACATAGCTATGCCCTTTTCCTCTATCTGGTCGCGCGCTATTTTGCGACTGCCAGTGAAATAAGTGCTCGTTAATTGCATAGTCGTGATACATGGTAGTAGGAGAAAATTGCTTTTCATTTTTATTCAGTGTGACAAACAAAATCTCTACATTGTCTTCTTTGATTTCTAACACACCTTCACGAGCAGGCGAGCGCTTTTCAAATGTTGACGCGCCAAAGCCGACCAAAATTTGCTCTCGAGTATAGCGAGCGTGTGACGTTAGCGGATTAGATATCATGTCTAACATAGGCAATTCTTGATGCTGAATACGGTTGATCAAAATCGTCAACACATCAACAAGCTCAGCTCGTAAATGCACATTTTCAAGCGCTTTCAGACTCACTTGCAGCGAAGAAAAACCCAGCTCAACACCACTTTTTTGCCAAAAATCATAATGGCACATAAGCGCCATGCGTTGATCCATATCGTCACTTAATATGAATCTGTTCTGGCACAAGTCTCGTAAAAAACTCAAATAACTATATGAGTCACAGACCAGAAATCGCGTATCGATTGCTCGTTTATAAATAGCGTGTAGTTCCGTATTATTCGGCTCTTGGACTTCATTAACTTTTGCTTCGTTTACTAAAGTGGTCCAGCTATCTTTCTTATAAATATCTTCCAGACTGAGTTGCGAATGCATTTTGAGGAAGTTGGCTAGTGATAAATCCAATGTAGAATATTGTTCAAATTGCCGAATCATGCCCAATAATCGTGAACGACTCACACTGGCTTGGCGAATATTTTGCAGCACCATTTCTTGGGTGCGTTTCGTCAGCTCAATTCGACAACCTAACGGCGCTTGTGGGAAGCCCTGTTTAATTTCTTCACTAATCGCTCGATTACTTTTGCCGACTAACGCTCTGAACTTACTGGCAAAATCGTATTCTGGACGAGAGTTACCGACAAAATCCAAAACGGTGCAACATTCTTTACCATTAGCCAAGCGTAAACCACGACCTAACTGCTGTAAGAAAATGGTGAGACTTTCCGTCGGTCGTAAAAACAACAAGGTATCGACTTCTGGAATATCGACCCCTTCATTGAAAATATCGACGACACACAACACATTAATTTCACCGGACCGAATTGCCTGTTGCTTCTGCTGACGCTCATTACTGTTATCACTGGTAAGTACGTCCGCCTTAACGCCTTTTAACAGTAATTGTCGCACCATGTAATTCGCATGATCGCGACTCACACAAAAGGCCAATGCCTTCATTTGATGGAGATCTGTGACGATCTCCTGCAAACTCAGCAATATTTTATCAAAACGTGCTTGGTTATGTGTGTATAGGTTTGTCAGCTGAGCAATATCATAACGACCACGGCTCCACGAGATATTGCGCAGATCAGTCTCGTCATCTATCCCAAAGTATTGAAAAGGAGAAAGGTGACGTTGATTTATCGCTTCAGGCAAACGCAATTCAGCAGCAATAACCCCACCAAAATCGCCTAAAATATCACCACCATCATGACGCTCCGGTGTCGCTGTCAGTCCTAGCAAAATATCCGATTGAAAATAGTGTAATACTTTACGATAACTCGTTGCCGCGATGTGATGAACTTCATCAATCACAATGTAGTCGTAAAAGTCTGCGGTTAAGCTTAGCGACTCTAATTGGTTATTAAGGGTCTGAATAGAAACAAACAGTTGACGATAATGTTCTGGTGTATGACCGCCTACCCATAGCTCACCAAACGATCCATTTCGCAACACACCTCTATAAGCCGAACGAGCTTGTTTTAAAATTTCCTCACGATGGGCAATAAATAGAAAGTTAGCGTTAGGTTTAGTCTTTAAAAACTGGGCAAAATCAAACGCAGAAATCAGTGTTTTTCCTGTTCCCGTTGCGGCTACAACAAGATTTCTAAAACGCTGATGAACACTACGCTCAACCGCTAACTTTTCTAAAATCTCAAGCTGATGAGGAAATGGTGTGATGTCGAAAAAATGCGACTGACTAGCATCACTATCGCCTCGCTGCTGCTTCAAAGCCCGTTTCAATTTCGCAGAGCTGGTAGCGTCACCACTAAACGCTTCAAACTCATTAGATGCCCAATAGGTCTCAAAGGTACTCAATGATTTATTAATGATGTGCGGGATTTCTTGGGACGTGATTTTTAAATTCCATTCAAGACCACTGGTAAGCGCGGAATGGGACAAATTTGAAGACCCAATATAGCCCGTATGAAAGCCAGTATCACGCAAGAACAGATAACTCTTCGCATGAAGCCGCTCTCGCTCAGTGTTGTAACTTAGCTTCACTTTGGTATTAGGCAGACTGGCTAAATACTCAACCGCTTTAGCGTCAGTAGCACCCATATAGGACGTCGTAATAATTTTTAACTCGCGACCGCTTCGGGTAAATTCTTCAAGCTCTCTTCGAAAAATGCGAATCCCAGCCCATTTAATAAAAGATACTAACCAGTAGATTTTATCGGCAGAAAGGATTTCTCGTTTCAACTCAGATTCAAGAGATAAGCCTGCATTGCTGCCGCAGAACAGCTCACTTTGAGTTAACCCTGTCAAAGGAAAGACATCTTTTACATATTGCTTCAAGTTTGCTGCGACAGGATTTTCTAGTTCATACAAGGCGGTGAGAATTCGTCCTTGGCAATCCAACAGGTTTTTATCGATAAAATCATCATCTTGCAGTCGTTCTTTGAGCCATAGCATTAGCTGGTTAGCAAAGTGGATTTGTTCTTGCAGTTGATCATCGCCAGACGGAATAGAATTGACGGCAAACTCTAAAATACGGCTCAAAAATCGGGAAAGCCAAACGCCCGCTTCGCTGGCTTCAAGCTGACGTTCGCCAATGTAAAAAGTTTGCTTATCTAATCGCGAAGAGATCAGCTGAGTAATCAACTGCTCATAAATGCCAACTTGCTGCATGAGTAATTCAGAATCCTTTGATTAAGATGTATATGTCTAAAACGATTAGATCAAACAGATTTACAAAAGGAAGCCATGCTTCCTTAAACGATCATACGTATTAAAAACCACGGAGTTAATAGCAATCCCTCGCCATAGTTAAGCAAAGTCTGTTTTATATCAAACCTCCGTCACGCACGCTTTTGGCCGAGCACAGCATAAAGATGAGCCAGGAGAAATCAACATTTTTAGCCAGCGATAATATTCATCGCTCTCAATATTGTCGTCTTTTTCTATTTGGAGAGCGGCATATTCCAACTCGCGTAGAGAGGCCATAGGCGGTGCAGCAAACTCGCTATTATTATCTAAAAAGTCTGTCGAACCAGCGAGTTTAAAGCGAATCCCGCCCATTCGATAAGAGTCATGTACACCTAACAAATAGTCTAATTCAGTGAGTCGACTCGTTGTCCGTAAGCCTTTGTTAAATTCAATGGCGGCTCGTCGCTGCATGAGAATGCGACCCCAACGATCCGGCGATGAATCCAAAAATGCGCGGAAGTTTTTATCAGGTGAATCGTTATACAGTTCACCATCATGAAGCGTTAGTAGTGGATCTATCTGTAAGCGGTAATCCGATGCTAGAAAGGCTTGATCGTAAGCAAAGCTAAACACACCACCTCGGCTGCTTTCTGCGAACGTCAGCTGCCCCACTAACAAAGGCAGGTCGATAGGCATCCAATGGGCATAAACCTCCACCACTCGACGGCTCATTTCCTGCCCTCCAGTAGCTTAATGTTTTGTAGCTTAACGCCTACTTCGTCATGGGCTGCCAGTGTCGAGAAATTGTCCTCCATACCAAGCACGGCCATGACTTTAATATAAGTACCAATCGCCACGCCCGGATCACCCGCAAAGACTTTGTTCACTGTTTTGTTATCAAACCCTGTGCGGTCACAAATCAATTTCTTGGTAAAGCCTCGCCGTTTAGCCGCCAACAACAAATCTTCACCGAACACACGCAAGACCTTGAGTTGCTTGGGAAATAACACTCGGTGCATGTCTCTCTTAGGCATTTTATTTATCCCTATTTAAAAGCAGGACTGTATTCCTATATTTTAAACCATTATAGGAATACAGTCCTATCTTGATGAGCCTGCCCGCACATCCAAAATGTTGTATCAGTTCATTCCCCCAACAAGCCTTTATTGTCTTGCCAACAAGCATCCAGTTGTTTTTCTATCAGACGCACGGTATCTGGTTTCACACTTAAAGATAAAACAACCAAAAAACTCTTTTCACCCTGCCTACCGCTCAGCAGAAAAGGCGTTTTTTAAGGCGTCAAATAGCCATTGATGGGCGGAGCCACGTAAGGCACCTTTTTTACAGACTAGGTCAACGGGGACAGACCATGGTTTGTAGTCGAAGGCGACGTCGATCTTGTGTATGTCACCTTGTTTGATCAGTGGGTCGACTAAGGCGACGGGCAAATACGCCCAACCGATTTGCTGTTGAACCAGTTCGAGCACAGCGTGGTAGCTTGTACACCACCATGCATTAGGCGTCATACTAATAAGCACTTGTGACTCTCGCTTTTGCTTACCCCTAACAGCCACCTGACGAAAAGGAGCAAGGTCGGATTCAGACAGAACTTTTTGTGTCGCTAGGGGAAAAAGAGGATGGCACACCGCCACAAAGTCCACGCCGCCGACGTAACAAAAGTCCACTTTTTTGTTTACTTCCACTTCAGAAAACATTACACCAATGTCCATGTTGCCGTTAGCAACGGCGTCGATAATATCCGTTGATGCGACCGACATAACATCCAGCTGTACCAGCGGGTATTCACGAGCAAACTGCGCCAAAACAGCCGAGACGTGAGGCGCAAACAATGCATCATCTACCGCTACGGTCAGGTGGCTTTCTTCATGGCGAAGTATGGATTCGGCAATCTTTTCAAACTCATGCGACTGCGCCAATAATGCTTTTGCGCTGCGAATCAAACGTTCGCCTTCTGGGGTTAGGGTTGGGCTGCGCGGGGTTCTGTCAAACAGCTCTACCCCCAAATCCAGCTCTAGGTTGCTAATGCCATGACTCACGGCCGATTGAACTTTGCCCAAACGTCTGGCGCACGCGGAAAACGACCCGAGCTCGGCAGACAATACCAGCATATTAATTTGCTCTAGACTCAACATATGAATAATTTCGATAGTTATTAACTTTTATACATCATATTTATTGATAGTCTAGCGCGCAAATACATTGTCTTCGAAAATAAGGAGAAAGGCATGAGTTGGGTATATTTGCTGTTGGCTGGGTTGACGGAAATCGGTTGGCCAGTTGGCCTAAAAATGGCGCAATCAGGTGGCTCAAAAATATTAGGCATAGCCATGGCAATTGGTTTTATGGCTGTCAGTGGTACCTTGCTGTGGTTAGCGCAAAAAGAAATCCCTATGGGAACCGCGTACGCTGTATGGACAGGCATTGGAGCGTCCGGAACCTTTTTACTAGGTATTTGGTTTTATGGCGATCCGACATCCTTGCTTCGCTACATGGGCGTGTTACTGATTATCCTTGGCGTGGTGGTGTTAAAGTTTGCCCACTAACGTCCCCAACGCTCTATCCGATACTGCCTTGGGGATTTGCCCAGCGCTTTTTTAAAAAAGGTAATAAAGGCACTGACTGAGTCGTAGCCCAGTTCTTCGGATATGGTTTGAATGGGCAGGTTGATGGCAAGTTTTTGTAACGCGAGCACAATGTGCAGTTGGCTGCGCCATTGACCGAACGTCAGCTGCACATGACGCTTTATCATACGGGCTAACGTTCGCTCGCTCATGGCGAAATCGTTGGCCCACTCCCCTAGTGTGCGTTTCTCGTGTGGTTTTGCAATCAATGCAAGCGCAAGGCGATGCAGCGTTGGCTCATCTGGAATAGGGAAATCAAACTCTTCTCGTTCTTGCTTCACAAGCTGATCAAGCAGCACAGTCACCAGCCTGTCTGTCGCTGAATCCGGCGAATAGTTGGGAGCTTGTGTAGCAAGGTAGGTAGTGAGTTCTCGTAACAATGGCGTTACTGTGATGGTGCACGCTGACTCAGGCATCGCCAAGTTAGCCGAATCGGCAAACAACATACACACATCCGCGCGGGGCGAAATCTGATTACGGTGCATAACCATACTGGGAATCCATACCGCGCAACGAGGTGGAACCAACCACATTTTGTCATTAATAAAGCTGGTCACAACGCCAGTTAAGGGCATCACAAGCTGGCCTTTTTGATGATTATGCCAAGGTGTCTCTTCGATGTGTGGTGCGGATTCTGAACGCAACACCAGAACTCGCTGCGGATAGGAATCGGCAAAGTGTAAATCTGTCACAAGACGAGATGACAATTTGTCTGGATTTAGCAATTTACTGTCCAAATGACCAAATTAAGTTAGAAGATTAGCACCTATAATACGCGCTCAACAACCCACCTTGATGTCGACTGTTAGTGGAATATTCATGAAATCATTACAACGCTTAGCGCAACATGACGCTGCGTATTTATTATTATTTATTTTTTTAGTCGCACTGAGTTTGCGTGGTCCGGTTACTGGGCTACCGCCATTATTAGAACGAATTAGTTTGGATTTGTCGTTGAGCAGTTCCCAATTGGGGTTGCTCACTAGCTTGCCTTTGTTGGCGTTTGCGGTGTTTGCCCCAGTGGCGTCTTGGCTAACGCAGCACTTTCGCATTGAACGCATTTTGGCGTCAGGCGTGGGTCTCATTGCCCTGGGTATGATGATCCGAACGTTTGGTTCAATCAGCACTTTGTACCTTGGTGCCGTGTTGATTGGTGCAGGGATCGCGATTGGCAATGTGCTGCTGCCCAGTTTGCTGAAACGTGAATTCCCCCAGTATGTGGTTCAGCTGACGGCGATATACGTGTTGATGATGAGCATTGGTGGTTTTTTGATGTCGAGTTTTGCGGTCCCTTTGAGCGTGTACGCAGAACAGTCGCCTTTCGATTTGCCCATATCAGGCTGGTCATTTGCATTAGCGTGCCAAAGTGCGCTGATTATATTGCCTTTGGTGGTGTGGTTTAGCTGCAAAATAACCCAGCACCAAGCGCCACAAGACAGTCAAATTGATACCGCGTCCAGTGTCTGGCGCTCGCTGACAGCGTGGCAAGTGGCTGGTTTCTTAGCGGTGAATTCGTTGTTGAATTACATTGTGGTGGCGTGGGTGCCAGCCATTTTGATGAGCCACAATTACAGCGATTCTACTGCGGGCTTGTATCAAGGTTATTTGCAATTAGCGGGGGCGCTGCCGTCGCTTATTTTGGCGCCATTTATCAATAAGTTAGGCAGTCACCGACGACTTTGTTTGTTCTCGACGGGCTTGACCTTGGTGAGTCTATCCGGTTTTTTGTTTGTGCCAAGTTGGTCGGCCCTATGGTGTGTATCGTTTGGTTTTGGCATCAGCATGGGGTTTATTTTGGGCTTGTCATTTGTGAGTTTACGAACCCACAGCCCAAAACAAGCAGCGGCTCTGTCGGGTATGGCGCAGTTGATTGGGTATACATTGGCCGCAATTGGGCCAGTGATGATAGGCGCACTGTTCGACTGGCATCAATCTTGGACATTGCCCTTGTTTGTGATGTTAGCGATTTGTTTCGTGTGGTTAGTGTTAGGCTGGATCGCAAGCCCTAAGCCAAAACAATAAGCCGCCACTTATCCCATTTGGTTTGGCAAAAAATCCCAGATCAGTTCTCTTCTTCTGTGATTTTTTGCTCCAATGGAACAGTCAACGTGAACGTTGTTCCAACACCCACCTCGGACTCAACGTCAATGTGACCTTTCATCAGCACGCTCACCCATTGGCTAACCAGGTGAAGGCCCAACCCTGTGTGTTTATTCGTACGCCCTGTTGTAGCAAATGGATCAAAAATACGTTTTTTCATTTCAGGGGAAATACCACGACCGTTGTCTTTGAGCATCAGCACCAAATTGTCGGCGTCCTGTTTCGCAGTGAGCGTGATCAACCCTTTGTCCAATCGCTGAAATCCGTGGTCTAGCGCGTTATCGATCAGATTTTGCAGTATTTGCGACATGATTCCCGGAAAACCCAACATTTTGATATTTTGCGGTACATCGATGTGTACTTTAATCTCTGGACGTTTTTTTAGCACAGGCTTGTAAGTGAACATAATGTCACTCACAACATTGTGAAAAAAGAAGGTTTGGGTTTCCTGCGCCGTTCGATCTGACACAATACGTTTGAAGCTTGAGACCACCTCCAGTGCTCGAAGAAGGTTTTTTTCGGCAATAGAAAGCGAATTGTTCATGCCTTCCGCTGCTTTTTTAGAGAGTAAATCCGACTCTTTATCCAGCCAAATTTTGCACGACGACAACGCCATTCTGACGCCGCCCAACGGTGTGTGCATTTCATGAGCCAGCCCTGCTACCATGAGTCCTAACGACGATAGCTTGCTGGTCTCGACCAATTCATCCTGCAAATCCACGAGGCGTGAATTGGTCAAACGTAGCTGCTGGTTTGCCAGCTCGGCTTGCTCTTTTTCTTGCTGGAGCAATTTCAACAATCGATAGGTTTCGAATTGCACTACGATTTGACGCCACACCAGCCAAGCAATCATCAAAAAACTGATACTCGCAATGACCACAATGGTCGCAAGCATCGTCCTTTGCCATAGAGCGAATACTTCAGCGTGAGACTGGGCGACAAAATACAGTAACGGTACTTTTGTCCCCTCTTTCACCACTTCTTCTTCGTCTATATGTAGTTTTAGCAACCCCCATAATCGGTTGTCGTCGAAGATTCTTTCCAATCCATCGATGGCGTTTATTTCTTGCCAAATCTCAGGAAAGTGAGTCGCTATGTTAAATCGCGCATCTTGCGGGTAAAGAATGCCGCCCCATTCAAGGCTTTTGTTGGACGACAGCATCCAGAATCCATTCGCATCCAATATTTCCAAATTCACGCCATCTCCGCTGAACGAACGCATCAGCTCAAATAGCTTTGTCAGGTCATAATTGACCACCAGAATGCCGGGCATATTCCCGTCTATACGAACCACCCCACGAACCGTCGGTTGAAAGGGTCGCACAATTTCTTGATTTTCTATGTTGAGGTCAAGTGACGAGATGTAAACGGTGTTGTCTCCAACACGAGGGGCGTTTTTCACATAGCCTCGATCCGATTTGTCTTGCAGCTGAGACTCTGAAACACGGGTGATCACACCATCTTGGGCATTAATACGAACTAACTCCTGACCATTTGGCGCGATCCAGCGCACTTGTGAAATCAAGCGAGACGTCTGCGCAAAGCGACTAAATTCATCTGCGACTCGCGCCTTCCAATCATCACTCGATGCCATCTGGTCGGACGCTGGAGCCTGTTGAGATATCAGGCGGGCATTCACACTGTTGCGTAGTAGCAAGGTCACACGCTTAATATGGCCAATTTCTCGACTAAAAGCGCTCGCGCTACGTGACAACACCTCCGATTCAGTCCAAGCAAGCTGACTGATTTTATTGTCTAAAAAGTAACGGTAGCTGCCAAAACTCAGTACAGAGATGAACACGGCAATGGCAGACATGCACATAAATATTTGCGTTTTCTTGCGTCCGAAATACTTTTTTAGTGTCATCGAATTATTGGCCAGATTGAACCCAGTGAATGGTATTTTCCAAAGACATTGGCTTAGCAAACAAATAGCCTTGGCCGTTCTCACAACCTAGACTTAGCAAATGCGCTTTTTGTTGTTCGGTCTCAATGCCTTCTGCAATAACACTCAAGCCCAATATATTGCCCAATTCAATAATCATTTTCAGGATTTCAAAATCTTTTTCTGATTCTTCCATTTGCCACACAAAACTGTGGTCCACTTTTAACGTCGATACTGACAAAGTAGACAAATACGCTAGGGAAGAATACCCCGTGCCAAAGTCGTCAATATTCGTGTGCACGCCCAATGTTTTTAGCGCCGATAAATGCCTGTTTATGGTGGCTTTTTCATTAATCAATTGCGACTCAGTAATCTCTAATTCGATCAATTCAGCAGGTGCCTGCTCTTCTTCAAGAATCGTTTTAAAATTAGAAAAATAGTCTGGGCGGATAATTTCATTGCCCGCCACGTTCACCGAAATGGGCACATTGATACCAATCCCTTTAAGCGCCTTAATTGCTCGGCACGATTGACGCAACATTTGCCGGTCCAACTTATCAATCAGTCCACTGCTTTCGGCCAAAGAAATAAACAGCTCTGGTGAGATAAAGCCGCGCGTCTTGTGTTCCCATCGCGCTAACGCTTCGAAGCCAATTAAGGCATTGTCTTTCAGGCTCACTTTGGGCTGGAAATACGGCACTATTTCATTGTTTAGAATCGCCTCTCGTAAATCTTGCAGTAACTCATAACGGCCGAACATGGCAGAGGCCAATTCATTGCAAAAGGCCAGATACGCCACACCTTCGTATTTCGCTCTTGCCAACGTACTTTTTCCGACACTGATCAGTTGCTCTGGATTATAAGAAGAGAATTCGGAAAACTTTACTGAGCTGATGGTCAAATCAAGCGAGTGTGTGGCCTTTTCGACCTTAATATTGGTATGTATGATTCGTTCTAAAGAGGACTCGTTGTAGTCTTGGTTGTCGTAGACAACCAACATCAGGGTATCCCGTTCCAACAAAGCAATATCAGCGGTTTTATCAAAAAATTCATTTAGGTGATCATAAAGCGACAAAATAAGCTGGTCGCAATATTTGGCTCCAAGCACCGATTCTGTGTACGCCAAATCATCCACGTATACCATTAACAACGTGGCTTTTTCTCGCTCCCAAGACAACATGTTACGAATCTCACGTAACAGCCAGTTTTTGTTGTAAAGCCCTAAAATAGGGTCAACGTAAGCTAGCTCAGTAAGCTTGTTATGCAACGCCACATTCCGAAACCCTGCACCGATATTTTCACAAAAAATTTGCAACAGGTTAATTTCATTTGCAGCCAATGCTCGATTCAATTTCACGACGACCATGTATTCTCGGCCATCCAATTCTTTATTCGAGAAATACAACACAGAAAAGCCTTCTAGAAACACATGACCTTTCTGTTTGCTCGCTTGTTCAACGGCCCCTTTAAGCACCTCCTCCTTATTGGCAACCGACAACAAATCTCGGTGTACATGGGATGAAAACTCCCCACTGGCTGCCACAATTCGAGCGTGCTCAATCAGATCGTCTTCGGTGTGAAGAAAACAGACAATGCCGCCACTGTTTATTTTTAGAAGTTGCCCTACCTCTTCTAGAATGGAGTGTGTGTATTCAACGATGTCGCTTTTTGAGGCGATTCTTTGACTGGAGGCCAATAGCAGTTGCATACCATGGCGTGCTTCCTTCATGTCGGAAAGGTGCTCCCACGTACGCAAATTACTCAGTACGATGGTTTGTAAATGCGACTGAGTCAGGTCTGCTTTGCACCAATAATCGTCAATATCATACTGATCAATTAAATCATCTACTGGCGCCATACCTGGCTGACCAGTAAGCAATACAATTCGCACCAGATCGTTCCCAATGACTTCTCTGATAGTGCGAATTAAACGCAAACCCGCCACATCGGTCTCCATCACCACATCTAAAAACATGACCGATATATCTGGATTTGCCGCGATGACAGTGGCGGCATCCGCCGCAGAAGAGGCGGTCAAAAACTCAACCTCTTTATTGTCGTAGTTCAACGCGCTTAAACCGTTAAGCAAGGCTTCTTGATAGTCTTGATCGTCTTCTACAGACAAGATTTTGCAATAGTGTCTGGGCGTAGGCGTCAGCAGTATTGGATTGTCATTAGAGGGTAAATCCATCTTCGTTTCCCTTCCATTTTTAACTTGCGGTGTAAATTAGAACGATGATTACGTTCCGTTAAGAGTAGTGATATTTTTGCAAATCTCTTCAATATTTAAGAAATTTTTTGTAACCAGGCATTCTCTTCAATTTGTATGACGTTATAAAGAATACACGCTATTGTCTTTACCAAGAACACACATTTGCTTCGTAGGTTTGTGATATAGTAAAACGTTGAAAAAGACATCGACAGGCGGATTAAAAAAACCCCATGGACAAACATAAAGGCAATTTATTCATTTTATCTGCGCCTTCTGGTGCCGGTAAATCGACCTTATACAAGGCGCTATTGAGTCAAGACAGCCAGGTGCGAATATCTATTTCTCATACCACTCGCGCAGCAAGAACCGGCGAAGAACACGGTCGAGAATACTATTTCACAGACGTTGAAGACTTTTTAGATATGATTGCGGAAGATGCCTTCTTCGAACACGCCCAAGTGTTTGATAACTATTACGGCACATCAAAGGCATCGATTTTCACCATGCTTGAAGACGGCTTGGATGTCATTTTAGAAATTGATTGGCAAGGGGCGCGTCAAGTTCGACAACTTTACCCTGACGCCATGGGGATTTTCATTCTGCCACCGTCGCTGGCCTCTCTTGAAGAGCGTTTACGTGGTCGAGGAACCGACGCAGATGACGTCATCCAAAGACGCATGAGCAAAGCCGTTAATGAAATGTCGCATTACGATGAATACGATTTCGTGATCGTCAATGACGACTTCGATACCGCCTTGTCACAATTACAGTCCATTTTCACCGCAATGCGCTCGAAAACCACTGTAATGAAAGAAAAAAATACCATTCTTATAAATGATCTCTTGTCATTGTAAGAAGCCGTTAAGTAGAATTACCCTTGGAAAAATAGATAACCGAACACAGAGGTCAAAATGGCTCGAGTTACCGTAGAAGATTGTTTAGAAAATGTTGATAACCGCTTTGAACTAGTGATGGTCGCGTCAAAACGCGCTCGTCAACTTGCCACTGGCGGCGAAGACGCAAAAGTGCCTTTAGAAGGCGACAAAGTTACTGTTGTTGCACTACGTGAAATCGCAGATAACCTGATCAACGCCAAGAATGTTGATCAGCAAAAGCGCCCATTGCACGAGTTTTAATCTCTATGGTGTCGCTCAGATCACAACAGTCGCACTTCCTTTTTGCCCTAGTGAGGTGAGCGATGTATACCATTGAAGAGTTAGCACTGACCTTGAGTCAGTATTTGCCTTACGAGCAAGTCTCGAAGGTAAAACGTGCCTACTATTACGCCGAACAAGCCCACGATGGCCAACGACGTAAAAGTGGCGAGCCCTATGTCACCCATCCTCTCGCTGTCGCCGAAATTCTATCGGAACTTCGAATGGATTGTGATGGACTGACTGCGGCGCTTCTGCACGACGTTATTGAAGACACTGGCATCAGCCGCGAAGCACTCACCGAGCAATTTGGAGAAGGTGTAGCAGGCTTGGTCGATGGTGTGAGCAAACTGACTCACTTAGAATTCAATAGCCAAATTGAGAAACAAGCCCATAACTTCCAAAAAATGGCCATGGCCATGGCCGATGACATTCGCGTCATTTTGGTTAAGTTAGCGGACAGATTGCACAACATGCGCACACTTGATGCCATGCCTGCCCACAAAAAACGCCGTATTGCCCGTGAAACATTAGACATTTATGCGCCTATTGCAAACCGCCTGGGTATGTACAACGTTCGGGTAGATTTAGAATCCCTTGCCTTTCAAGCTTACTACCCAATGCGCGCACGCATGCTTCAACGTGCCATCCACAAAAAATATGGCCAGCAGCGCATTAAAGACACCCAAAAGCTGGAAGACACCATTCGATCGGAACTCGCGGCAGACTACATAGAAGCCAGTATCAGCGTTCGTGAAAAACACATTTACAGCATTTATCAAAAGATGGACAAGAAGCGTCGGTCTTTAGATGAAATCATGGATGTGATGGGCGTGCGCATCGTCACCGATCGACACGACAGCTGTTATCGAATCCTCGGCGTGATTCATGCGCTGTTCAAACCGATTGAAGGTCGATTCAAAGATTACATTGCGGTTCCAAAATCCAATGGTTACCAATCTCTTCATACGACGGTACTAGGCACCAACGGCATTCCGATGGAAGTCCAGATACGCACAGAAGAAATGGATTTGGTGGCCAATAACGGCATTGCGGCCCATTGGGCATACAAGGTCGGCGGCACATCTAGCATGCCTAGCAACCATGACCGCGCGACAAAATGGGTAAAAAGCTTGCTGGAAATCCAGCAAAAAGCACGCAACCCCGTCGAATTTGTCGACAACGTGAAAAGCGATTTATTCCCAGACGAAGTGTATGTTTTCACACCGAATGGGCAAATTATTGAATTGCCTTCTGGTGCAACCCCCGTTGATTTTGCCTATGGCGTGCACACCGAGATCGGCAACACCTGTATCTCTTGCCGAATTAACCGCCGTCTTGCACCACTAAGTACACAGCTAGAAAGTGGCCAAACGGTTGAAATCATTACCGCGAAAAACGCTCAGCCAAATGTCGCTTGGTTAAGTTTTGCGATTACCGGCAAAGCGCGTACAAATATTCGTCATTATCTAAAAGACAAACAACGCGAGAATGCCATATCGATTGGTCATCGCTTGCTCACTCGTTCGTTAAATGCGTTTAAAACCAACATTGAAGAGCTGACTACCGAGCAAATTTCACAAGTATTGGCCACGCACCAACTGAGCTCGCTGGATGATCTATTAGAGTCCATCGGCAAGGGTCGTCATGTGGGCTATCTTGTGGCGCGTGAGCTGTTCCCGAACATAGATGAAGACACCTTAATCACGCCAAAATCGTTTAAGGTTAATGGCTCTGAAGGCATGCTCATTTCCTATGCGAAATGTTGTGCACCCATTCCTGGCGACCCCATTGTGGGCTATGTTCAGGTCGATAAAGGCATTATTATTCATCATCTCAACTGCCCTAACGTTCAGGATCATCTTTCTAATCCAGAGCGTTTTATTCATATGTCATGGGGCAAAGAGATCGAAGAAGAGCTGCACATCAGCTTGATCGTGACTTACATTAATGAACGCG
This sequence comes from Marinomonas pontica, assembly GCF_026191375.1. Lineage (GTDB taxonomy): Bacteria > Pseudomonadota > Gammaproteobacteria > Pseudomonadales > Marinomonadaceae > Marinomonas > Marinomonas pontica. The sequence continues at coordinate 13,336 of NZ_JAODTL010000013.1, read as the reverse complement.
GTGCGGTTGCTAAGATTGCCAGCTCGATCAGTGATACGGATTTCCAAGTGTCCAATTTGGACATTATTGAACGTGGTCGAGTCAGTCGCTTACGATTGAACATTACCATTTCCAGCCGCGTTGGCCTCGCCGATGTTATGCGCCGCATCAAAGCGGTTCTGATGTGTGGAAAAGGTCAGCCGAGAAACCATTGTTGGGCGCTAAGTTCATCTACCTTTACTGTTAAATGATCTTCTAAAATAGGATACGTATTTATGTCAAAGCAAGTCATTCACACTGAAAACGCACCAGCGGCAATTGGACCATATTCTCAAGCGGTTCGCGCAGGTAACACAGTGTATCTGTCTGGCCAAATCCCTTTGGTGCCAGAAACCATGGAAGTCATCAGCGAAGACATCGTGGAGCAAACCACTCAGGTTTTCAAAAACCTACAAGCCGTGTGTGAAGCCGCTGGTGGCTCTCTAGAAAACGTAGTGAAGTTCAACATTTTTATGACGGACTTGGGTAACTTCGCAACGGTTAACGAAGTCATGACTCAGTTCGTTAAGCAACCTTACCCAGCTCGTGCAGCAATGGGTGTTCGCGCGTTGCCAAAAGGCGTACAAGTGGAAATCGAAGGTATCATGGTGTTAGAAGACTAAACGCTTCGCTCTGATACTGACCACAAAAAAAGAGGCCGAGGCCTCTTTTTTTGTGGCTGACATTCCTCGCAATGGCTATTTTTTCAGTGCGCGAAACGCATCGAGCAAGCCATGATAACCCGCGACATAACTTGGATACCGCAAGCGCCACCCTTGTGAGAAAAGGTATTGGCCTTGAATGCGCTTTCCTGACGTGGGCACAAAGCCTTCGCCATTGCTCACCGCCACATTCGCACCAAGACACGTCGCTAACCACAGCTTCACTTCCCACATAGACACAGGTGTTTGATCGGTCACAATCACATGAGCTGGCAGTGTTTTTTTACTCAGCGCGCAATGTGCCAATAGCACCAGAGCAGAAACCACATCATCACGATGGATACGATTCGTCCAGCTGTTCGCTTCCCATGCCTTTCCGCTTAATACCGTTTCGAGCAGCCGAAAGCGACCCGCTCCATAAATGCCAGAGCAGCGAACGGCCACACTGGCAAAAGCCGACGCCAACAGTCGCTCTGTGTCGAGCAATACCTCAGCGGTTACCGATGATGGCTGAGCTGGCGTTGATTCGTCGATCCACTCCCCTTGGCTTTGACCATAGACACTGGTGCTGGAGACAAAAAACACAGTGGGTGGCTGATCGGTATTTTTGTATCGACGGACTAATACTTGCGCCGTGTCAAAGTACGCGGCACGGTAAGCCACTTCATTGCGCCCATTTGGCGTCATGATTAAGAACACCACATCCGCCTCAGGAAGCATGCTGTCATCCATCTCAAGCAAATCCCCTGTGATGCCTTCCACACCATGGGGAAACACAGACTGCGTGCGACGTATGCCCGTTACATGATGACCTTGTGACACCAACTCACTGGCCAAGTCCGACCCTAAATCACCACACCCTGCGATAAGAATGTTTGCCATGCGCGTTCTCCCGACAACCTAGTACAGAAATATTCGTAACGAGTATACTTTATCAAAATATGTATTATCATAGTTATTAACAATGAATCGACCACGTCAGAGGGTGTGCTATGACATTAACGGAATTGAAATACATTGTAATGCTAGCAGAAGAAAAGCATTTCGGTCGCGCTGCCGATCGCTGTTATGTGTCACAACCAACGCTTAGCGTTGCCGTTAAAAAGCTTGAAGAAGAGCTTGGTGCAGCGATTTTTGAACGCAGCAAAAGCTCCGTTTACATCACCCCACTAGGCGAGCAAATCATCACCCAAGCCAAGCGAGTGTTGGATCAGGCCAACATGATCAAAGAACTGGCCAGCTCTGGAAAAAACCAACTAAAAGGCCCGCTTCGTGTCGGAGCCATTTATACCATTGCGCCGTATTTGTTCCCGTTTATGATTCCTGCGCTGCACAATGCCACATCAGAGATGCCCTTAGTCATCGAAGAAGACCTCACTGAAAACTTGCGTCCTAAGCTGCGTAACGGCGAGTTAGACGCCATTATCGTCGCCTTGCCATTTCGTGAGCCTGACGTCGTCACACAGCCGATTTATGAAGAAGAATTTGTGGTTTTGATGCCCAAAAAACACCCTTGGACAGCATTAAAAAGCATAGAGACCGATCAACTTTCTACCGACAATCTGTTGCTACTTGGCAAAGGTCACTGCTTTAGTGAACAAGTATTAGAAGCGTGCCCGATTGTCAGCGACAGCGAGTTCAATGAAGGACGCACCATTGTTAACGGCAGTTCATTGGAAACCATTCGCTACATGGTGGCGTCAGGGTTGGGAGTGACGGTGTTACCAAAATCCGCCGTGACCAATATCAATCATGATCTTTTGGAAGTTCGCCCATTCACTGCACCTGCTCCTAAACGCACCGTGGCATTGGCGTGGCGCGCCAGCTTCCCTCGACCAAAAGCAATCGAAGTGGTCAGCCAATCCATTCGTGAAGCTTGCAAGCATCTGGATTTATAAGCCAACAGCATGATGGATGGATTAGATACTCAGGATGTGCGCGAGCTAAAAGGCGTCGGCGATGCCATGGCAGAGAAGCTCGCCAAGCAGCATCTCCACACCGTACAAGACTTGCTGTTTCATTTGCCGATCCGGTACCAAGACAGAACGCGCGTGGTGCCGATCGGCTTGCTGCGGTTTGGTGACGAGGCTGTTATTGAAGGCCAGATTACAGGCAGCGAAATAAAAATGGGCAAACGCCGCAGTTTGCTGTGTCGGATTAAGGATCATACCGGCACCCTGTGCTTACGCTTCTTTCATTTTTCCGCCGCGCAAAAGAAACAGCTGGAAGCCGGCAAACGCGTGCGCTGCTTTGGTGAGATTCGCCGCGGCAGCACAGGGTTCGAAATCTATCACCCAGAATACAAAGTCATTGGCGAGGACGAAACACAGGAGGAGACAGCACAACTCACGCCCATCTATCCCCTGACCGAAGGTTTAACGCAAACCAAGATTCGCCAACTGTGTGAACAAGCGCTAGCGCGTTTAACGCCTTACAATTTACAAGAATGGCTACCCGATGAAATCCGCACGCAATTCAGCCTGCCGCCACTGAGTGATGCCATCCATTTTCTGCATCACCCGTCGAGAGAAGCCAACCTCGAATTGCTGCGATCAGGCAGCCATCCTGCGCAATACCGGTTGTCTTTCGAAGAACTGATGGCGCATCAGCTTTCCTTAATAGGCAAACGCACGAAAGCCAAACAAGATGCCGCAATTAAGGTTCAAACCGCAGGTGAATTAAGCCAACGACTGTTGCAACAATTGCCCTTCTCGCCCACCAATGCGCAAAGCCGAGTGTTTCAAGAGATTCTCACAGACCTAGGCGCAGGTCATCCGATGTTGCGCTTAGTACAAGGAGATGTTGGCTCAGGGAAAACCTTGGTTGCCGCTTTAGCTGCTGCGTCCGTCGTACAGGCAGGCTATCAAGTGGCTATCATGGCTCCCACCGAAATACTGGCAGAGCAGCATTACAATAACTTTCGTCAGTGGTTCAAACCCTTGGGGCTTAACGTCGCGTGGATGATTGGAAAACTCAAAGGCAAAGTGCGAGAAAAAGAGCTCGCCGACATCGCTTCAGGTGCCGCGCACATTGTGGTCGGCACTCACGCACTGTTTCAGGATACGGTTGAATTTGACCGTTCGGCGCTGGCGATTATTGATGAACAACATCGCTTTGGCGTACACCAACGCATGGCCTTACGAGAAAAAGGCATGAAACATGGCTTTCAGCCTCATCAGCTCATCATGACCGCCACTCCCATTCCTCGTACCCTAGCCATGTCAGCGTATGCGGATTTAGATTGTTCCATCATTGATGAGCTTCCACCCGGACGAACGCCAGTCAACACCATCGTGGTATCGGATCAGCGTCGCCAAGAGGTCATTGATCGAGTAAAGAGCGCCTGTGAAGAAGGCAAACAAGCCTATTGGGTTTGTACCTTGATTGAAGAATCCAGAAGCCCTGCAACGCCAAGCCGCTGAAGACACGGCGATTTTGCTACAAGAACAATTGGGCAATTTGTCCATTGGCTTGGTACACGGTCGACTCAAAGCACAAGAAAAAGCCGACATCATGGCCAAATTCAAAGCAGGCGAGATTCAATTGCTGGTCGCGACCACTGTGATTGAAGTGGGTGTCGACGTGCCTAATTCCAGCTTAATGGTCATCGAAAACCCAGAACGACTCGGGCTGGCGCAACTCCATCAGCTGCGTGGACGCGTTGGGCGAGGTCAAGCCGCCAGCCATTGTGTGTTGCTTTATAAAGCGCCACTGGGACAACAAGGTAAAGAGCGACTGTCTACCATGAGAGAAACCAGTGACGGCTTTAAAATCGCAGAAAAAGACCTCGAATTACGCGGGCCAGGGGAATTACTCGGTACACGACAAACCGGCCTATGGGAATTCAAAGTAGCGGATTTACAACGTGATAAGAACTTGCTGGATGATGTTCAAAAGGCCGCTAGCCTGCTACACAGCCGATACCCTGACAGAGTATCGCCGTTATTGTCGAGGTGGCTTCCCAACCACGACCAATACCTTAATGTGTAACCGCTCGCTAAAAAAATGGGGGAACTAGGGAATATTGACCACGGTGGTGCTTTTCACTTCTTCCATTGCGACATAAGTACGAGATTCACGAACGTGCGGCAATGTTAACAACGTCTCACCAAGCAAAAGACGATACGAATCCATATTCGATACGCGCGCTTTTAACAGATATTCAAAGTCCCCAGCAATGAGATGGCACTCTAGTATTTCTGGAATTTCAGTCACAGCGGCTTTGAATTCATTGAAGCCTTCAGGGGATGTTGTTTTAAGGCGAATCTCAACAAACACAAGCAATCCAGCGTCTACTTTTTTGGGATTAACGAGCGCGCAATAACCGGTAATGTAACCGTTACGCTCCAAACGACGCACACGCTCTAAACAAGGCGTGGCACTCAGTCCAACGCGACTCGCCAACTCCACATTTGATAAGCGACCATTGATTTGCAGCTCACGAAGAATTTTTTTGTCTAAGCGATCAAGGGGTTTTGCTGAGTTATCCATCTGGTATGGATCTCCTTACATGCCTTCAAGTAATGTCCAAGTCTACCATGCAGATTGCAAATTATGGAAAGTGCTTTATTCAATATATTGCGTAAGGTTATTCAAATAAAGCACAACAAAATTCATCGGCGCACCAAAAGAATGCATAAATTTAACTTTTAGCAATAAATACTTACAAAAAAGTTAAAAGCGCCCTGTTTGCGTGCATCGATAGAATTTCAGATGCTTTGAAACCCTCATGAACTCTGACATTCAGAAGAAATGCATTCCGTTTTTTTTAATGAGCTCATTGTGCTTTTTCAACAAAAAAAGTGTAATAAATGCGCATTTCCTATCATAGAGATGAGATTTTATCCTTGACTACACTTCAAAAGAGTAATTCTATAGGGGGATGTGGCGATCTTTTAGAGGAATCGTCTGCATATACCCTACAACAAGAATAATTACATGTTGGCATCAAATTTGCTTAGACAATAAATACTGAGATTACAATTCTGAACTGTAAAATTCAGCAAGATAACAACATATATAAAACGCCTGGGAGGCTCAATACAATGAAATCGAATGTTACTAAATTACTTTCGACTGCCGCGATCGCTGCAACTATCAGTGCTGGCGCAGCTGCTGCAACGTTAGATGACGTGAAAGCTAAAGGTTTTGTTCAATGTGGTGTTAGTACTGGTGTTCCAGGCTTCTCAAATGCAGACGATAAAGGTAACTGGTCAGGCATCGACGTTGACGCATGTCGTGCTACTGCTGCCGCTATCTTTGGCGACGGCCAAAAAGTAAAATTCACCCCTCTTTCAGCGAAAGAACGTTTCACAGCACTACAGTCTGGTGAAATCGATGTTCTTGCTCGTAACACAACGTGGACTTACACGCGTGATGCGTCTCTAGGTCTAGACTTCACCGCGGTTAACTTCTACGACGGTCAAGGCTTCATGGTTCGTAAAGATTTGGGTGTTAACTCAGCATTAGAACTTGCTGGTGCAACAGTGTGTACTGAGCAGGGTACTACGACTGAATTGAACATGGCGGACTTCTTCCGTAAGAACAAAATGTCTTACGTTCCTGTTGTCGTACAAAAAGCTGACGAAGCGTTAGCGGCTTATGACTCTGGTCGTTGTGATGTATACACTACAGATAAATCTGGTCTAGCGGCTCACCGTACAAAACTAGCCGATCCATCTGCACACGTGATCTTGCCAGAAACTATTTCTAAAGAACCATTAGGTCCTGTCGTTCGTCACGGCGACAACCAGTGGAAAGACATCGTAACTTGGGCCATGTTCGTTCAAGTTAACGCGGAAGAAATGAACATCACGTCTAAAAACGTGGCTAAGATCAAGAGCGAAACAACAGACCCAGGCATCAAACGTCTACTAGGTGTTGAAGGCGATATGGGTGCTCAGCTAGGTCTACCAGCAGATTGGGCTTATAACGTTATCGCTCAAGTAGGTAACTACGGTGAAGTGTTCGAACGTAACGTTGGTCCATCTACTCCTGTAGATCTTCCACGTGGTCTGAATGCACTATGGACTGAAGCGGGCGGCATCATGTATGCGCCACCAGTTCGTTAATACCTAAAGCGACCTACCTGCTTGGGTATTTGCTCAGCGGCTACATAACAGCCGCTGAGTTTCTCCCCCTTTCTTACACATCTGACGAGCATTTAATTGCCTGAACCAAGATGAGCGAAAATACTAATCCTAGTAATAACAGCCTTTTGAATGATGCTGGCACTCGTGCCATGATCTTTCAAATTGTGCTGCTGGCTATGGTGGTTTTTGCGGGTTACTACCTATTTAGCAACCTACAAGCCAACTTAGACAACCGAGGAATTTCTACAGGTTTTGCCTTTTTCAATGAACCTGCTGGCTTTCCAATCCTTATTCACCTTATTGAATACACTGAAGCCAATACTTACGGACGCGCGTTTGTTGTTGCCCTCATCAATACGTTTGTTATTTCCTTATTGGGGATAATTTTGTCCACCGTGATTGGCATCGTCATGGGCTTGGCACGATTATCAAAAAACTGGTTAGTGGCACGTTTGGCTACGGTTTATATTGAAACCTTGCGTAACATTCCATTGCTGCTGCAAATGTTCTTTTGGTATTTTGCGGTTCTTGCGGCACTGCCAGCGCCACGTGACAGTTACGAATTTGCTGACTTTTTACTGAACAAACGTGGTATTTACTCTCCGAATCCAATCACTCAAGATGGATTTGGTTTGGTTATTTTTGGCTTTTTCCTTTCAATCGCCGCCGCGGTTGGCCTTATTATTTGGGCTAAAAAGCGTCAAACTAGAACCGGTTTGTGGTTCCCAGCGTATTGGTCTTCTCTTGGCTTGATTGTAGGGATCACATTCCTATTCTTGGCCATCGCAGGATTTCCAATTGAGTTTGATCTACCACAGAAAAGTCGTTTTAACGTAACCGGCGGAATGGTGTTACCACCAGAATTTGTCGCCGTATTGGTGGCGCTATCTACCTATACTGGTGCGTTTATCGCTGAAATCGTTCGTGCAGGCATATTGTCTGTAAACTGGGGACAAACCGAAGCGGCTCGCTCTTTGGGATTGCGTGACAATCTTACTCAGCGACTCATCGTTTTACCTCAAGCTTTACGTGTCATTATTCCACCTCTGACCAGTCAGTACTTGAACTTAGCGAAGAACTCCTCTTTGGGCGCCGCCATTGCTTACCCAGAGTTAGTTGCGGTGGTAATGGGCACAACGCTTAACCAGACAGGTCAGGCGATTGAAACCATTGGTCTTTGTATGTTGGTGTATGGTTCATTAAGTCTATCGATTTCGGTATTCATGAACTGGTACAACAACAAAATGTCATTAGTAGAGCGCTAGGAGGTAAATCATGACTATTATATTTAAACCGTCCCCTAGCCTTCCACCACCAGTGACGTCTGTTGGGGCTGTCGCGTGGGTTCGTCAAAATCTATTTTCGTCCCCGCTGAATATCTTTCTCACGTTCTTTAGCGCTTATGTTATCTATTTGTTGCTGCCTCCAGTTATACAATGGGCATTCATAGATGCAACGTGGGAAGGGACTTCTAAGGCATCTTGTACGGCTGGTGGCGCATGTTGGGCCTTTATAGCCGTCTATTTCGATCAGTTTATGTATGGTTTATACCCAGAAGCTGAAACGTGGCGCATCAATTTAGCGGTCATTATGCTGGTATTGATGGTCGGTGCGTTTGCTATCAAGGCAGTCAATAAACTGTACCTTTCTATCGCGATTATCGTGGTGTATCCGATCGTGGCTTACTTTTTGTTTGCTGGCGGTGTGTTCGGCCTAGAAAAAGTAGAAACCTCTTTGTGGGGTGGTCTTTTCCTTACCGTACTGCTCGGTGTGATCGGTATTGTGGCGTCGTTCCCATTAGGGATTGTGCTCGCGCTTGGTCGACGTTCTGAGATGCCCATTGCAAAGTCTGTGTGTGTGGTCTTTATCGAAACCATTCGTGCGGTACCGTTAATCACCATCTTGTTCATGGCGTCCGTAATGATTCCATTGTTCTTGCCGGAAGGCCTGAATTTCAACAAGTTGTTGCGTGTACTGATTGGTATCACGCTATTCTCTGCCGCTTACATGGCCGAAGTAGTACGTGGTGGTTTACAAGCCATTCCAAAAGGACAATATGAAGCCGCTGATGCCATGGGATTAACCTATTGGCAGTCGATGATTCTTGTGATTTTGCCACAAGCTCTAAAGCTGGTTATTCCGGGTATCGTGAACTCCTTCATTGCTTTGTTCAAAGACACAACCCTAGTATACATCGTTGGTATGTTTGACTTCTTAGGTCGAATCCAAGCCGCTAACCATGACTCAAACTGGCTAGGGACAACGGTTGAAGGTTATGCTTTTGCAGGCTTTATCTATTGGGCTATCTGCTTTGGTATGTCACGTTATAGTATGGCTCTCGAGCGTAAGTTAGAAACTGGGCACAAGCGAAATTAGTTAAGAATTTGAGGTCTTTATTATGACAGATACAAATATGGCTCGTGCCCAACTAGCGCAGGGCGAAGAAGCAATCATCGAATTTAACGATGTAAACAAATGGTACGGCGATTTTCATGTACTAAAGAACATAAATTTCAGCATCAAAAAAGGCGAGCGCATTGTTGTGTGTGGTCCTTCTGGTTCTGGTAAATCCACCATGACGCGTTGTATCAACCGTCTTGAAGAGCACCAAAAAGGCACGATCTTGGTCGATGGTGTTGAGATGAACAACAACTTGAAAAACATCGAAGCGATCCGTAAAGACGTGGGCATGGTGTTTCAACACTTTAACTTGTTCCCTCACCTAACCATTTTAGAAAACCTGACATTGGCGCCAATTTGGGTTCGTAAAACGCCTAAAAAGCAAGCGGAAGAAATGGCGATGCATTACTTGGAACGCGTAAAAATCGCTAACCAAGCATTGAAATATCCAGGCCAGTTATCTGGTGGTCAACAGCAACGTGTGGCGATCGCTCGTGGTTTGTGCATGCAGCCTCGCATCATGCTGTTTGATGAGCCAACTTCTGCACTTGACCCTGAAATGATCAAAGAAGTATTGGACGTCATGGTTCAGCTAGCGGAAGAAGGCATGACCATGGTGTGTGTAACACACGAAATGGGCTTTGCTAAAACCGTCGCTGACCGCGTTGTGTTCATGGATGCCGGTGAGATTGTCGAGGCTAACGAGCCTCACGAGTTCTTCGAAAATCCTCAACACGACCGTACTCAGATGTTCTTAAGCCAAATTTTGAATCACTAATCACTTAGTATTCAGAACTGAAACTTAAAATCTGTTATATTCTCAAAGCCCCTTATTGGGGCTTTTTTTATCGTCGTCATTCATTACAGGAAATATCATGGAAGCCTCCATTAACCTTCAGCCAGCTCAAAAACTTCGTGTGGTGCATTTAGCCGACCACACAGGTCGTTTGCAGGTTATTTTTCCTGAAAGCAATATGCTAGATATCTCAGCGGTGTCTCGTATCACCAAACGTCGCTTTGAGCCTGTAAACCACTACCATGTTTCTGGCGACCCATTAATCAAGCCGAACAGCGTGAACACTCTGCTCGAAGCCAGCATGTTGAAAGAATCTGTCTTTTCAATTCGCACCAAGGTCGGTGGACAATATCGCAACATCACCTCCGCCGAATTGGAAAATATGTTCTCCGGTCCTTTGAACCGATTCGAAAACATCTCGATTAACGCTCAACTCATTAAGCCTTCCGTAGAAAATCACGAAGACGACGAAGAACAAATTTTAGAAGCACTCGGGCGTTTTCAATCCATTCGATTGAAACAGCGCATCGAAGAAACCCTAGAAATCCCGCCATTGCCCGCGTCTTCACACCGCATTATTCGCCTGTCGACCGATAAATCCGCTGGCACGGACGAGCTGTGCGAAGTGATTGCATTAGATCCAAGCTTAGCCGCGCAAGTCATTAGCTGGGCATCGTCGCCCTATTACGGCGCTCCGGGTTCTATTGAATCGGTCGAAGACGCTATTATTCGTGTTCTCGGTTTTGACATGGTGATGAACCTCGCGCTAGGCCTGTCTATGGGCAACGCGTTCCAAGCACCAGAAGATGGCCCTCGACATTACGAAGATTTTTGGCTGGATTCTGTCTCCAATGCTGTGTTGATGGAGGCGTTGGTTAAATCTATGCCCGTTCAGGATCGACCAAAGCTAGGCCACGCTTACCTTGCAGGCTTGCTTCATAACTTTGGTTATTTGGCCATTAGCACCATTTTACCGCCGCATTTTTCGATTTTGTCTCGCTATCAAGAAGCCAATGCTCACTTGCCTTCCGACGTCATTGAGATGCAGATTCTGCATTTCACCAAAGAACAACTTGGGTCTTGGCTGCTGCGTTACTGGAGCTTACCAGACAATATTTGGATGGCCATTCGCTACAGCAAAAAACCACATTATTATGGAGAACACGCCATGCTAGCCAAGCTGCTGTATGTCTCCTATCAATTGCGCCATAACGGTACAATTGAGCCGTCCGTCTTATTAGAAATAGGGTTATCGCTTGAAGAAGCTGAGTCCTGCCGAGATCAGATTTACCAAAAATCAGCAGAGCTGCACAAAATGGTCGCCCTAATCAACAAAATGAACGCATAACCTTTCGTATGACAGTGAAGAAAAAAGCGGTCATGAACGCGTCTGCCGCCCAGCAATTCGACTATCGCTGGGCACCGGTACATCGTGTTAACAAAGTAAAGGTTACGCAGAATTTATGGCCTTGGCTTATTACTCATGATTCTCTCACCGCTCGCCTTAAATGCCTTGGCACACTCACTGTCGAGGTCTTAGAAGACTCATGGGGAACACCAACAGCGAGAGAGAAAAAGCGCCTTAAACTGCGCCCAAGAGAAGCCGCCAGAATTCGTACCGTGTTGCTAAAAGTCGATGGCATCCCTCTGATCTACGCCCGATCCATTATTCCTGCTCAGTCTTTAAAAGGTCATTGGCGCCAAGTCAAACACCTGCAAGACAAGCCTTTGGGCGGCTATCTATTTCAGCATCGCGCCTTGATTCGCAGTGGCATTGAAATAACACAACTGCCAAAATCCATGTTCCCTCATCAACCGCAAGCCGTCTGGGCTCGGCGCTCCGTGTTTCACCAATTTGGACCAGGAATTTTGGTCAATGAAGCATTTTTTGATGAACTCAACCACGTAAAACCTTTGTCTGGATTCTTATGAACAAGCTGCAAGATTACGCCGAACTAACCCGCTTTAACCGTCCAATTGGCTCATTTTTATTAATGTGGCCAACACTGTGGGCTTTATGGCTGGCGGCCGATGGCATGCCACAATGGCATTTGGTGATTATCTTTATCTTAGGCGTTTTCAGCATGCGCTCAGCAGGTTGCGTCATTAACGATTACGCCGACAGAAAAGTTGATGGCTTTGTAGATCGCACTAAAAATCGACCATTACCATCGGGGCGAGTGTCTGAAAAAGAGGCGCTTTTACTGTTTGGTGTACTGTCGATATTAAGCTTTGTCTTGGTATTGTTTACCGACCTACAAACCATTTTGCTGTCATTTGTCGGCTTGGGGCTTGCTGCTCTGTACCCATTCATGAAACGATACACCCATCTGCCTCAGCTTTTTCTGGGTTTGGCTTTTTCTTGGGCCATTCCAATGGCTTACAGTGCACAAGGTGGCGCACTTACCGACCCAGAGCTGTGGATGCTGTTTGTAGCAAACTGTTTTTGGACAATCGCCTACGACACTTATTACGCGATGACCGATCGCCCTGACGACCTAAAAATCGGCATCAAATCAACCGCCATCCTCTTTGGACGCTACGATTTGTTCATCATTGTGTGTTTACAGGGATTCACCTTGTCTTTATTGACATGGATAGGTGTGTTAGCCGAACTCCATTGGCTATACTTTGTGTCTCTCGTAATGTGTATTGGGCTTTTTATCAACAGTTTAAACAAGCTAAGGACCGCGATCGCCAAGCTTGCTTCCGCTCCTTTTTAGACAATAACCGGATTGGTTACTGTGTCTTTATAGGCTTGGTTTTAAGCTATTTTATGTAATATATGGCAAAGTTGTGACAGTTTAACTAAATTGTCACATTAGGTCGCTTTAATGAAACCGTTCCTGAGATGAGGATAAATCCTGTGACCGGTAAAAAAGTATTAATTATTGACGACGAGTCTTCCATACGCGAAATGATCGCCATTGCACTTGAAATGGCGGGTTACGAGTATCTGGAAGCAGAAAACATTCAGCAAGCCCATGAAATTATTGTGGATCACCGTCCTGACCTAATCCTTGTTGATTGGATGATGCCAGGTGGCAGTGGCATAGAGCTCACTCGCCGACTCAAAAAAGACACCACGACGGCAGAAATTCCGGTCATTATACTGACCGCGAAAAGTGAAGAAGACAACAAGATCCAAGGACTAGAAGTTGGCGCTGACGACTATATTACCAAGCCTTTTTCACCTCGTGAGTTGGTTGCTCGACTCAAAGCTGTGCTACGCCGCGCAACGCCTCAAGGGGTTGATGAACCAATTGAAATAGAAGGATTGGTCTTGGATCCGATTAGCCAACGCGTCACCATTGGCAGTCGTCCTTTGGAGATGGGACCTACCGAATACCGTTTACTCAAATTTTTGA
>NZ_JAODTL010000012.1 GCF_026191375.1 Marinomonas pontica | reverse complement strand
CCTGGTTAACACAACAAGTTAACACCGCTTTCGATCGCATGGAAAACGGCCTTGCTGTATTTGTATCGAACGAAGAAGCCAATGCTCAAATGGCAGATTTTAAGGCGAAAATTCGCTCTAGAAATAAGCCTTTATAGTTGTATGCTTTATAAATTAAACCCGTAATGGCTGCCATCTGGCAATTCAACATCCACGGTTAGTTTGCCACCAGCGCCTTCAACATAGCGCTTCAAAGTAGATAATTTGACATCTTTACCTTTGCGTTCCATGCCTGCAATCGTTGGTTGCTTCACACCTAGCGTGTTTGCCATGTCCTCTTGAGTGATTTGCATGCGTTCACGCAACTGGGCGAGATGAATACCAAGCACCATGTCATCCGCCTTTTTACGGGCATTTTTTACTATTTCAGGCTTCTGATCTGAAATTAATTTATCAAGTGTTCTAGCCATTACTCACCTCGACTTTTTAGATACAGTAGATGCTTTTCAAACTCTTTATCCGCAACTGAAATCATCTGTTCATAAAATCGCTTATCTTTCCCTGTTTTCTCTCCAGCACACAATAAAATACCCGTTCTGCTTGGATTGAAAGCATAAAACGAGCGTATAGGGTTACCCTTACTTTGCGTCCTTAGCTCTTTCATATTCGCGAACTTCGAGCCATTCACAGCATCAGCATCAGGCCTAGATAATTGCGGTCCTTTTTGCTGTAGTAAAAGCAATGTTGCCAACACGTTTTCTTTATCAATGTCATCCAGAGCTTCAAACCATTCATCAAACACATCCGTTGTTTCTATACTCCACATAAATTCCCTTTTACATAAAATAATAGCTTTCAAACTATATAGTCTTAAAGCTATATTCTCAATTTAAAAAAAGCAGCGACCATTGCTGGGCGCTGCTTTTTACTATTTCAAAGGTACTAAACTTCTAATTAATCAAACTTGAAATAAGAAGTTTTTGATCAGGTCTTTGCCACCTTCGGTAGCGAAGGATTCTGGGTGAAACTGAATACCTTGGATTGGGTATTCTTTATGACGCACGCCCATCAGTTCAAACTTACCGCCTTTGTGAATCGTCGCGATGTCCTTAAAGTCCGCTTCTTTTAACTCACCAACAGAAGCCGTCACCTCCAACACATCTGGAAAGCTTTCTGCTTCGGCGATTAATGAGTGATAACGCATGACTTCCAGCTGGTCTGGAATGTCGTGAAAGATGCCTTCGCCGTTGTGGGTAATCGGGCTGGTTTTACCATGCATTGGCAAGGGCGCTTTCACGACTTTGCCGCCAAATACATGACAAATGCCCTGCATACCAAGACAAACGCCCATTAATGGAATGGTTTTACCGAACTCTAAAATCACGTCCGCACACACACCAAAGTAGGCTTTATCATCTGGCGAACCAGGACCTGGGGAAATAATAATACGATCTGGCGCGGCGGCACGAATGTCGTCTAATGTCACTTCATCGTTACGTTTGACAATCACCTCAAACGTGTCGATTTCACCACGGCTTTTTTCGGTTTCTAATACTTCACCAATAAACTGATACAGGTTGTACGTGAAGGAATCGTAGTTGTCGATAATATACACTTTCATGTCGGCTTCCCTTACGCTTTGTCTTGTGTGTTGGCTGGCGCGAAACTGTCGAGCACACGTTTAGTGCCAGCAAATTTGCGTTGAATTTCTTCGTATTCGTCTTCGGCATTGGAGTCATACACATTGCCGCCACAGGTTTGCACATAAGCTTTGTTACCCTTGGCAAACACGGTTCGAATTGGAATCGCAAACATACAATCACCATTGAACGAGAACTGACCCACCGCGCCACCGTAAGGGCCACGGCCATCGTTTTCCAAATCATCGATGATCTTCATCGCTTCGATTTTCGGTGCGCCCGTCAAGGTTCCCGCTGGGAAGTTGCTTGCCAACGCTGAAAACATGTCGTGATCTTCCGCCATAATGCCGACAATCTCACTGGAAATGTGCTGAACGTGACTAAAACGTTTAATGTCCATCAAGCTGCGCACTTTTACCGTACCGAATCGCGCAACACGGCCAATATCATTTCGGTGCAAATCGACAATCATATTGTGTTCGGCGATTTCTTTTGGATCGTTCAACAAAGCTCGCGCAAAGGCCGTGTCTTCTGCCGCGTCTTTACCACGCTTCGCTGTACCTGCTAATGGGAAGGTTTCCATTTCGCCTTGGCGCACACGGAACAATAATTCTGGGCTAGCGCCAATGACTTTTTGCTCACCAAACTTGATGTAATACATTTGCGGCGATGGGTTCACTTCGCGCAATTGCTCGTACAAATTGATGGTGTCGCCTTCCATATCGAACCACTTCTTGAAGCCCACTTCGCACTGGAAGATCTTACCTTCGATGATGTCTTGCTTCACCTTGGCAACCGCATCCGCGTGATCGCTCTTACTCATTGATTCGCCTGCAGGCGTGACCACAAATGGACCGTTTTCTGGAGTCGGTTCCGCCATCATGGCGTTCACCAAATCCACACGGTTTCCATCACCAGACTCGTCTTCATAGTAGAAGTAGAAAACTTCGCCTGTCATCTTGTCTAGAATCAGGCCATCTTTGTACAAACCAAAACGGAAGGCATCGAACATGTCGCTCGATTGCAGATCCAAAGTCGGCTCGAAATAGTTCATGCTGTCGTAACCGATATAACCCGTTAAACCGCCCGCAAAACCCCGCGATAAAATATTCTGCGGCACAATATCGCGCAGCAAGTAATATGGATTGTCGGATTCGTAAGATTCCGTGCTGCCGTCACGTTCTTGAATAAACAGCTTCTTGCCTTCGGCCCAAATCAATTTCTCAGGATCAAAACCGATAATAGAATGGCGGGAAATGAAGCTCTCTTCACCAAGGGATTCCAACATAAAACAGTGATCAAAACGCTTCTCGACCTTCTTAAACAGATCAAAAAAATTGCAGGCAGAACTGATGGTGACGTACTTAGGCTTGCGCGGCAGCGTGATGCGCTGCGGCTTTTTATTGTATGAACTCATATCTCTTTTAATTCCTTCAATGCTCGGGAGCCACGGGTCACAGTGGCAATACCCACACCTAATTGTTTCGCAATGTCTCGCTGCGGCACGCCTTCGTCTAACAAGGCAATGATCTTCAAACGGCTCACCATTTCACTGATTTCATTCGGCGTTAGCAACACTTTCAAACGCTTCTCCAACACCAATTCATCATCTACTTCGGTTAAAAACTGGACCAAATCTTTCATAGGCACTTCTATTTGATAAACAGTTATGTATTCACGTACTAGTACAATAATGCGTTTTGTTTTTTTAAGCAACTGCATAGAGTTGGTATTTTGCAATTAAGTTGGTGACTATTTTAAATAAGTTGGAAACCACAATTAAGTTGGTGATTGAGAGTGCGACTCAGTTGCATATCCTCAACTAGAACTTAACGCGATGATAAATAGGTTTGACGGTGGAGATGATACAAATATAGATATTGAATTCGGAGCCGGTTATTACATTGCTCCAGATGTGTCGCTAAATGCTAGCTATGCTTTCGACAGTGACTCTACTGCACTAAGCTTTGGTGCAGCCAAACACTTTTAATCAGTATGATTCATTGACAGCTGATCCCTACATTCAGGACGAATAAAAGCACGTTGAAGTGGGTTTATTTTTTGTAAAACACCAGCGTAAAGCTAACCAATATCTGACTATTTTCATACTCTTTCTCCCCCTTCCAGTCACCAACTTAATTAAGAATCACCACAGGCATAAAAAAACACCGTCTGGCGGTGCTTTTTGTATTTATGACACTTACAACTACTTTGGCATTACTTGGTTTTAAACAAGTACGCGCTGGCTTCGTAGGTCTTGGAGATCGATGCGATTTCTTCGCTGCTTTGTTGCAGGTTCGACATTAAATTCGACAGCATTTTAATGGATTGTTCATTTTCATTGATTTTGCTGTTGATCAAGGTGATCACTTTTTCTTGCTCTATGGATTCTGCCGCAATGGTTTTACTGGCTATTGCGACATTCCCTACGGCTTTTGATCTTTCGACAAGGGCGTTCGAGATAGTCTGTGCGTGTTCTACGCTGATCGATGTTCTCTGTTTGCTCGATTCCATTGAGCTGACCGTCAGTTTCACACTGGTATTCAAATTAGCGAGCACTTTTTCGATTTCATCGGTGGATTCACTGGATCTTTGTGCCAATGTTCTGACTTCGTCGGCGACGACGGCAAAACCGCGCCCCGTCTCGCCAGCTCGAGCCGCTTCGATAGCGGCGTTTAGCGCCAGTAAGTTGGTCTGTTCAGAAATGCTTCTGATTGAACTGAGCAACTTCGTTATCGACTCCACGTCAGCAGTAAGGGAGTTAAGAGATTCCGATGCCGTTAATGTATTTTTAGATAAGAGTTGCATGTCTTCCATAACCTCCAATGTTTGATGGCTGTCACTCAAAATCCCCTTTTCCAAATCCGTTACTAAGTTTGCCGATTCGCCACTGCGCTGAGTAATAGATTGCATGGATTGAGACACATCGAAGGTCAATTCAGACGCACTTTTAGCCAACGTATTGCCATGCACTACACGACCAGTCACTTCTTCGCTAATGGTGTGAATTTGCTGACTGCTGGAAACCAGTTTGTTGGCAATATTTTGGTAATCGGTGAAGATGCTCGCCAACTTATCCAATAACTGGTTAAAAGACTGCTCTGCATTCGACTTAGGATTGGCAAGTCGTATGGATAGATCGTTGTCTTTTGAGACACTCTCTATTGCGCTGGCTATGTTTTGATTTGAGCTGGACTCGCCCTTCATCAGCGACGCCATGTAGATCAACAGACCGGACTGACAGATCGCAAAAATACAATGCACGATCATTATCCACATAGTGTGGTGCCCCTCAAATGCCATGATGGGCATATCGCCGATCTGTGCGCCTTGCATTTGAAGGTACATAAAACCAACGTGATACACCGCGGTGGTTAACAAGGCAGCAATGATGGGTTTCCAATCCTGATAGATTAGAAACACGACGATGGACGCAAATATATGAAAGTGCATTTCAATCATGCCCAGCTGACTCTGGATGAGTGCCGATGAGAACAGCATCATCAAAATACCAGCAAGTACAGAAAAGACGGCGCTGCCTTTGAACAGGCTGTAAGACGCCTGTATCGCAATAAATAACACGCCTGCACTGATTGAGGTAAACGAGAGCAACCCTTCTCCCACCATACCGCTCACTAGCAATATTAAGATCTGCAGTAGTAGAAACCGGTAAATAAACACATCATTTTTTAACACTTTTTCTGGGGAGGTCGACATTATTAGCCTTTCAATTGGTTTTTCGATTAGACGAAACGGAATTGATTGAGTGATGAAAATTGTCAGCATTATTTTATAAAATGCTGTATTAGATTTTACGCATTAAGTGGCAATTTGGATCAAAAAAATCGTAAATTAATGTAGTCCATAAGCCTGTCAAGCTACGATCAAAACACCTTTTTCACCGTCAGAGTGACGTTTTCGTTGTGCTCTTCTTGGCGAAAAAGTTATTAGATTGTATGTTGATCCATCCATTGAGTTATCTGCTATTGTAACAACATCACAAAGGTATTTTTATGACATTCATCAAAGCCAAAGACTTCACCGCCGACCGTGCTTGGGGCGCGTTGAATATTGCCAATATGAACGGTGTGACGACGCGTTTGCATTGGACGGATCAGCCGTATAAATGGCACATTAACGACGGTGAAGAGGTGTTTGTGGTGTTAGACGGCGTGGTAAATATGCATTATCGAGTCGATGGGAAAGAACGTGTTCAATTGATGTCAGTGGGTGATATTTTCTTCGCAGCGGTCGGAACAGAACATGTTGCGCATCCCATTGGAGAAGCACGCATTTTGGTGATTGAAAAAGAAGGCAGCGTGTAAACACCGCCTTCTTTGGTCTCATTAGCCAACCGCGATAATGTGGCTTTCTACTCTTGGTTTGACCCAAATTTTCAAGCCAATAATAAACAAAATCAGCCAAAGGCTAGCAATGCCAATGGTCATCATCGCGTTTAATGGATTCTCACCAAAGGTCAATAACTGAAAGCTTATCACGGCGGTCACGTAAGCAACTGACGTGCTCCATGCCACAACCACACTGGTCCACAGCAGTCCGCCCTCTTTCATCAAAGCGCCAATGGTCGCCGCGCAAGGCGTATAAAGCAACACAAATACCAAATAAGAAAACGCGCCTTTCCAACCTTCAAACAAAGACACCATATTGCGATGCCCCGCCGTCATCTCTTGGCTTTTTGCGTCGCTCACACTGGTTAATCCTAAAGGGTCAGTCAAGGTAGACACAATGCCCGCCAGGTTTGAACCCAATAAAGTCACCACTCCTATGGCGTTGCTGATGGGCGATTCATATTCAACCGCAGAGACCGTGCTGACGGCATTGGAATACAACGCATCCATGGTGCCAACCACCGCCTCTTTCGCCAAAATGCCCGTAAATACGCCCACGGCTGCAGGCCAATTGTTTTCCCCCATACCAATGGGTGAAAACACCGGCGTGATCACTTGGCCGATCTCGGCTAACGCAGAGGGCTTGCCACCCTCATCGCTGGCACGCCATGAGGGAACCGAATTCAAGATGGTTAAAATAGCCGACACCAAAACAATCGTTTTCCCTGCACGCAGAATGAAGCCACGCACTTTATGCCAGCTAGACAAACCGATGTTGTTCCAACGTGGGCGGTGATAATGCGGCATTTCCATAAGCACACTGACTCGCGCATTTCGAAACAGTTGCTTCCTAAAAATCCACGCAGTCCCTACCGCCATCACGATGCCCAGCAAGTACAGACCAAACACCAAAATGCCACCGTTTTCACGGAAAAAGACCGAAACAAACATAACGTATACAGCCAAACGCGCACCGCAGGACATAAACGGCGCCATCGCCATCGTCAGCATACGCTGTTTCACATTGATCAGACTTCGTGTCGCCATAATGGATGGCACGTTGCAACCAAAACCCAACAACAATGGAATAAACGCCTGACCCGGCAAACCAATCGACGACATAATACGATCAACAATAAACGCCGCCCGCGCCATGTAACCACTGTCTTCTAATATGCTCAGGCAGATATACAAAAAGCCGATAACAGGAATGAAACTTGCCACCAACTGCACACCGCCGCCTAAGCCATTCGCCAACACCACAATCACCCAATGAGGAATTCCCCACTGTGTCATCCAATAACTTGGCAAACTGACAAACCAATAACCCGCCAGCGAATCAATCGGGTCAATAAACAACGTCCCCACACCAATCGCTACCGCAAACATGACATACATAGCCAATAAAAAAATCGGGATCCCCAACCAAGGATGCAGCACAACTTGGTCTATTTTGTCGGTAAAGTTCTTCGCATGGGCACGGCCTTCCACCACATTGGACATCCAGATCCCCACACTGGGAACATGGCTCGGCGGCGCGGCGTCTTTCTGCAGAATATTTTGTAGGACTGTCGGTAATGCATGAAAGCAGGATAAGAGGCGAGCTTGTAGGTCGCTCACTGACAACTGATAACCATCCACCACAGGCACACCGATGTTCTTCGAAAGGCGCTCAATGTCTGGCATCACATTTAACTTACGAGCCAAATCGGTCATGGTCAGCACAATCACCATTGGCCGACCAAGCGCGATCAATTCCTGAGTGAGTTTTAAATTGCGCTTTAAATTGCTGGCATCCACCACATTCACAATGACATCGTAATCGCTGTCATTCAGAAAGCGTCGTGCGATGACTTCGTCCATACCGCCAGTCTGGTTGTTCAGACTGTAAATGCCCGGCAAATCCGTCATATCAACGCGCTCATCGGCGCTCGTGAAAAAACCAGTCTTACAATCCACTGTAACGCCGGCCCAATTGCCAACTTTTTGCCGCGTCCCTGCCAGCTTATTAAATAGTGTCGTTTTCCCAGTGTTCGGGTTTCCGACTAGGGTAATGTGAAAAGACATGCGGTTTACGGTCTCTTAATTAAAGGAACAACAACGGGAAACACTAGTCACGCAACAGAATATGGCTGGCGTCATCACTATGAATGGCGACCAAGGTCGCGCCGACCTTGACTTGTAAAGCATGGCCAAACGGCGCTCTTGTCATCAACTGAACCGTTTCACCAGGGTCAAATCCCAGCGCCAACAGCTGACGCTGCATGTCTTCTTGAGGATGCGAAATAGAATGAATTTCAGCGACAACGCCTTTCGACAGCATTGAAAGAAGCATGATCTCTCCAAGAATAAACGTGATAACAATTATCAAATCAATTTTGGTGCGTATTATGACTCACACACGCGAGGCGTCACCAGCGCTTAAATGTAATGATTCAGTAAACACAAAACGAAAAGATTGCCGCAAAGAGGGAATAAAAAGATGAAAGCCCTCAGCAAGAGGGCTTAGCATGACGTGACAAAGATCGATTAAAGAAACATACCGCCAGATGCTTCAATGCGTTGCCCCGTAATCCAACCGCTGTTTTCACTCAGCAACATAGCCACCGCGTTACCAATGTCTTCGGCCTCACCAACGCGTCCAAGCGCAGTGATGGAGGCCACCATTTGGTTCATCTGTGGGTTATCACGCACATTACCATCACGAAAATCCGTCGCAATGGCCCCCGGTGCCAATGTATTCACACGGATCTGGCGGCTTGCAAACTCTTTTGCCATATAACGCGTCATCACTTCAACAGCACCTTTGGCCATGGCATAGGCACCGGAACCTGGCAAACTAAAGCGCGCCAAACCAGAAGAAACATTCAATATATGACCGCCATTCTTGATGTAAGGCAATAACGCCTGCGTTAAAAAGAACGGACCTTTCACATGAATCGCCAACATGTCCTCTAACTCATCGTAGGTGGTGTTTTCTAGGCTATTATGCAATCCCGTTCCAGCATTATTGAGCAAATAATCCACATCTGAACGGCCAAATTCGCGTTCTAGAATGGCGGACAATTGACCGCTAAAGTTGTCAAATGCCGCCACATCTCGTGTGTCTAGCTGAACAGCAAAGGCTTTTTGGCCTTTTTGCTGAATGCTCTTAACCACCTCGTCAGCCGCCGCTTTATTTTGGTGGTAGGTAAACAGCACATCAACGCCTTTGTCCGCCAATGCTAATGCACTGCTCTTACCTAGCCCTCTGCTTGCGCCAGTGATGATCGCTAATGTTGTCATGCTCTCGTCCTCATTAATTAGTCGTTGTTTACTCGATTGTTTATTTGTTCGATTCCCGAAACACAGACGCAGAATAGAGCGTTTATTAATCTAGATAAACGCACCAAAACTGATAACATTGTTCGGATTAAACAAACAATGGAATCGATAATGGATAAATTTGAGGCAATGCAACGATTTGTTTTGGTGGCGCAATCGGGTAGTTTTACCAAAGCCGCTGACGCCCTTGGTTTGCCCAAATCGAGCGTTTCCCACTCTGTCCAAAGTCTTGAAAAAAATTTGGGGATTAGGCTGTTTCATCGCAGTACTCGCAGCGTGACATTGACTCAGGACGGCGAGACCTATTTCCCTCAATGCCAAGCCATACTGGCTGAAATGGATGCCCTAGACAGTCAGTTTCAACGCGAACCAGACGACATTCGAGGCGTGCTCAGAATCGATATGCCCAGCCGATTTGCTAGCACCGTGGTGATTCCTCATCTGGCGGATTTTTTGCAAACTTACCCCAATATTCAATTAAAGATCAGCAGCGCCGATTATCGTGTCGACCCAGTAAAACAAGGTATTGATTGTGTGGTTCGGGTGGGTGATTTGAATGACAGCAGCCTCATTGCTCGCCCTCTTACTCAATATCGTAGCGTCAATTGTGTGTCACCAAGCTATGCCGAAAAATTTGGCATACCACAAACACTGCCAGAATTAGTGCACCACAAGCTGATAGAGTATTCACACACACTGGGCAATATTGACGCTCAGTTTGAATACACAGAAGATGGTAAAGTGAAGCAACTGTCTATGCCGAGCAGCCTAGCGGTGAATGGTACGGACGCGTATTTAAAGGCTTGTCTGTCCGGTTTAGGCATCGCACAAATCCCAGTCATTGGCGTGGAAAGCTTCATCCAACAGGGCCAACTTATGGCAATATTACCCGAATACGAAGCCGCCCCTATGCCGGTGTCATTACTCTATCCCTCTCGTCGCTTGCCGCCAAAACGCTTAGTGGTTTTCATGACGTGGCTGCACACGCTGATTGCCAAAATCGAGGCCTGATTTGGCGAAATATCGCACTATAGTTATTCCAAAAAGTTTATTTTTACCGATTGTAATAACTAAATCTTTTAAGTAATCTCGTGAGCAATCTAACTTATTGCTTCCCAGATGAGGATTCCATGAAAACTAAACCACGCTTTTTAAAATCTATTATTGGTACATTGTTATTGAGCGGCGCCGTTCAAGCGTCGGCTGCGGATCAAACCATTCTTAACACGTCTTATGACATTGCTCGTGAGCTGTTTGCGACTTACAACCCAACGTTTGAAAAACATTGGCTAGAAACAACCGGCAAAACCATCGAGATAAAACAGTCTCACGCAGGTTCTTCAAAACAAGCCAATGCCATCATGAATGGCTTGTCAGCAGACGTCGTTACTTTTAACCAAGTTACTGACGTTCAAGTTCTGCATGACAAAGGCCGTATGATTCCAGCCGATTGGAAAAATGAATTCCCAAATGCCAGCTCGCCTTATTATTCAACGATTGCTTTCCTAGTTCGTAAAGGCAATCCGAAAAACATCAAAAGTTGGGGCGATCTAGCCGGTAACGATGTGGCATTGGTGTTCCCAAATCCAAAAACCTCTGGCAATGGCCGTTACACGTTCTTAGCCGCTTACGGTTATGCACAAAATACTTTTGGTAAAGACAACGAAGCGAAAGTCGACGATTTTCTAGGTACTTTCCTGAAAAACGTGTCTGTGTTTGATACCGGCGGCCGTGGCGCAACAACGACTTTCGTTGAGCGTGGCATTGGTGATGTGTTGATCACCTTCGAATCCGAAGTAAACAACATTCGTAACCAATACGGTGCAGACAAGTACGAAGTGGTTGTACCAAAAACCTCTATCTTGGCGGAATTCCCAGTCGCTGTAGTGGAAAAAAATGCGAAGAAAAATGGCACCGAAGCCGTGTCTCGTGAATACCTAAGCTACTTGTACAGCGAGGAATCTCAGCGTCTATTGGCGGGTTTCAACTACCGCGTGCATAACGACGTAGTGAAAGCCGAATTTGCTGACAAGTTCCCAGAAGTTAACTTGCTAACCGTCGAAAACATTGCAGGTGGCTGGCCACAAGCAACTAAAGAATTATTCGCAAATGGTGGTAAACTAGACCAACTTCAGCGCCGCTAATATCACATAGAGAAACACTAGCCGGATACGCACGCGTGTTCGGCTTTTCTGTCTCTGAACAGCGCGTTTAATTATTAAGAACACCATAGGCAAAAACATGGCAACACATCTAAGCGCGACCGAAACACGGCCTCGCCATAAGCGAGTTTTGCCCGGACTCAGTTTGAGTTTGGGCACGTCTCTGCTGTTTATCAGCTTGATTCTATTACTCCCCATGAGCGGACTGGTGATGCAATCGGTCGATATGGGCTGGGACGAGATATTGGCAAGTCATCAGTGACGAACGCGTGGTTGCCAGTTACAAGGTGACGCTGTGGGCGGCGTTAATTGCTTCTGTTTTCAATGGTTTTTTTGGCCTTCTACTCGCTTGGGTGTTGGTGCGATACGACTTCCCCGGACGCCGTATTTTAGATGCCTTAGTCGATTTGCCTTTTGCGTTGCCAACAGCGGTGGCAGGTATCACCTTGGCGACTTTGTACGCTCAAAACGGTTGGTATGGTGACATCCTTGAAAGCCTAGGGCTAAAAGTGGCTTACACACCTTGGGGCATTGTACTTGCCATGGCGTTTACCAGTATTCCCTTCGTGGTTCGAACGGTACAGCCCGTTTTGGAAGAACTGTCACCAGAAGAGGAAGAAGCAGGAATGACGCTGGGCGCGTCCGATTGGTCGGTATTTCGTCGGGTTATTTTCCCCGCCTTATGGCCAGCTTTGATGACGGGCATTGCCTTGTCTTTCACTCGTAGCTTAGGCGAATTTGGCGCGGTGATTTTTATCGCAGGCAACATGCCTTACGTCAGCGAGATTACGTCTTTGATGATCTTCGTTAGCTTACAAGAGTTCGATTTTCCTGCCGCCAGCGCCATTGCCTCGGTCGTGTTGATGGCGTCGCTCGTCCTCTTGTTCGCCATTAACATTTGGCAGGCACGTTATTTACGTCGTCTTCACGGACGCAGTTAGGAAGCTTATATGTCATCGTCTAAACACTCATCAAACCAACTTCGAGTCGGCGACAGCCCATTGGTGAAATGGTTACTCATTGGTCTCACGCTGTTTTTGACCGCGATTTTGTTAGTCGTGCCGCTGATTGCCATCTTCCAACAAGCCTTTGTGGAAGGCGCAGCGCACTACTTCAACAGTTTGATTGAAGCTGATACCTTGCACGCCATTGGTTTGACTCTAGTCGTTGCAGCGTTAACCGTGCCTATCAACTTGGTATTCGGTGTGATGCTGGCATGGGCCGTAACCCGCTTTGAATTCCCTGGTCGCAAACTCTTGATGACCCTGATGGATATTCCCTTCGCCGTGTCGCCCGTGGTAGCTGGTCTACTTTATCTATTGTTGTACGGCAATAACGGTTGGATTGGCTCTTGGCTTTATGATCAAGACATCCAATTGATGTTCGCTTGGCCGGGCATTGTCATGGTCACCGTGTTTGTGACTTGTCCATTTGTGGCTCGTGAATTGATCCCGCTGATGCAACAACAAGGTCGAGAAGACGAAGAAGCGGCGGTAATTCTGGGCGCTTCTGGCTGGCAATTATTCCGCCGAGTGACGTTACCGAATATTAAATGGGCGCTGATTTATGGCGTGATCCTGACCAACGCGCGTGCGGTTGGGGAATTCGGCGCTGTGTCTGTGGTGTCCGGCAATATTCGCGGTGAAACCAACACGCTGCCATTACAGGTACAAGCCCAGTATGAGGATTATCAAGCCGCTGCCGCGTTTGCCAGCGCCTCGCTTTTGGCAATGATTGCCCTACTTACCTTATTGCTGAAAGCCTTTATTGAATGGCGTCAGGAACGTAGTTTAAAAATTGAAGCTGAAAAAGAAAGACAGGTGACACAATGAGCATTTTGATTGAAAACATTTCCAAACACTTTGGGCATTTTCAAGCCTTGTCACCGTTGTCATTGGACATCCACGAAGGCGAAATGATTGGCTTGCTTGGACCATCCGGTTCTGGAAAAACCACGTTATTGCGTATTATTGCTGGATTAGAAGGCGCAGACACTGGCCGCATTCAGTTTGGTGACAGAGACGTAACCAACTTACATGTGCGAGATCGTCGCGTAGGATTTGTGTTCCAAAACTACGCCTTGTTCCGCCACATGACAGTGGCGGATAACGTCGCCTTTGGCTTAGAAGTCTTACCACGTAAAGAACGCCCAACCCCGACTGAAATAAAAAACCGCGTGATGCATTTATTGGAAATGGTGCAGCTTGAGCATCTTGCCAGCCGTTTCCCATCCCAGCTTTCTGGCGGTCAAAAACAACGTATTGCTTTGGCACGTGCCTTGGCGACTCAGCCTGAAGTCTTGCTACTAGACGAACCCTTTGGTGCTTTAGATGCCAAGGTTCGTAAAGAGCTACGTCGCTGGTTGCGCGGATTGCACGACGAACTAGGCTTCACCAGCGTGTTTGTCACCCATGACCAAGAAGAAGCCTTGGAGCTGTCTGATCGCGTTGTCGTGATGAGCAACGGCCACATAGAGCAAATCGACCAACCCGGTGCGCTTTATGCCTCACCCAACAGCCGATTTGTGTTCGACTTTCTTGGTAACGCCAATGTTTTTGATGGCAAAGTAGAAAATGGCAAATGGCAAAATCTGCAAGCCAATATCGTTCTGCCAAATGGTGCAGAACAGAAAGACGGCCAACTGTACATTCGCTCCCATGAATTCTTTGTCTCAAGAGAACCAACGGTGCAAGCCAACTTGCCGCTGCGCGTGATTGCCATCAACCCAATTGGTGCTGAAGTTCGCCTAGAACTGACTCCGATTGATTGGCACAGCAACGACGTATGGGAAATCGACCTGCCTCACAAAGCATTCGATAAAAACGGCTTCGAAAAAGGCCAAACCTTATACGTTACACCGAAAGCAGGTTACTTCTTCGCCCATGACGCACAACAGCCCGTGCTATTGAATTGGGATCAATAATCGAATGCGAAAAGAGTCGCGAATTATGCGCGGCTCTTTTTCCTCTTCTGCCTCCCTCCCCAAAAAACGTCCTCTCTTAATTCCCCAACACAGCCAAGATAAACACTATATCGGCTTGAATAACGGCATTTATTTTGCATTTGAAATCGGATATTGTGTCCACAAACAAACATAAAGGGTAATAGAATGTTGGAAGTCAGTGAGAAGCTAAACGCCTCTTTGTTTCAGAGCCATCTGAAACGCTCAAACCATGCTTTCTCTCACTCCACGCTGACCAAAAACACTTCTGCACCAATAAGAAGAGCAAGCTTCGTGCTGCTGGACCATTTTTCAATGTCTTCCTTTTCCGTCGCTTTAGACACCTTGATCACATTGAATCTTGTCCACAGCCAGCCCATTTATGAATGCAAAACATACGGCCTGAAAGACAACAAAGCGCTCTCTGATATCTCGATCGAATTAACAACCGATGGCAACATCGAAGACATTGAAACAGACAAAGACTCTGTTCTTATTATTTGCGGTGGGTTTCGCAGCGCACTCAAACCCGAACCTGCGCTGAACAAAAAAATAGCCAAAGCCGCCCAATCTAGTGCCACTATTATGGGGCTTTGGAACGGCAGTTTTTACATCGCCGACAGCAAGATTAAAATTGGCGAGAGCATCTCTATTCATCAAGACAATAAAGCCATCATGCAAGAGCGCTTTCCGGCGTTACATTTATCAACGTCTGCTTTTACCGAGGAGGGTTCGTTGTTTACTTGCTCAGGGCCGAACACCGCGCTCGACATGATGCTTCACTTTATCAAAGGCGCGTATGGCGCGGATTGCTCCCAAGCCGTTGCCGAAGTCATCGGTTCTGACCGAATCCATAAAACAGACAACAAAGCGGCAAACCGATTTTTACGCTCCGACACGCATACGCCAGACTGTATAAAAGACGCCATTTTGCTGATGGAAAGTAACATAGAGGACCCATTAAGCATCGATGAACTCACCAAACTAGTGGGAATTTCCCGTCGCCAAATAGAAAGATTGTTCAAAATTAACGTCGGCGTTACGCCCGCCCGCTATTATATGGAATACCGCTTAACCCGTGCACGTCAGCTCATTCAGCAGTCAAACCTCAGCATTTTTGAGGTGTCAGTTGCCTGTGGATTTGTCAGTGCCGCCCACTTCAGCCGCACCTACCACCGCTTCTTTGGCCAACCACCAACGGACACTCGACGTACTTTCCAAGAGGAATAAGAGGCGAAATGGTAAGAAAAGTGCTCTGTTTTATAACTACAACTTCATCAAACTTTTGATATGACAAAACGCAGCGCGGCCGAGCGCGTCTATGTTGTAGCCGCCTTCCAAGACCGAGACAATTTTTCCATCACAATGTCGATCCGCTACGTCCATCAAAAGATCGGTGATCCACGTAAAGTCCGATTCGCTCAGCCTTAGTTGCCCCATAGGGTCTTCTTTGTGGGCGTCAAACCCTGCGGAAATCATAATAAGCTGTGGTTTGAACGCGTCCAAGGCAGGCAAGAGTTGCTCGGTAATAATGGCCTGGAAGGCGTCACTGCCAGACCCTGCTTCCAGAGGCATATGAAGAATATTATCGTGGGAAGCCCCCGGATCGCTGTAAGGGTAAAATGGGTGCTGATAGCTGGAGGCGTACAGTACGCTAGGATCGGTTTTGAAAATATCTTCTGTGCCGTTGCCATGATGAACGTCAAAATCCACAATCGCCACACGCTCTAGGCCAAACTGTTTAATGGCGTGACGAGTACCCACAGCGATATTATTGAACAGACAAAAACCCATGGCTTTGTCTTGTTCCGCATGATGACCAGGTGGTCGAATCGCGCAAAACGCATTGTCCATTTCACCAGACATCACCAAATCAACCGCTTGTACGACAGAGCCTGCGGCATACAAAGCCGCATCCAAGGTGTGCGGCATCATAATGGTTTCAGGCTCTAATTCAATGCTCCCTTCTTTTGGCGCGCGGGCAAACATGGCATCCACATACGCCGCTGAGTGCGTCTGATTCAGCTGCTCACGCGTCGCGGGCTCGGCTTCCAAACGGCGTAGAAAGTCCATTAATTGCCCCATGATCAATCGGTTTTGAATCGCACCAAGGCGCTGTGGAGATTCTGGGTGATCTTCTCCCATGTTGTGTTTGTCGCAATAGGTGTGCGTGATGAAAGCCGTGGTCATCTTTATTCCAGTATTGTTATTTTTGACGATTGTTATTGTTGTCTATTCTGACGTTTAATTGCTTGATATCAAGCCACACACGCTAAGGACAGTCTACCCTACGATGGTCTACCATTCGCACAGCAAAGAACTGTGCTACAGTCCTAAGACAGTGCTATGACTTCAAATATACGTGAGTTTCAGGAGACGATCAGGTGAGCCAACACGCATTACAATCTCTACTCGCGCCAAAATCGATGGTGGTGTTGACCGGTGATGATGCACAGAACCCGCTTATGCTGGCACTGTTAACCTCGTTGTCTGACGCTCAGAAATCTTGCCCTGTGTTTTTGTCGGGCGTTCAACCCGCCAAACCGTTTGCCTTTCCGCTCGTCACGCATTTAACCGAATTACCTCATAGTCCAGACATCGCGGTGCTGGTCGGCACACACAGTCATCAGTCGATGGAAGACATCATTGCGAGTTGCGGAGCGGCGGGAATTGATTCTTTGCTGATGCTATCTTGGACGGGAGACAGTCAAGAGTCACTGATTGAAGCATTACGTCAACACAATGTGCGTTTGCTTGGTCCGAACAGCTTTGGAATTTGCCGCCCAAAACAAGGGGTTTATGCCTGGCTTGGCCTCACACAACCTTTAACTGGCCGACTCGCTCTAATGTCACAGTCCGGCACGGTCGCGAGTGCCTTAGTCGATTGGGCGACATGGCAAGGCATTGGGTTCTCACAAGTCGTTTCGATGGGAACCCCCGTGGATGTGATGCCTTCGCAAGTACTGGACTATTTATCCAATGACTTTGAGAGTCAGGCGATTTTGATGTATTTGCAAAAAATTGGCCGCCCGACGCGTTTTCTCAGCAGTTTACGAGCAACCGGACGAAGCAAACCCGTGGCCGTAGTCACAGAACATTCGATCGGTGCGGACGAGCGCGTGCTGGACGCCGCCCTAAGCCGAACCGGTGCAGTGCGAGGCCGTCGCTTGAACGATTTAATCGCGGCCGCGTCGGTCATGACCAACGCCCGTCGCGTCAAAGAGGGCTCGTTGTTAATTATTGGTAATGGCGCTGGGCCGGGGGAACTCGCCGCGCAACGCGCCATGGAATTAGAAATTGATCTGCTCACACCAGAAGGCGAGCTCAGAGACAAACTGGAAACCACCATGGCGGGTCGTGGCGGCATAGGCCCAGTGACTACGGTTTGGGCAAGTTGCGCGACGGATCTGTTTATCGACCTTGCTGCCGACGCGTTACACAGTGACGACTGCGGTGCCGTACTGCTGACGCTAAGTCCTACGGCATTGATTGATATTGATTCCCTGTATGATCTCATCATCAAGCTGCACCGCACGCAGAAAAAACTCGTCATGGTGTGTTTACTCGGCGGTGGCAATATGACCAACATGCGCACACGCATCAACGAAGCGGGCATTCCCACTTTTAGAACGCCAGAAACCGCCATTGAAGGTTTTCAGTTTTTGGTGCAATTTCAACGCAACCAATTGCTCGCCAAGCAATCCCCAGACAGCCACGCTTTCCGCTTCAAAATTGACGTTTCCGAGGCAACAAAAGCCCTGAACCAACTGTTCAAAGACAAACAAAAAACGCCCAACGCCGATGCCTTACGGGAAATTTTTGAGCTGTTTCACATTCGTTTAATCACGCGCCGTCAGGCTTCCAATCAATTGTCTGCACCGATTCACCTGCGCGTTTTTCAAGACGCTGTGTTTGGCCCTGCCATTGGTTTGTCATTGGAAGGCGCTCAACAACACCAACAGGCGGAAGCCGTTGCTTTGCCACCACTCAACACCATTCTGGCAAAAGATTTAATACAGCGCGCTTTTCCCGGTGAAGAGTCATTCGAACTGGAAAGCCTGCTGCGTAACTTATCTACCATGGTGTGTGAATTACCCGAAATTGAACGTCTCGACCTTGCAGACGTGCGACTCCACGACAGCGGTAGCGTTTACGCGGATGTGTCTGCTCAGCTTCGTTTATGCAAAAATTGGCGCCGCTATGAACACCTCGCCATTCACCCTTACCCAAGACAATGGGTATCGGAGCGCGACCTAAAAAATGGCGAAACTGCCACCGTTAGACCCGTTTTACCAAGAGATGCGAGCATATTGGCCGATTTTGTGCGCAGCATGTCCCACGAAACCCGTTACTTTCGCTTTATCTCTAACATAGAAGAACTGACACCGCGCATGCTCGCCAGCATGTCGCACATCGACTACGACCGAGAAATGGCTCTACTCGCGGTGATTCAACGAAATGGACAAGATTTGCTCATCGGCACTGCACGATATATAGATAACTTTGATGACCAGAGTTGTGAGTTTGCGGTGGTATTAGGGGATGAGTTTCAGGGCTTGGGTTTGGCGTCTTATCTAATGCGACAACTGTTTCAGGTCGCCGCCGACAAAGGCATTCGAGTAATGAAAGGCATCGTCCTAGCCGAAAACAAACGCATGATCGAATTCTGTCGTCATTTGGGCTTTACCATACAGCGGGATCCAGACGATTTCGGCCAAGTCATCGCCACGATAAAGCTAACCCCAGCTTGCTCGAAAAGTGTCGAGGTGCTTCCTAACTGTGAAATGAAACCGAGACCTTTTTCACAATGTCACGAGCGACGTCAAGACAAGGCGAAAATAGACGAGAAGGCGGAGTTTATCGGTTATAAATGAGCAATTCGAGTCTATTTTTAACATAGTATTGGCAAGCGCAGTAGTTGTGCAAAGGTCTCAACGCAGCACTTCAATCTCAACTTCTATTACACCATCTCTAGTATTACCAATGCGTTGAAACGCAGATTTACTCAGATCAATAATCCGACCACGAACAAAGGGCCCTCGATCGTTGACTCGTACCACAACGCTTTTGCCATTCTCGATGTTGGTGACTTTGACTTTACTACCAAAAGGCAAACGTTTGTGGGCAGCTGTCATGGCTTTTTGATCAAACAATTCGCCACTCGCCGTTTTACGGCCTTGGTATTTCATCGCGTAATAACTGGCACCGCCCGTTTCTTCAAACCCAACGGCGTCCGATCGGCTAATTGGGCCACTGGCGCAAGCCGCTAGCGTAAGAGAGAGCGTCACCCACAATAAAGTACTCATTGCTCGCATTGTTTTTTCTTTTCCTAAAGGTACTAAAAGATATTGCGCTTAATGGTAACCAGATAGCGAGACAAAACCAACGCCACCAAGCGAAACCTACGTCAGCGTCCTGTCAGTTTCTTGGCGTATATTGATAAATGTTATGTTGCTGTCTCTGCCTTACATCATGAGCACCTATGCTTAACATCACCGTCAGTGCCGACACGACATGATGGATTTCAGGTATGATGGCCCCGTTTTAAACGATGGATTGTCTCTGATTTTGCTATGCGCTCACCTTTTTTGTCTTTATGCAAAACCCCTTCTCGTTGGCCTACCTCATGGCGTTTAATGGTGCTGCTTGGCGTCTCATTTGTTTTGGTGTGCGTATTTGAATACGTTCGAATTCCTGCGGCCTTGTTGCTTGGCCCTATGATCACCGCCATTTTACTCGCTACAAGCGGTGCTGGTATGACATTGCCAAAGCCGCTCTTTCTCTTTGCTCAGGGGATACTGGGCATGATGATCGCCAACAGCCTGCCCTTAACCGTATTTGCTAAAATATCGTTAGAGTGGCCGTTATTTTTAATCGGTACGGTGTCTACGATATTGGCGTCCAGTTTGTTGGGGTGGCTATTGAGTCGAACTGGTTTGCTGCCGGGCACGACGGCTATTTGGGGGTCATCGCCGGGGGCGGCTTCGGCCATGACCATCATGTCGGAATCTTATGGTGCAGACATGCGATTGGTTGCCTTCATGCAATATTTACGCGTTGCCTGTTGTGCCGTCGCAGCCACCATTGTGGCCACCTTATTCCACGTTGACGATGTGTCCGCTGTGCCCACAGATTGATAAATACACAAAGCGGCAAATGAAAAAAGAAAACAACTTTTTTTCTTTTAATTAAAAGATATACTGTATCCAGTAGCGCAGGAAAAATTAAAAGAGAATAAGGTATGAATAAAAACTTTTTATATTTTCCAACCTTTCCATTTCTTTTAGCCATAAGGCTCTCACGCATTAGAAAACCCAGTGCACCAACACCTTTAACGTGGTAAATGTTATTTCTAATTCGCCAATAATTTTATTTAAGTATTTACTTATTGATTCAGAAGAGTAGTGCGCCAAGCTATGTGTTTTACATACTCCAATTCGCGTATCTTTACTGAGTAAAACATAAAATCAATGAAGTTAATTTTCAGTTTTTAACATCTTTCAGGTTTATCAAAATATTTTTATTTATTGGTGCCATCGCAAGTAACTCTATGGGTAGGAAGAGCTTTGTCGTAATTAACCTTTTAACTGAGCATTTTCATTTGAAATGACACCGTCTTACTTAGATCAACTAAAAATATCAGGAGATTTAGAAACACGATAAACGAATAGACTAAATGGATCTCCATATTCGTTAATATAATCGTTAATAAGATGCTCACCTTCAGGATTAACATATCCAGCAGAAATCACCGTCTGGACATTGTTAACAAGCATACATTCTACTTGATCGACTAGGCAATAAGGTGAGGTATAGACCTCATCATGATCCAAATAAACAATCAGATCTGTTTTCGACTCTACAAAACAAGAAACTTCGCATGTCTGAGCTCTGTTCTAGGATTAGAAATGATCGAACACCCTCTTTCATAGCCATAATCAATAGTTTCATCAGTTGAGCCACCATCAACGAGCATAACAGTAATCTTTTCTTTGGGATAACTTTGATTATCTATAGCATTCAGAACACGCGGCAAGACATGCATAGAATTATAGGTCGCTATAATAACAGTAACTTTTGGCAACTCCATTGTAATCATAAGGCTATCCTTCAATCTCAATAAGGCTGTCTACTATAATTTTAGAAGGATGGCTAAAATTTAACTTTGAGTCATATTTATATTTGTATGGATCCATTAAAAATTCATCAATCAATCTATACGACTTTTAGAAAGAACGACATTAGTCCCAAGTCCAGCCGTTCTTTCAGTATGAGTACGCAATATCAAACATGGTTTTCCCATGTAATACGCTTCTCCTGATTACTTCCACCATCAGTTGCAGATATTCCACAGAAGTGTTACCCGCATAAAATCAATATATTCTAGGCATTAAAGTCAGAAGAGTGAAATTGTATTCTCGAAATATGGGCGTCTAATTTCATATTTTGAATGTGTTAATTCACCGTACAAAACACAATGCGTCTTTTCAGACTCCTGAATACAACGTGAAACCATAAACTTAACAAATTCAGTGTCGAATAAGTTTTCTTGCCGGTGTATAACAAATACAAAATAAGGCTTCCCTTTTAGGAGTATAATCATTTCCTACTTCAACAGATTTCGAAAGCCTCAAACTATCTAGCAATGTATTTTCACCAGAACTAATAATAATATTATTATTTCTTTTATTTTATATTACCAAGCCCATTCATTTGGTGAAAAATGAACTCTAGCTAGTCTCGATGTTAATACCCTATCAAGCTCTTCAGGAAAAGGATTTAAGTAATTAAATGAACGTAGACCAGCTTCCACATGACATACAGTCATCCCCATAGGTTTACCTAACATTACCCCTAATAGAGTTGATACGGTATCACCATGTACAATAAGAACCTTGCCTTAATTTACCATATTTATTTTATACTTTTACGACCTTTTAAAAAGAGTCTTAATGAACCATGTAATTAACCCAAGGGAGGTCTGCTTATGGGACGTATCAGATAAAACTAAACTAGGCCTTTCAATTCAAATTTTGTAAAATACTCAATTTCTAATGTCATTTTGACCGCTCGATATAATCTCGTAATTAGATTACGGTTTTTCATCTCAACCATTATAGGAAACAGTTTTATTAACTCAGCAGTGGTACCGACAAAAAAATAAATCATTTTCCAGCAT
>NZ_JAODTL010000011.1 GCF_026191375.1 Marinomonas pontica | reverse complement strand
TAGCTCGACTAGGTAAAATTCTGAGTAGATAATCTTGCAATATTCCATTGAAAGGATAAATAGAAATTATTGCCTCATTATGAAATCCATCCACTCCGAGAACTGATACCTTGCCGACCGTGAGTTTAAAGCTCATCAACAACGTACCTGCTTTTATCGGAGCATATTTGAATACTTTCTCTACTGCTTTTTGAGACACAAGTTTAGATGTGCTTTGCACTATGCCCCCATGTACCAAGTCAGCAATACTTACCCATGGAAATTTCCCTTCCCAATATGATGGCTCTTTGGTGGCAGGTGTCTTACCAGTAAGATAATATGCAATATCCTGAAAGTTAGCCCACTCCCATCCTACAGGTAGTTCAAAAGGCTTTTCCTCTTCGCTAATCTCGGGCAGTTTTTTCGGCTTTTTGATTTTGCCTTGTTTCACCAGCTCTTCTTTCTCCGCAGCAATACGCTTTAGCAAAACCGATGCAGGTTCGTCGTTGGGATCTTGGGCGACCAGCTTTCCACGTACTGCCAATTCAAGAATCAGCTCACGCAGTTTTTTAATGCCGTAGAGTTCGCGTTTACCACGGCTGCCACGACCGGCGCTGGATTTGGCTTTGACTGCGCCTGTCCAAAGGTCAATATGCTGGGTAATCAGCTGTTGGACATTACCTTCCTGTGAAAAGTCTTTTTGTAGAGAGTGAAGCTCAGCCATTAGCCACGTTCCTCTTCCGAGTCGTCTTGCTGGCTGTTTGCCGTGCTCAGTAGAGCGTCTCCTAGGATGTTTTTAAGCTGTAGGCGCAGTTCGCTGATTTCCGTTTGCTGCTGTTGGTAGGTGGCCAATAACTCTTCTGGATCATGCACTTCGACCGCTTCTTGGTATGGGTTTTTAATATCCAAGTTGAAATTACGGGCGATGATGTCATCAATAGACACTTTCCACGCTTGGTTGGTTTCGACGCGGCTAGCGAAGCCATCCTCTTCATTGCCCCACCAGTCGATTTCCGTTTGAAACTCTTCAAACTTCATAGGTTTGGATTTGTTGTAGTTCTTTACACCGTCTGGGTATGGGTGTTCGTAGAACCACACGTCTTTGGTTGGCTGGCCTTTGGTAAAGAACAAGATATTGGTCTTGATTCCCGTGTAAGGGTTAAACACGCCATTAGGTAAACGCACGATAGTGTGCAGGTTACACTCTTCGGTCAGCAGCTTTTTGATCTTGGTTTTCACGCCTTCGCCAAACAATGTGCCGTCTGGCAGCACCACGCCTGCTCGACCACCCTTTTCATTCGCGGACGGTGCTCGCAGTACTTCGATAATCAGCTGCAAGAATAAGTCGGCGGTTTCACGGGTTTGCATATCCGCAGGGAAGTTTTTTTCGATGCCGTCTTCTTCGGTGCCGCCAAACGGTGGGTTGGTGGCGATCACGTCGATGGTGCTGTCCCAGCTCGAAAGCGGCTTGTTTAAGGTGTTGCCGTGGCGTATTTGGGAAGGCACTTCAATACCGTGCAGCATCATATTGGTGATACATAACAAATGCGGCAGCTGTTTTTTCTCTACGCCGTGAATTTGCTGTTGCAGGGTTTGGTGGTCTTCGGCTGTTTTCACATAGTGGTCTTTAACATGGTCAAAACTACACGCTAGGAAGCCACCTGTGCCGGCGGCAGGGTCCATAATTTGGTCGCCGAGCTTAGGGTCTAGGCGATTGACAATAAATTTGGTCACGGCACGGGGCGTGTAGAACTCCCCCGCATTACCTGCGCTTTGTAGGTCGCGCAG
This sequence comes from Marinomonas pontica, assembly GCF_026191375.1. Lineage (GTDB taxonomy): Bacteria > Pseudomonadota > Gammaproteobacteria > Pseudomonadales > Marinomonadaceae > Marinomonas > Marinomonas pontica. The sequence continues at coordinate 8,366 of NZ_JAODTL010000011.1, read as the reverse complement.
GATTTGTTCGTAAATGTCGCCAAACAGGTGGCGTTCATTGGAGTCGGTGAAGTCGATTTCGTTGAGTTTGTTGATCACCTGACGCAGCAAGGTGCCGTTTTTCATGTAGTTGTAGGCATCGCTAAACGCCTCTTTCACCACAAAGCCACGCGGGTTTAAATCTCGCGGAGCGTTCAGCGCTTTCATATCAGGGAATAAGTCGTCGTTAACGAATTCCAGTAGCTCGTCACCTGTCATGCCTTCTGGGTCGGTGGCCCAGTTGCGCCATAAGTAGTTTTCTGGAATCGGCGCTTTGTACGAATCGTCCATTTCAAACTCTAGCTCTTCTTCTTGTGCGTCAAAGACTTTTAAGAAGAGTAACCAAGACATTTGTCCGAGGCGCTGAGCGTCGCCGTCTACACCGGCGTCTTTGCGCATGATGTCTTGAATGGATTTGATAACAGTACTGATTGACATAAGGTTCTCTATTTTTTGAATGCGGGTGACACGCTACGTGTTCACGCCAGCGTGGTTATGTGTGCTGGCGTGGGCGTGTTGAGTATTAGGCTATTTGAGGTTGGTATAGCTCGTTTTCCAAGGCTTTTACCGCGTCGTAATATTGCTCTTTATCATTGTTGAATCCATTTTTGATGATCTCTCTCATGCGGCCTATTTGGTCAAATGGGGCGACTTTAAGGACTTGAATATTTTCGATTTCGGATACGCCTTCATCGGCGTATTTGTCCAGCAATCGGGTGAGCACTTCTTGTGCCACACCATCGAATTTGGTGAAGTAGTTACGCTTTTTCACGTTGTTCGCACGTTCTTTGCGCGTCAATGGCGGCTGATCATAGACGATATGACAAATCATATCGAATGGGTCGAGGTCTTTACCAACCTCTTGCTCTAGTAAACTCCAAATCACGCCCTGTTCTTCGAGCTCTTCGATGATGACTTGTTTTTTATCGGCGTCACGCCATTTTTTCACAAACTCATCTAAGCTGGCGAACTGCTTTTCAACGGTTTTACGGGTGTAATCTTTAAACGATTCTGTAACCAGTTTACCATCAGAATCATAGTACTGTACCCGTTCTGCAAGGACGCTCACTTTTACGCCTTTGACATGAAATTTGCGTACTTTGTCTTCGTCTTCACTGTCGTTGTTTAGGTTGTAGTCTGTATTGTCCCACGCATCGGGATTATCGTGGTGATATTCTGCGTCTGGTTCTTGAATGGCGTCTGGGTCCGAATTTTCGTCTGGAAGAACCCCGTCGTCGTGCCCATCAATAATCGACTCGAATGCGTCATCGGCTTCGAAGTCGCGCGCAGAGGCCACTTTTATTTGCTCTGGTTCGCCATCGAAACGTGGGTCGGCAAACAGCTCGGTGGCTTTTTTGAAGTCTAAAATAGTGAACCAAAGCTTGCCGTATTTATCGTCGATTCGGGTGCCACGGCCAATAATCTGTTTGAATTTGGTCATGGATTGGATGTTCTGATCCAAGACGATGAGTTTGCAGGTTTTCGCGTCGACACCGGTGGTCATGAGTTCTGAGGTTGTTGCGATTACAGGGTACGATTTTTTGGGGTTGGTGAAGTTGCCAAGTTGGCTTTTGCCTTCCTTTTCATCCCCTGTAATGCGCATTACGTATTTATCGTTTTTCATCATTTGTTCGGGATTGAGTCGAACTAATGCTTCTCGCATGCGTCGGGCATGGTCGATGTCGTTACAAAAAACGATGGTCTTGGCCATCGGATCGGTTCGCGTTAGGTAGTTAGTGATGGTTTTAGCGACCAATTCTGTGCGGTCATCGATCACGAGCGTGCGATCAAAGTCTTTCTGGTTATAAATTCGATCTTCTATTAGGTTGCCATGTGTGTCGACCTGATTTTTCTCTGGCCGCCAACCCTGCACATCTTTATCAATGTCCACTCGGATGACTTTATAAGGCGCGAGGAAACCGTCTTCGATGCCTTGTTTGAGCGAGTAGGTGTAAATGGGGTCGCCAAAGTATTCAATATTGGATACGTCTTCGGTTTCTTTTGGGGTGGCGGTCAGACCTATCTGTGTTGCGCTGGAGAAGTAATCCAGAATCTCGCGCCAGTGACTGTTTTCGTCAGCGCTGCCACGATGGCACTCGTCGATAACGATTAAGTCGAAAAAGTCTTCTGATACGTTTTTGTAGGCTTTTTGAAGCTCTTCTGACCCTGTCATGCCTTGATACAGACCTAGGTAAATCTGGTAAGAAGGGTCGATTTTATGCCCTTTTATGATCGTCATGTTGGTATCAAATGGCTGAAAGTCACCAATATGGGTTTGCTCTATCAGCGCGGTACGATCCGCTAAAAACAAAATACGTTTCTTGGCTTTGGCTTTCCATAAACGCCAAATAATTTGAAAGGCGGTGTAGGTTTTGCCTGTTCCAGTCGCCATCACTAATAAAAGACGGTCTTGTCCTTTGGCTATGGCATCGATGGTTTGGTTAATGGCCTGCATCTGATAATAACGCGGCGCTTTACCTTCGCTATCGTTGTAATAGCTCTGGCTCACTAACGGCAGCTGGTGTGCTTGGTAACCTTTCCAAACAATGTATTTTTGCCAAAGCTGTTCGCAGCTTGGAAAGTCTTCTAGCGCTATTTCCGTTTCGATTTGATTCGGGTTCGTTTTATCGTGGAATAAAAAGCCATCGCCATTAGAGGAAAACACAAAAGGTACTTTTAGTAATTCAGAGTAGCCTAAAGCTTGTTGGATGCCGTGACCAATAGGGTATTTATTGGCTTTGGCTTCAATGACTGCCAGTGGCATGCCGTCTTTATAAAACAAAACGATATCGGCAAATTTCGCTCGTTGACGAGCTGCCATTTGCCCTCGAACCACCACCTTGCCATCCGTAATGGGAAACTCTTGGCGTATCTGAGTGTGATCATCCCATCCCGCGCTTTTGACGGCGGGTAGTATGAGTTTGGTGATGATGTCGGTTTCGGTAAGTTTGGCTTTGTTCATCCCTTGAGACATATAGACTTCCATAACTAAACAGGTGTTTGCTTTATGATAATTTACTTATCTTGAGATTGAATTGCTACTCATGTTGCATTTCTCTGAAAAAGTGCCTGACAAATACCCAATAAAATCGGCGACCTAATAAAGACAAACCCGCTGTTGGTAAGCAGTTACTAACAGTGGGTTTGTTGTGCGTTGGGTGTGACGTTCGATCAGCTGTATTTGTGCAATGTGGCGATGGTAAAGGCGGCAAGGTCGGTATAGACAGCGAAGGGAAAATCGATCGCTTTGTACTGCGTCTCACGGCCTTTTCCTGTTAATACCAATACTGGCGAACAACCACGTGCATTTCCTGCCTGAAGGTCTCTCAGAGAGTCTCCGACCATTATGGCGGGGTGTTCTTCGAATGACAGTCCAAGCTCCGCTTCGATGTTTTCGATCATGCCGCTTTTGGGTTTGCGGCAGTGGCAGTTGTCGTCTGGTCCATGTGGGCAATATTGAATGCCGCTGATGGTGCCGCCCTCTGCTTCTACCAGTGCGATCATTTTGTCGTGCATGGCTTGCAGTGTGATGTCGTCGTAATAACCGCGCGCAATGCCGGACTGGTTCGTCACCACAAAGACGTTAAAACCGGCTTTGGAAAGTGCGGCGATCGATTTGATACTGCCCGGAATGGGTTGCCATTCTTCGACGGATTTTACATAGGCGTCGGAATCTTGGTTGATGACGCCGTCTCGGTCTAACAAAATAATCGGTTTAATTTGCGCCATATAAAATGCCTTTGTGTTGAGCGTGTTTTAAGAAAGATGGGTTTGACGTTTATTTGGCGTCGCCAATGTCTGCGAAGACAGCGTTACGACACGCTAGGCTGAGGTCGGCAGGAGCCAGACCGATGTCGAGCCCTCGTTGGCCGCCGCTGACGTAGATTTTGTCAAAGTGGTGCGCACTTTGGTCAATGCATGTCACGAGACTTTTCTTTTGGCCGATTGGGCTGATGCCACCAACCAAATACCCTGTGAGCCGTTCCGCTTGCTTGGTGTCTGCCATGTGTAATTTTTTCACGCCCAGCGCATTGGCGGCGCGTTTTAAATTCAAAGTGCCGGTGACGGGCACAATGGCAACAAACACCTGCTTATCATCGCTGACCAGTAAAGTTTTGAAAACACACGCAGGATCTAGGTTTAGCTTTTGCGCCGCTTCTTCTCCAAAATTTGTGCAATCTCGATCGTGTTCGTATTCGTGAATACTGAAAGCAATCTTCGATTTTTTGAGCAGGTTGATCGCCGGTGTCACCGTGTGAATCCTTTTATGCTGAGCAAACGTTTAACGCGCTCTATTTTTGCCAAAACATGGGCGTGAACAAGACCAACAAGGTAAAGACTTCCAAACGCCCTAACAGCATAGAGAAACACAACATCCATTTGGCAGGATCGCTAACACTGGTAAAGCTTGATGCCACGTCACCTAAACCTGGGCCTAAGTTATTTAACGTGGCGGCCACCGCAGACCAGGCGGTTACCTGATCCAAACCCGTTGCCATGAGGCCAATCATTAACACCACATACACCAATAGATAGGCGGAGAAGAACCCCCAGACAGCAGACACAACACGTTCGTTGATCGCTTTTCCGCCGACTTTGACGGGGATGACCGCGTTGGGGTGAATCAGACGTTGAATTTCACGCATGCCTTGTTTGAGGATAAGCAGAATCCGTATTACCTTCATGCCGCCGCCGGTTGAGCTTGCGCAGCCACCAACAAAGGATGTGACGATTAATAAGAACGGCAAGAAATGAGGCCAGCTGGCAAAGTCTGACGTACCAAAGCCAGACGTTGTCGCGATAGACACACTTTCGAAAACGGCGTAACGAATGGAGGTCCCCCAATCGTAAGTCGATGTCATTGCCAGTACGAGCGTGCTTAGAATCACCGTGCTAGAAAGTATCAATAAAAAGAAACGCGCTTCTGGGTCTTTTGAAATAATGCCAAACGCTCTTGTGTCGCCACGCGTAGAAATGCAAGGCAAAGTTGAATGCAGACACGATCATGAAGAAGGTACAAATCATCTCGATAGCAACGCTATTGAAATAACCGATACTGTCGTCGTGTGTGGAAAAACCGCCAATCGCCACTGTTGAAAAACTGTGGCAGATGGCGTCGAATAAACTCATTCCCGCAATCCAATACCCCAAGGCACAAACACTCGTTAGGGTGGCGTAGATGTACCATAGTGCTTTGGCTGTTTCTGCAATACGTGGCGTGAGTTTGGTGTCTTTTACCGGCCCCGGTGTTTCTGCACGGTAAAGCTGCATACCACCGATGCCCAACATAGGCATGATGGCAACCGCCAATACGATGATACCCATACCGCCCAACCAAGTGAGCAACTGACGATAAAATAAAATCGATTGAGGCAAGTCATCGATTCCCGTCAGGATGGTCGCTCCGGTGGTTGTTAGCCCTGAAATGGATTCAAACAAGGCATCGGTAAAGGTGAGATCTGGCGTCTCGGCCAAAAAGAATGGCACCGAACCGAATAAGCCCAGTACCGTCCAGAACAACACAGTAACCAAGAAGCCATCGCGAATTTTTAATTCGCCACGTTCTTTTCGAACTGGAAACCACAGGAAAAACCCGCCCGCAATGTTGATCGCCAATGCGTATAAAAAGGCATTCAGTGCGCCATCGGAATAAATCAATGAAACGATAATTGGCGGTATCAGTGACACACTGAACACCATAACCAATAATCCGATGACACGTAAAATAACACTAAAATGCATACTGCTTTCCTTGAGCCGAACCGTGTTCGTTGGTTTGGCCTGCGTTAAAAATCGGCGGACACTTTTGAATAAAAGCGGTCTTTTTATACCAATGGAAGTTTACATTAAAAGAAAGTTAAACCCACTTGGAACAGTTGCTCAACCGCCGGAATTTGTTTTTTGTTGGTGACAAAGATGATGACGTGGTCTTCTGCTTGGATGACCAATTCACTGGTCGCCACGATCAAATCGTCTTCGCGAACAATGGCACCGATGGTGGCGCCTTCGGGTAGATTCAAATTCGCAATACTGCGACCAACCACTTTTGAGGAGCGATAATCGCCGTGCGCTACGGCTTCCAATGCTTCTGCCGCCCCTTTGCGCATCGAGTGAACATTGACCACGTCACCGCGGCGGATGTAGCTCAATAAAGAACTGATGGTGGTTTGTTGAGGCGAAATGGCGATGTCGATCATGCCTTCTTGCACGATGTCCACATAAGCGGGGTTGTTGATGATCGTCATAACCGTTCGCACGCCCAGTACTTTGGCCAACATAGAAGACATAATGTTGGCTTCATCGTTATTGGTCAGCGCACAGAAAACGTCGGTGGATTCAATGTTCTCTTCTAACAGCAATTCTTGCTTGGACGCGTCACCGTTAAGCACGATGGTATTGTCCAGCGTTTCGGACAAATAGCGGCAACGTTCTGGGTCACGCTCAATGATTTTCACGCGATACTCTTTTTCCAAACTCTGTGCCAATCGCTCACCAATGTTGCCGCCACCGGCGATAATGATGCGTCGATAAGGCGTGTCCAAAGGACGCAGTTCGCTCATTACGTCCAATACATCGCGTTGCGCAGTCAAGAAAAAGACTTCGTCATTGGCATGGATGTGCGTGTTGCCATCAGGCGAAATGGATTTACCATCTCGATAAATGGCCGCGATTCGCGTTTGAATAGACGGCATGTGTTCTTTCAAAAAGCTGATTGGTTGATCGATTAATGGACCACCCTTTTCGGCTTTGACCACCACTAGCTGAACTTTGCCTTCGGCAAATTCCATGACTTGCAACGCGCCTGGGTAACGAATCAAACGACTTAAATGTTTGGTCACTTCTTTTTCTGGACTGATTCGAACGTCCATCGGTAAAGCTTGGTCACTGAATAATTCTGGATAATGTGAGTAAGCACTGGAACGGACACGACCAATTTTGGTAGGGGTTTTAAACAAGGTATGCGCAACCTGACACGCCACCATGTTGGTTTCATCTTGGTTGCTTACGGCAATCAGCATATCGGCGTCATTACAGCCGGCTTGGTTTAACACATCTGGGTGTGCACCGTTGCCTTCTACCGTTTGTATGTCCAGTCTGTCTTGCAGTTCTCTAAGGCGATTTAGATCTGTATCAATGACGGTAATATCGTTATCTTCACTTGCTAAGTTTTCAGCAAGCGTCGCGCCGACTTGGCCCGCACCTATAATGATGATTTTCATAATCTGCCTTTCGCTACCTTAGGATCGCATTGTGTGTTGGTGGTCTTCGGATCTTTGAATTCGCGTGCTTATTTTTTACTCGAATCCAGTAGTGCAAGTTTACCCACATAAGGGCAAATATTTAACTTGAACTTGCGAAATACTCGTAATTATTTTGCCTTATCAACGCCTGTTTTTTTCTGGACTGGTTCTAGGCTAATAAAATCCATTCAGGTCGGTTACTTTATATTTTTCAATTTGCTCTCACTAACGTCTTATCAAGAAGGAGCCTCTGATCAAGTAGGCACTTTATTTCAAGTCGGCGTTGTTGGCTCTAAAGAGTTAGACCTAAAATTAAGGCAAAAAATACCCAGCAAGCTGTGTTTCATGTGAAACAATTTGCTGGGTATTTTCGGGAAATAGAAAGCAGCTCAATAAGTTGGCTGTATCTATCGGTTACTCATCGTTCTTTAGACGCCATTTTTGTTATGCGGTTTTTTGCAGTAGGCAATAATAAAAGCCGTCATGAGCTTCAACCATCGGGAACAGCTGGCGTCCGTGGCTCACTTCCATTCCCCACTCTAAGGTTAGTTCGGGTGCCAATGAATTCAGCGGAACTTCGTTGGCGTCATCTTGTTGGGCCAGAAAATGCTGAATCTGCTGCTCGTTTTCCTCTGGCATCAGAGAGCATGTTGCATAGAGCATGTAGCCACTAGGTTTTAATGTCTTCCAAACATTCTGAAGGATGTCGCGTTGAATCTCGACCAGCTCGTTAATGTCCGCTGGCTTTCGATTGATCTTAATGTCTGGGTTGCGGCGAATCACACCCGTTGCTGAACAAGGTACGTCGAGCAGTATTTTGTCGAATGGCTCGCCATTCCACCATGCCGTAATGTCACCCGCATCGGCGCAGATCAAGTTGGCTTGGTAGCCTAAGCGTGCGATGTTGGATTCGATTTTTTCCATGCGCCATGGTTCTAGTTCGACGGCGGTCAAATCCAAAGGATGAGCCTGCTCTAATAAATGCCCTGTTTTGCCTCCGGGAGCGGCGCACGCATCCAGAAGTTTTTCGCCTGTTTTCGGTGCCAATATATGAGCAGACAGTTGCGCGGCTTCATCTTGCACACTGGCAAAACCTTCTTCGAAATT
>NZ_JAODTL010000010.1 GCF_026191375.1 Marinomonas pontica | reverse complement strand
TGTTTACCCAGAGTGTGCAAACACTGACACAACAGGGTGACAGCGTGTTAGTGCTGACGCCTTGTGACCCTAGAATCACCACGACGCTGCAAAGTTTAGGGCGGCAAGTTATCACGCTAAAAGCGGGAGAGCGGGGCGTTGATTTGGATTTGGCGATTCGTTGTCTGCGTGATGAATCCATTCGCTTGATTGTCTTGCCGGGGCAGTTTGCTTTTCCTGCCGGTCAATTGATTAGCAATCTAAGCTTGCGTCGTTGGTTGGCGATTATTGAAGAAACCAAACTGCCAGTGATTGAGTGGGATTTGTGCTCGCATTTGGCGTACCGAGCGGGCTCTGTCATGACTTATAAGTCATTGGATTCGTCGGATCATATTGTGTATATCGGTGGTGTGGAGTCCAAAGGCGCAGGCCGTTCAGCCAGTTGGTGTTTGCCTGGTCGACATCAGGCGTTGTTAGATGGGGCGTTTTTAGCCGCCGATATGTCACTTAGCGATGTTCAGCAAGCAGCGCTTGGTGACGCTTTACAATCAAATAGTAAGCGCTCATTAACCAAGCGTGCCAGAGATGTGTGGGCGAATTCAGAACGAATCAAAGCGCATTTGGAAACTCGCCTTGGGGATCAGGTCAGTTTTGCCGCTAGTAAAGGCGGTATGTCTTTGTGGATGTATTTATCGACCCCTTTACCAGTGAGCAGCATTACTGCGCTGTTGGCCAGCTTTCGTCATGCGATTGTGCCCGGCTCGCTGTTGAGTCAGGAGGCCGACGCACACCATTGGCTCGCGATTAATGTCACCTTGGACGATGTGGAGCCTTTGGCCAACGCGTTAGCAGAGCATTTGGCCATAGGCAAAAAACCTCAGCCGGAAGTGGAAATCGTTTTGCAAGATAAGGCGGTTGCAAAAGATGACGTCGTTGAGCCTATCGAACCTGACCAATCAGCAACACATGAAGATTCAGTGGCAGCGGTGGAAAGTGATTTAGCGACGACAGAAACCAGTGAGCCAACCCCCTTAAAAGTGAGCCAACATCGCTTAAAAAAGAAGATAAGACGTCGCGAAACGCAACGACCGAGCCCTTGTATAACCCGATGTTGGACTTGATCAACCACGATTTTGGTTGATTCATTAGGTTCTCTGTATCGGCGCATTAAGTCGATACTGAGTGATGCCAGTGATCGAAGCAATAAAAAGGGCCAGATTGACGGCCCTTTTTATTGTCGTGTACGAAATGTGTTTTAAGGTTGGCTTGCTGCGCCGAACATGTCTAAATCTTTGTTATAAATTTCACTGCGCATGTCGAATGCCCCCATAACGCTGTGGAACACATTGGCTTGTGTGCTGCTTTCTCTGCTTTTTAACGTATCGACGTTAATGTGTTGTTGGTCGATAAAAGACGGCGACATCCAGACAAGGAAGGGCACATGCAATTGTTGTTCTGGCGCAATAGAATAGGGCGTTCCATGTAAATAAATACCACCTTCTCCAAGTGATTCTCCGTGATCAGATACATACAAAAAGGCACTTGATGTGTCTTTTATGCCCACCAGTGTTTGGCGTAATTGATCCAAGAAATGATCGTTGTACAAAATGGTATTGTCGTACGCGTTAATCAGCTCTGCTTGTGTGCACTTGCTCAGTTCAACGGATCGACAGACAGGCTTAAACAACTCAAATTCTTTAGGGTATTTGCTGTAATAAGAGGGGCCGTGACTGCCTGTTTGATGCAATACCACAAATACTTTTTGCTTATCCGATGCGGCGATTTGTTCGGCCAAATGGCTGAGTAAAACACCATCATAGCCGCATTCATTGCCTTCACAATTCTGCTTTAAATCCCCTGAACTTAGGTAGCTAGATACCTTAATTGGTGGTTCACCCCAGTTCTTGGTGCGCCAAATAACATCAATTCCTTGGCGTTGTAGGTAACTGGGTAACGGCTCAAAATTCTCAGTAAATACGCCGCTTGGATTGTGGTGCGAGAGAATGCATTTTACGGCGGCGGTAGTATAGCTGGCGCAAGATGTGGCGTTTTTCAACGTAATGACGTCCGATGCGGCGAGTAATGGATTGGTGGGTCTATCGTAACCATACAACGAAAAATTCTGTGCGCGTGCCGATTCACCAATCACCAATACCACAACGGTTTTATTATTGGATAGGAAAGTCGCATCAGGCAGTGGTGTTTGAACAATATTTTCCTGAGACTTGCTGTATTGGAAACGCGCGGCATTGCCGACGTATGACCAAGGCATGGTCATACCGCCCAACTGTTTGGCATGGTCGTCTACCCAAAGCCATTTGCTTTGCGATTGCCATAAAAAAGTAGAAATCACGACAATAGTAAGCACAAGATGCAACGCTAGGCGGATTCTAGACGTCTTTTGAATCGAAGATCGCATGATCAAATAGGCCGGAATGACGCCCAGAAGTACAAAGTACACCAGCAGTGTTGGGCTTAGAAATTGCTCAGATTCCGAATATTGTGTGTTGAAGATATTGCCCATCATGGTTCTGTCTAAAATGACGTTGTAGGTCACAACAAAGTAGACCGCCAGCGAATTCGCTAACGCCAACACCACACAAACCGCTTTACCAAGGCGTCTTGATATCAAAAACAACAGGTACAGAATCAACGCCGTCTCTAAGTAAATCACCGCGAACACCGCCAGCAGCGTATGCAAACTGTTGAGAGTGATGCCATCTAAGTTTTTCAATGAAAAAGAAAACAATGGCCAGTTGTAGAGGGCGATGTTCAGTAAGGTGATGAAAATAATGAAGGTTGATGTTTTTGGTGTGCTTTTGAAAAAGCGAGAAAAACCAGAGTGTTGGCGCTTCATGGGCGAGTTGTTTCCTGTTGATCCTACGGCGGCTTCGTGCCGAAAAGTGCAAGGCGTTAATGGTTAAATATCAATTCTAGGTTACATGATAGATGCTTATTTGCACCGCGAAGTCACTTTATCACGCAAGCCCGATTGTAACAATTTAACACTAATCGTAGACGTATTTAGGATCATGGCGAATCCGTGTCATTGAGAAGGTGCAGAATACATTCCCCAAAAATTAAGGTCATATGTCCATTATTGGTATGTTTGTCATGAATTTTTATATATTTTTCACGCAATGTGCATAGAATGAGGTTAAAATTGAACGCTAATTGTTATTTTCATACTAGATATTCCCAATTGAGATGGATTTTATGCGCTGCTCTTCAACCAATATTTGCAATAACTATAAGTCTTTATTAGAAGAAGCTCGGTCGACACCGACTGTCGTGTCGCAATCTAACATCCAGATTTTATTAGTGATTGCCATTGTTTTAGCCAGTTTGGCAGGCATTGGGTATTCTATGGGAGGTTATCAATTTGCCTTCTTAGAAATAAACCACTTATCTTCTTATATTTATCCTACCTTGCTGGAGAACCTCACCGTGTTTGGTGACGGTGTGTTTTTATTGGCGTTGGTGCTGCTTTTTTCATGTCGTCATATACGTTTTCATTGGACGGTTTTGTTTACGACGATCGTATCCGCGATTGTTGTGAATTTATTGAAAGATTATTTCGCGATGCCTCGTCCGCCAGCGGTGCTTGATCCTGAGGCATTTAACTTACTTGGGCGGGCGTATAAGTCGCGCAGCTTCCCCTCTGGTCACAGTATGACGGCGTTCTTGCTGGCCACGATTTGCTTTTGCTATGTGCAGAACCTGTACTTTAAAGTGTCTATTATGACGTTGGCTGTCTTGGTGGGTTTGAGTCGAGTTTTGATCGGCGTTCATTGGCCAGCGGATGTGTTAATAGGCGGCTCTTTAGGGGTTGTGTTGGGCGTCGCGGGTGTGATGGTGACGGCGAAGTGGAAAGCTGGCATTTGCGCTTATGTTCATTTGTTCACGCTGACCTTGCTGGTCATTGCCTGCATCATGATCTTCGTAGATGGCAATGATTATAAGCTTGCGTTGCCATTGTTGTATGTGGTGTCTGCGGCTGCGTTATTTCGAGTATTCAAAAATTACATCTGGGTAAGATAACGAGACTGTTTCTACTTGATTAGAAGGTCTATAGACATAAAAAAGGCGCTATGACAGCGCCTTTTTTATGGCCGTGACCATGCTTGCAGGGTCTTTATAATCAAGTGAAATTGAGATGAGCGTGTCGCCTTTTAGTAGTGCTAAAGAGGGAAATGAGTTTAACCCTAATTGCCTTGCTTGAAGTATTTCTTGCTCGATAAGCTGCTTGTGTTTGACGTGTTGCATGGCTTTATTAAAACCTTCTGCATTCATGCCTATGTGTTCTGCGCATTCGGTTAATGTATCAAGATCCGATGGATTCTTGGCCTTTACGTAATAGGCTTCTTGAATCGCATGGTACATCTCATCTTCTAGCCCCATGTCTCTTGCGACGTAGCACGCTCGACAGGCGGGGTAAGTTGAACGGCGTGGTGTATTGTTTTGCCAGAAGTCGAAATTAAACTCCATACCTAATGTGGACTGGATGTTCTTCCATGTCGCTTCAAGCTTGGCTTTCATTTCTTTTGCCATGGGGGTATCTGAATCAACTGCTAGGCCGCCTAGCATGGGTTGAATCGACAATTGGTCAGAGTCGATCAAAGGCTGTAAGGCTTTTTGTAGTTTTGTCCAAGTCGGGCGAAATCCCCAACACCAGCTGCACATTGGGTCATAGCAATAAAGTAGTGTAGCAGTCATGAAATGGTCTCTGTGTGGTAAAAACGACGGGCTTAAAGTAGCAGTCTTTTTAGTCAGAACACAACCAAGTTGAACTGTGCCCATAAAAAAACGGCTTAACCAAGAGGTTGAAGCCGTTTATTGACGTGAGCTTATTTGCTCTTAGCCTTTCAAGATATTCGCAATCGCGTCACACAAAGGTTCCATGTTGTCGTGCGTCATACCCGCTACGCTGATACGTCCTGAGCCAACAATGTAAATGCCGAACTCTTTACGCAGCTGAGCCACTTGATCTGGTGTAAGACCAGAAAAAGAGAACATGCCTTGCTGTTGTGAAATAAACGAGAAATCTTGGCTTACGCCTTTGATGCGTAATGTGTTCACAAACAAGCTGCGCATTTCGTGAATGCGAGTACGCATGGCTTTGACTTCACTTTCCCACAGTGCAAACAATTCTGGGTCATTCAGAATCTCGGCAACCACCGCCGAGCCGTGAGATGGCGGATTGGAATAGTTGGTGCGAATGCAGCGTTTGATTTGAGTGAACGCCGTTTCCGCTTGTTCAGCGGTTTCACAAAGAATCGTCAGTGCACCAACACGTTCGTTGTACAAACCGAAGTTCTTTGAGAATGAGCTGGCGATCAACATTTCCGGCACGTGTTCTAAGAAGGTGCGTAAGCCTTGAGCGTCTTCTTGCAAGCCCTGACCAAAACCTTGATAAGCGAAGTCAAACAACGGCAAGAAGCCTTGTTTACTGCACAACTTAGCAAGTTGGTACCATTGCTCTGGTGTAGGGTCGATGCCCGTTGGGTTGTGGCAACAACCGTGGAACAACACTACATCACCTTCAGGAACTTGAGACAAGCTCGCAAGCAGGGCTTCAAAGTCCAACGATTTATTGTCTGCGTTGTAATACGCATAACTGCCCACTTCCAAACCAACCGATTGAAAAACCGATTGGTGGTTTGCCCATGTTGGGTTACTGACCCAAATAGTGGCTTCTGGTAAGTGCTTTTTAATGAATTCTGCTGCGACGCGTAATGCGCCAGTGCCGCCAGGGGTATGGGCTGTTTGAGCAAGCTGCTTGGTAATGATGGGGTGGTCTTTACCAAATAAAAGCGTTTGCACGGCAGATCGATAAGCGGGTGCGCCTTCGATGCTTAGGTAGCTTTTGGTTGTTTCTTGAGTCAACAAGCGTTCCTCGGCTTGTTTTACCGCCTTTAAAATAGGCGTATTACCTTGCTCGTCTTTGTATACACCAACGCCCAAGTTAATTTTATTGGGATTGGAATCTTTTTTGTAAGCGTCATTCAGGCCAAGAATTGGGTCTGCAGGAGCAGCTTGGATATGTTCAAACATAGTAACTCCCCAAGAGGGTTATTTTCTTTTTTTATTATGGATTAGAAGATATAAAAATCAGGCTATATGGTACTCCAAGACGTGAGTAACCGCTATAAGCTGAGGGAAATGGGGACGGAATTACTGTGTAGGATGAGGGAAATGGATAAGTCGATGAGAAAAATGTAGCAAATTACGCAGAGCGTTCATCGTTGAGCCAATCCAATGGCGTTTTTTGGTGTGACAAAACTTCTAGACCTAACCAAATGTTAGGTCTTGTCGCGTACCTGACTGTGTCAGCTTAACGAGAGAAAACTAATCGTCCCAGCCGTTTGAAATGTCTTGGTTCAAACGTTTTTGTTCTAAGTGCTGTTCAATTGCACGTCGGGCTTTTAACATACGCGCTGCATCTTCCTTTTGATTTCGTTCTTTTGATTCATTTTCCAAGCTAATGGATGCATGCATTATGTCGGTTTTTACTTCAGTTAATGTTTCCGCAAAATCGCTCATCGTTATACCCTTTTGGACGTTCGATGACATTGAGTGCATAGACCACTGTCATCGACAGTTAAAAAAAGTCAAAATAGACAGACAACTCATTTTCAAGCTAATAAAAAACTCAAATAGATTAAAAATCAACCTATTTTTACGTGTTTTTTGTGACAAATTTATTAATTAATCATGGCGGAATGCAATGGACGTTTCTTTTATCCTCGATTCACTCAATGACAAACAGCGTGAAGCGGTGGCCGCACCGCTACAAAACAGTCTGGTATTGGCTGGCGCTGGGTCGGGGAAAACCCGAGTCTTGGTGCACCGCATTGCGTGGTTGATGCACGCTTACGAATTATCACCTTACAGCCTGATGGCGGTGACTTTTACCAATAAAGCGGCACGTGAGATGCAAGGGCGTATCGAACAGCTCGTGGGCGTTCCTCCACAAGGCATGTGGGTGGGGACTTTCCACGGTTTAGCGCATCGCTTATTGCGTGCTCATTGGCGTGATGCGGGGTTGAAAGAAAATTTCCAGATAATGGACAGTGACGACCAGTTGCGACTCATAAAACGCATCATGCGCGAACTGAATATCGACGATACTCGCTGGCCACCTAAACAAGTGTCTTGGTTTATCAACGCACAAAAAGACGAAGGTCGCCGTGCGGCTCATGTGCCAGACAGCCATGACCCTTTCTCTAAAGGCATGCGCGAATTGTATTACCACTACGAAGAAGCTTGTGAGCGTGGCGGTTTACTGGATTTTGGTGAATTGTTATTGCGAGCACACGAACTGATGCTCAGCACGCCTGCCTTGTTACGCCATTATCAAGACCGTTTTCGTCATGTGCTGGTGGACGAGTTTCAAGATACCAACACCATTCAATACGCTTGGTTACGCATCATGGTGGGCAGCGAAGGCACAATTACCGCTGTTGGCGATGACGACCAATCGATTTACGGTTGGCGTGGCGCGAAAATTGAAAATATCCAAAATTTCACCAAAGATTTTAAAGACGTTGGCACCATCCGTTTGGAGCAAAACTACCGCTCAACCGGTCATATTCTGAAAGCGGCCAACGGCTTGATCAAACACAACGACGACCGCTTGGGGAAAGAGCTTTGGACGGACAGTGGTGAAGGCGATCCTATTTCACTCTATGCCGGGTTTAATGAACAGGACGAAGCGCGCTTCATTCTTGGCATTATCAAACAATGGCGCGACAAAGGCACTTCACTGACGGACATGGCAATTCTGTATCGCTCCAATGCCCAGTCGCGAGTGATCGAGGAATGCTTAGTTAGGGAACAGATTGCTTATCGGATTTACGGTGGGCACAGATTCTACGATCGTCTTGAGATCAAAAATGCCTTGGCTTACGCCCGTTTGGCTCTCGATCCAAATGACGATGGCGCCATGGAACGAGTGATCAACGTGCCACCTCGTGGTATTGGTGAACGTAGCATCGGAACCTTGCGTGAAATTGCCCGTGATAATGGCTGTTCCATGTGGCAAGCCGCACAGGAAGTCGTGCGTCAGTCATTGATGACGGCTCGTGCAACCAATGCCATCAAGGCATTTTTACACCTTATTGAAGGCTTGAGTACGACCGTTCAACAGCCTGATTTGAACCTGAATGATATTTTCGAGCAGATTATTGAAGAAGCGGGTTTGATTCCTTTCCACGAAAAAGAGAAAGGCGAGAAGGGCGAAGCACGGATCGAAAACTTAAAAGAATTGGTGGGTGCGGCTGGCGGATTCAGTTGGAGCGATGAGGACGAAGAGTTTAGCTCGCCGTTGATGGCCTTCTTGGACAAAGCGGTTTTGGATGCGGGCGATGCGCAAGCGGACGAATACCAAGACGCAGTACAATTGATGACACTGCATTCGGCGAAGGGTCTCGAATTCCCATTGGTGTTCTTAACCGGCGTGGAAGAAAACGTTTTTCCAAGCAAGATGTCTTTCGAAGAACCAGGTCGACTCGAAGAAGAGCGTCGCCTTTGCTATGTGGGCATTACCCGCGCGATGGAAAAGCTTTACATCACGTACGCGGAATCTCGTCGTTTGTTTGGTAGCGAATCGTTTAATAGCCCTTCGCGCTTTATCAAAGAGTTGCCACCGGAATGTTTGGAAGAAGTGCGTCTTCGCTCTCAAGTCAGCCGTCCAGTGTCTTTGCAGCGCCCTGATTACAACTTTGAAAAGAACAAACTGCAAAACAGCAGTGTGTTAAACAGTTACAAAGCGCCAGAAGTTACCGTGAATATGGGGGATCGAGTGAATCATCCTGTGTTTGGTGAAGGCTTGGTGATCAACTACGAAGGCCAAGGCCCACAAGCACGCGTACAGGTCAATTTTGATGACGAAGGCACTAAGTGGCTAGTGTTGTCGTTTGCTAAACTGGAAGTGCTTTAGGTTTGGTTTAGATGGAATATCTCGTTGCCTGATTTGCTTGCGCCTGCTTCGCAAGCTCAGCGCGTCAGCGCAAATCAGACAGCGAGATAATTTAAGGTTGCCTTGCTAAAAGAACGCTGAGTATTTTCCTTTGCGCTTGTTGCGCAGCAAAGCGTATCGGCAGCAATAGAGCTTCAAGTTCGTTGTCTGTTCCCCAGCGGTTTAGCCATTTGTGTACTTCGCTATTTCTCTCGTTTTTCCGATTGTAACTCAGTAATTTTTTTTAATTGCAGCAAATTTTTTCGATTAGATGTAAACTGTTTAGAGTTGTAAGTATTTAGCTAATAAGGAGTGTGACATGGCGATTCGCGTTGGTTTGATTGGTTTTGGTTTGTCGGGGCGGGTGTTTCATGCGCCGTTTGTGATGAATGATCCTGACATGACGATGTCGTATGTTTGCAGTTCAAAGGCGGATGAGGTGAGGGCGGTGTTGCCTGATGTGTCTGTGGTGTCGTCTGCGGAGTCTGTATTTGCCGCGCCGGATGTGGATTTGGTGGTGATTACGACGCCGAATACGTTGCATTTTGATCAGGCAAAGCTGGCGTTGGAAAACGGCAAGCATGTGTTGTTGGAAAAGCCATCTGTCACCCGTTTATCTCAGATAGAAGCTTTGTGTGCTTTGGCGAAGCAAAAAGGCTTGGTGTTTTGTGTTTACCAGAATCGTCGTTTTGATGGCGATTTTCTGCGTCTTAAAACATTAATTGAAAGCGGTGAGTTGGGTGAGTTGAAGCATTTGGATTCTCGCTTTGATCGTTTTCGTCCGACGGCACAAGCCCGTTGGCGCGAAGAGCCGGGTGTTGGTACGGGGATTTTTTGGGATTTAGGGCCGCATATTTTAGATCAGGCATTGAGTTTATTTGGGCCGCCGAAGTGGTTGCATGCGAGTATTGATAAGCTACGCGACGGTAGTCAAACCCATGATTGGTTTGAAGTGGAGTTTGGTTACGACGACAAACGTGTGCGTTTGGCCTCGACGCCGTTTGAGGCCGGTGAAATGCGCCGCTTCAACGCAAGATTTACTAAAGGAAGTTGGCAATGTGTGGGGTTAGACCCACAGGAAGAGGCGCTACGAGCAGGGCAAATGCCTTGGGAAGCCGATTTCCCTTCACGAGCCGCTGAGCAAAAGATCACGCGTTTTGTGGCGCATTCGCAAGATAACATCGATTGTGTCCAAGAAGCCGCAACGCATGGCGAGTATGCCGCGTTTTACGGGCAATTACGTGATGCGATTCTTGGTAAAGGTGAGGCTCCGGTTTCGATGGAGCAGGCTTGTCAGCTGATTTATCTGTTGTGTTTGGCGGAGCAATCAGCCGAAAGTGGTCAGCGTATGTCGTGGGGTTATGTCCCTAATTTTTCTGCGAAGTAAATTCGTCTCGATAAATCGCAAAAAAGGGTTGAGCAAAATTCCTCCAGTTCTTATTATCTTTCGCCCTTTTGATGTTTTTTACATCAAAAGGGCGTTTTTCTGTCTGATCCTATAATAAAAACACAATAACGGGCGATATTTTGATATGCGTTGGTTGTTGATCAAATCTTCAATGGTGAGTGATGTTGGGCGTCGCTTTCTCATGTCACAGACAGATTCAAAATATTAAGTAACTGGCTCCCTGAGGGAAAATAATGCGTAATTTAATGGTATTGGGCAAATTGGCGTTCGCTGGTTTGTTTGCTTTGACTTTGGTCGCGTGTGGCGGTTCAGAGAAGACGGAAGACGCGGCAAAAGTTGAAAAGAAAGCGGAGACCATTCACTGGAAAATGGTCACAACGTGGCCAAAGAATTTCCCGGGCTTGGGAACCTCTGCGGACGAATTAGCGAAAAACATTACGAAAATGTCGAATGGACGTTTGGATGTCAAAGTCTATGCGGCGGGCGAATTGGTTCCTGCTCTGGAAGTGTTTGATGCGGTCTCTCGCGGCACGGCAGAAATGGGACACAGCACGGCGTATTATTGGAAAGGCAAAGCGCCTGCGGTGCAGTTCTTTTCTTCTGTGCCTTTTGGTATGACGGCACAAGAATTCAACGCGTGGCTCGACTATGGTGGTGGTTTGAAGCTGTGGGAAGAAGTGTACGCTCCCTTTAATATCATCCCCATGGCGGCAGGTAACACGGGCGCACAAATGGGCGGCTGGTTTAATAAAGAGATCAATTCTCTGGCGGATTTCCAAGGTTTGAAAATGCGTATGCCAGGGTTAGGTGGTGAGGTGCTGAAGAAAGTTGGTGCGGTAACCATTAACTTACCCGGCAGCGAAATATTCACAGCGTTGCAGACGGGAACGATTGATGCGACTGAGTGGGTGGGACCTTATAACGACTTAGCGTTTGGTTTGTACAAAGCCGCAAAATACTACTATTACCCAGGTTGGCAAGAGCCGGGTTCTGCCGTTGAAGCGTTAGTGAACAAAGACGCATTTAATGCCTTGCCGACGGATTTGCAAGAGATTGTTCGTACTGCCGCTCAGCAAGCCAATTTGGATATGTTGAGCGAATTTACCGCTCGAAACGATGCGGCTTTGACGACGTTAGTGAATGATCACCACGTGGTGTTGAAAAAGTTCCCGAAAGATTTGCTAGAAGCACTGCGAGTGGCGTCTGATGAAACACTTAAAGAAGTGGCGGCAAACGATCCGATGAGCCAAAAAGTGTACGATTCTTTCACGGCATTTTTGAACTCAGTTAACCAGTGGCATGACATTTCTGAACGTGCGTTCATCAATGCTCGCGCAATAGACTGATGTCTTAGAGTACAAAGCCTGCGATTCCAAGAAGCCCTGTTATCGACGGATAACAGGGCTTCTTTTTGTTTGTCTTTAAATGACTATTCTGACCATTTGTAAATAAATATCAAAAAAGGGCTTGAGCGCCCGCACAGCAATTCATACTATTCAGTACACTTAGTGCATAAAATGTGACTAAAGGGTCAATTTCAATCCTTATTATAGGGCGTTGACGCAAAGGCAATTAGGGTTGCTTGAGTTTTAAAGCTAAGTCCAATAACAATAAACGCAATCAGTCTCCTGAGGGATAGCAAATGATAAAAATAAAAACGTGGGGCAAACTGGCCTTAGTCGGTTTGACGGCAGCCACTTTGGTGGCATGTGGTGGATCAGAAGAAAAAGAAACCGCAAAAGTAGAAAAGAAAGCCGAAGTCATTAACTGGAAAATGGTCACGACTTGGCCAAAAAACTTTCCAGGTTTGGGTACGGGGGCTGAAAACCTAGCCAAAAGCATCAACGAAATGTCCAATGGCCGCATTAATGTCAAAGTGTATGCGGCAGGCGAATTGGTTCCTGCGTTGGAAGTGTTTGATGCGGTGTCTCGTGGCACAGCACAAATGGGTCATGGTGCAGCCTATTATTGGAAAGGCAAAGCGCCAGCTGCGCAGTTCTTTACCGCGGTACCATTTGGCTTCACGGCACAAGAAATCAACTCTTGGATTCACCATGGCGGCGGTTTGAAACTATGGGAAGAAATTTACGCACCCTTTAACCTAATCCCAATGGCAGCAGGTAACACTGGTGTGCAAATGGGCGGCTGGTTCAATAAAGAAATCAACTCGTTGGAAGACTTCCAAGGTCTAAAAATGCGTATTCCAGGCCTTGGTGGCGAAGTATTGAAGAAAGTGGGCGGTACGCCAATTAACTTGCCAGGTGGTGAGATCTTTACTTCCTTGCAAACTGGCGCGATTGACGCAACCGAGTGGGTTGGACCTTATAACGACCTAGCGTTTGGTTTGTACAAAGCGGCGAAGTTCTATTACTACCCAGGTTGGCACGAGCCAGGTTCAACGATGGAAGCGCTGTACAACAAAGAAGCGTTTGAGGCTTTGCCAAAAGACCTACAGTTGATCGTACGTGCAGCGACACGCCAAGCGAACGCCGAGATGTTGGATGAGTTCACAGCATTGAACAACTCCGCACTGCAAACGCTTATTAACGAACATAACGTGACGTTAAAACCTTTCCCTGATGATGTCTTGTCTGCATTGAAAAAAGCGTCTACAGAAACATTGGAAGAAGTGGCAGCAGCCGATCCAATGAGCCAAAAAGTGTATGACTCATTCAAAGAGTTTGGTGCGAAAGTAAGAGCATGGCATGAAGTGTCTGAACGCGCTTACATCAATGCTCGTGAGCTTGAGTAATTCTTAATTTAGTCGTGTTATAGATAAAAAAAACAGCCCTTCTTGTTTCCAAGAAGGGCTGTTTTTTTATAGGTATTGCTATTAGAACGAGGCTTAGTCGTTCATGCTGCCTAATTCAAGCAGTGTTGCGTTGCCGCCGATTGCCGTGGTGTTGTTAGACACGGTGCGTTCAGTGACAAAGCGTAGTACGTAGTGTGGTTTCGCTATCACGCTTAAATTTTCCGCGTCGGTTTCTTCAACCAATTGGCAGATTAGGCCGCTTTTCGCTGCAAGACGTTGGCTTAGCTGTTGGGCTTGCGCAGGGTCGCACAGCGTCGCGATACCAGCAAGGTGGTTGGCTTCGATCAAAGAATCTTGCGCGGATTCCGCAATGTTTTGCACAACACCTTCTGCGACAACTGGGGAAATCATGTCCATGATTTCTTGGCCAGCCAGTCCCACAGTAATCACGGGGTTACCGGCAATAAGCGCAGCAAACACTTGGCCAACTAGTCCCACTTTCGCCATATCGCCTTCAAGCGAAGACATGCAAAGAAACACGCCACGGCCTTGGTTAGACAGTTCGTTGCGCTCGCCAGTTGGCCCCGGCATGACGCGCGTTTCAGCAATGGATTGCTTCGCGTTGTCGATTTGCCAAGCGGCCATTTTTCGTTGTGCTTCAGGGAAGGCGTTTAGGGCTTTTTTCAGTTTTTCTGCGCGGCCATTTACGCCAAGTTTGTCCCATGCTTCGAAGACTTTCTGAGCGACCTGAATTTGGATAGGTTGTACGATTGTCATAGTAATGTCTCCCCTTAAAGGTCTTGCTCAATAGCGAAGCGTTGAAGGTAATGTGGACCGCCAGCTTTTGGTCCTGTGCCGGATAAACCTTGTCCGCCGAAAGGCTGAACACCAACTACTGCACCGACTTGGTCGCGGTTGATATATAGGTTACCAACACGAGCGCGACTTGCGATACGAGCACAAGTGGTTTCGTTACGGCTGTGAACGCCCATAGTCAAACCAAAGCCTGAGTTATTGATGGTGTCGATGATCTTATCCAAGTCGCGTGCTTTGTAGCGTACAACGTGAAGGATAGGGCCAAATTTCTCATCTGTTAGCTGATCTATGCTGCTGATCTCAAACGCGGTTGGTGCAACGAAAGTACCGTTTTTGGCGAAATCTGGTAATTCCGCTTGGGCGATCAATTTGCTTTCTTTCGTCATGTGCTCGATGTGATCTAGCAGCATTTTTTGCGCTTTTTTATCGATCACTGGACCTACATCGGTGCTGTGTAGGTAAGGCAAGCCAACGCTTTGTTCCGCCATGGCGCCTTTGATCATCGGAATAACGCGATCAGCGATGTCGGCTTGTACGAACAATACACGCAGTGCAGAACAACGCTGACCTGCAGAAGCAAACGCTGAACGTACCGCATCACGAACGACTTGCTCTGGCAAAGACGTAGAATCCACCAGCATGGCGTTTTGACCACCGGTTTCCGCAATGACTGGTACGGGCGCAACGCCACGAGCCGCTAGCGTGCGGTTGATCAATTGTGCTGTGCCAGTGGAACCTGTGAAGGCAAGGCCAGCAATGCGTTTGTCGCTAGTAAGTGGAGCACCAACTGTCGCGCCGTCACCTGGTAACAAGTGAAGTACGTCAGTTGGAACGCCAGCTTGGTGTAGCATTTCAATAGCGCGGAAAGCGATCAAGCTGGTTTGCTCAGCCGGCTTCGCCACAACAGTGTTGCCCACGACTAGAGCAGCAACGACTTGGCCTGTAAAGATGGCCAATGGGAAGTTCCATGGACTGATACACGTGAACACGCCGCGGCCGTTTAGCTTGGCTTGTTTGTCTTGACCCAAGAAATCTTTGTAGTGCGTTGGGTTAGCAAAGTGGCTACGGGCTTGTTGCGCGTAGTAGCGGCAGAAATCCACGGCTTCACGTACTTCATCGATGCTGTCTTGAATGGTTTTACCCGCTTCACGGTGGCAAAGTGCCATCAATTCTGCGTAGTTTTCCTCCATCAAGTCAGCCATTTTGTCTAGGCAATCCGCACGCTCTGTGGCTGGACGCGCAGACCAAGCAGGGAAAGCGGCTTCAGCAAGATCAATGGCCTTGGTAACGGTCGCGGCGTCTGCCCAGTCGATTTGACCAGCGGTTTGGCTGTGATCGTAAGGGCTTTTAATAGAGTGCGTTTGCCCTGTTGTGACTTTTTCGCCACCCACAATAGGGAAAGCACGCCATTGCGTATCTTGACCCATGAAAGCGTCGATTTTGGCTTTGAAAGGCGTCCAATCAGAATCGATTTCAATGTTCGGGCCAAACGAGTTTTTACGGTCGTCAAACAAATTTGCTGGCAAGTTAATGTGCGGGTTAGCCAATGACTTGCGGCTTTCCAATGTGGTGACAGGATGGTTGATCAAGTCAGAAATTGGGTAACTTGCATCGATCAAACGGTGAACGAATGAGCTGTTGGCGCCGTTTTCTAGCAGACGGCGAACCAAGTAAGGAAGCAAGTCTTTATGACTGCCGACTGGTGCGTAGATGCGCACGCAAATATCGCTACCTTTGATTAGACGGTTGTAAAGCGCGTCACCCATGCCGTGCAGACGTTGGAATTCGAATTCTTGTGTTGTCGCGCCCAATTGCGTTGCCAAACAGCTGATGGTCGCAATGGTGTGTGCGTTGTGGCTGGCAAATTGCGGGAAGATGTGTGCGCGAGTGTGTTCGCTTAGCAAGAAGTTCGCACACGCCAAGTAAGACACGTCAGTGGATTCTTTACGTGTGTACACTGGGTAACCGTTGATGCCACGTTGTTGGCACAGTTTGATTTCAGAATCCCAGTAAGCGCCTTTTACAAGACGTACAGGAATGCGATCGCCTTGTTCTTTGGATAAGGCCGCCAACCACACCAAAACCGGCAGAGCACGTTTTGAGTAAGCTTGAACCACAAGGCCGAATAAGCCCCAACCTTTAGTACATTCGTCGCGGAACAATTTTTCAAACAAATGCAAAGAAAGCTCTAGGCGATCGGCTTCTTCTGCATCGATGGTAATACCGACGTTCAACGAGCGCGCTTTGATGATCAAGCCTTTTACGCTGTCGAACAATTCCGTCATCACGCGCTCTTCACAACCCACTTCGTAACGTGGGTGAAGGGCTGACAGTTTGATGGAGATCGTTGGGCGGTGTTTTTGGTTGTAAGTATCTTTACCCACAGACTCAACGGCCTGCATGTAAGATTTTAGGTATTTGTCTGCATCGGCGGCGGTTAACGCGGCTTCGCCCAACATGTCGAAAGAGTAGGTATAACCTTTGTCGCGGTAGCTTTTACCACGAGATAGAGCTTCTTCAATGCTGCGACCTAGTACAAACTGGTGTCCCATGATTTTCATCGCTTGGTTCATCGCTTTACGAATCACCGGCTCAGAAACACGGTTTACCATGCGGTTCACCAAGTTCGCTGGCGTACCGTCTTTTTTCTCGTCCATAGTGACTATTTTGCCCGTCAACAATAAGCCCCAAGTAGACGCATTAACGAAGAAAGAGTCAGAGTTTTTCGCGTGAGAGGCCCAGTCGGCGACGCTCAAACGGTCTTTGATAAACGCATCAGCGGTTTCTTTGTCTGGCACGCGCATGAGCGCTTCGGCCAAACACATCAGCAAAATGCCTTCTTTGGTGTCTAGGCTGTATTCCAGTAGCAAAGCGTCAATCATTGACATGCTGTCGTCGTCTTTACGAACGGCTGCAATTAGGTCGGCTGCGGCATTTGTTTGGCTTTCCAATTCGCCTTCAGTTGGTTTTGCCAACGGCAATAATTCATTCAACCACTTTTCTTCATCCAAATTGTAAAGAGGGGAAATGAGCTGCCACAATTCGTTAAGTGGACGCTGAATGAAGTTAGGTTGTAACACCTCAATCGCTTTAAACATGGTTGGATTCTCCCGCGTTAACCTAAAAAGCCGTTCGGCTCTTTATTAAGGCCGCATATTGTTATAGAGCATTACGCTTTTTTTTGATTACTTTTCGTTCTGCTTAATCAAAAAAATGCATGTCTGGATAATGCTGACACTTTAGTGACAGAGGGGTTAAATTGTCTTTCGAAAAAAATCGTTTTTTTTTATAAGAAAGTCCGACTTTTCTAGAATAAATTGCGGGGTGGTTTATTGTTGTGCAAGATCCGGTCGAAGTGTGCTCAATGCGTATTATTGGAGCATGAAAACTAAGGTGGGGACTGGTTTAGCGGTTAGTGAATTGCTTCTGATATTTTAATGGTGTGATGCCCAGTGTTTGAGAAAACACGTTGGTCATCGCACTTTGGCTAGAAAATCCACACATTTCGGCGACTTGAATGGGCGGGAATCCTTCGGTCAGCAAACTTTGAGCTCGCTCCAAACGCTTGCGCATGAGGTATTGATGCGGCGTCATGCCGGTACGGTCTTTAAAGCGCTCGTGGAATTGGCTGACGCTCAAAAAGCAGAAATTAGCCAACTGATCAATGTGGACACGGCGCGATAGGTTTAACTCAATAAATTGGTCAAGCTTGTCGATGTCGAGGTGATTACCGCGGGCGCGAACGTCTTTGTTGTTGATCTGGTGGCGAATAGCACTGAGCAGTGTGTTGCCACAGGCTCTGGCTAAAATGGCGTCATTTGGGTATTGCTGTAACTCGCCAGACAGCGCCGATGCCAGTATTTGCAAACGAGGATTCAGTTGGAAGTAGGCGGCTTGATCGAACAAGCGTGATACGACTTCGTATTCTTCATCTGTGATGCTTTTTTGCGGTGGAATGGGAAGGTTAACCACCATAATGCGATTTTCACCCAGACCCGCGAACGCATGACTGTTCTCTGACGGAAGAATACACCCTTCGCCAGTATGCAGTTGTTTGCCTTTGCCTTCTACGTCGAAATCAGTGTTGCCATCAAGCACAATCACCAGTTGGTGAAAATCGTGATCGTGGGTATCTGCTTCGGTTGGCAGGCTAAAAACGTCGGAATCAGACTGAGTCAAAATAAGCCTATTAAATACATTAAGTGTGAAAGTATAGCGGCCTTAATGCGGCTTTAGTAGCGTATTTTTTTGGAGATGCTGGATTTTAGCGTGTTTTTATCGTCTTGGCAGCGAAATGAGGAGGGCTTGTGGAGAGAAAAGAAACACAGCGCGCTTTTTCTGCAAAATTCAACGACGCGCTGTGTTTGTGTGATTTGGCTACTCGCCAATGGCTATGACTAAGTTGCCTAGCGCCCCAGATTTCAGGACGTCTTCATGGGCTTGCGCCAATTCAGTCAGTGGGTAACTTTGGCGAATCACCGGCTTGAGTACGCCTTTTTCAAACAAAGGGCGCAAGGCTTTCGCAATCAACGCCAATTCCGCTGGCTTCACATTCGCTAATGCGACACCGACAACGGACGCATCGCGCGCCATTAAGTCGCGAGGGTTGATTTCAACCGTGCCACGATTTCCAACGACAGCCACGCAGCCACCGAAAGCCAAGGCTTTTAGGTCTTGATCTAGGTTATGGTTAGCCAACATTTCAATCACGATATCAAAACCGGTTTCTAGGGATTGATAGGGTGCCAGATGGTCGGCTTCATTGTGCATAATGACGGTTTTCACACCTTGCTGACGCAGTAATTCCGCACCTTCCTTAGTACCTGAACTGGCCACCACGTCCATACCTGCGGCCAAAGCAAGCTGGACAGTGGCAATGCCGACGGCGCCAGTTGCGCCATGGACTAAGACTTTATCGCCCGCTTTACCGTTGGCACGACCAAACAAGGCACGATGCGCCGTGGTGTAGGGAATACCAACACAAGCGCCTTCTTCAAAAGACAATGCATCCGCAAGAGGGTAAGTGTGCGTTGCCGCACACGCGGTAAATTCCGCTGAAGACCCTGTTAGGTTGCGACTGAAATACACCCGCTGACCGACTTCAAACCCAGTGACGTTCGCACCCAGTTCAACCACGGTTCCAGCGCCATCAGAACCCGGCGTATGCGTGGAAATTGGCAGAGTAATTATTGGTACCAGAGCGAATGTAAGTGTCCACTGGGTTGACGCCTGCAGCACCGACTTTAACGAGTATCTGGTCGTTATTAATCTTAGGTGTTGGCGCATCCGCCAGCGACAAGTCACTGGCGGGGCCGTAGTCTTTCATTTGCATTGCTTTCATGTTTTTGTCCTAACTTAATGAGTTCTGTTTTTGTTATTTCAAAAGTTATGCCTTAGATCAGTCTGCATAGACTTGCTCAGGGAGCCATGTCGCCAGATCTGGCCAAACAGCCAACATCAATAATACAAAGATCTGAATCAAGATAAACGGCAGCACACCTTTATAGATGGACTGGGTTTTAATTTCTGGCGGCGCCACTCCGCGTAAATAGAAGAGCGCAAAGCCAAATGGCGGTGTTAAGAAGGACGTTTGTAAGTTAATCGCCATCATAATACCTAACCAAACAGGGTCTAGACCCATGGCCAATAAAACTGGGGCAACAATGGGAACAACCACAAAGGTGATTTCAATGAAGTCGAGGATGAAGCCAAGGAAGAACATCAGCAACATCACCACAATCATGGCACCCACTACACCGCCAGGCAGTTGCGAGAAGAAGTCTTGAATCAGCTCTTCGCCGCCAAAGCCACGGAATACCAAGGAAAACAGCGACGCACCGATGAGAATCATGAAGACCATGCAAGTGACCTTGGTGGTCGAATAGACGGCGTCTTTTAGGGTAGGGAAGCTTAATTTACCGCTTGCCAACGCCAAAATCGCTGCGCCTAATGCACCCACACCGGCCGCTTCCGTTGGCGTTGCAATCCCGCTAAGGATAGAGCCCAATACCGCAAAGATAAGGATTAAAGGTGGTAAAAGACCTTTGATCAACTGAATCGCCAATGGCTCAGTAGAACCATTGCGCAACTCTTCACGAGGAACCGCGGGCGCTTTGTGCGGCTGCAACCAAGCGACCATGATGACGTAAAGAATGTACAAGCCAACGAGGATTAAGCCAGGAATTAACGCACCAACAAACAAATCCCCCACAGAAATGGTTTTTGGTGAGAATATGCCCATTTCCAATTGCGCTTTTTGGTAAGCGTTGGACATGACGTCGCCCAGTAAAACCAAGGCGATGGAAGGCGGAATAATTTGGCCTAAGGTTCCGGTTGCACAAATAGTACCGGTTGCCAGCGCAGGGTCATAACCGCGGCGTAACATGGTTGGCAACGAAATCATGCCCATGGTGACAACGGTTGCGCCCACAATACCCGTACTGGCCGCCAACAACATACCCACCAAAATCACCGAAATACCCAAACCACCACGCAAGGTTCCAAACAGCATCGCCATGGAATCGAGCAACTTCTCAGCCAGCTTTGATTTCTCGAGCAACACGCCCATCAAGACGAATAGCGGTACCGCGATGAGGGTTTCGTTACCAATAATACCGAACAAGCGGTTGGGTAAGGCTTCTAAGAAAACGCTGTCAAAGGTGCCAAAAAAAGAACCGACCGCGGCGAAAATAAGTGCCGTGCCACCCAAAGAAAATGCCACAGGGTAACCAAACAGCAAGCAGACACACACGCCAGCAAACAGCCATAAAGGAATAAATTCAGCCATTAGTTTTGTCCTTTAGCCTGTTTATTAATAGGGGAGCGAGCCGCAGTTACCACGCCAATATTCTTCAAAATATCGGCCGTACCTTGAATGATGAGACTCGCCATCATAATAGGGATCAGAGTTTTGAGCAGATAGACGAAAGGCAAACCACCCGGTTCTGGAGACGTTTCCAATACGCGCCAAGAAGCGCTAACGTAATCTAGGCTTAAATAGGCGGTATACAGCGTGAACGGCAGTAAAAAGAAAATGCCACCGATGATATTAACCCAGGCTTTTTTCGTCACTGAGAAATCACGGTAAAAAACATCGACACGGACATGCTCGTCGTCTTTAAAGGTATAGGCCGCGCCCAACATAAAGACCATGGCATGCAAGTACAGCACAGACTCTTGCAATGCAATCGAACCATTATCAAAACCATAACGTAGCAGGACGATGAGACAGGTAAGTAGCATCATCACCAACGTGAGCCAAGCAATGCATCTTCCCAAGTATTGGGAAATTGCCTCAGCCGAAGAGACCAGTTTGTTAAACATTAAAGTACCCACAGTTTTTTAATCATTATTATCGGATGCTTCGCACGGCAAAAAACCAGCGTCAAAATCCGGATGGTTAGTCTATTGGATAACGCTACGCTTGGGAATATTGCAGGCTATGGGAAACACGCGTTAGGGATTATTTATCGGACATTAAAATTTTTTTGAAATATTTCACGATGTAACATTTTTGTCACACGCTTTTCCTATAGTACAAAACATCGAACGAGCTATGGGCAGTTGCTCATAAATATTTGACTACAACCACTGAGGTTTATGTGATGAAAAAACTAGTTGCAGGTTTAGCGATGACAGCAGCGGTAGGCGTTTCTGTTAACGCTTTTGCCGATGTTGACTCAAATTTGATGTCTTACAGCAAAGCAAGTGGCGTTTCTGGCAATATTTCAAGTGTTGGCTCTGACACATTAGCAAACTTGATGACACTTTGGGCAGAAGACTTCAAACGTCTTTACCCTAACGTGAACATCCAGATCCAAGCGGCTGGTTCTTCTACTGCGCCACCAGCATTGACTGAAGGCACATCAAACTTCGGTCCTATGTCTCGTACAATGAAAGACAAAGAAATCGCAGCGTTTGAGAAAAAATACGGCTACAAGCCAACAGCAATTCCAGTGGCTATCGATGCTCTAGCGGTTTTCGTACACAAAGATAACCCAATCAAAGGTATGTCTCTTCCAGAAGTGGATGCGATCTTCTCTTCTACTCGTAAAGGTGGACACAGCGAAGACATCACTAACTGGGGCAAAGCGGGTTTGACTGGCGCTTGGGCGAATCGTGACGTTCAGTTGTTTGGTCGTAACTCTGTATCTGGTACTTACGGTTACTTCAAAGAGCACGCACTTTACAAAGGCGACTTCAAAAACTCTGTAAACGAGCAGCCAGGTTCTGCGTCTGTAGTACAGTCTGTATCTACATCTCTTAACGGTATTGGTTACTCTGGTATTGGTTACAAAACGTCTTCTGTACGTGCTGTACCACTAACTAAGAAAGAAGGCGGCGAGTTCATCGACGCAACGATTGAAAACGCAGCAACAGGTAAATACCCATTGTCTCGTTTCCTTTACGTTTACGTAAACAAAGCGCCTAACAAGCCGCTTGAACCACTACAACGTGAATTCGTTAAAATGGTACTTTCTAAAATGGGTCAAGAGGTTGTCGTAAAAGACGGTTATGTTCCTCTTCCAGCGAAAGTTGCGAGTAAGTACCTTAAAGATCTAGGTATTAACTAAGTAACGCTGTAGCGAGCTACGAAGTAGATGCTAAAAGTAGGAGGGCCGAAACGCTCTCCTACTTTGCTTTCTTCGTAGGCTGTCACACTACTGTCACATAAAAACGTCACACAACAAAGATGAATGCGGATGACTAAATCAACTGACCATCAGATGCCTGAACTGGATTTCAATACGCCAGCTTTAAAGCGTCATCGAAAAATTCGCGCCCTGAAAGACCGTATGGCTGGAATGGGTATTGCCGTGGGAGGCAGCAGTGTTATTTTGGCTGTGCTGCTTATTTGCTTCTACTTACTATATGAAGTGGCGCCTTTATTTTCTAGCGCCAGCATTGATGCTGAGGCAAGTTATGCCTTGCCTGCAGAGGATCAAGGAAAGAGCCTTTATTTGACAACCGAAGAGCAATCCGAAGTTGGCATGCGAGTGACGAGTAATGGCAGTATTGTCTTCTTTTCTGTTGCTGACGGCAGTGTGATCAACAGGGTTAAAAACCTTCGTTCTGAAAAAGTCACCGCGTTTGCGGTTGAATCGGATACCAGTCGTTTAGTGGCGTTTGGTTACGAAGACGGCAAAGCGCTCATCGTGAAACACGATTACAAAATTTCCTACCCTGATGGCAAACGTAAAATCACCCCAGTCGTGGAATACCCTTACGGTGAAGACGCGATCGATGTGGCGGATTTTGCGATTAAAAAACTCACCGTCCGTGATGGCAGCGACAGCCTGACCATGGCGGCAATTGGTGACACAAAAAGCGCCATCACGAAAGTCTCTAAAGAAGTGAACTTCATCACCGAAGAAGTGGAACTAAGCGAGCAAAGCGAGTCATTGCCTTTTGTGGCGGATGTCGCGAGCATGCTGCTGAGTGGCGACCAGCGCTATTTGTACGTGGCAACACGTTCTGGTGCGTTGAGCGAATTCGACCTTCGCGACTTCGATAACATTGCGCTGAAAGACGCGATGTCCTTGTTTAAAGACCCAAACACTAAGCTTGTTTCAATGAGCTATTTATTGGGTAAGTCATCGATTATGGTGGCCGATTCGTCCGGTCATGTGAGCCAGTGGTTCAATGTGCGTAATGAAGAGAATGAAGAAAAACTGACCTTTATTCGTGACGTTAAGCAGCCTATCGCGATTGTTGATTTAGCGATGGAGCAACGCCGTAAAGGCTTTGCGACCTTGGATGAGCGTGGCTTGGTGGCGATTTACAACGCCACGTCTACGCGCCAAGTTATTAACGAAAAGCTGAGCGACAACAACGCTCGACTGATCAGTTTCTCTCCTCGTGCTAATGGCCTGTTGTTGGAAGACGACAAGGGGCTGCACTTTTTCCACGTTGATAACGAGCACCCAGAAGTGTCTTGGTCTTCTTTGTGGGGCAAGGTGTGGTACGAAGGTTACCAAGAGCCGACGTACACCTGGCAGTCTTCTGCGGCGAACAACGACTTCGAGCCGAAATACAGCTTGATGCCATTGGCGTTTGGTACGCTAAAAGCCGCTTTCTACGCGATGTTGATGGCGGTGCCATTGGCGATTTGTGGTGCGATTTACACGGCGTATTTCATGGCGCCTGCGTTGCGTCGTAAGATCAAGCCAGTGATCGAGTTAATGGAAGCCTTGCCAACCGTTATTTTGGGCTTCTTAGCCGGTTTGTTCTTTGCGCCTTTCTTGGAAGAAAACCTAGCCGCGACCTTTAGTGTGTTTGTTGTGCTGCCTGTCGGTATTCTCGTGTTTGCGTATTGCTGGTCGCGTTTGCCTCAGAATTTACGTTGGTTGGTGCCAGAAGGCTGGCAGCCACTGTTGTTGATTCCGGTGATCGTGTTCTTGGCGTGGTTGTGTTTGGCGATGAGCCCAATCATTGAGCTGAATTTCTTCGGCGGTAACATTCGCGGCTGGATCACCAATGACCTTGGTATCACGTTCGACCAACGTAACGCATTGGTAGTGGGTTTTGCCATGGGCTTTGCGGTTATCCCAACCATCTTCTCTATCACGGAAGACGCCATCTTCAGCGTGCCAAAAGCCTTAACTCAAGGGTCATTGGCATTGGGGGCGACTTACTGGCAAACCAT
Organism: Marinomonas pontica; assembly: GCF_026191375.1. Lineage (GTDB taxonomy): Bacteria > Pseudomonadota > Gammaproteobacteria > Pseudomonadales > Marinomonadaceae > Marinomonas > Marinomonas pontica. Next base: position 15,111 of record NZ_JAODTL010000010.1, on the reverse strand, counting down.
GACTCGCGTGGTATTACCAACAGCGAGCCCAGGTATTTTCTCTGCGGTGATGATCGGTATGGGTCGTGCCGTGGGTGAAACCATGATCGTATTGATGGCAACGGGCAACACGCCAATCATGGACGCCAATATCTTCGAAGGTATGCGGACGCTAGCGGCCAACTTGGCGGTAGAAGTACCGGAATCTGAAGTGGGCAGCTCACATTACCGAATCTTGTTCTTAGCGGCGTTTGTGCTCTTTATCTTCACCTTTGTGGTGAACACAATCGCTGAAACCGTGCGTCAGCACCTACGCAAAAAATACGGGTCGCTATAATGAGTACTGAAATGAAAATGAAGAAAAAGTCCGTATCTGAATGGGTGAAAGCGGGTGACCCATGGGTGTGGCTAAACGCGGGCGCCGTGGCGATTTCCGTCATCATGGTAGTGGGTTTATTGCTGCTGATCGCCGTTCGTGGTTTAGGGCATTTTTGGCCTGCGGATGTGGTGGAATCTCATTACGCGCTTCCAGGTGAATCGGAATACAACATCGTGGCTGAGCGTGTTGAAAGTGTGGAAGTGCCAGCGGCGCAATTGCGTGAAGCGGGCATTGATATTCCTGACAACCATCAGTTAATGCAGCGTACTCTGATGAAAACCGGTAACCGTGACGTTTATGGTTCGGATTTTCGCTGGGTGATCGATGAATATCTGACAGAAACGAAACGACCAGAGATGCTGTTTACAGCAGAACGCCGTGAATGGGGTAACTTGTACGGTTACTTAAAAGCGGTGAAGGAAGACGGAAAAGTCGCATCTGAAACCAGCGATATAACGCCAACTGAGTCGGCGTTAGCGACATGGGCTGTGTTTGAAAAGAGCATTGCGCGTGCGGCTACGATTTTTGATGAAATCCATGAAATCGAAAAGACAGACATTGGTAAGATCAACTACGCGCTAGAGCGTATTCGATTGAAGCAGCGTCGCCTTGAGCTAGAAGGCAAGCTAACGCCAGCGGCAGAAGCAGACTTGGCGGTCGAGCGTAGCCAATACGACGAAGAGTACAAAGGCTTGCAACAAAGCTTGATCAATCTGTATTCACAAATTAACCGCGATACTTTCGTGGTTCAGGTGATGGACGGAACGGAGCATGAAATGCCCGTGGCTAAGATTGTTCATGCTTACCGTGCGAACGCGATGAACGTGGGTCAGAAAATGAGTTTCTACTTCACTAAGTTGTGGGAGTTCTTGTCTGACGAACCTCGTGAAGCCAATACAGAAGGCGGCGTGTTCCCTGCCATTTTCGGTACGGTAATGATGGTCTTGTTGATGACGGTTTTGGTGACGCCATTTGGTGTGGTGGCCGCGGTTTATCTGCGTGAATACGCGGCGCAAGGTTGGGTGACACGCGTTATTCGTATCGCGGTAAACAACTTAGCGGGCGTGCCTTCCATCGTATACGGTGTGTTTGGTTTGGGATTCTTTATTTACTTCTTAGGTTCTGGCATCGACCAAGCGTTCTTTCCTGAAGCCTTGCCGTCGCCGACATTTGGTACGGGTGGTTTGATGTGGGCATCTATCACTCTGGCGCTATTGACCGTGCCTGTGGTGATTGTGGCAACCGAAGAAGGTTTGTCACGTATTCCTCGAAATGTGCGTGAAGGCAGCTTGGCGTTGGGCGCAACGAAAGCCGAAACCTTATGGCGTGTTGTGTTGCCGATGGCCAGTCCTGCGATCATGACAGGGGTCATCTTGGCGGTAGCTCGTGCTGCGGGTGAAGTGGCACCATTGATGTTGGTGGGTGTGGTGAAATTAGCACCTTCTTTGCCATTAGATGGCAACTACCCTTATATCCATTTGGATCAGAAGTTCATGCACTTAGGCTTCCATATTTACGACGTGGGCTTCCAAAGTCCCAACGTAGAAGCCGCACGACCATTGGTCTATGCAACAGCGTTTTTACTTGTGTTGGTTATTGCTTTGTTAAACTTATCAGCAGTAACGATCCGAAACCATTTACGTGAAAAATACAAATCGCTGGAAATGTAAGCAGCGGGGAAGAGACGATTATGAGCGACGTTAAAACACACTCTATTGATATTTCAGCAATGCAGCGTAGCCAACAGGCATTGCGCATTGAAGACGAAGCGGTTTGCTTATCCGTAAACGATTTGCACCTATACTACGGTGAGAAAGAAGCATTGAAAGGGGTGAATATGATCATCCCTGAGAAAAAAGTAACGGCATTTATCGGGCCTTCTGGCTGTGGTAAATCGACTCTGTTGCGTTGCTTTAACCGTATGAACGATTTGGTTGATAGCTGCCGCATTACGGGTGAGATCAACCTTCATGACAACAACATTTACGCCAAAGGAACCGACGTGGCTGAGCTACGTCGTCGCGTGGGCATGGTATTCCAAAAGCCGAACCCATTCCCAAAAGCATCTATGAAAACGTGGCGTACGGCCTTCGTATTCAAGGTATCAATAAAAAGCGTCTTTTAGACGAAACGGTTGAGTGGGCATTGCGTTCTGCGGCGTTGTGGGACGAAGTAAAAGACCGTTTGCACGAGAGTGCGTTAGGCATGTCTGGTGGTCAGCAGCAGCGTTTGGTTATTGCGCGTACTGTCGCGGTAAAACCTGAAGTATTGTTGTTGGATGAGCCTGCATCGGCGTTGGACCCTATTTCCACGTTGAAAATTGAAGAGCTGATTCACGAGCTGAAAAACGATTTCACCATCGCCATTGTGACGCACAACATGCAACAAGCGGCGCGTGTGTCTGATTACACAGCGTTTATGTATATGGGTGATTTGGTTGAGTTTGGTGACACGAACACCTTGTTCACGAATCCAAGCAAACAACAAACAGAAGACTACATCACGGGCCGCTACGGCTAGGCGGGGGACGCACTATGAAAGAATTAACAACGGATCATATTTCTCAGCAGTTCAACAACGAATTAGAACTGCTCCGCCAGCATTTTTTGACAATGGGTGGTGTGGTTGAGAACCAAGTTCAGGACGCGGTACAAGCGTTATTGGACGCCAATGGTTCTTTGGCAGAAGACGTGAAAAACCAAGACGCTACGGTCAATCAGCTGGACGGTTTGATCGACGAAGAATGCCGTCGTATCTTGGCAAAGCGCCAACCTGCTGCGTCGGATTTGCGCATGATTTTGTCGATCAGCAAAGCCGTAAGCGAGCTAGAGCGTATGGGCGATGAAGCGAAAAAGATTGCGAACTTGACGTTGAACTTGATCAACGAAGGTGAGTCTCCGCGTGGTTACGTTGAGATCAACCGAATTGGTCAAATGGTGACTCGCATGATTCACGATTCTTTGGACGCTTACGCTCGTTTAGACATCGATGCCGCGATCAAAGTCGCGAAACAAGACCGTGCGGTAGACCAAGAATACAACACAGCGATGCGTTCTTTGGTGACGTACATGATGGAAGATCCACGCAGTATTTCTCGTGTGATCAACGTGATTTGGGTGTTGCGTTCGTTAGAGCGTATCGGCGATCACGCGCGCCATACTTGTCAGCATTTGATCTTCATGGTGAAAGGCGTCGATGTACGTCATGTGAACGTGAACGATCTGGCGGGTGAAGTTGGTACCAAAAGCTAAGTAAATACCGACGCTGTTTCTTGGTGGCGAGTAAGCGACCAAGAAACAGCGTCCCCATAATTTCCTCCTCGTCTTTTCCTGTCTTTGTTATCATCGCTTTTTTGTTTTATTAGGTGCAAAAACCGATGTTTACTATAGAACCCCAGTCTACTGGCTCACTTGAAGAGTCTTACCAAGCGCTTAATACCCAATTGGCCGCGTTACTCAGTGGTGAGCGCGATTTCATTTGTAATGCCGCTCAATTCTCTGCGTTTGTGATGCAAACGGTAACGGACTTAAACTGGTCCGGTTTTTATTTTGCTCGTGGCGAAGAATTGGTGCTTGGGCCATACGTTGGCAAAGTGGCTTGCACTCGCATTCCCTTTGGTCGTGGCGTGTGTGGCAAAGCAGCAGAGACGTTACAAACTCAACGTATTGAAGACGTTCATGCCTTTGATGGGCACATTGCCTGTGATGCGGCGTCAGCCAGTGAAGTGGTTATTCCCCTCGTCATGGATGGCAAGCTGGTGGCGGTGTTTGATATGGACAGCCCACGGGTGAATCGTTTCTCTGAGACGGATCAAGCGGGACTAGAAAGCTTGGTGGCGACGTTTATGGACGCCACCGATTTTGCTTGGACGATCTAAGTTCGTTGATCAAGGTTAGGTAAAAAGGTCTGCCAGCGCATTGAGAGACGCTTGATGAAGGGCGGGAAGTTGATGGATGATGGGTTGAATGGCTTGTCCATCGTGCTGAATCGACGCCATTTCAATCTGTTGGCATTGTTCGGCGAACCGTCGTAATGCCATGTTTAAGCTGGCTGATTTGAGCGAGTGGCTGATGTCTCTTAATGCGTCGTAATTACGCTCTTCCCACGCCTGCAACAGCTGTGTCATTTTTTCATGGCTGTCGTCAATGAACTCCAACCGTATTTGGTCCATGGTGTCTTTTCCAATCAGTTGGGTTAGGGACTCTAAATGCTCATGATCAATCATGTTTACTCACCTATAGTGGCGTATTTTTACGGATTATTTTTTATTGGTTTTTTGATCGTTTTTTTAGATCGGTTAAAAGGCTGGTAATTAACCGCTCTAGTTGGCTTTGCGTCAATGGAAAATGCAGCGCTTTTACCGATGACTCTGGGTGGTTTATAGCCTGTGGATTGTAGCTCAATACCGGGCAAGCTCGGCTTTTCCATTGCTGTAAGGCGTCGTGACCATCGCGTTCAAATTTTGGGCTGTTACCCACAATAATAAGATCGCTGTTGTGGTTGTCTTGCAGGCTTCCGTCTTTGGCTAGAATGACGTCAAGCTGCAACGCCGTCAGCTGCAAACTGATGATTTTGGCAAGCTGTGGGTCGGTTTCTATGAGCAATATTTGCGTGTTTTCAGGCCACATTAAGGCGTTTTGCTTTGCGTCTTCTGGCTGCTTTTCTGGTACATAGAAGGGGATGTCTACCCAAAATTCACAGCCTTTTTGCGGCGCGCAGGAGAAATGCATTTCGCCTTGCATGAGGTACACCAGTTTGTGGCACAGTGCCAAATCCAAACCGACGGTGCTTGGCAGAGGCCCTTCTTTTTGCATAGGGAGGGTAGGGTTGGCTCTTAGGCTTTGCTGTAATTCATCGGGCATGCCTTGGCCTGTGTCTCTCAGGGCGATTTGCAACACGCGGATTTCGCTTATGCCAGACGGCAGTGGCAAAGACGGCGCAGCGGAGGCCGAAGGTCGAACTTGTAAGCTGATGCTGCCGGACGAGGTATGAGCAATGGCGTTTTTGACCAGCGCGACCAAGATCTCTTTGATTCTCATGAAGTCGACACTGATGTAAGGCGGCAGGGCTGGGTCAACATACACCATACTTTGCAGTCCTTTACGAGCCATATGACCATCAAATTGCGTGAGACAATTTTCGATGTGCGGTTGCAGTCGCTCTGTGGTTGGCGTTAGCGTGAGTTTTTGGGCATCAATCAGAGACAAATCCGAGAGCATCTCGATGATTTGCAGTAGTTGATGCCCTGATTCTTCTATGTGTTTTGACAGCGCGGCGGTGTTATTGGGGGGAGTGGGATTGTTGAGTGCGCTGGCCGCTCCCAAAATCGCGTGGATAGGCCTACGTGTTTCTTGGTTAACGAACGCCAAGGTACGGGCTTTGTCTTCGTGTACCGCTTGAATATTGACGTTGAGAGCGTTATTTCGCCTAACAACGCGCTTGAGTTCGGAGACTCCTTTGATGATAAAAAAGCACAGACAAAACAAGCAAGCGAGCAACATGATCGACAACAGCTGAATGTCGTCTAAGTTCTTTTGCAGCTTTTGGTGTTGAGATGAGATGTAGTTATTGCTGCCTTTGTTGACCAAGGTGACAAATTCATTGATCTGCGTATCGATGCTTTTGATTCTTTCCACCAAGGTGGGCAGATACGCAAAGTCGCCGCCTTCGATTTTTGACAGCTGAAAACTCAATAATTCGAGTTCGCCATTAATGATATTGAGTAATCGCGTCGTACGGCCGCTTTCAAAGTTCCGTACCAAGGTCGCCACATCGCCTTCTCTTAGTAGGTCAACGCGGCTCATCAGCAGGTCATATTCAAAGAAAGCGTCACCGTTGAGTGACGTCGCTGTCTGGTCTAGCTCGATTAAATAGTTCAGAAAACGATAGGATTGCAATTGCAGCTGAAGGGCATTCCACAGCGCACTTTCAAACACGCGGCGGCTGTTGTTTTTCGAGCTGTCACTGGTGTGGGTAATGATGCTAAAGACCGCCAGCGTGATGACAATAACTAGGACAATAAAACCGTATAACAGCCATTGCTTAAAAACAGAGAGCCACATCTTTTTCTGAAACAGGCGCATGGATTACTCCGTTAAGACGATCGATTTGATGTGGGACACTTGCCAAATGGAGCGCCCATAAATTCGCTCTGACTTGAGCTCTTCGCGTTCGTCAAAAGGGTAGATCACCATGATGGGCCCAAGATTGCGCACACTGATTTCTCTGCCATCTTGGCGCGTCGCGAAAATCGCTCCATTGTCGAGAAAGTCGCTCAGGGGAACTTCGGTCATATATTGGTTGAGTGCGGTGATTTGCAACAAGGTGCCTGTGCTGCCTAAGTGGTCGAGTAAATCAACCGCAGAAAAGCCACGATAGGTGTGCAGTCCTTGTGTCCAAGGGGTGTGAGTGGTGATGGTATATTGAGGCAAGGCATCCAGCATGGCTAAATCAAATGTGGCGTTGAGTTTGGTGTTAATGGCGCCAGACACGGTCAAAATAACGCGACCTGTTGGCGTGTCGGCCATGTCCGCCGCCACTGTATTATTGGCCAAAATCAGTAACAAAAAAGAGAAAAGTAAACGCATAGTGGATCCCTAACACCCTTCAGAAAAAGAGAGTCAATGATAGACAAAAATGAGAGGCTTGTGGGCGAATACTAAGCGCAGATAACAGAACATTACAGTTAGGATACGAATACGCCGCGCTGAGAAGTCTCAGTGCGGCGTACAAGAAAGACCAAACCCGCTTATTAGGGAATGTCAGCCAAACGTGAGCAAGCGGCTTGGTGCTCGCTAGAGACGGCTTGCAAAATGGGTTTTTGCTGGGCACAACCTTCGTTTGCATGAGGACAGCGCGTGCGGAACACACAGCCTGAAGGCGGGCTAATGGGGGAAGGTAAATCGCCAGCTAAAAGCTCGATTTTCTTACCGCGTTCGATTTTAGGATCTGGCACAGGCACTGCAGACAGTAAGGCTTTGGTGTAAGGGTGGCGAGGATGATCGTACAGCGATTGCTTGCTGGCTAATTCCACCGCATTGCCCAAATACATCACCAAAACGCGATCTGAAATGTGTTTTACCACACTCAAATCATGGGCAATAAACACCAACGACAAGCCCATTTCCGCCTGCAACTCTTTCAACAAGTTTACGACCTGAGCTTGGATGGAAACGTCCAACGCCGATACGGGTTCGTCACACACCACTAACTTCGGCTTGAGGATTAACGCGCGCGCAATGCCGATACGCTGACACTGACCACCAGAAAATTCATGCGGGTAGCGGTTGATCACGTTTGGCAATAACCCCACGCGATCCATGATGGCGCGCACTTCGGCTTTGACTTGCTCTTTGGACAGCTCTGGTCGAAAGGTTCTAAGCGGTTCAGCAATGATGTCGCCGACTGTCATGCGAGGATCCAGGGACGCCAAGGGATCTTGGAAGATCATTTGCAGCGCTTGGCGTTTGCTGCGCATTTGTTTTTTATCAAGATCCGTCAGGTCTTGTCCAAGCCAAACCACGTTGCCTTCCGTAATGGGCACAAGACGCAATAAAGCGCGTGCCAGTGTGGATTTACCACAACCGGATTCACCCACCACACCAAGCGTTTCGCCAGCGTAAATGGTTAGATTAACGCCATCTACGGCTTTGAGTGCTTGGCCTTTTTCCCAAGGCCACGCGTTGTCTGATTTGATGTTGAAGTGCACTTTTAGATTGTTCACTTCCATTAATACCTTGCTGTTTGCAGTATTCATTAGGCGACCCACCCATCAACGGATTTATGACACGCTCGTAGTTGACCCGGTGCGAACTCTTGCAGTGACGGCATGCTTTCTCCACAGCGATCTTGAGCAAATTCACAACGTGCTTGAAATGGGCAGCCCGTTGGCAAATGCAGTAAGTTAGGTGGGTTGCCCGGAATCGTTGAAAGGTACTCGTCATCGGCATCTAGACGAGGAATGGCTTTAAGCAAGCCTTGTGTGTACGGATGCGTAGGACGATAGAACACGTCTTCGGCGCTGCCGTATTCCATGGTCTGGCCTGCGTACATCACGAGAACCTTATCGCATAAACCGGCGACCACGCCCAAGTCATGAGTGATCATGATGATGGAAGTATTGAAGTCGTCTTTCAGTTCGTTCAACAAGGTCAGAATTTGTGCCTGCACGGTGACGTCTAGGGCGGTTGTTGGTTCATCGGCGATCAAGAGTTTAGGCTGGCACAATAACGCCATCGCAATCATCACACGCTGTCTCATGCCGCCAGAAAATTCGTGTGGATACATGTTCATGCGTTTGCGCGCTTCGGGCATTTTTACCGCGTCGAGCATCTTCACCGAGGCTTCAAAGGCTTCGGCTTTGCTCATGCCTTTGTGCAATATCAAAACTTCCATCAGCTGCTTGCCGACTTTCATGTAGGGATTCAATGAGGTCATTGGATCTTGGAAAATCATCGCGATTTCTTTGGAGCGAATGCGGTTCATGGCTTTTTCATTCAGGGTCAGAATGTTTTGCTCGTTAAAGCGCGCTTCCCCTTCAATCACGCCATTGCCCGCCAATAAGCCCATAAGAGCAAATGCGGTTTGGCTTTTGCCTGAGCCAGACTCGCCTACGATGCCGAGGGTTTCCCCTTGTGCTAGGGTGAAATTGAGGTCGTTCACCGCGGTCACAAACCCATCGGGTGTTCTGAAGTTCACTTTTAGGTTATTGACTTCTAATAACGTTTTTTTGGTTGATAAGTTCATAAGGCCTCCTTAGCGGTCTTTTGGATCAAGCGCATCGCGTAAGCCATCGCCGAGGAAGTTAAAACAAAACAGTGTCACGACTAGGAAACCAAGCGGCCAAGCCAATTGCCAGATGGCAATCTCCATGTTCTGCGCGCCTTCAGAAATCAACGCGCCCCAGCTGGTCATGGGTTCTTGAACGCCCAGCCCTAAGAAGCTAATAAAAGACTCTAGCAAGATCATGTTTGGTACCAACAAGGTGGCGTAAACGACAACGATACCGAGTACGTTTGGCACAATGTGGCGCAAGATGATTTTCGGCGTCGACACACCGCAAGCGTAAGCGGCTTCGATGTATTCTTTGTTTTTCAGGCTTAAGGTCTGACCACGAACGATCCGCGCCATGTCGAGCCACGAAATCGCGCCAATGGCGACAAAGATCAAAAAGATATGACGACCAAATAAGGTCATCAAAATGATCACGAAGAACATGAAAGGGAAAGAGTTCAGAATTTCTAAGAAACGCATCATCACGCTGTCAACGCGTCCACCAATGTAACCGGAGGCAGCACCGTAAAGTGTGCCAATGACAATCGCCACGGCGCTGCCCATGATGCCGACCAGTAAGGAAATTTGCCCGCCTTGCATAGTACGAACAAAAATATCGCGGCCTAATGTGTCGGTACCAAAGTAGTGACCGTTTTCAATGTTAGGACGTCCCAATACAGCGATGTCAGACAGCGCTTCCCAGTCGATATCGTCGTAATTCCATTGGCTGAAAAAAGGCCCCACTAACGCAATGGCCGCAATAATGGCCAGCACAATTAAGCTGGTCACGGCGGCATGGTTTGAAAAAAAACGACGGCGAGCGTCTTGCCATAAACTGCGACCTTCGACTTCCACCACTTTTTCGGCGAACTGCTCGACGGCCTGAACCTTGTCTTTTGTAGTCATCATAATTGTGTGGCCTTAGTAGCGAATTTTCGGATCAATAACGGCGTATAAAATATCGACGACGGCATTGAATAAAATCGTCAATGTGCCGACCAAAATCGTCACACCCATCACCATGGAATAGTCACGATTCAATGCGCCATTGATAAAGTGCTGACCGATACCGCCGGTACCAAAATACACATCCACAATCACCGAGCCAGTAACAATGCCGACAAACGCTGGCCCAAGGTAGGAAATAACGGGCAGCATGGCAGGGCGCAAGGCGTGTTGAAAAATGATGCGGTATTTCGGCAAGCCTTTAGCGCGCGCGGTACGAATGAAGTTGGAGTGCATGGTTTCAATCATGCTGCCCCGTGTGATACGCGCGATTTGAGCAATGTAGCTGGTGGACATGGCAATGACCGGCATCACCAAGTAAGGCCACGCGCCACCATTCCAACCACCCGGAGGTAGCCAATGGTTATAAATGGAGAAAAATAGGATACACAAAGGAGCTAATACAAAGTTAGGTAACACAATGCCTAGGTTGGCAAAGCCCATGACGCTGTAATCCCACCATGAGTTTTGGCGCAATGCCGCGATAACACCACAACCGACACCGATCAACATCGCAACAAGAAAGGACCAAATGCCGATCTCTGCCGACACGGGAAAGCTCTGCGCGATCAGCTCGTTAATGGTGAAATCTTTATAGCGAAAAGAGGGGCCTAAATCGCCCTGTAACAAACCGCCAAGGTAATAGAAATACTGATTAATGACGGGTTCGTCCAAATGGTATTTGGCGTTAATGTTGGCCAACACTTCGGGTGGCAGGGTGCGCTCGCTGGAAAATGGACTGCCAGGCGCAGAGTGCATTAAGAAAAAAGACACCGTGATTAAAATCAACAAGGTTGGGATGGCTTCTAAAATGCGTTTTGAAATAAATGTCAGCATAAAAATTACCGGATTAGACGCGTGTTTAGCGGCTAATGTTAGGAACCTGTAGGAAGTTCAAGAGAGGCTCAGCGGAGAACCGCTGAGCCTGTTTTTCAAGAGCAGATCGTTAGTGTTTGATGATGTACATATCGCGCACGTAAACGTTGTCTTCTGGGTTTGGCATGTAGCCGCCTAGGTAGCTTTTTACCAAACGTTTTTCGGTGTATTGGTAAATAGGCGCAACGGCCATGTCTTGCTCAATGGCGATTTCTTCTGCTTTGTTGTAGTTCGCCGCAGGGTGCTGCATGGTGCGCGCATCGTGCAATAGCTTGTCGTATTCCGTGTTGCTGTATTTACCGTCGTTATTACCGTGAGTGGTGGTCAAAAGATCCAGCATGGTAGACGCTTCGTTGTAGTCACCGATCCAGCCAGCACGCGCGACATCAAATTGCTGATGTTTTTTCGTTTCTAGGTAGGTTTTCCACTCTTGGTTTTCCAATGTGACGTTCACGCCCAAGGTTTTCTTCCACATTGATGCGATCGCAATGGCGATTTTCTTGTGGTTTTCGTTGGTGTTGTAAAGCAAGCTGAAAGACAGAGGGTTACTTTTCGTGAAGCCCGCTTCTTCTAACAGTTCTTTGGCTTTTTCATTACGCTCTTTTTGAGTCCATGTTGCGTATTCTGGAGTAGCGGGTGAAAAATCGTTGACGACTTCTGGCGTGAAAGAGTACGCGGGAAGTTCACCTGTTCCCGTTACAAACTTAGTAATCACGTCTCGGTCAATGGCGTAAGACAAGGCTTTGCGCACGCGAACGTCGTTGTATGGCGCTTTGGTTGTGTTGTACTGGTAGTAATAAGTACCCAGTTTTGGCGTTACGACAACTTGATCCGGAATATCACGCATTAGTTGTTTAAAGTGGTCATTCGGGATCTCATAACTTAGATCCATTTGACCTGCTTGGAAACGTTTTAGCTCGGCGTTTGGCGATTCAATCGGCAAGTAAGTGACTTTGTTGATGATGGTTTTTGCATCGTTCCAGTAGTGCTTGTTGCGAGTGAAGACCATTTTTTCGTTGACGATCCACTCGTCCATTTTGTACGCGCCGTTAGAGACCATGTGTTCTGGTTTCGTCCAATCATCGCCCCATTTCTCAACTACCTTCTTCGGCACAGGGAACATAGTTTGATGCGAGGTCATTTTTACAAAGTAAGGCACAGGGCGTTCAAGTGTGACTTGAAATGTGTAAGCGTCGAGCGCTTTTACGCCAAGGGTTGAAGGCGCAGCGTCACCGGCAATGATTTTTGTTGCGTTGACGATGGATGGGATTTCCATGAACCAGGCGTAAGGCGAGGCCAATGCAGGGTCAACCGCGCGCGTGAAGGCGTAAACAAAGTCTTCGGCTGTCACTGGGTCGCCGTTAGACCATTTTGCGTCTTTGCGAAGGTGAAATGTGTATTGTGTGTTGTCGGCGTTGACATCGTAGCTTGTGGCTACGCCTGGGATTTGGTTGCCGTCGCCATCTTGGTTGTACAAACCTTCGAACAAATCCTTGGAACGGATAGAGCCGGGCGTGCCTTCCATTTTTTGTGGATCAAGTGTTGCGGGCTCTGCGCCGCCACCACGAACAAGTTCTTGTTTAGCGGCTAATTCTACGCCCGCTGGAACGTTGGCGGCGTGTGTTTGCATGGCGATCAATGAGGTTGCCAGAATCGCGCTGGCGAGTAGTGTTTTTTTCATTTTATGTGTATTCCTAATGTGAGTTGTTCTGTGTGCTCTTTTTTATAATGAGGCGCGATATCCGCACAGGTGGGTATTCGCCTTACATTTTCATAGTTCACCAATTCACTAAAGGTCACAATCGAAATTGCGTATCGCCCCATGCGTCTAATAAATGTCAGGTTGTTGAAAGGGAGGTTACATGGACGAGGTAAATCAACGCAAAGCATGAAGATAGAAAGGATTGCCATTATTGATAAGAGCGTTGTGGAGCCGTGAAAGCCAGCATGGTACTCTGGGTTTCTTGGTAAAATTTAGTTGAAAAAGGACATACGTTATTGTGATCACTCACCCATTTAAAGCAGCTGGGGCCTTTTTAAAAGCGTTTCCATTGGTTTTTTCAAAAGAGTTACGATTGTTTATTCTGGTGCCTTTATTGGCCAATTTTGTGCTAATGGGTCTGCTTTATATGGTGGCGTTTAGCTATTTTCAGACGTTGATGGATTCTGCGATGGGGTATTTACCAGAGTGGGTTTCGTTTTTGAATTGGCTGTTTTACCTCATTTTTGGCGCCATTATCAGTGTGCTTTTGTTCTACAGTTTTTCGGTCGGGGTGAACATTTTGGCCGCGCCGTTTATGGCGTTTTTGGCGGAAAAAGTAGAGGAAAAAGAGACGGGGAAAGTCTTTGACGAAACACTGTCTGCTGGTGCGTTGGCCGCTATTGTGGGGCGCAGTTTGCAGCGTGAGTGTCAGAAAATTTTGTATTTCTTGCCGCGTTTTGTCTTGCTGCTGCTGTTGTCTTTTATACCGTTGGTGAATGTCATTGCTCCGGTGTTGTTGTTGCTGTTTTCCGCATGGATGTTGTCGTTGCAATACATGGATTACGCGTTTGATAACAACAAGGTAAAGTTTCACGACATGAGAATGGCGTTACGTGCGAAACCGTTATTGTGCTGGACATTTGGTGGCATTGTGATGGTGTGCTTGACGATCCCGTTCTTTAATTTATTTGTGATGCCGATTGCGGTCGTGGCCGCTACGTTATTGTGGATTACGGTTTTTAGATCACAACATGGGGATTTTTCTGCCTTGTTAGATCGCTCGAAAGGAATGTTGTGATGTCATTAAAAATATTGGTTGTAGACGATGTCTTTTACTCGAGATTTGATACGACGGACTTTGCGTAAGCAATTTCCCGCGGTCGAGATTGAAGAAGCGGTGAATGGTCGCAAAGCTCAGCAAATGTTGAACAAAACACAGTTTGATATTGTACTTTGTGATTGGGAAATGCCCGAAATGACGGGGGTTGAATTGCTTAAATGGCGCCGCGAGCAGCCAAAATACAAAAAGGAAGATGTGCCTTTTGTGATGATCACCAGCCGTGGTGATAAAAGTCATGTGGTCGAAGCGGTTCAGTCTGGTGTGACGGATTATTTGGGTAAGCCGTTTTCCAGTGAGCAGTTGATCAATAAGGTGGTGTCTGCTGCGAAAAAACATGGCATTGAGCGTAAGTTGTCGTCGCAAAAACCGCGTGAATCTATTTCTCCTGGCGGCGTAAGCGCGGCATCGTTAGATGTCTTAATGGGCGCGGGTAAGGCAAGCCCTGTGCAGGCCACGAAGTTTACCAACCCAGATGCCCCCGCGGTGTCGGTAAAAGACGTAAAAGTGCCCACTTTGGTTCGCTTTGAAGGCAAACAGTTTCGCTGCATGATTGTTCAGTTTAGTAAAACCGAAGCGACCATGTTCATTAAAAGTGATGACGTGGTGCCGCAAGTATTGGGTCAAGCGGTTCTGGATTTGGAATTCGACGGTACGGTGAATCGTTTAAACTACTTTATTCAATCTGTAGCAACGACTGAGAAAAAGCCAGACTCGACTTTTTTAACCGTAGTGCTGGGTTTGATAGACCAAGACAGCGAGAAAGAAGCGTTTATCGCTCAGTTGTTCGACAGTTTGTAATGGCGTGATTGTGAGTAGATTGTCATTGCCCTGCCTTTGAGCGGACCGAAGGCAGGGCAAGAGTTTAGTTTGATATGTTGAGTGAGTCGTCTGTTTGGTTCTGGGTATTGTCGCTTTGAAAGGCGATGGCGGTCATGGCGTCATTGCGTGTCCGACTCGCGGGAAAGTGACAAGAGAATGTGCTGCCAAAACCTGGCTGGCTGCGTATTTGCAGTTTGGCTTCATGGTGCAAAAGAACATGCTTCACAATCGCTAGCCCGAGTCCCGTACCGCCCGTTTTTGAGCCTCGACCTTTGTCGACTCTAAAGAAGCGTTCTGTCAGTCTAGGGATGTACCTTGGGTCGATGCCAATACCGGTATCCTGAACTGAAAATACCCCATTAAATTCGCTGGATTCCCATTTCACCGTGATGTTACCGCCATCGGGCGAATACTTTACGGCGTTGACGATCAAATTAGAAAACGCGCTGTACAGCTCTT
>NZ_JAODTL010000009.1 GCF_026191375.1 Marinomonas pontica | reverse complement strand
GCCAGCCACACTGCCGACCAATAACATACCTACCGTCAGCTCTGTATCAAAGCCAAACGCAAACGCCACGCCAAATGCCGCAATGGGCATCACCAAGAATTGCAATAAAACACCAACGCCCACCGCTTTGCCATTCTTCAACACTTGTTTGAAGTCAGCGGGGCTTAGCGTCAATCCCATTGCCAACATAATAATGGTCAACAAAGGAACGATTTGAGTTTTTAAACCGACAAATAAGTCAGGTTGAAAAAAGGCAATTGCCGAAAGCAACAACGCCCAAAGGGGGAACAGCTGGATAACCATAGAACAAGACTCCACATAGGCACCCGACTTTGTCGCCAATAAATCGACAAAAACGAGCACACAACCACAATTTAGTTATTATTAGCCCCAAAATGGGGAAGAGAATTGTAACGAAATGAAAAGCGTTTAAACAGTATCAAAAAGACAACAGTAAAGACGCTCCCCATTGGTTAGAAGAATGGTTTCCCACGCGGCTAGACACACTGCGGCTGTTATTGCCCGATACCGACCAATACTTGTAAAAAGGCTCAATCACGATACCGCTGCCGTTTTCATTCAAAAAGTGTTGGAAACGCAAAGAAATGTGGTATCCGCGCCCATTCCGCTGGCTCAAGGTGACAGATCGATAACCATCAGCCGCCCCCAAACGTGTTTCGTTTCTAGCCGATAAAATACCATCGTATTCAAAACGACCGCCAACAGCCCACGTCGATTGATCGCTCATCAGTTCCTGAATCTCGATGCCAATCGGGTTATAAACATACGATTGCTGACTTTTATAACCCGCCACGGACGTGCTGGATGTTTTTCCTCGGGAGTCCATCGTCGAGCGGCGATACCCCAACCCCAAGTAGGGCGTCACGCGATACGCGCCATTTAGAAAAAAAGCGCGTCCAATCATGCCTCGCACGTCGTAGATTTCATTTCTGACGCTGCTTATTTTCCCTTCGCCTTTATAATCTATATCGCTATTGACATAAGCCACATCCAACAAAGATACCGAAAAAGGATAATACGCCGAATAACGAGCTCTAAACCCAGACACCGTTCCGCTCTGAGATACATCGTTGTATTCGTTGTAATCAATATAGGATAACGACGGACCAAGCTCTAAGTCATAGCCTCGCGATTCAGCCAATACCGTGGTGCTAAAAAACACCATCCCCAGTATCAATGGCAGCTTATTCATACAGTGCATCTCAATGATTGTCTGTCGCTATTTTTATCATAAGTCGATAAAACAACCTACTTTTTAGGTCGTTGTTTTTTGGGATAAAAACATGACGCCTTGACAGACTAAGACGACACCGCCATCGACAAGGTTTTTTCCATCTTGCGATAACTCAAGGATTCCATTAAATGCGCTCTGGTAACAGGAGAGTCATTTAGATCGGCTAAGGTAAGCGCAACTTTCAACACCCGATGATAAGCACGCGCAGACAGTTTCAATTTTTCCAGCGCCTGTTGCATAAACTGTTTATCTTCCTGGCTTAACGCGCAAATAGCTTCCAACTGACGGCCACTTAGCTGTGCATTTTGCACGCCCTGTCGAGCACGCTGTCTGGCCACTGCCAGCTCAACACGCTGACGCACACTGTCGCTGCACTCCCCTTCTTCATCCGCGTTAACCAACACATTGGACGGCAACGGCGGCACTTCAACGTGCAAATCAATACGGTCTAAAAAAGGCGCGGACAGTTTTTTCAGGTATTTTTGGCTGGCGCTGGATTGATAATAATCTTGCCCTCCATTGTACGCTTCGTTACTGGCATTCATTGCTGCGACTAGCTGAAAACGAGCGGGGAATGTGACTTGGCCACGAGCACGCGAGATGTGTACTTCGCCATTCTCTAAAGGTTCACGCAACACTTCGAGCACTTTTCGGTCGAACTCTGGCAGCTCATCTAAGAACAAAACACCACAATGCGCCAACGACGCTTCTCCCGGTTTTGGTATCGATCCGCCTCCCTGTAAGAAACATAACTAAGTGATAATATGAATTAAATTCTACAGGTATTTAATAATGAGCAAGCCTTTTTACACATCTGAAGCCCGAAAGATAGGAATCACCAATAGAAGTGTTTCTGGTGTCGTACCAGATATTGGCTCTTATGAATCAACTCTAGAACGTGATTTTATGGAAAGACTGCGATTTGAGTCTAACTTTGAAAAAATCATTCCTCAGCCAGTTACTATCCAGTATGAAAATAGTAAACAAGAGCCAAGATCCTATACACCAGATGGTTTACTACATTTCCAGCAAGATTGTTACATCAGCCCAATTCTATATGAAATTAAATACCGAGAAGACCTTAAGAATTTATGGAAAGAGTTACTTCCGAAATTCCGAGCGGCTAAGCGGTTCGCCACATCGCGAGGGTGGACGTTCAAGGTGTTTACTGAAATAGAAATTAGAACGCCATTTTTAGACAATGCAAAATTTCTTTGGCCGTATAAAAACACCATTATCGAAACAGAAATGGAAAACCATATTCTGTCAATACTGAGTGACCTACAGGAGGCTGACCCGGATTTGCTACTAACAGCTCTATGCAGTTCACCTTACAACAGAGCGAAAATGATTCCTATGATCTGGACTCTCATTGCGAACCGAAAAATTGACTGTGATTTAGACCAGCCACTAACCATGAACAATAGAATTTGGGTTAAGGAGACGCTATGAAAACTATCCAACCAGGGCAATTAATCTATTGGAAAGGAAGTGCCGCGATTGTTCTTGAATTTAAAGGTTTTCAAGAACTAATTATCCGTCTAGTTGAATCAGGGAAAACTGATATAGCACCACTTCGTGAGGTTTCTTTATACTTACCATCAGATAAAAATCAACCTAGCAGCTCTCATTTGGTAGCTGAAGACAAAGAATGGAAAAAAGCACTAGAACGATACGAAATAATTAAACCCCTTTTATCCATTCGCCATAGAAGTGCAGAACAAGTACAGCAAGTAGCTGAAACGCACAGCAAAGGCATCGCAACAATCTATCGTTGGATTAAACAATTTGAAGAAACAGGCCTTGTTTCTTCTTTGCTTCGTCAGAAAAGGTCAGATAGTGGAGAGACAAAGCTAGACAAGGAGGTAGAAGAGTTAATCGAAGCATTCATTCAAAATGAATACCTGCAAGAAGAAAGAAAATCTATAACAAAGGTATTTAATTTAATTAAAGCCGAATGCAAAAATCTTGACCTTCCTGTGCCTCATCAAAATACCGTGTATTCAAGAATACAAAAAATAGAAGATAAAGAAGCTCTAAAAAGACGGCTAGGAGTGAAAGCATCTAAACAAAAATATACACCTACAACGGGTAGCTTTCCAGGAGCTGATTATCCGAATGCCGTTGTTCAAATTGACCATACCCCAGTCGATTTAATCATTGTTGACGAACTTCATCGATTGCCTATCGGTCGCCCATACCTAACTATAGCCATCGATGTCGCAACTAAAATGATCAGCGGTTTTAAGATGACTCTCGATCCTCCAGGATCATCTTCAGCAGGCTTATGCATAGGAAATGCGATACTTCCAAAAGACAATTGGCTTGCAAAACGAGACATTGAAGTTGAATGGCCTATCTATGGGAAAATGCAGAAAATACACGTAGATAACGCAAAAGAGTTCCGTGGAAATATGTTAAAGCGAGCCTGCCAGCAACACGGAATAATTTTAGAATTCAGACCTAAAGGACAGCCTAACTATGGCCCTCATGTTGAAAGAGCATTTCGTACATTTATGCAAGAAACGCATACCCTCCCTGGAACAACCTTTTCTAATGTAAAGGAAAAATTAAATTACAATTCTGAAGGTAAAGCGGTTATGACACTTTCAGAACTAGAACTTTGGTTTACTATATTCCTTGTTTACTGCTATCACCATAGACCACATAGGGGAATCAATAAAATCCCACCGATTAAGCTTTATATGGAGTGCATTTTTGGAGATAAGGACAAACCAGGAATTGGTTTACCGGCACCAATCGAGGATGAAGAGACATTACGGTTAGACTTTACACCTTACGTCGAAAGAACAATTCAACGGCAAGGCGTTGAAATTGATTATGTACATTACTATTCAGATGCACTAAGAAAATGGATTGGGGCTGTAGATGAAGTCAATCCTAAACAAACGCGAAAATTCATTTTTGCTAGAGACCCTAGGGATATTAGTACCATTTACTTTTTCGACCCAGATACAGAAAGATATATTCCAATTCCGTATTTAAATACTTCTCGTCCTTCTATTAGCTTATGGGAATTGAAAGCCGTTAAGAAAAGCTTAATAGAAGAAAATGATGCCTATGTTATCGATGAAGAAGTCATCTTTCGAGGCATTAACAGGATGAGAGAAATTGAAGCACAAGCCATTGAAAAAACTCGTCTGTCCAAGCAACAAAGAGCTACAGAAAAAAGAAAACGCCGCATGGCCGAAAGGCGTAATAATTGGGAAGTAGAGCATAAAGAAGTCACTCACCGAACCGAAGTCTTGCCTACTGAGGCTACATTTGAAGATGAATTTCTTGAAGATATACAGCCTTTCAATGATGTCGAGCTTTATTAACGGGAGTATGAAATGAATGAATTTCCGCACTTACATCCTAGCTGCGCTAAAAAAATGAACCTCTCAACGGATGAGCGGCTGATAGAAATTTCTACACCAAGGTGGATTGGTTACCCAAAGGCGCACCAAACCTTACAAAAATTTGAAGACCTGCTACGTCATCCTAAAGTAGCTAGGATGCCAAATTTAATGCTTGTGGGTAGAACGAATAATGGCAAGACCGATTTAATTCAAAAATTTTGCCAATCTCACTTACCTGACCCAAATGCGGATGGTGGAAAAATCATTGCTCCTGTTATGTATATTCAAGCACCGCCGTCCCCTAATGAAGCAGATCTGTATGCAACTATTTTATCCTCTCTATATGAACGAGTCCCTTCTGCCTCTACTTCAGCAAAGAGAACAAGGACAATCCAGATACTAAAAGATATTGGGGTGAAAGTACTTTGCATTGATGAATTACACAACTCTTTGGCTGGGTCGACGCTTAAGCGGCAACACTTTTTAAATGCAATAAAAAACTTAGGGAACGAATTACGAATATCTTTTATAGCATGTGGAACAGAAGATATACTAAGAGCAATAAGCATTGACCCGCAAATACAAAACCGCTTTCAACCTATACTTTTGCCAAAATGGAAATTTGATCAAGATTATAGGCAACTCTTAAGAACATTCGAGTCCATACTTCCTTTAAAAGAGCCTTCTGACTTACATTCAGGGTTACTGGGTCGTAAGATTTACGCCACTTCAGAGGGAACTATTGGTGAACTTTCTTTACTTTTAAATCAAGCTGCTACGTTTGCCTTAAAATCTGGAGAGGAAAAAATTACTAATGACATCATATCTAGTTGTGGTTATACGCCTCCAAGTGATCGATCAAGAGAGGCTAGTCGGAGCATCTAAGAATGCTTTTACCTATGCACCCTCAACCATTTGAAGATGAACTATTATCATCTTGGGTAACTCGCATAGCATTAGAAAATGGACTTTACACTCATGCGCTTTACAAAAGTTGTCTTGGGTTAGACTCTTCAATTTTCATTAGGGATATCGACAAATTTTTTGTACCAAGCTTAATTGATAGTCTAGAAGAAAAAACAGGACTAACTTCTGAAAAAATAAAAAAAATGATGCTAACAAGTTTTGAAGGTCGCATCACTGAGAGGGTAATTGTCAACAGCAATTCACGCTGGATATTACCTTTAGGTATCTACCATAGAACTAGAAGAAAAAAAGGGATCATGTACTGCCCACAATGCTTCGCAGAAAACCCTATTAATTACTATAAACGCATTTGGCGGCTGTCTTTTATTGTAATATGTGAGAAACATCACTGCTTACTAAGGGACAGTTGTCCTCACTGTAATAGTGTCATCGATTATCAACGTATGGGTATTGGAAAAGCAAAGTTCGAAACGCCTGCTAATGACCTTGGACTATGTAGCTCATGCACACTTCCACTATGGACTAATTGTAGCTTTACAACTCCTCCGGAATATACTGAATTAATTAGTGGGTATTTAGCATTTCTGAAAGCGTTTACTTTAAACCAGCCCTGTATACCACTTTTAAAACAACCAATGGAATTACAAGAGTTTAATGGGTTGTGGATTTTAATAAGCTCCATACTCAGAAAGCGTTACTTTAATAGTGGCGTTAAAGCTAACATTCTGAAATTTACTGGTATAGACATTAATTCGAGCTCCGGTTCACATGAAAGCTTTGACCAACGACCTATAGAAGAAAGGCTGAAAATTCTATTAGCTGCTTTTTGGGTTTTAGATAAGTGGCCCGATCGGCTTCTTCAGTTGGCTAGCGGTACTATCTATTCACAATCAACATTTCAAGATCTTTCAGAGCCTCCTCCATATTGGCTAAGCACGATCATCCATAGGCATCTCGATAAGTCAATATACACAGCAACAGATGATGAACTATCGAGTATCCAACATTATTTAAAGACACACTCTATCATCCCGACAACAAAGACCATTGCTCTTTTTGCTAATATGCATAAAGGGACTTGCCGGGATAGGTTGAAGTCACTCAAATAGCTAAGTTATTGCTTCAAAAGCTAAAAAAATCCAATTAAAGAAGTTCTTGTGTTGACAATTGAGCTGTATTTTCATACACATAGCTAATTGATAATAGCTTTAGTTGTGAGGAAGTTCTTTGTTTGAGTCAAAAAAGCTGAGAAATAAGGAAGGTATTTGGCGTGTCGATGGCATCAGTTCTATCAAGCTGAGTGAAAAATATATTCCACAAGTTTTTATTTCTATCTCTAAGATAAAAAGTGAAGGTGTACACTCCCCGCTGAAGCTTGGTCAACTTACTAGAGAACAAGCATGGATACTAGAGCCTCTGAATCGATTATCAGAGTTTCTAATTGGCTCTTGCTGGGAATATGGCAAAAGAATTAATCGGCCCTCCCCTTTTGAAACAAAATACACTATCGATACATCAAAAATCAGGATACTAAAACCCAATGAAGGGATAACTATTGATGGCACCTCATTTGACTCGATACTTCCTCCAATGGCTATTGATCTTAGATTCAAGAACATAAAGCGCATTGAAAACGAGTCATTTTATGCAATTGTTCCAGTCCTCGATGACCCTCTAACAGAGTTTTTAGTAGTCCCATGCAGTGAGCTATATCGCTTCTACATAGGTGTAAGTGACCGCTTTACAAATAAAGTATTAACAAATGATACTCAGAACTATTTTTCTTGGGAAGATCCATACATAAAAATAAAAAGACCGTTAAATAGACTTGAACAGTTCGTTGCATATCGCGGGAACTGGGATGAACAAGGAAAAGAGTGGTTGTCGATGCCATCCAATTATATCAAGTCTGTTCAAATCACTAATGCAACGGTGAAAGATGAAAAAAAGCTACAACCATTAGCACTGAAAGCCACCTTCCCATTTAAAGGTATATCTACCTTAACAATCGCGGGTAAGCGCTTTAAGTATGAAACAAATGATAAAGTCATATGGGCTATATTTGCTGCTAACATAATCCATTGCGATAAAAAAGTTGATTTTGAGACAAAAGTTCTTGCCGACCCGTATTCTAAAGATCCTCAAGCATGGACACCGGAAGCCGGAGATGCAAATGATTTAATTGAAAGCCCATTTGACGATGAATTTGATGTACCTGAAACAAATGAGCCGCCCAACACATTATCAGGTAATACTGTAATACTGAATTCAAGCAATCGATTTTCGGCCATGGCTAATATGAATTTTAAGCATTATCGTACTAATGAAACGAATGATCCTGTATATGTTGGAGATTCAATAACTGAATCTAATCTATACTCATACGAGGACATGGTTACTGATGATTCAGATGAACGTAAACTTCAAAAAAACGAATTTGACTCACATATAGACCATATAGATAGGAAACTATCAGATTTCATAAAAATGATTCCATATCTAAGAGCTAAAAATGTTGAAAGAAAATGGGAGATTGTAACTAGAGCAGCTGATTCTATTTTAGAACAACATGGTGAAATTGTTACTACTTTTCTTCATAACAGTAATAGAAGATATTCATGGCATTTAATGGACTATGGACGACTAAGACAAATAGCTTGGGTGGAGATTATTGTAAACCAAAATACTTTTATATATCTTGCTGAAATGGAGTTAAAAGGCTCTGAACCTGGGCGCAGCACACTCTGTATTTTTAAAAGCGATTTTCAGTACATGCCAGAACAAGACTTCAAAATATTTTTGGAAATAACAGCACGTCAAAATCGCTGGCCTAGAGCCAATCACAAATGGAAGAGCGCACAAGCCCAAAAAAAGGCTAAAAAGTATTTTGAAGATTACACACTCATAGCTATTAATCATCCCGAATACTTATCTACTTCAGATACTCTGTCAGAAACAGAGCTATCAAGATGGGCCCAGAATTTAACAAGTAATCTTAGATCAATATTGAGGCGGCACTGTGTAGGTTGAGTATAAGAATCCTTAAATCGATATAGAGTATTAGCATATCAGTCACTAACAGAAATACATATATCTTCTATTATTAACTTTCTTCACTGTAAAAGAACAAAGGGACTGGAGGCTGTTTTCGTACTAAAACTTCATCCTACCGATTTTTTTGGACTTGATCGCATGTTCCCTAATATCAGTATTCAGCCTGTACGAATACAACAGCGACAGGGTTTTGTTTGCTTACTAGCTGAGACATGTCATAATCTAGTGAACTCTGAATTCCAAAATTGACTGAAGATATTGCTACTTTTTTATCCATCTTTTGTGGAAGTTCATCTTTCAGAATTTCTTCAAGACGTTCAAACGGAATTTTACTTGCCAGATGTTCAGAGCTACTCATAAGCCAAGTTATCACTTCAACATGATCCTGATCTAACAAATGATAACTCTTATTTTTTTCATTAGGAAATTCATATAATAGCACTCTTTTCTCGACACTATTTACTGTAAATCGTTTTCTATTTGTCGAAACAGTTTCCGATTGAAGAGTAATCAAATCTACATAGAACATATTATTATGCCCAGTTTTAACTGCCGCTTCGATCCGTGACATATTATGAAACGAGCGCTCTCGAATTTGACGAACTACACTATCTCTAGCCTGAGAGATTGCAAAAAAACCTGTGGTATTAAAATGACGAATGAATTCATAAAAGGACTTTGCATGAATTTTTTTTCATCTATTGAAAGCCACCATCGATTCCCATTATCAATGTCTGTCGGTAGTGGGAGAAAGTATCCATTTCCAGTTGGTGACTTAATCAAAACAGCTTGAACAAATACCAAATTGGTGCCAGGTTCGATGATATTTCTACTTAAGTCACATTGTTGAGTACAATTAATGAGTACCTCCGCCCCTTCTATGAAACCAGATGATCCGCTCTGAATATAAGGCGGCTTCAATAGCACTAATCCGAAAGGTAGCGTGTGCACCACAACCTTGCCTATCTCACTTTTTTTATTTAGTAAAGAAGGGCTAAAATTTAATTCACCTACAGATTTACCTGTAAAATGTAATGCGGCTTCCATATCATGCATCGCAATTTCAGCTTCATTAGAGAAACCACAATACTTTTCCTGTTGAGAACTTAATTCGTTTTTAAGGTCATTTAGTGATTGACTTAACTCTTGATTACTTTCCAATTTGGAAAGCAGTATACTGTTACATACGGTTAGGAGGTGTTCAGAAAAAGAAACGTTTTCCCTATCAGCACATGCATACATTTGTTGTAGGTATGGGTAGTCAAGACTCCACAACGTGTGTAGTGCGCGATCTGCGGATTCTACAATTGCATTTTCAAAATGCAGAGTTAACTTAGCTAAAGCTTCACTTGCAGACTTACTTTTCTTCATTTGGCCAAAAGCCAGCCGAATTTTGGTTTCGGCACTTTTTGACATTAGTTCCACTGTCTTCGTCATTATACAAAAACTCAGCGAGCTTATCTTAGCTTCCTTGCGAAACATCCGCTTTCTATCTTCTAACTCATCCCTTGAGGAAATAAGAAAAATAGCTGGATTATTTCCCGCACGATGTACTTCTCCTAAATATTTAGCTAGCTTTGGAAAGTCACTATCAAGGTCATCTCCCATCATGATATCCATAATGACGACATCGTATTCAGCTAATTCACTTGGGTTTTCTGGCCTCGTAATTCTTTTTTCTAAAATAAATTCTGTTTCATCAGAAAAAACAGTAAGAAATGGATTTAATTGGACAGTTTTTTCCTTTATTTCAGCAATCAAAGCCAAGATTCCATTTCTATAATCTTCGTCAAAAAGATCTTGAAAATCTCCTCTATATAGAACTCTTTCTATAAAATCCTGAGAGTTGATAAAGGATAATAATTCATCCAAATCATCCGACTCGAAAATCCTACTTACCTTCATGAACTCTTTGGTTTTCTCAAACTCAGGTGAGGTATCATCATTTAGAACTTTTTTAATAGTGTTGTCTGATACACTCAAGGTAGGTGATTTTAGATCGTCATCTAAGATAACAACTTTTATTAGGTTGGCATCACTGCTCATTATTTACTCCACACTCACCGTGATCAATTTTTCTTGGGTAATTCAAGTACAAACGTCCTAAGCCTTCCATCGGCTTCAGGCATTGTATCCAAATAAATTGAGCATTGATGATAATCCGCAATCTCTCTACAAATAAACAAACCTAAACCTTTTCCTTTAGGCCTGCTTGTGAAATACGCCCTAAATATATCATCTTTATTTGATGGATCTATTCCTGGGCCATTATCTCTAACCGATAACGTATAGGATTGAGTGTCAATATTAATATATATTTTCCGTTTGTTCTCACCTCGAAAAAGGCCTTGCTGCAACCAATAAATAGAATTTGCCAGAAGGTTTTCCAGAACTAAAGCGGCTAAACCAAGCACCATTTCTACGTTAAAGGATCGAATAGTAAGTTGATCGTCTACTGTAAATAGTATCTCAGCATTGTGTCGAGAAAGCCTTCCTGAAAATCCGTCTATAACAGCTAGCACTGCTTTTGTTAGATCAAATAGTTCCTTTCTGTTTCTCCCTGATGGGCTAAGGGAGTCTACTGTTCTAATCCGTTTATTCGTTACCTTTATTTGCTCGCGAATAACTTTAATGAGATGTGATGAATCCTCATTCTGACCTTGCTTCTCCAATTTTAATAGACTAATCGTTGTTTGTTCTGTAAGTCTAGCAAGCTCATGTACTACTTTATCTACAACCATACCTAACCCAGCTAATTCTAGCACTTCTATCCTTTGCTCTTTAGATAACAGCATTGCATGTTCATACTTCCGGATATTCTCGTATTGAGATTTAAGTACATGTTCGATTTCTTTGACGACTAATTGCTGCTCCTTACCCACACTTTTCCTAAGACTTGTCGCACTTTCTCTAGCTCTTTTTAATCGAGCTTTGGCATCCTCTAAAGTTTCTTGCGCAGTAGCTTCAGATGATGCTTTCTTTACCTCATTATTTTTAAAGTATTCGATATGACTTTTAAGGTCTTTATTTACCAGTTCTGTCAGCATATCTTTTAGGAGATCAAGGTGATTACAGTTTATTAATTTTTCTCTATTTGCTGCATCAAGTAATAATGGGTTATTTTTTTGCGTGATAGAAAGTGCACCAACTGTCTGGTACCTATTGAAGGAAAAACCTTTAGATTTTAGAGAGCCAGTATCTACTTTTAGCCAATCATCCTCAAGACTCCCCGTCATTCCTATGCGAAAGTTATCCCGATATATAGCATACCCGCCACACCATAAATTCAATTCTTCCCTTATCTGTGAAGACGAATAGTCAATAGAAGCACCATTCAGGTCACTACGATTAAACCATAGAAGATCTAACTTGATTGAACCAAGTTCTGTAAGTGTCTTTTTAACTAAGGCTGAGTGGAAATTAGATTGATCATTATTTCCAAGCTCTCGAAGTAAGTCTTTTTCAGTCCAAAGTCTCATTTCAGGACTTGTTTTTCCTCTCCAAGTCAACTCTCTTCGCAAAGAAAGCTCCCCAGTCTTTTCCACTGTAAATTGAATCAAGGCAGAAAAGTTTGCAGCCTTTTTAAACCATGAGTAAATTCTTTCAATAGGCTGACGTGTTCCATTAAAATATACATCTATTGGAAATCTATTTCTTTCACTAAACGGATTTTGCAGTCGTCTCAGGTACTCATTGATAAAACTTGAAACTTTAGCCCTATTCCAATGAGCGTAGATACCTTTTACTAAAATACTTGTACCTTGTTCTTCAGCAATCTTACTTTGCCCCTTGGTCACTGGCACATCAACTTCATCTAGATATAAGTTAGGGTCATCAAACAAAGACCAATCAAAGTTTATTTCATGATTATATTTACTTTCTGCTTTACCTGATGACACCGATGCATATCTACCAAGCCTCATCATTGATAGTCTTCCAACTCCCTTTTCTCCTAAAAGCTCACTATCTGTGTCAGACTGTTTATCGATCCACTTACTAGGAGTACCTATAACTAGAAAAGAGTTTTGTAGCTGCTCCTCTCCCATCCCAACGCCATTATCAGAAATAGTTATGCTGCATAAGTCATTATACATTTCATCAACTAGACTACTTATTTTCTTTGGGTCAGAGAACTCTATTCGACTTACATAGTCAGATAAGAAAAGAGGAGGTGAATTTTCATCAATGCAATCTTCAATTACCTCCAAAATCTCACTTTTTGTTAATTGCTTTGTTGAAGAGATTAGCTTTGTAACTAAGTTAGTACGAGAAAGCTTAAATGGGTTATTTATATCGATCCTAACACGCTTAGAACCTGCATCTAGAGCATTTTTTATTAATTCATTCAATGCAATTTCATCGGAGGTTATCAATTCAGCCCCCAATTGCCTTAACGCCCTTGCAGCAATCCTAAACCCTCTTGGCTTAACCATTTTCACACCTTCCATTCTAAAAATCATAGTTACTATTTATGACAAATATCGCAAGCACCATTTCCTTCATCTGCAAGATAAAGCTCGTCGATATCTAACTCTAATCCTTGATGTAAAGGGTTAACAGGTCGGTTTTTCATCTCTCTCACCTTCCGAGCCTCAAAGTCCGACTTTATCTGAATGATTCTTAACGGTTGTTCAAGTTCCTCAAGCGACTCACCTTGACTCCAAAGAAATGGAGAGTCGTGCTCTATCGCATTTTTTTCATACCGCTTGGCTTCTTCAAATGCTTCAGGATGCCTTTCCTTTAAATTCACCCATTCGATTTTTTGTTGAAAAAAACAAAATGTGCAACCACTTCTTGACCGCCACTCATAATACTTAGGAATGCCTACTCCAGAGGACTCTAGCAAATCAAACACTGCTGCCTTGTTATAATTGTCATCTCGAAAAGGCATCTTTATCTTTAGATTGTCGTTATGAGAAGAATAGCCCTGCCTGTGCTCTTCATCAGCTCTTATCGCTACATAACTATACACTGTATGCCCGTCATCAAGCATTGTGTTAACCCATTTTTGAAAGGCAACAATTTGAGTTGCTTAGTACACCATCTAGTTTGTGCTGAAGGTAGGAAATTATTATATTGAGCTAGCCAAAAATCAAAGCCTCGATCCGCATTTAACCTAACAATTTTTTTCCCTAGAAAACCCTCAAGCTTTCTAAGGTAATCATATACTTCTGGTAGCTCTTTCCCTGTATCGGTGAAGAAATAATCAATATCTAGTTCTGGATAATGTAGTCTCATATAGATAGCTAGAGCTGCACTGTCCTTGCCTCCAGATATACCTAATACATGTTTCTCAGACATGATTTTTTTCCTTCTCGTAAAGCGTTTCAAGTACCCTTGCTAGAACAGCAAACTGAGAATCCTTTTCGATATTTGCTGAGCTCAATTGTTGAATAACACTCTCACAAATTGCATCAAGCTCATCTCGCTTATCTTCGCCAATATCGAATTTTTTGACGAAATCTTTTCCTGGTGCTGCATATACTATGGCAATAGCATCTCTGGACTGATCTCTGTTATTAACCGAAGCAACCACTTCTAATTCTCGGAACTTTTTCGATACTTCAGCTATATCCTTCCGGACAGACATTACATCCTGGTCACTCCACTCATTGAGCGACTTCTCTCGAAGTGAGAACAAAATATCAGAGGTAGCTTCGTTAGTTCCATCAAAGCTCTTCAATCTATTGATGAAAGCATTAACTTTAAGCTCACCTGATGTACCTGATATGTTTATTGCACGCTTATTTAACTGTTCATAATTGCCATCAGTAGCAGACAGCTGCTGAAGCAACAATTGCCTTAGCCCCTTTAGCTGTTTAGAGTGCGCTAGTTTCAGTTCCTGAATAGACTTGGCCAACTCTTCAGCAATAATACTTGAGTCTGTTGATTCAAAAATCACTTCCATATCATGGAATATAACTTTGTGTGGATCAGATGCCCTTAGTAAACAATCTCTAAGTTTTTCAGTGTTTTTAGAAAGAGTTCGAGTTTTTTTAACCCATTGAGGTAGATTGTACACAATTCTAACAAGACCACGAGCGGCACTCAGTGGTTCATCGAATACGGCATCTCCCAAGATAGTTTTTAGCACCTTGGCAATATCACTTAGTAGCTCAATACGCTCTTCTGTTAACTGAATACCTCTTAATTCGAATCTGCCAATATTTTGAAGCGACTCGTCGATGTCTAGCTCCGATGGTTCAGGGACATAGTAGGAATCTTTGTACAGTGCTAATTTACCTTTGCAAGACAGTATCAATGACCATAAAAGGATAGGCATTAAACCAGCTTTTATACCAAAGGGAGCATTTCCCCATACTCTATAAATATCAGCACAGCTCACATTATCATCGGAAGAAGACACCAAATCGTAAGCGGCCCGCCACGCTGATAGCATATTCCTATCAGCGTTGGTAGGTTCAACAAAATGCCATTCACCCGTTTCAGCATTTTCTTGGTGTAGCCCTGTCACCTTAAGACATGTCAGATATAAACCTTTTTCGGCAGGGAAGCCATCTATACCCAGCCCTTCACTTTTTTCGTGGTTTAACATCCGATAAAGCAAGTCACGTCGAGCTTTGACACTATTACTTGACAGATTTTCTCGATTGACAAGTTCACTCCAAATTTTTGGAGCTTTAGCAAATAATTCATCGGCTAAATCTGACGCAAGTTTGGATAAACTATGAGGCTGGGAACCAGAAGGTGATACTGAGCTATACCAAACCGCATTTTTCAAAGCGTTGGAGAGCTCACTATCTAATTTATGTTTAACTGCTGAGAGGCGAATAGATACTTCCTTCTTCGCTACAAGGTCACCTTCTAACTCAGGCCTATTCGCTACTTGTTTCAGAACTGTCAGTTCTTTTGCCAATTCAACAATGGAGCCCCTTCTATTTGGGACACCAATAGCAAACTTCGTACTATTGCTTTTTAAATTTTTTGAGGCAATTTTTTTCCAATCTATCTCAGCATCATCAGCAATTAAAAGAAATTGGCCAAACTCACCGCTATTTGAAGAAAACGTCTCGATATGTTTATTCAATGATTCTGCCGAAAGTACAGTGAACCCCATCCACCGCAATGTTCCAGTTAGATGCAAGTGTCGCTTAGCAACGACTGGGGAAAATTGGCGATGTCTGCAATTTTGTTGGGATCAAAGGATGTGATTTGAGCTTTAACTTCTGCCGCTGCCGCGTCAATATCAAAATCACTACCTTCAAAGACAGACCATGCATCATTAAATTTACGGAAGACCACGATCTTCCACTCAGACAGATCTTTAAGAATAGCGTTCAGTTCATTAGTGGACAGTTGAGAGTAAATTGTTCTCAAGAGTTCGTTGTCTGCAGCTAAACCGGAACCATTCTTAAACAAATCAATAATGGCAATATTTTTTACTACTGATGCATGAAGATAACTGCCTTTAGCTTCAGCACGCTCAACCGCTTCAGTTGCCACTGCCCAGCGATGACTATCGTTAGATACCGTGATTATCGGCTCTAAATTTGCCTTAAGGTAACTCCAGTAATTTTCTGGCGTGTAAAAAATATCGTGACCAAGTTCGGTCGAACGCAAGAATTCCTGAAAACCATGAGACTCCAGCGAGCCAAGAAAACCAAAAACACTGCGCTCATTCTGACCAAATTGACGTCTTGATATTGGCCCCAGTAGTAGCGCTGTAATAGGGTGAAGAGGCCAACAACTTCTAAGCTTTTCAGAAAGGTCAAGACTAACAGCAGGTCTTCTCTTGCCAAGACTGACACAAACCTGTCGATAAAGCGCGTCATCTGGAATGAACTTCTGAGGAACATAGATAGCTTTCCCTAGTAGTTCAACAACTTCATCAGTAGAGGCCACAAGAGGAATATCGGAAAAGCGCCCTTGAACTTTTGCCCACTCATTCTGAATTTGCTCAGAAAAGCGTTGAAATTTTGCGTATTGCCTAAAGGCTTGATGAAGTATGCCTATTAGCAAGAAATTGCTTGTGGTTCGTGAAGATAGCTCAGCTAATTCTTGAAAAAAATAGATATCATCACTGTCAAAAGATGACGCTTCCAGAAACTTGCCCATCTCGTCAATGACTAAGGCGACACCATCATATTTTTTTGATTGAGCCAACTCCCGCAAGTTATCCAAAACGTCCTGTGATGTCTCAGATTCCTTGCTAGTTTTTTCTTTAATAACTTTTGCAATAGCCTCAGATATAGAGAAATGACCACCAACGATTGGTAGAACCAACCACCCTTTGGACGTGACGGGAAAGGCATCTGAAAGGAATTCGACATTATTAAGTGACAACACTCGCCTAGCATCTTCTCGCAGCTTTTTATTGGTGCTGATTGCCGTAGCAAAAGCAAGCGCTAAACTAGATTTCCCGCTTCCATAAGGGCCTGTCCAAGTGAAGGCTCTCTGATTTGCCAAAGCTACCTGCTGAGCCATATTTGACAAAACCTTTCTGGCTGTCTCATGACATACATAACCATTAATAGCATCGGAGCTACCAAAGTCATCATTAAGTCTTATGGACCGCTGGTAATAAGGCGATATTTGAACAACCTCATCAAGCAAAACATGCCGTGAATTACTAGTCATATGCTTTCCTCAACATTTCAGCCATAAGATCATCAAAATCAAAATCCCCTTTGGACAACTGTTTAATACCCGCAGAATTTGACCAAGTGATACGTTGTCCGGTCAATTCGTCGATAGACATCATCCTCTCGGCAATTGAATCTTCATCTAATTTGAAGATTCGACCTGGAGAAGATTCACCAAAGGC
Organism: Marinomonas pontica; assembly: GCF_026191375.1. Classification (GTDB taxonomy): domain Bacteria; phylum Pseudomonadota; class Gammaproteobacteria; order Pseudomonadales; family Marinomonadaceae; genus Marinomonas; species Marinomonas pontica. The sequence continues at coordinate 43,080 of NZ_JAODTL010000009.1, read as the reverse complement.
TACTTCGTCTAGTGACAAAGTACTCGACATGGACTTTCGTGGCTTCCAATAATCCAACAAGGCATACGTAAAAGTAGCGTCATTTAACGATAGCTTAGGCCCTCTATTGAACACATAGTGTCCGTTTTCCACTGAACTCAGAAGGCCAAGTTCTCCAAATATCGGATCGGCATAATCTTCCTCGTACGCACCAATAGATTTAGGTAAATATCCACGTAGGCTAGCTTCAATATCTTTGACAAGTGAAGAGTCGGACACCTTTTTTTGCCGTCTATCACAAAGTTGCTTAAGCTGCACTTTGAGATCACTCTTAGTAAAGCTGGAATTATTTATCTTATTGAAAACCCAATAGATTGTTGTCGCTTTAGTTCCAAAAGTAGACAAAGCCCAATGGAGAAGCCACGTTGTGGAGGGGTGTTCAGAGTAGGGGTCTAGTCCATCATCAGCTAATATTTGCTTCGCGAAGTCACTAAGAGAAAAACAATTCGTTGTTTTTTCATACATTACTCCACAGGCCACAGCCCAATGCCTCATAGATAATAGCATGTTTTTACCCACGCCAAGCTCTGCAATTATTTCAGGCTCCGAGAAGCTTTTTTTAGGAATATCGCCATTAATATCTGCAATATCTACAATTTTTTTCAACCACATCTGCCTAAGAGGGAATGTTTCATGACCGCTGAAGGTGAGAGGGTAATCCTTTTCGTCTATCATAGTATTATTTCGCATCTTATTTCCCACTGGAGAAGCCCTCCAGAAAGAAATAATTCTACTGGAGAAAGTGTCCAGTTTAAAGTATATCTTACTGGATATCACCTCCAGCAAGCATTTTACTGTATAAAAACACATATAAATACTTATGCTATCTCTCAAATTAGCACTGTCAGATGCACCTATGATTATGATCTCCATAGTTATGGAGTAGAGAAAGCGTTTGGCTAGCAAGACAATAGAAGCAATCAAAACTTAATTTAGGACTTAGTGGAAACAATGGTTGAAGCCCCATCAACTAGCCAGAACTAACTTTAACATGCGTAAAACCCCGCCCAATACTTGAGCTAGGTTTCTGCTTTATCCTTTTCTTTAATAAAGAGACATGGCCATCCTAACGTTGCACCAAAATAGTTTTGACAGCATTTCTCTTAAACTGACTTAGTGCTGAAAGGCTATCTTGCAGCTGCTCTATCTGTTCAGCAACTTCGTGCTGCCTTTCTTTAGGTACTTCGGATATATCTTGAAATGAAATGCGCTCCAAATCTGAGAGCAATCGTTTGAGTTGTTCCATGTGTTCCTCCTTGAACAATTTGAAAGATCATATTAACTGTTTAAAATGCTATAGACTATAAATCCGCAACATGATTTCTATTCCCGTACCCAAACAGAGAAGATCTGAGAGCGGAGCTCAACCTCTTACTCTGAAACAGTTCATAATAGGCCATATCAACCCACTGTTATATAAACTAAAAATTTAGCACCCTATACTCTTTCTTCACATCAAACATCATGCTTAGGTTATGACCGCTTAAGCTGCTGATCTCAGAAAGAGTTACGATCCCTTTATCAAGATCATATGTTGCTAATGGCTCATTGGGGAAAATAAAAGAAATGGACTCCTTTCGTTCAGGATCATAGATAATTTTGTAGTAGTGACTAGGGACTGACACTCGATCTCGAATACGTTTGTTACCAAGAAAAATAGCACCAGTTATAATGAAGAGATTTTGTCTTTGCTCAGCCCATCCCCTAACATTGTCTTCTAGCCGCTTCCAACCAACTTGGTTTAGACCAGGATCTTGAGGGGAGGCATTGGAGTACAAAACACTTTCTGTTTCTGAGGTGCAGTTAAAGTCAATGGTTGCTCTAGGGGCCATATGCCCTCGATCATATCCAGAGTTTGTATAGTCATGATTGGTTGATTGATATTCCTCTGGAATATCTCGATCATTCCGAAAGTTTGGCTGAGAAGAACAGCTGGCTTCAACACTTTCTTTTGATACTGCATACTGAACCCACTCAGGTCCTCGATGTTCATAACTATAACCCAGAGCGTATCCTTGACGGCACAACAACTGATCAGCTGAAGACGGCACGCCAAAACTGGTATGACTTCCACACTGGAATGCCCAAGTATATGAAGGAAGTCCAATGATTACGATAAGCATAAATATCTTAAAAAGAAATTTCATCCTTTCAACTCCAATATCACGAAAGAGCTTGCTAGCCACTAGTTGTTTGTGCAAATAGCTAAAAATCATCAGAAAAAGTGACTCATCACTCTTCTAATAAACCAATTATATGCAATTATATTTTTTCTTATAATTTATATTTTTTCTTATAATTAACCACTCTCCGATAGAGGAATGACATAAAACAACACAGCCTCGCTTCTAAAAAGTCAATTTCATTCTACAACAACAGGACTCAGCGAGTTAGAAAACGCTGATAGAGTTCGTCTTCAGATGCTGCCCCCCAGACAGTTGTCTGGCTATACTGTATACCAGCAATTGATGGTACTTTAAGGTGATAGATGATGGCCTCAATAAAGTTTTCAAACATATTTGAAGTAGTGGCTTCGAGCGAGGAGGAAGTACTGAGCCTAAAGGCTCAAGCTGAATTAATTAGTGCGATTCGTGATATAGCAACTAGAAATGGTTAGTCACATATCGAGGTCTGTGCTGAGGGAAAACAGAATTATGATTAAGCAGGCGAAAACCAAGTAAATGAAAATCGACTAAGTGAAGCAGAACTACTTGAAAGGCTAGATTCCCATACTGCTCACGCAGATGAACTGTTTCTAAGTGTGGATGACGAGCTCGCTGAAGCTCTAATAGATCAACTCAATGAGTTAAAACTGCCTTTTATTGTTCGATCTAATAAAGTCTCGCACTAACATCTAAGAACTAAATATCAACTCTGCTTCAATTAATCCTAGCAACCATAGGTAAATGAAATGTTAGTTACAAACGAAATAACACAAATGGCCAAAGCTATAGTGACCCAGTTACCAATTCTGAATGGTATAGCGAGCTCTGATGAGCACCAACAAGCTCTGATACTTTTAGAAGAGTTGTTAGAGCATTATGACGAAAATCTGATCATTATCGAGGCTTTGAGCAATGTCATTGCACGATATGAGGATGAGTCAGCTGAGTTTGATGTTTTCAATAAACGACAGATAGCTATAAATTCAGAGATTGCAATGCTAAAAGTCTTGATAGATCAGAACCTAAACAATACAAATCAGATCTGAGCTCGTTACAAGCAAAAAATCCAACGTGTAATTATGTGCAGTTTATCTGATCGCAACACAGCTGATTTAAACAACAACCCCGTGGCTAATCTGCCCTAAAAGGTCTCTTACTCTATTTATTCCTTCTTTAGTAACCATAATCGACTCTGGTGACTTACCACCTAACGCAAGTGCAGATGCTTTAATCCATGATTTCCATTTGTCTTCGCCACCAAAAACTTCCAAACCCAACTGGTGAGCCCTTTCATTCAGCGCTATCATTTCAGATGCTTCAACAGCTGCTAAAATAGCGGCATAGGTGTCAGCGGGAACGCAGTAAAACACAGGGTTACCGTCCTTCATAACAGCAACTGGACTGCCTTTTGAATCACTCATCAGACGATCAAGACTGCTCTCAATATCATAAATATCAATGCATTTTTCATCATAATTTTTTCGTTTAGTACTCACATATCTCCTCCAACATGTCTGTTAAGTATCATTATGACTAACATGAAAAGCTTAATTAAGAATAAGTGATTTTTATATGAGCACCTTACTCCGGAAAAAATTTCTCACCTTGAGGAAATCATCAAGTGAAGGGTTCTCTAACATAAATTCTCTAGCTGATTTGCCATTAAATGTCGGATGATCTATTGGCCTTTTGAAAAAATCATACTTAAATCCAGTTGGTGCACTTAGGTGAATCATCTTGTATATACTCACTAGCATCGCCAGTGTATCAATAGTTTCTTGGTCTACTTGAAGGCTGTCATTAATCTGTGCGGTCTCTTTCCATTGATTCCAAGTTGAAACCGTAATACCACCTAGAAGAATACACATCTGTTCATCAGATAAGTCCCAACGCTCCTGTGGACATTGTTCATCTAGCCATAATACAACAGTTGCTATTATCTTGCCTGCTGGCACATTACTGGCATTTTCTTTAGTAGTTTTATCACTCATGGAACACCTCTCGATCAATCATTATAGGTTGAATTTTTTAACTAAAAGTCCATTTTTAATTTTTGCACTTTGAATCAAAAAACCTTTGGCAGTTCATCCCATCTGGGATGTGTAGGCTAGCGATAGGTGTTCTCGTTTCAATGACTATTAGGGTGACACGCCTTTCTTCATCAGCCGCACTCGTACTTACGAACTACGCCAGTGACCACACCGAAGATTTCCAATTCGGCCTCTTCCGTAATATGAATCGCTTTTTAGGCTTTGCTCTTCGGGCGAAGCAACACATTGAACTTCAGCTCCAACGCCTTCATCGTCATTTCTCCATGAATGCAGGCAATCACAATGTCACTATGACGCGCGGTTAACTAACAATCCACCACCAACACATCACCTAAATAAATGCCCACATCGATTATCAAATTACCCTGAGCACGCACATAAAAAGTAGCGCTCGGATGAGCCACACAGAACTCATTTAAGTATAACGACTTTTCAACAAAGTCCTGAGTTGGCGAAGGAAACCCTGCCGACTCAGACACAACAAGATAATTCACACGCATGATCAACACCAGAACACTGTATAAATACACAATATAATTTAAAGCAACTTGAATGGCCAAGCGAGTTTTTGTAAGAGGCAGGATTTCAGATTTTTCGACCAAAAATGAGGCGGGATTTCAGGACGGGACAGTGACAAAAAAGGCCAGTGATGACGAGTCAACTGGCCTTACCATTTTAGTAAATTCACTTAACTGCTCTATTTTCCTGAAGATTTACTTGGTTTTAAGTCTGGGGTATTACCAGGAGTTTTTTTATTATCCCGGCGACGCTGATCTGTTTTTCCTGTTGATTTTGCTTTGGGTTTAGGACCTGGTTTAAGAGCCATGATGATTTTTCCTTTTAAGATAATTGAGTGTTTGTAAGTAATTAGTACAAATTCACTTGCACTAATCACAGACAATACATGATCATTATGATGATGTAAATAGATCATTAAAATGCTATATTACCATCAATAAAATTATGCCAGGTGTGAATTATGAATCGATTAGATCAGTTACCTAAAAATGTATATGATCGATTGGAGTATTTAGAGTTTATGTTGAGGTTTCGAGGCTGGATCTCCAGATCTGACCTGACTGATCGTTTTGGGCTAGGTGAAGCTGCAGCTACGCGCGATATTCGTTTATATAAAGAGTTATCACCAGATAATTTAAAACTAAACCAAAGCTCGAAAAAGTATGAGATATTGGATGATAGTTTCCACCCTGTATTCGACCTTCCAATACAATCTGCGCTTTCAAAATTACGCAAACGCAATATTTGTGATGCGCTTGGCATAAGTGGTTCTAACGGCTCTTTCAGCCCTGTAAGATTAGTTCTTCCTGATGTGGATCTATTGGCGACAATTACTAGAGCCATTTCTGTGGGTGCCCAACTTAGGACTGTTTATCGCTCTGTAAAGAATGGGCAGTCAGTAAAAAACTTGGTTCCTCACGCATTATTTGATAACGGTATTCATTGGTACATGAGGGCTTTTGATCTCAATAAAAATAGTTTTAGATCCTATGCTTTAACACGAATCTGCAACGCTCATATTGATCGGCAAGTTAACGAGCACCCCGATTTAAAGCTAAAGGATTTTCAATGGAGTCGGATGGTTTCGGTAGAGTTGACACCACATCCTAATAGAAAGAATGTTCCTCACCCTGAAACTATAGAATATGATTTCGATATGAAGGATGGCGCACTCAAACTCATGGTAAGAGCTGCGGTAGTGGGCTATTGGCTACATTACTGGAATGTAGACTGCACGGAAGATCATAGCTTAAAGGGGTATAATTACCAGCTATGGTTACGTAATCATCAGACTTTGTATGATGTTGAGAGTCGCGGCATTGCACCTGGTCTATCAACTTACGATCAAGATTAGCATTTGAAATGGAATTTTTTCTAAATAAACGCCGGTGCATGCTACACATTAGGGAGGGCAACTTAATTTTAAGCAATATTGGGCTTAATATCTCATATTAAATGAATACCTCCGCCCCAAGTGGTGAGGTATCAATGCTGCATTCTATTAAAACCCATTATCAAATAATGATGTATAATTTCACTTACTGCTATTCCTTATCACTTAACAATGTTTCTTACACTCCCACCAACGCCGCAGCCGAACAAGAATGGTGCGGCGATCGAAAAGGTCGTTCAGACCAATGCCAATCCAAGCCCATTTTTCGTCCTGCGACCGATTGCACTGACGCCACCGCCAACGCTTCGGCTTCGGTCATCGCAGGCATGATACTGGGTAAACGTGACGCCAACATGGTTTTTCCCGTTCCAGCAGGCCCAATAAACAATAGATTATGCCCGCCCGCAGCGGCCACTTCTAAGGCTCGACGAGCTTGGTATTGGCCTTTCACATCGCGCATGTCTTTGTGGTCTAACGGCAAAGGTTCAATTGGCTTAGACACACACGCAGGCAGCGCGGCTTGCTTTAACAAATGCGCCGTTACTTGCGTCAAATGCTTAGCAAACACCGCATTGCCTTCCACTAATGCCGCTTCTTGTTGATTGTCTTCTGGAAGGATCAATTGCCTGTTCGCCTGTTGGCATGCAATGGCGGATGGCAGCAAACCCGGCACACCACGAATATCGCCCGACAACGCCAACTCGCCAATAAATTCAGTGTCGCGAAGGTGTAGATCACCCAGTTGTCCCGAGGCTACTAAGACACTAATGGCAATGGCCAAATCATAACGACCTCCCTCTTTGGGTAAATCGGCGGGTGCTAAATTGATAGTGACACGTCGGGTAGGAAATTCGAAATGACTGTTGATGATCGCGCTGCGCACACGATCTTTTGATTCTCGTACAGCGGCTTCTGGAAGTCCCACTATATTTAAAGAAGGCAGTCCGTTTGAAATGTGGGTTTCGACCGTCACTAACGGGGAAGACACACCCACACGGGCACGACTATAGATGGTAGCTAAACTCATGATCACTCCTTGACCTGATAATTTTTAGAGTGAAAAGCAATCCAACTCCTCACTTTTTTTCGTAACTGTATTTCATTCCATTGATAAGGTTACAAAAGACCCTAATGCATCAAATAAACCCAAACAAACTTCTGCTTTCGAAGTGGACATCCACATCTCCACAACAAAAAGAGAAGCATTTTATCGTCACCAAATTGATTCGAGACGAAGAAAACATCGTCGTCGAATGCATTCTTGAAGCCGTGATTAACAAACATCAATACCAATTGCCTTGGCAAGCACTAACATCGACCGAAAACTGGCTTCAAGGCTGGAAATAACCCCGCGTATGGCAGGCTTACATCAGTCGTTTTTTTCTAGCTCATTCAAGCGCGCTTCTAATACTGCCAACTTCTCGCGGTATTTCGCCAACATCGCCGCTTGCACTTCAAACTCTTCACGGGTGACCAAATCCATTTTACTCAGGGTGTTGCGCGCGACATCGTGCAGTTGCGCTTGGATTTCTTCTTTGGGAAGCTTTCCTAGTGTTTCTGCGGCTTGACCCAATCCGGTGCCCAGCTGCTTTATAAATTGATCAATCATGTCGTTCTCATTATTTGTGTTCACGTTGCTTAATAGTATAGAGACCTACAGAAGGGATAGACAAGTCATCTATTGACGATGCACCAAGATTCTAAGTCAGACAAAATACAAAACGCCTCTTTTTTGTGCGCCTATTTGCTCGCTTGCTCACACAATGAAAACAATTCCTCGAAATAACGCACCTTTTAGAGTCTCATGCTTCTGCTCATATTGTGATCAGAAGCAATAAGATAGGGATTTGACCCATAAGTAAGCGTTATCAATTGACCTCTTTTGCACCAAGTTAATGCAACCGTTTCGCGGGGCAGCCCAATATGCCGCACAATCCAAAGCCTTTCCCAACCCTTTTTAATTTCTAAAAGTCGACATATTCCTTACAAAGCCTTTGTTCTATGGGCATTTTCATATATGGCACGCATATTGAATAAAGCTTATTACCTGCGATACGACAATAAAACTGACTTTTAAAGGAGACAGTGGGTATGAAGCTTATTACTGCCATCATCAAGCCATTTAAACTCGATGATGTTCGAGAAGCACTTTCTGAAATCGGTGTTCAAGGTATCACCGTAACAGAAGTGAAAGGTTTCGGACGTCAAAAGGGCCACACAGAACTATACCGCGGCGCGGAATATGTCGTCGATTTTCTACCAAAAGTAAAAATCGAACTTGCCATTGCGGACGACATGACAGACCAAGTAGTGGAAGCCATTACAAGCGCAGCGAACACTGGCAAAATCGGCGACGGTAAGATCTTTATCGTTAACCTTGAACAAGCGGTTCGTATTCGTACCGGCGAGACTGGTGTAGAAGCAGTTTAATCTGCTCGAATCATACAAGCCTTTAGGGGGCGAAACATGCAAGATCAAATTTTTCACTTACAATATGCGATGGACACCTTTTACTTTTTGGTGTGTGGCGCGCTGGTTATGTGGATGGCAGCGGGATTTGCCATGTTGGAAGCAGGTCTAGTACGTGCGAAAAACACCACGGAAATTCTCACTAAGAACGTGGCCTTGTTTGCCATTTCTTGCATCATGTATTTGGTATGCGGCTACTCCATCATGTACGGTGGCGAGTGGTTCCTTACTGGTATCCAAGACGTTGATGTTGCTTCTACTCTAACCGACTTCTCTGGTCGTGACGGTGGCTTCGAAGGCGGCTCTATTTACTCTGGCGCGTCTGACTTCTTCTTCCAAGTTGTGTTCGTTGCAACAGCAATGTCTATCGTATCTGGTGCGGTTGCTGAGCGTATGAAACTTTGGTCTTTCCTTATCTTTGCGGTTGTGATGACAGCGTTCATCTACCCAATGGAAGGTAACTGGACTTGGGGCGGCGGTTCTGTATTCGGTATGTTTAGCCTTGGCGACCTTGGCTTCACTGACTTCGCAGGTTCCGGTATCGTTCACATGGCGGGTGCGTCTGCTGCACTAGCGGGTGTATTGGTACTTGGCGCTCGTAAAGGCAAATACGGTCCTAACGGCGAAGTTCGCGCTATTCCTGGTGCTAACCTACCTCTAGCAACGCTAGGTACATTCATCCTTTGGATGGGTTGGTTCGGTTTCAACGGTGGTTCTGTTCTTAAACTTGGCGATATCGCCAGCGCAAACTCTGTTGCTATGGTGTTCTTGAACACAAACGCAGCGGCAGCGGGTGGTGCAATTGGTGCGCTTATTCTAGCTCGTATCCTATTCGGTAAAGCCGATCTAACCATGCTTCTAAACGGCGCATTGGCTGGTTTGGTTGCCATCACAGCAGGTCCAGACACACCGTCTGCTCTAGGCGCGACTCTAATTGGTCTTGTTGGTGGTTTGATTGTTGTTGTGTCTATCCTGACACTAGACAAGCTTAAAATCGATGATCCAGTGGGTGCGATCTCTGTTCACGGTGTGGTGGGTCTTTGGGGCTTGCTAGCCGTGCCACTAACGAACGACGGCACTACGTTCGGCGGTCAAATCGCCGGTGCATTGACTATCTTTGTTTGGGTATTCGTAACGAGCTTGGTTGTTTGGTTAATCATCAAAGCCATCATGGGTGTACGAGTGTCTGAAGAAGAAGAATACGAAGGTGTTGACCTTTCTGAATGTGGTATGGAAGCGTACCCAGAGTTCAGCAAGAAGTAATACCTCCTCGTAATAGATCATTATTCTTACGATCAAAACCCTCGCCTCGGCGGGGGTTTTCTTTTTTAGAAACGCCACCAAATAAAGATTTAACCGTTCAATCTTCCTCCCATCACCTACTTCCTCATGGCGATACGCGTTATCATGAGCAATACATAAGACCGATTTACAGAGGCCAACATGCAGCACGAAGATTTACATTTAACCATTCGTAATCTCACCAACAATGATTACGAACAAGTCAAAATTCTGATGGATAAGGTGTATCACGATATTGGTGGTGCTTGGCCAGAACACACGATTCATCAATTAATTCGAGATTTTCCAGAAGGACAAATTTGTTTAGAAGACCACGGAAAAATCGTCGGCCTTGCCCTGTCCGTGCAAGTGAGTTACCAGCGTTTCAGTAACCCGCACACTTACGATGACTTGGTGGATCAAAAAGAAAACATTTTGAACGACGCTATGGGCGATGCAATGTACGGTTTGGATGCCTTAATTGCGCCAGAGTACCGCGGTTACCGCCTAGGCCGTCGTTTGTATGAAGCCCGCAAAGACCTATGCCGCCAGCACAACTTGCGCGCCATTTTAGCAGGGGGTCGTATTCCAAATTACCACGAACACGCCCATGAAATGAGTGCGGCTGAATACCTAGAAGCGGTTCGTGAACGCAAAATTTACGACCCTATTTTGACCTTCCAACTGTCCAACGACTTCCAAGTTACGCGTTTATTAAAACGCTACATGCCAGAAGACGAAAAGTCCCAAGGCTACGCAACGCTCTTGGAATGGAAAAACATCTTCTTCGAACCAGACACCAACGTAATCCGCTCGCGCAAGACGCAAGTACGCATTGGCGCGATCCAATGGCAAATGCGTGAAGTGGAAAGCGTCGATGAGCTATTAAAGCAAGTGGAATACTTCATTGATGCGGTATCCGACTATAAAAGTGACTTTGTCCTCTTCCCTGAGTTTTTCAATGCACCATTAATTGGACTGAGCCCAGATCAAGGCAATCAGACAGAAGCCATCCGTTTTTTGGCCAGCTTCACAGAACGCTTTATCAATGAAATGTCACAGTTCGCCGTCAGTTACAACATCAACGTGATTACTGGATCCATGCCTGTCATTGAAGACGAAATCGTTTACAACGTCAGTTACTTGTGTCGCCGCGATGGCACCGTGGAAGAACAAAAGAAAATCCACATCACGCCTCACGAACGTCGTGACTGGGTTATCCAAGGCGGCAACGACCTGCGCGTCTTCAACACGGATGCCGGTCGCGTGGGCATATTGATTTGTTACGATGTGGAATTCCCAGAGTTGGGACGTCTGCTTGCCGAGCAAGACATGGACATACTGTTTGTACCATTCTGGACAGACACCAAAAACGGTTACCTACGTGTGCGTCGTTGTGCCCAAGCCCGCGCCATTGAAAACGAATGTTATGTGGTTATTTGCGGCAGCTGTGGCAACCTGCCTCAGGTAGAAAACCTCGACATTCAATACGCGCAAAGCTCCGTTTTCTCCCCATCTGATTTTTCTTATCCACACGATGCCGTGATGGCAGAAACCACCCCAAACACCGAAATGATTATGTTCTCTGATTTGGATTTGGATAAGCTCAAACTAACGCGCAGTGAAGGCTCGGTAAACAACCTAAAAGACCGTCGTACCGACCTGTACTCAGTCAATTGGAAGAAACAGAACTAAGAGAAAGAGACCCTCATGGCCAAAGCTAAAACCGCGTTTGTATGCAATGAATGTGGCGCCGACTATGCCAAATGGCAAGGTCAATGCCAAGCCTGTAGCGCGTGGAACTCACTATCAGAAATACGCCTGACAGCAGGTAAAACGTCGGCTCGGGTGGCCGCAAGCCAAGACCCGCGTTACCAAGGTTACGCAGGTGCGGTCACAGGCATTCAGAATTTGTCTGATGTGGATTTGGGCGATGTGCCGCGTTTTAGCTCTGGCGCCAATGAGTTTGACCGGGTATTAGGCGGCGGCCTAGTACCTGGTGGTGTGGTACTCATCGGCGGACATCCGGGGGCAGGGAAAAGTACCTTGTTGCTGCAAACCATGTGTTGGTTAGCTCAGCAACAAAGCGCACTGTATGTGACGGGTGAAGAATCCCTGCAACAGGTCGCCATGCGGGCACAACGTCTTGGCCTACCAACGCAAAACCTAAAAATGCTCTCAGAGACCAACGTTGAAGCGATTCTAACCATTGCCCAACAGGTCAAACCCAAAGTGATGGTCATAGACTCCATTCAAGTTATGCATTTGGATGGCGTAGAATCCGCGCCCGGCAGCGTGTCACAAGTTCGAGAAAGTGCCGCCGTATTAACGCGCTTCGCCAAACAAACCCAAACCGCTGTTTTGCTGGTCGGCCATGTCACCAAAGACGGTTCTTTGGCAGGGCCTAAAGTACTGGAACACATGGTGGATTGTTCGGTATTGCTTGAAGGCTCGGAAGACTCGCGCTTTCGCACCCTTCGCGGCATGAAAAACCGGTTTGGTGCAGTGAATGAATTAGGCGTTTTCGCCATGCTCGAAAACGGCCTAAAGGAAGTTAAAAACCCAAGCTCTATTTTCTTGAACCGCAGCAATCACCCTGCTGCTGGCAGCCTTGTGATGGTGGTTTGGGAAGGGACGCGTCCATTGTTAGTGGAACTACAAGCACTGGTGGATGATTCCGCGTTAGGCAACCCACGACGCGTGACGGTCGGATTCGACCACAACCGACTTGCCATGTTGTTGGCCGTTTTACACAAACACGGCGGGTTGTTGACGTCTGACCAAGATGTGTATTTGAACGTGGTGGGCGGTGTTAAAGTCCTGGAAACCAGCGCTGACCTAGCGGCGATTGCAGCGGTAGTGTCGAGCTTTCGCGATAGAGTGCTTCCGCATGATCTGGTCGTACTGGGCGAAGTCGGCTTGTCTGGAGAAATTCGACCTGTGCCATCTGGACAGGAACGTATTAGCGAAGCCGCTAAACATGGCTTTACCAGAGCCGTCGTACCCAAAGCCAATTGTCCGAAAAAACCCATTGAAGGCATGAAAGTGATTGGCGTAGATCGTCTGTCGGAAGCGCTCGACGCGATTTTTGAAAACTAACCGATTCGATTAGCGACCATTAATCGATCGTTAATCATTTGTTAGCTCAAACAAGTCAGTAATCAGCTCATCTTCCATCCCGTAAGGCAACGCCTTGGCAGAATCGGCTTCCAATCTGTCTTGGCGAGCTTTTAACAAGCGCGCTCGACGCTGCTGACAAAGATCCAAAACATGATGACGCGCTTCATTGGACAGGGAAAACCAATGAAAGCGCTCCTCTCTACTGCGCAAGCAGCCTTTGCAAAACCCTTTTACGCTGTTTTCACACACACCTCGACAAGGGCTTTCTATGGCGAACAGTTCTATTTGCTCCATATTTCCCCCTTTGTCTTGGTGCTTTATTATTCTGTCGCTAGTTGGAAATCGTACACTTCTTCTGGCGATAAAAAATACACTCTGTCCGCGGGTGCTGCGTCCAATGAAAACCAGTAAAAACGTTCTGGCACGCCCATTTCGAGATAAAAATTCACATACGTAGCATGGATAGGATCCGCCACATTCAAATTGGTGGCCTTGAGTCTGGTTCCGTCTGACCAAGCATGCACACCAACACCGGCGCCAGCACCAATACTGCGCTGTACTCCACCTAAGAATAGGTCAACCCCACCAGAAAGCACGTAGCCTGTGGTCGCAATGTGCGTATTCAACCCCAAGCGACGAATCAAACGAGCGCCTTCCATGGTGGCTTGTTGATCGATCGACCCCGGAATGTCCACCAAGACTAAGTCGGTGACATTGGGATTTTTGCGTACCATATCGCTTAATTGTTGAACCAGATTGCTGTCTAAAACACCAGACAAATAAGCAGAATTGCCTTCTACATCAACAACTAATCCTTCCGTTTCTTCGGCTTCGGCTTTTTTGGTTTCTACCATTCCTGAACAAGCGGTTAAAAATAACGCTATGATTAAACATGAGAATCTTGATAATGAAGCAAGGTTATATTTTTTCTTCATAAACAGCCCGAAAAAGTAGAAAAGTGTTAAACCGTTATAAACGTAAGTCGATTGTATTTCGTAACCATAACAGTGCAATGACTTAGTGAAGTAAACCGTTTTCAAGAACACCAAATAACTGAACCAAGGATTGAAGCAACCGTGGTAAATACTAGCCAATTAAAGCATCCGCATTCTTTTACTTCAAACCACGTTTTCAATAGTCTCAGGCAAACGTCTCAGATTTTGAGTATAGCGTCGGCAATTGGCTGTATTGCTCATTTTTTGTTCCTTTTATTATTTATTTATCTCGATCAAACCACGCTTGCTTGGTTCAATGTCCTCAGCGTCGCCATATGGTTAACAACACTCTGGTTTAACCGCATTGGACGACACCCTATTTCTGTCCTCATCATGAGCACAGAAGTGTTAAGCCATGCCATGTTAGCCACCAGCCTACTTGGCGCAGATGCGGGTTTTCAATATTACCTATGGCCAATGGCGTTACTCTTGATGGCGATACCTTGTCTTAGCATCGCTTGGTCTTCATTCATCGCTTTCGTCCACATGGCAGCATTTACATTGTTGAGCGTGTTTTTCCAAACCAAACTAGACAGTATCATCACGTATTATCCGCTGCTTTTTGTGATGAACATAATCGGCGCAAGCCTTCCCTTTATTGCCACGGCCGCCATTTCACGATCCATGTATGCCAGTCAATATTTTTTGTTGGTTAACCTCGCGGAAAAAGACGAACTAACACAACTATTTAACCGTCGGTTTGGGCTTGATGCGCTCAACTATTACGTTAGCCGTAAAGCTAAAAACACTGTCCCTTTCTGTATCAGCCTCGTGGATGTCGATCATTTTAAACGGGTAAACGATCAATTAGGCCATCACAAAGGCGACGAAGTACTGATTAAGATCTCAGATTATCTGTCCAAATCCATGCGCGAAACCGACATTTCAAGCCGTTGGGGTGGCGAAGAATTCCTCTTCATTTTCCCGAATGTCGAGCTGTCTCAGATTCAACAACGCATAGAAACCATCTGTGCAGACATGCCTAAACACATTGCCATAGAGGGCTGGGATAAGACCATAACTTGCAGCTTTGGCCTGATTCAAGTGGACAAAAACGAAACCGCAGAAAGCGCACTAAAACGCGTTGATGACTCCTTTATCAAGCGAAAAAAATGGTCGCTACCAAGTGGTAAGCGACCATTAAAAAACATTCCTACTGACTGTTGTGGCCTAATAAAACAGGACGCCAAGGACAGAAAGAAACGTCTGGGACTCTTTCGTTTCCGTTGCGCTTATGAAGGGAATGAAAACTCTTTCCTTCGCGTACACCTGCAGACGGCCAGCGTTGCGTGATGGTTTTACGCTTCGTGTAAAAACGCACAGCATCTGGACCGTAAGCGTGCAGATCGCCAAACAAAGAACGCTTCCAGCCACCAAAGCTGTGATACGCCACAGGAACCGGTAATGGCACGTTAATCCCCACCATACCGACTTCAATATAATCAGAGAAATAACGCGCGGCTTCACCATCACGAGTAAAAATACACGTGCCGTTGCCGTACTCATGGTCATTGATCAAAGTCATAGCCTCTTCCATGGTATCGACTCGAACCACCTGCAAAACAGGGCCAAAAATTTCTTGCTGATAGCTGTCCATCTCTTTGGTAACACCATCAATCAATGTGGCACCAACAAAAAAGCCATTTTCGTAGCCAGAGACTTTCGGATTGCGCCCGTCCACAACCACAGTCGCCCCTTGAGCTTCAGCACTATCAATAAAACCAACGACTTTGTCTTTGTGCTCTTTGGTGATAACAGGGCCAAAATCATTGGATTTATCCGAAAACTCACCCACTTTTAAGGGTTTCATGGCGTCTGCCATCTTGCTTACCAAGGCATCACCAGCCGCTTTACCCACTGCCACAGCCACAGATAACGCCATGCAACGCTCACCAGACGAACCAAATGCCGCCCCCAATAATTGGCTGACCACGTTATCCATATCCGCGTCTGGCATCACAATCGCGTGGTTTTTCGCGCCGCCCAATGCTTGGCAACGTTTGCCATTCGCACTGGCTTTGCTGTAAATGTATTCTGCGATAGGCGTAGACCCGACAAAACTCACCGCTTTAACGCGCTTATCTTCTAACAAGGTATCCACAGCGACTTTGTCACCATTCACCACGTTAAAGACACCGGCAGGCAAACCGGCTTCATGCAGCAATTCAGCAATAAACAACGACGTACTAGGGTCGCGCTCTGACGGCTTCAACACAAAGGTGTTGCCGCATACGATCGCCATTGGGAACATCCATAAAGGCACCATCGCAGGGAAGTTAAACGGTGTAATACCAGCAACAACACCCAATGGCTGGAACTCGCTCCAAGAATCAATATTTGGGCCGACGTTTTTGCTGTATTCGCCCTTTAATAATTCTGGTGCACCACAGGCGTATTCCACGTTTTCAATACCGCGCTGCAATTCACCCGCGGCGTCATGGCAAATTTTACCGTGTTCAGCACCGATCAATTCGCAAATTTTGTCCGCGTGCTTTTCCAATAACGCCTTGTAATTAAACATTATCCGAGCACGTTTTAGTGGCGGCGTGTCACGCCATGCGGGGTAAGCCGCTTGCGCAGCCGCAATGGCCTCTTCAACCGTAGCACGAGAAGCAATCGCCACTTTTTTAGCCACCTCGCCTGTCGCCGGATTAAACACGTCCTGCGTGCGTTCTGCGTCTAGCGAATGATTGCCGTTGATCAAATGTCCAATGATGTCCATGTGCGCTCCGTAAAGGGATTAGTCAGTCTGTCAATTAACGGCTGCCTCTTAAGTGTTAAGGAGCAACAGCCTTGTATTGACACTACTATGCCAAGCAGAATAGATTATGAAAACTATAATCTATTAACGCTTAGTTAAACTTTTACTTAACTAAGTAAAACGATGAATCACCCGCTTTTGTATTGACTACAAACGGCTTTTTTGATCAGGAAGACACATGAAACAATTTCAGAGTCAGGTAAGCGATGCCGATTTACGCATCTTGCGAATCTATCGCACCGTGGTCGAGTGCGGAGGATTCTCCGCAGCCGAAGTGGAACTAAACATCAGTCGCGCCGCCATCAGCATTGCGATATCCGACCTTGAAACACGGCTCGGCTTTCGTTTGTGTCAGCGTGGTCGCTCTGGATTCGCCTTAACCAATGAAGGCAGCCAAGTGTACGACTTCACCTTGCAACTGTTGTCGTCTATTGAAGACTTTAGAACCAACATTAATGCGCTCCACCAGCATTTAAAAGGCGAACTCAACATTGGCATTACAGACAATTTGGTCACCCTGCCACACACGCGTATTACGCAAGCTTTGGGCGGCCTAAAAGACAAAGGCCCTCACGTAGCCATTAACATTCGGATGATCCCCCCCACGGACGTGGAACGCGGCGTACTGGATGGACGATTGCACGTCGGCATTGTGCCGGACTTAAAAATCCTCAACGGTCTGGATTATCACCACCTGTACGAAGAAGAATCCAAGCTGTACTGCAGCAACACGCACCCTTTGTTCACCCTATCTGACGACGCTTTGTCCAAAGCCAAGTTAAAAGAGTACGATGCGGTGCTGCCCGCCTACGCGCAAACACCGGACATCAAAGCGCAACATCAGCCACTGACGCCCAGCGCCACGGCGACCGACCGCGAAGGCATTGCCTTTTTGATTCTCACAGGACGTTATATAGGCTTCTTACCCGACCACGTTGCAGAACACTGGATTCGAGACGGTCGCATGCGCGCCATTTTGCCAAACGACTGCCACTACATTACCCAATTTTCCGCCATAACGCGCAAAGGGGCTCGGGCCAATTTGATTCTAGAGACTTTTATAGCGGAGTTGGAAAAAACGCAGTAGTGCGAATATACCCCGTTTCAGCAAGATATTCACAACTAGGCATATCTTTCATATATATTTAAATGTTCATATCCTCACACGAGAGATATAAAATACATTCATCTAACTATTTCCTAAATATTTACGGAGCAATGAATGAATTCCCAAAAACGTTTAAATACGCTTGTTGGTATGACGCTGGCCGCTTCTCTGCTGCTGGTTGGTTGTTCATCAAGCGAAGAAGAAACCGTGGTCGAAAAAGAGATTATCCGTCCAGTCAAACTGATCTCTATTGCCGCAACCGACGCGGTGAACATTCGACGTTTTCCTGCTGAACTTAAGGCCAGTGAAGAAGCCGACATTGCGTTTCGCGTTGGCGGTCAGTTAATGGCGCTGAACGTGGTTGCAGGTCAACGTGTTAAAAAAGGCGAATTGCTTGCTGTATTAGACCCAACCGATTTTAAACTGCAGGTGGAACTGGCTCAAGCCAACCAACGCCTTGCAGAAGCTCAGTTCAAACGTATTCAGAACTTGTTGCGCCAAGACGCCACAACCCAATCGCAATACGATTCAACCAAAGCGACATTAGATCAAGCCAATAACGCCCTTCAAACGGCAAAAAATCAGCTGCAATACACCAAAGTGTACGCACCTTTCAGTGGCGTCATTGCTTCTATCGCAACGGAAAACTTCCAATACATCAGCGCCACAGCGCCATTGATGCACATTCAAAACATCGATGCGTTGGATGTGGAGTTCCAAGTGCCTGAAAGTCTGGTCGTCAGCATCAAATCCACCAATTCAAACTACCAGCCAAAAGTCGTAGTTGATGTGGCTCCCGATGAACCACTTGCAGGTGAGTACAAAGAGCACAACACCACTCCCGATCAAACCACTATGGCGTACGATGTGACCTTACGTCTGATCCGTAACGATTCAGCACAACATACGCTATTGCCGGGTATGACCGCGAACGTCGACATCGATTTAAGCCGCCTACTGGGTAAGAAGAAACACTTCACCATTCCCGTTGAAGCCGTGCTTCGTCATGAAGACACCAGCACAGGCCAGTCCAACAGCACGGTGTGGGTATTCAACAAAAACACCAACCAAGTGAGCGCGCGCGTGGTGACTTTGGGTGCTTTGCAAAATGACCAAATCGAGATTTTGTCTGGCCTAGAAGCAGGCGATCAAGTGGTTGCCGCTGGGGTAAATAGCCTAACCGACAGCATGCACGTTCGTCCTTGGACACGTGAGCGAGGTCTATAATGGATATCGCAGCGTATTTTATAAACCGCAAAGTCACGAGCTGGATGATCACACTGATCTTATTGGTCGGTGGTGTGATCGCGTTTTCGAACTTAGGACAACTGGAAGACCCTGAATTTACCATCAAGGATTCCTTGGTGATCACCTACTACCCTGGCGCGTCACCAGAACAAGTAGAAGAAGAAGTGACCTACCCGATTGAACGCGAACTGCAAAACTTGCCGTATGTGGACAAAATCACGTCGACGTCTAAAGCAGGCTATTCGAAAGTTCAATTAACCATCAAAGACACCTATCGTGCCAAAGAGCTGAAACAGATCTGGGACGAAGTTCGCAAGAAAATTCGCGACATTACAGGGTCCTTTCCAAGCGGCGTTGCCACGCCTATTGTGTTGGATGACTTTGGTGATGTGTACGGCGTTATGCTGGCGATCAATGGGGAAGGCTACCCATACAAAGACCTGAAAAATTACGTGGATTACGTAAAACGGGAATTGGTATTGGTCGATGGCGTTGCGAAAGTGACGGTGGCCGGTGAGCAAGACGAACAAGTCACAATCGAGATTTCTCGTTCCAAACTGACCAATATGGGCATTGCGCCAAGCCAGCTAGAAACTCTGCTGTCCAATCAAAACAGTGTGTCTAATGCGGGCCGCGTCAAGGTCGGCAGCGAATACATTCGCATCAGCCCAACGGGCGAATTTAACGACATTTCCGAATTAGAAAACCTGATAGTGGGCACGCCAACCGACGGTAAGTTGATTCGTCTGCGCGACATCGCGACCATTAAACGCGAGTACGTCGAGCCGAAAACACACCTAGTGGATTTCAATGGCGCCAAATCGTTATTACTTGGCATCTCGTTTTCCTCTGGTGTAAACGTCGTAAAAATCGGTGAGGCTCTTGAGAACCGCATTGAAGAATTGCAATACCAACAGCCCGTTGGCCTAAACATGGACCCAATCTACTTCCAATCCAAAGAAGTGGAACGCTCTGTGTCTAACTTCTTACTTAACCTAGTGGAAGCGGTTGGCATCGTTATTTTAGTGCTCTTGGTATTCATGGGCATTCGCTCTGGTATTTTGATCGGCATCATCTTGTTGTTGACCATTTTGGGCACCTTCATCGTGATGGATTATTTCCACATCAACTTACAGCGTATTTCCTTGGGCGGTCTGATCATTGCGCTCGGTATGCTGGTGGACAACGCCATCGTCGTTACCGAAGGCGTGCTCATCGGTATGCAACGGGGCATGACCAAACTGCAAGCCGCCAGTTCGGTGGTAAAACAAACCAAATGGCCGCTGTTAGGCGCGACCGTTATTGCTGTGACGGCCTTCGCTCCTATCGGCTTATCCCCTGATGCCGTTGGTGAATTTGTTGGCTCACTGTTTTACGTGTTACTAATCTCGCTGTTATTAAGCTGGATTACCGCCATCACCTTGACACCATTTTTCTGTGACTTGTTCTTCAAAGACAGCATTGCGAAAGCAAACAGCGAAGAAGGTGACGCACCAGAAGCGGTTGACCCATACAATGGTTTTATCTTTTCTGGGTACAAATGGCTCTTGGATAAAGCCATGCATTATCGCTGGGTGACGGTGATTCTGTTGGTCGGCAGCTTGTTTACTGCGGGCTGGGCGTTCCAGTTTGTGAAGCAGTCTTTCTTTCCGCCCTCCACGACACCTATGTTCTATATGGACATTCAGATGCCAGAAGGGACGCACATTGAAGACACGCACAATACCGTTAAGAAGATCGAAGCCGACCTGCTAAAAGACGAACGTATTAACTACGTTACGTCTACAACGGGTCAAGGCGCGTTGCGATTCATGCTGACGTACACGGCAGAGCAAGCGAATTCAAGCTACGCTCAGTTCATCATTCGTACACATGACACAGAAGTGATTCCTGGTTTGCTAAAAGACCTGTATTACAAAATGCAGGAAGAATACCCGGAACTGGAAGTGAAATTGCAACGTCTACAGTTAGGCCCCTCCTCTGGTGCCAAATTGGAAGCACGCATCAGCGGGCCAGATCCTAAACTGTTGCGTCAGTTCAGTGCGCAAATTCAGGAAATTTACCGCGCCGATGGCGGTCTGGAAAACATCAAAGACAATTGGCGTCAGCCGGTTAAAGTACTACGCCCTATTTTCAATGACGCCCAAGCACGACGCTTAGGCATCAGCAAAACCGAATTGGACGACGTACTGCTAACCAACTTTACTGGCTCACAAATTGGTTTGTACCGTGAAGGGACGGACTTATTACCGATTGTTCGTACCGCACCAGAAAGCGAACGCGTTTCCATCGATCAGATTCGAGATCTACAGATTTACAGCCCTGCAACAGGGTCGTATGTCACCTTATCGACCTTAGTGTCTGGATTCGAAACCGTATGGGAAGACCCCATCATTGAACGTCGTGACCGTAAACGCACGATTACCGTGATGGCAGACCCTAAAATATTGGGCGATGAAACCGCCATGGCCATCTTTGGTCGTACTCGTGGTGCCATTGAAGCCATTCAATTGCCACCAGGCTACGTTCTAGATTGGGGCGGTGAATACGAAAGCAGTACCGATGCGCAAGCCAATATCTTCAAGGCATTGCCAATGGGTTATTTGTTCATGTTCATCATTACTATTTTGCTGTTCAACTCAATCCGCGTGCCACTGACCATCTGGTTCTGTGTGCCGCTGGCATTGATTGGGGTATCGACAGGCTTGCTTGCGATGAACTCTGCGTTCAGCTTCATGGCACTGCTTGGTTTCTTGAGTTTGTCTGGTATGACGGTTAAAAATGGTATCGTATTGGCAGATCAAATAAACTACGAACTCGAACAAGGCACGGAAAAGTATGAAGCCATCTTCATGTCTGCTGTTAGCCGTGTTCGCCCAGTTTGTATGGCCGCCATCACCACTATTTTGGGTATGGTGCCATTATTGTATGACGCGTTCTTTGAAGGCATGGCCGTGGTAATTTCGTTCGGTCTTGGTTTTGCCACGATTCTGACGCTGATCGCTGTACCGGTGTTTTACACCATATTGTTCCGTGTTAAATATCGTCATCACGACGAATTTGAATCCTAACGGTTCAGCCTGTTTCAAAACTAAGCCTTATTGCCAAGTGCAATAAGGCTTTGCTTTTCGAGCAGCCGTTTTATCGAGAAAATGTATGCATTTAGACGACATCTTAAAATTAGACATTAAGTTACTCGTCGCCTTCGTTACCATTATGGAAGAAGGCAGCGTTTCGCGCGCCGCAGAAAGATTAGGGGTTACTCAACCCGCGTTAAGTAAAAGCCTGCAAAGGTTAAGGGAATTATTTAAAGACTCGCTTTTCACTCGCCAAGCGTATGGACTGAGTCCAACCGCACGAGCGTCTGAGCTTCACGACCTTATTCAACCGATCTTAAGCTCACTGTCCGAGTTAATGAGCCCGAACTCATTGGATCTAAAAAACCTAGACAGACGCTTCAAATTACGTGCAGATGAAGGCGACTTAGAAAACTTCATTGAACCATTATTGGCATCCTTACAATACCAAGCGCCTAAGCTCAGATTGTCTATCAGCTCTTGGGGTGACACGCAATTGGATGAGCTGATTTCTGGCAATGTTGACCTTGGGGTTATGCGGATTAATGACACCCCCGGAAACATTCGTAGCAAGCTGATAGGCTACATGGAAGCCTGCATTATTTTAAGTGAAGCCCATCCGCTTTTTCATCAAGATACAGTGTCCGTGACAGATTTGCTTGCGCACAAAGTGGTGACACATCATTTGCGTAATAATCGCAACAATTCATTTGCGAAAACTGAACAGAAGCTCAAACAAAGAGGTCACATAATACAACCAGACCTAGAAACCGACAGCCTAATGGTCGCCATGCAAGCCGTAAAACGCGGCATGGCATTGGTGACATCGCGATCCATCGGTGACCTTTTTCTGCAAGTCATGTGCGAAAAAACCAATTTTTATCCCGTAAAATTATTGCCAATTCCGCAAGAAGTGTTGGATCTTGATGAATACAATGGCCGGCATCCCATCCATATTTTTTGGCATGAACGCTTTAATAATGACCTTGCTCACCGCTGGCTGAGAGAGCAAATCATTTCCTTTATGCGTGAATCACCTTGGATGCACCCGCCAATTTAGTCCAAATCTAACGGATATCCAGACAACAGCATACCGGACTTATCCCGCGTCACGTTCTGCTCGTATCCAATCAAAACGCGGGATACTTTCTCCATTAATCTCCACCGTCTCAATAAACATGGACAAGGGTCTGGCCCACCAACCAAAGTCACCATACAACGCCTGATAAATCACCAAGTCTTCTTCCGTTTCGCTGTGTTTGGCCACACGTTCAACCCAATACAACGCCCCTTTATAATGCTGATACACACCCTTTTTCATTCAGAACCCTCTCATACTTATTAAAAATCGACCAATTTTAGCCAACATCCACAAAAAAACGTCGCCAATACGAAAGTTGGACTCTTACCAGCCGAACACAACTTGGTGATAATAACCAACATATTATCGTCCATGACTCATTTTCAGGAATCTTCTATGTATCTAGTACGCCCAGTAGATTTTGCCGATCTTCCTGCGCTGGAACGACTTGCCCAGCAAGCTGGCATTGGTATCACCAATTTCCCAGCCAATAGAGAACGCCTAAATGACAAAATAGCCTCGTCTCGTCGTTCTTTTCAAACCGACGTCGTACAGCCGGGCGATGAATCCTACTTGTTTGTTTTAGTGGATACCAGCAACGATCAAATCATTGGTTGTTGTGGCATTGACGCCATGGTCGGTGTAGACACGCCTTTTTACAGTTACCGCATTGACGAAGTGGTTCACGCGTCGCCCCAGCTGCAAATTCATAACCGTGTGCCGGCTTTGTTCCTGTGCCACGACTACAGTGGCACCAGCCGATTGATTGCCTTGGTTGTCGACAAAGCGCATCAAAATACCGTCGCGATGTCGTTACTATCCAGAGCCAGATTGCTGTTTATTGCACGTTACCCAGAGCGCTTCACCGCACGACTTTTTGCCGAATTGCGTGGCGAAAGTGACAAACACGGCTACTCTTCTTTTTGGGACGCGTTGGGCAAGCACTTTTTTCCATGGACTTTAAAAAAGCCGACTACCTTTCCGGTGTCAGCAACAAAAACTTCATCGCGGAATTAATGCCGCGTTACCCGATTATGTGCCGACCTTACCAGAAGCCGCACAAGATGCGATTGGCGTGATCCACGAAGATTCTGACCAAAGTGCCGACATTTTGCTGAATGAAGGGTTTGAATTTCGAGGTTATGTCGACATTTTTGATGCTGGCCCCAGCATCGAAGCCAGAACCGAAAGTCTACGCACCATCGCACAACAAAAAATGGACAAAGCCCTTAGCCTAACCGACAAAGCCAAAGGGCCAATGCACCTAATATCCGCCGGACATTTAGAACATTTTCGCGTTACTGCAGCGCATGCCGAGCCTCAAGTGGCTGGGCTAGCGATAGAAAAAGCAACCCAAGAACGACTCGGCATCTCTTCGGGACACCGCATCCAATGGGTCGCACTGTAAATTACATAATAAGAGGAAAATCATCATGATGGTCATACGCCCTATTTGTCAAAATGACCTGAAGTCACTGTACCGACTTGCAGAAAAAACAGGGGTTGGTTTTACCTCCTTGGTGTCTGACGAGGCCATTCTTCAGAAAAAAATCGATGGTGCGGTACGTTCTTTTAACAAAGAAAATGTCACCGCGCCTCACAATGAAGACTATTTGATGGTGCTAGAAGACACGACAACAGGTGACATTGTTGGCACCTGCGGCATCTTGGCCACCGTTGGTTTAGACGAGCCATTCTACAGCTACCACCTAGGCACCATTACTCACGCTTCCCGTGAGCTTGGCGTACACAATGCGGTTCCAACGCTGATTCTAAACAACGACTTCACTGGATTCAGCGAGATTTGTACCCTGTTTTTAGAAGAAGACTACCGTCATTCCAAAAATGGTCAGCTGCTGTCCAAAGCCCGCTTTATGTTCATGGCACAATTTCCAGAACGCTTCACCGAAAAAGTCTTTGCTGAAATGCGTGGTGTCAGTAACGAAGACGGTGTTTCGCCACTTTGGGAAAGTCTTGGTCGCCATTTTTTTCTCTATCGACTTCAAAGAAGCCGACGAACTGACTTCCCAAGGCAACAAGCAGTTTATTGCGGAACTCATGCCGAACAACCCGGTGTACGTAAACTTGCTACCAAAAGAAGCAAGAGACGTACTGGGGCAAGTGCATAAAAACACCGTGCCAGCGCGCCGTCTTTTAGAACAAGAAGGCTTTCGCTACGAAAACTACGTCGATATTTTTGACGGTGGCCCAAGCCTAGAAGCGCGCGTACAAGACATTCGCGCAGTTCGCGACAGCCGTTTGTGCTTAGCCAATATTGGCCAGCCAAAAGGCATGAGCGCAAACCTGAACGAAGGCAATTACTACCTCGTATCCAATGCGAAAGTGGCTGACTTCCGTTGCATACTGATCCAGCGTTCTATTCCGCCGGGCAGCGCCATGACATTAACTCAAGAAGAAGCCGACAGTCTTTGCATCACCAATAAAGAACCGGTGCGCATTGTCGAACTGTCACCTTACTCAAGACATTAATTTAGGCGTCACAAAAGAGGAACCAGCATGAAACAAGCACATTACATCAATGGACAATGGTTACAAGGTGAAGGCTCAGGCGTTCAGCTCGATCGATCCTGCGGACGCCACGTTGGTTTGGCAGGCCAATGCCGCCAGTGCTGCGCAAGTTGACCTTGCGATTGATTCGGCTCGAAGCGCATTCCCAAGCTGGGCCAATCGCCCGTTGGAAGAGCGCATCGCCATCATTGAACAATTTGCCGCTTTACTAAAAGAGCGCAGTGAAGACATTGCAACAACCATCAGCCGTGAAACGGGCAAACCGATTTGGGAGACACGAACCGAAGCCGCGGCCATGATTGGCAAAGTCACTATTTCACAGCAGGCTTACCACGAAAGAACCGGTGGAAAAAACCACCCCTATGCCGGGCGCAACAGCGCGTTTGCGTCATCGTCCACATGGTGTCGTTGCGGTATTTGGGCCATACAACTTCCCGGGGCAT
The DNA here is from genome assembly GCF_026191375.1 of Marinomonas pontica. GTDB lineage: Bacteria > Pseudomonadota > Gammaproteobacteria > Pseudomonadales > Marinomonadaceae > Marinomonas > Marinomonas pontica. The sequence continues at coordinate 16,801 of NZ_JAODTL010000009.1, read as the reverse complement.
TTACCCAATGGCCACATTGTGCCAGCCCTAATTGCAGGCAATACTGTGGTGTTCAAACCCAGTGAACAAGCTCCTGCTACCTCCGATATTATTCTTCAACTGTGGGAAAAAGCAGGCTTGCCAGCGGGCGTACTCAACATGATTCAGGGCGAGCGCGACACCGGCGTTGCATTGGCAAATCATCCAGGTATTGATGGCTTGTTCTTCACTGGCAGCCCTCAAGTCGGTCACATATTACACAAAGACTTCGCCGGTCATCCGGGCAAAATTTTGGCCTTAGAAATGGGCGGCAACAACCCATTGCTGGTATCAGAAAAGGTGGCTGATCAACGCGCTGCGGTTCACGAAATCATCCAGTCAGCGTTTATCTCAGCAGGACAACGTTGCACTTGCGCACGTCGCTTATTAGTGCCAAAAGGCGCGCTGGGCGATGCGATATTGCACACACTGATTACCGCAACAAAAGCCCTTAAAATCGACCGTTACGACGCCAGCGAACAGCCGTTTATGGGGCCAATCGTTTCAGCACAGGCGGCAGACGGTTTAATGCAAGCGTACCAAAAACTCATCGCCCTAGGCGCAGAGCCGTTATTGGAAATGACGCGCGGTGACAGCCAAACAGGCTTTGTCACGCCAGGCATTATCGACGCCACCAGCATGCTAGATACGCTACCAGACCAAGAGTATTTTGGTCCTTTGTTGACCGTGATTCGCTACGACTCACTCGAACAAGCCATGGTCATCGCGAACCACACCCAATTTGGTTTATCTGCAGGCATATTGTCCGACGATGCCGCCGAGTACGAATGGTTTTTGCAGCATAGCCGAGCAGGCATTATTAACTGGAACCGCCAAACAACCGGCGCCTCCAGCAACGCGCCGTTTGGTGGCACTGGCGCCAGTGGCAACCACAGAGCGAGCGCTTACTACGCCGCCGACTATTGCGCGTACCCAGTGGCCAGCATCGAGGCAGACAGCCTGACCATGCCAGAAAAATTAGGACCAGGATTGACGCTGTAACGCAGCGTCTTCTCCATCATTCCCACAGACAATGATTGAACAGACATCGAGGACATCATGAACAAAGCGACAGAAGCCAATTTTGATGGCTTAGTGGGCCCAACCCACAACTACAGCGGCCTATCTTTTGGTAACGTCGCGTCATTGAATAACTCAGCCCGTCCATCCAACCCAAAAGCCGCCGCAAAACAGGGCTTGGTAAAAATGAAGGCCTTGGCCGACATGGGATTCGTACAAGGCGTTCTTGCGCCCCATGAACGTCCACATATCCCGACATTACGAAAACTGGGCTTTACAGGCAGCGATGCAGACATCCTAGCAAGCGCAGCGAAACACGCACCAAAGTTATTGGCGGCAGTAAGCTCTGCGTCTTGCATGTGGACGGCCAACGCCGCCACCGTCTCACCCAGCGGAGATACGCATGACCAACGCGTGCATTTTTCACCCGCCAACTTGGTCAACAAATTTCATCGCTCCATCGAACACGAAACCACAGGGGCGATCTTACAAGCGACCTTCAACGACGAAAAACATTTCGCTCATCACCCTGCGCTCCCTAGCGTTGAGCATTTTGGCGATGAAGGCGCCGCCAACCATACCCGCTTCTGCGACCAATATGGCGAGCAAGGCATCGAATTTTTCGTATATGGAATGGAAGCTTTCAACAGCAACGCTCCTCGCCCTGCAAAATTTCCGGCTCGTCACACACTAGAAGCCTCGCAAGCGGTTGCTCGTCGTCATGGCTTGTCTGTAGACCAAGTGGTTTACGCCCAACAAAATCCTGACGTGATCGACGCAGGCGTTTTCCATAACGACGTCATCGCCGTAGGGAATCGCAACGCACACTTTTATCACCAAGAAGCCTTCTTAGACACCGCAAAAATGAAGCAAGATCTGCTGACCGCATGGGGAGACAGAGCGTCTCAATTCCATCTAATTGAAGTGCCAAGCAATGCGGTATCCGTACAAGACTGCATTCAGTCTTACCTGTTTAACAGCCAATTGCTCAGCCGTGGTGATAACGACATGGTGCTTGTTGTGCCGGGTGAATGTGAAAACAACCCAGCCGTGTGGGCGTACTTGAACAGCCTAGTGTCGGGACAATCACCGATAAACGAAGTCAAAGTCTTCGACCTAAAACAAAGCATGAGCAACGGCGGCGGCCCTGCTTGCCTTCGTCTTCGCGTCGCCTTAACCGAAGCAGAACAACACGCAATCAACCCATCAACACTCATGAATGACGTACTGTTCGAACGTTTAAACCACTGGGTAGACAAACACTACCGCGACGAACTGCATGAAAAAGACCTTGCCGACCCACAGTTACTCATCGAAAGCCGCAACGCATTAGATGAACTAACCCACATACTGAACCTAGGCAACGTCTACGAATTTCAGCGTTAAAACGACAACCCCTCCCTAGCCCTCCCCTTGAAGATAAGGGGAGGGAACAGTAACTCGGTGTCCTAGCCCCTCCCACTTGTGTCTTGAAGAAGAGACAACAACCCCTCCCTAACCCTCCCCTTGAAGATAAGGGGAGGGAACAGTAACTCGGTATCCTAGCCCCTCCCTTGTGTCTTGAAGAAGAGAAACAACCCCTCCCTAACCCTCCCCTTGAAGATAAGGGAGGGAACTGTAACTCGGTATCCTAGCCCCTCCCACTTGTGTCTTGAAGAAGAGATAACAACCCCTCCCTAACCCTCCCCTTGAAGATAAGGGGTGGGAACAGTAACTCGGTGTACTAACCCTTATCTTGTGTCTTGAAGAGGTGGGAATGGTAACTCGGTGTACTAGCCCCTCCCCCTTGTGTCTTGAAGGGGGAGGCTGGGAGGGGGTTATTTTGTTGGTTGGGTACTCTGAAGAACCCTATCTAATACAGAGTCTAGATTTTCAAGGATGTCTTGATTGGTGAAACGCATTACTTGAAGTCCCAAAGATTTCATAAAATCATCACGCTTTCGGTCGTAAATCTGAGTGTCGGGGTTGTAATGACTATCACCATCAATCTCAATGACTAGACGCTTTTCAGGACAATAAAAATCTACTATGTAAGGACCAATTCCATGCTGTCTTCGAAATTTCATTCCAAGTTGACGCCCCCTGATATGGCGCCATAATCGCCGTTCGGGTTCTGGCATAGCTTCTCGTAAGTTCACTCTAAAATAATGGTTCTTTTTCAGATTAAATATTCGTTCGCTCATTCCGTAAGCCTTTGACAGTAAAGTAATAACCCCTCCCTAGCCCTCCCCTTGAAGATAAGGGGAGGGAACAGTAACTCGGTATCCTAGCCCCTCCCCCTTGTGTCTTGAAGAAGAGACAACAACCCTCCCTAACCCTCCCCTTGAAGATAAGGGGTGGGAACAGTAGCTCGGTATCCTAGCCCCTCCCACTTGCGTCTTGAAGAAGAGACAACAACCCCTCCCTAGCCCTCCCCTTGAAGATAAGGGGAGGGAACAGTAACTCGGTACCCTAGCCCCTCCCCCTTGTATCTTGAAGAAGAGACAACACCCCCTCACTAACCCTCCCCTTGAAGATAAGGGGAGGGAACTGTAACTCGGTGCCCTCGTCTTACCCTTCCCTTAAAAGTATGAGGTTTAAAGGCTTTCGATTAAAAATGCTCGCCATTCTCGTAATAATCCTTGCCTTGCAAGTCTCTAAACAACACGGTGATGTCTTGTCCGCTGTCGACTAAAGGTCTAACCAGTTCTTCGATCAATAACGCGACTTTGCGTTTGACGTCGTCGCCTCGGTCAAACCATAAAATTTCAATGAAGGGATACGCAGGAGAAGCCCCACCCACGGCAAGGTAGGTGGTGGCTTGGAATTCCAAGGTGAAATGTGAGTTTGGCGTGTCCGTAATTTCCGCCAAGTTTTCAATGAGAATATCGGCAATCGACTCTAGTTCGTCAAAAGCCAACCCTCGTACACGTAAATGAGGCATAAAAAGTCCTTACTCAAGTCAGAAAAATAAACCACGAGAGCATGCCTGATTTTCTAGCCTTCATCTACATAATCAAATGAATAAGTGGCAACAACATTGCCATCTTGCACCACGTCAACGCTCCATTTGCCGTCAAAGCCCGGCATAAGTCGCTTGCTAGACCATACGCGCCATCGGTCGCCGCCGATATCAAAATCCACATCCGCTTGTTCTTCGCCATCCAGTTTCCAGCGGTGAACCACTTGGCTACCAGACATATCGCGCAAATCGGTGAAGAAATATACGCGCTGAATTTCCCCGTACTCCACTTTCACCATGCTACCAATGTTGTCGATGGGTTCACGGTCAATGACGTCGGTGGTGAATTGCGCGCGTGCTACAGTGCCTTCAGCAAAAGCCGGCAGTATGGTCGCGAACGACAAAAAACCAGCCAATGCAACTCGGGTTAGCGTTTGCCACATATTGAAATCCTATTGTGATGATTGAGTCTTTTGCTCACAACTCAGAGCAAATCGGTAAAAGCATAAGGTTAAAAAAAGGTCTAGCCATAACGTTAGCTGATAAAGGTGTAAAAGAAACGAGAGTTTTGTGAAATTTTGCAATATCTCTCGTTTCTTTTGTTTAGAACCATAGTGTTAATGTTGAGCGTAGAAAAGACGAGAACGGGGATTACTTACCTTGACGATCCGCCAATGGCGTGGAAAAGGTGTATTCCATGTCCCAAGGAAAACGAATCCATGTGTCTTGGCTGACTTCGGTTATAAACGTATCCACCAATGGCTTTCCTGCGGGTTTCGCATAAATCGTCGCGAAGTGAGCTTTGGGCAACATTTCACGAACTTTAGCCGCTGTTCGCCCCGTATCCACTAGGTCGTCTACCAAAATAAAGCCTTCACCGTCGCCTTCCACGCCTTTTAATACGTTTAAGTCGCCTTGTTTCATGGCTCCCTCACCGTTTTCACCTTCGCTGTAACTGACGATACAAATGGTATCGATCAAACGAATGTCCATTTCACGGCACAAAATAGCGGCGGGCACCAAACCACCTCGAGTAATGGCAATAATGCCTTTCCAAGGGCCTTGTTCCAACAAGCGCCAAGACAAAGCGCGGGCATTTCGGTGCAGCTCTTCCCAAGAAACTGGGAAATCTTTTGAATAAGGGGTCATCAACGCTCCTACGCTTTTCGCGAATAGAAATACAATATTAGGATTTTAGCGGTAGAGGCAGCCCTGCCGCAACAAAAGTTACCCGATCGGTCAATTTAGCTAACGCCTGATTCATCATACCCAATTCATCGCCGAATCGGCGCGCCAACGCATTCATCGGCATTATCCCTAACCCCACCTCACTCGACACCAGAACCAAGTCACCCTGGAAGCTCGCGACAGCATCAAGCAGAGCCTGCTTTTCTTGCGCTAATCGCTCTTCGTCTTCCAGACACAGTAGGTTCGTCATCCACAAGCTAAAACATTCAACAATCACCGCTTGCTGAGGATCATTCAGCAAATCCAATACGTCAGCGAGCGCCAAGGGCTCCTCGATCAATCGCCACGACGAAGGTCGGCGCGTTTGATGCAGTTGTACTCGCGAGGCCATTTCGTCATCCCATACCTGAGACGTAGCCACGTAGCACACCGATTTATGACTGTCTGCGATTTGCGCTTCCGCAAAGGCACTTTTGCCGCTACGGACGCCCCCTAAAACCAGATGCTTCATGCTAGCTGCCCTCTTGAAAAGCCCTGCGTTTGGCTTCCTGCTGTTTTTAACAGACGAATCAACGCACTGTTTAAGGCGTCCATTTCAGCCAACGCGGGTAAAGCAACGCGAATCCAACCGTCACCTAACCGTGTGTGAATGCCGACGTGGTGTAGCATTTCAAATACTTTCGCAGCGTATTCCTCACTGTCGAGATACCAGGTAATAAACAAGGGATTCAACACGCTGTCTTGGGAATCAAAAATGGTATTGAACTTGGGCATAATGCGTTCAACAAACGCCGTTTGGCGCACCTGTAACGCCTGTAATGCTTGTGCCTGCCAGGATACATCGGCCAATGCCAAGCACACCAAATGCAAGCTCGCAGTCGACACCGGCCACGGCCCCATTAGGTTTTTTAAAGCAAGCTGCCAACGTGGCGCACAGAACGCAAAACCCACACGCGCACCGGCTAAACCAAAAAACTTTCCGACGGAACGCAACACAAATACCGCTTCGCTCAAGGGCGCATCTTGGTACAACCGCAACACGCTGCGTTCTGGGCAAGGGTCGATAAACGCTTCATCCACCACCAAACAGCCGCCGGTTTTTTCCGCATGAGCAATCAGTGTAGACAACATCTCGGATGTAGCCCATTCGCCGGTTGGGTTATTGGGATGTATCACCACCGCCACCGCCCAATCTAACGTGACAAGCTCGGCCAAATCATCGTAATAGACAACATCATAGCCCCACTTCTTCCAAGCAAAAGCGTGTTCCTGATAACCGATTCTTGGCACACAAACGGTGCTATTATCTGTCTCTTGGTACTCGCGCAACAACGGCGGCAAGGACTCGATAATATGCTGTGACCCAGCGCCAACGGCACTTGGGCGGCGCGAAAAATAACGCTCGCCTTCATCCAACAACGCCGTTTGGTCTGGCAAATTCATCCACAATTCCGGCGCAATGCTGGGAACAGGCCAAGGCTCTCGATTGCAAGCAGACGACAAATCCAACCAATTCAATGCTTCATTGCCCACCTTACGCTGCCAATAGGCCAAATCACCACCATGCTTCGGCGGTGTAAGCGCTAAGTTCACCGCTGTTTTAGCTGAATGCATCACACCAGCAGACATATCACCGCTCCCCATAAATACACACTTTTATCCACCAGCAAAATCGCTTCCTTTAAATGCTTTACCTGCGGCTTGTCGCCTTCGCCCAAAATCGGGCGGCTTTCTGTCTTACCGAAGTACACCGCCTCGCCGCCTAACTGAACGCCTAACGCGCCAGCACCGGAGGCCATGACTGGCCCCGCATTCGGGCTTTTCAACGCGCCGAAGGTTGGCGAGCGCTGCGCAAGGCACGGTGCCACTGACCGCACGCAGCGTAGCTATACACCACCAATCGTGCAGGAATATAATTCAATACATCATCAAAGCGCGCCGCAAACCAACCAAAGTACAACAGCGATGAGGTTTTGTAGCCCCACATGGCGTCTAACGTATTGGCAAGTCGGTACAAAAGTACACCCGGCGCCCCCAAGAGCAAGAACCAAAAAATCGGCGCAAATATCGCATCACTGCCATTTTCCAACACCGACTCTATACCCGCTTTTGCCACCGCCGATTCATCTAAGTTCTGCGGGTCTCGGCTGACGATATAACTCACCGCAAGACGGGCTTCATCCAGCTTTTCATTCGTCAACGGCATGGAAGACAAAGGCTGATAAATCGCCAAGGCATGCTCTCGCAAACTTTGCCAACCAATCGAAAAATACAGCACCAACACCGTCAGTATGTTGTCCAAAAACGTGGGCAATACCCAAAGCAGCACGAATAAAATCAGCACCCAAGGCATCACAGCCAGACACCATGCGAGAACACCCGCCAAGCGTTGTCGACTCGCACTCGCGTCTAAAGGCAGCTGACCGTATTGACGACACAAATCCACCCAACGGCCAAACCAAACCAAAGGGTGCCAACTTTTGGGCTCGCCCAGCAACCGATCCAGTACCAGTGCCGCCACCAGCATCCAGCCCGTTGCCGATATCCAACTCACAAGGCCAACAAGAAAGCCGCCAAAAATACTGTCTAAATTAGAAGGGATCATAAATATAGGTCGTTTTTTCACTTAACACGGTGAACAGGTAAGGTAGAATTCTACCATCGAATTGATTTAAAGCGTGATGAACCTGAATGACAGCGTTTAGTTTAATGATACAAGGCACCACTTCCGATGCGGGAAAAAGCACGTTGGTTACCGCACTTTGCCGCCTACTCGCTCGACGTGGGATTCAAGTGGCTCCTTTTAAGCCACAAAACATGGCACTAAACAGTGCCGTCACCCAAGATGGCAACGAGATTGGCCGCGCGCAAGCCGTACAAGCCTACGCGGCAGGACTTGCCCCCCATGTGGACATGAACCCCATACTGCTCAAACCCAACACAGACACGGGCGCGCAAGTCATCATTCAAGGAAAAGCCGTTGGCAACATGAACGCCGTTGGCTATCACGAATACAAAAACATCGCCAAAGTCGCCGCATTGGATTCTTACCATCGCTTGGCCGAACAATATCAAGCCGTCATCATTGAAGGCGCAGGCAGCCCAGCCGAGATCAACCTACGCGCGCGTGACATCGCTAACATGGGCTTTGCAGAAAGCATCGACTGTCCGGTGATTATCATCGCCGACATCGACAAAGGCGGCGTCTTTGCCCATCTTGTTGGTACATTAGATTTGCTCAGCCAAAGCGAGCAAGACCGTGTGATTGGCTTTGTCATCAACCGCTTTCGTGGCGACATCAGCCTATTGCAATCGGGACTGGATTGGCTGGAAGAGCGCACTGGCAAACCGGTGCTCGGAGTATTGCCTTACCTCATGGGCTTTCATCTGGAATCGGAAGACGCCGTAACCAAAAGCCCAATAAAAACCGACACCAACGCCAAGCTAAACATCGTCATCCCCATCATGCCACGCACCAGCAATCACACTGACTGGGACGCGTTACGCCTTCACCCCGATGTACAAGTCACGCTAATCGGCGCCAATGAACCAATTCCACCCGCCGACCTAGTGATCTTACCGGGCAGCAAAAGCGTGCAAAGCGACCTCGCCTTCTTACGCCAAGAAGGCTGGCAAGACTATCTGAAAAAACACCTAAGATACGGCGGAAAAGTCATCGGGATTTGTGGCGGCTACCAAATGCTCGGCGAACAACTGCGAGACCCATTAGGACTGGAAAACCCACACCCCGACACCCAATCGGCTGGCTTCGGCTTGATTCCGATGGAAACCGTACTTGAAAAAGACAAACAGCTAAAACAACGCCAAGGAACCCTCTCCTTCACCACCACATCAACCGACGTAACAGGCTATGAGATTCACTCTGGCGTATCGCGATTTTCCCAAAACGTGATGCACTTCTGCGTACTAGAAAATGGTGAAAAAGAAGGCTATGTTTCCAACGACAACCAAATCATCGGCACCTATCTACACGGCGTCTTTGACCACCCAGACGCCCTACACGCCCTACTCAACTGGGCCGGCGTAAAGAATGCAGCCACCTTCGACTACGACCAATACCGAGACAGCGAAATCAACCGCCTCGCCGACAGCGCCGAACAACACATCAACATCGATGCGTTAATCAAAACATGCCGAGCATTTCAGAAGAGTAACTAGCTCCTCCCCCTACTAAGGAGGAGGTTGGGAGGGGTCAAAATCCCTTAGCCCCTCCCCCTGCTAAGGGGGAGGCTGGGAGGGGTCAAAATCCCTTAGCCCCTCCCCCTGCTAAGGGGGAGGTTGGGAGGGGGTCAAAATCCCTTAGCCCCTCCCCCTGCTAAGGGGGAGGTTGGGAGAGGGTCAAAATCCCTTAGCCCCTCCCCCTGCTAAGGGGGAGGTTGGGAGGGGTCAAAATCCCTTAGCCCCTGCTAAGGGTTACTCAGCATAACCCTGCGGATTGTTACTCTGCCAATTCCAAGCATCACGACACATGGTTTCCAGAGAAAGCTCAACTTGCCAGCCTAGCGCTTTCGCGGCTTTTTGTGGATCAGCATAAAACTCAGCAATATCGCCTGCACGTCTTGGCATTATTTCATAAGGGACTTTTTGATTTGATGCCTTTTCAAAAGCATGAACAACATCTAACACACTAAAGCCTTTGCCAGCACCTAGATTATAAGCTTCTATGCTTTTTACTTCTTGGCTCGCCAGTTTTTCAAGCGCTTTAATATGACCTAAAGCCAAATCCACCACATGAATATAATCTCTTACACCTGTTCCATCATGCGTTGGGTAATCACCGCCAAATACGCTGAGTTTGTCACGCTTGCCAACCGCAACTTGCGTAATAAAAGGCATCAGATTATTTGGGATACCATTCGGATCTTCGCCTATTAAGCCACTTGGGTGAGCACCAACCGGATTAAAATAGCGTAATAAAGACACATTCCATCGAGGATCAGCCATAAAAGCATCTTGTAAAAACTGCTCTATCATCACCTTGGTTCGCCCATATGGGCTTGTAGAACTCAGCGGAAAGTGCTCTACATAGGGAATGGGGTTGTTCTCGCCATAAACCGTTGCAGAAGAGCTAAACACCAGGTCAAACACACCCTGCTGAGCCATGGTATCTAACAAGATCAAGGTGCCAGTTAAATTGTTATGGTAGTAAGACAAAGGTATTTTTGTGGACTCGCCCACCGCTTTTAGACCTGCAAAATGAATAACCGCATGAATAGAATGCTTTTGGAAAACGGCATTTAAAGCAGTAGCGTCAAGTAAATCGACTTCATAAAAAGTCACTGTTTTGCCTGTGATTTGCTTAACTCGATTCAACACTTCAGGATTAGAGTTACACAAATTATCTACTACAACGACATCATAGCCCTGATTTAATAATTCCACGCATGTATGACTTCCAATAAAGCCAGTACCGCCCGTTACTAAAATTGTTTTCATACTATTTCGTACCTCAATCCTGCTACAAATGATACTAAAGGTGAATTATGCCTTTTTTAGTGAATTAAAAATGTACTGCCTTCTTTCGCGATACAGATCAGTTTCTTGATAATCTTTCTTATAGGTTTGTTTTGACACATAGCTAGCCATAAAAATAGCCATATCATCCATATTTACAGCATGGTAATTTGGCTGCTGCATCAGAATCTCATCTACATTTCCAGCTTGCTCATGACGAAGGGCTTCATTAAAAAATATCCAACACTAAAGTACGGCATGAAATGGTGTTGCTCGGCTGCATAAACAGCGTCTGCAAACAACCTTTCTCCATCCTTATCGGAATGACCAAGAGACTTCATATTATGGACAATGTACAAGCTCTGTTTACGAGCCTTAAAAAGATGCTCTAAAAATAAGGCTAATACATGTCTTATTACAAAATGCCCCTGTTGAGAGGCAATAAACCAAGCTTCAATAGGACGGGTTTTATTGCTCTTATGACGAAAAGTAAAAAATCCAGTTTGACGTGTACAATTTTGTAGCCATTCGTCTAACGGGCGCACACAAAACGTGGTGGTATCTACCCAGACACCACCATACATGCTTAATAGATACATTCTTAAAATATCAGCCTTCATTGCAAAGCCAAGATTAACTGTCGCAATGCAAAAAAGTGCATTAAAGTCAAAGCCTAAAAATTCATTCAAATTATGATCATTTAGTAAGACAAGATCGTAGTCTGGGTTTTTCTCTTTCCAACTTTGGACACTGACTTTAACGACATCTGGCGCGGCTTCCAAAGGGCTATTCCAATACAACCATAACTTCTTCGGAATCTCAGACGTTGACTCCCCTATATTCAAAGTTGCAGGAATCAGATGTTGTTCTAACACAATCCTTGCTTTCTGAGCTTTTTGGCTTGCTTCTGGATATTTTTCAGTCGGTAAACTTTGAAAATTAATTCCGTGATTAAAATTATAAATGTGATTTAAAAAGAGAGCTTAACTCGCAGAAATCTTAAGTCACGCTCAAAAAATTTACTCTTAACTATTTTCATATAAACATACCGATAAATTCAGACATTTCATCACGCCACTTCTCTTGGTGAGGCAATACGTTTGCCTTCATAACGCGCCACCACAATCCGAAAGCGCAGTATCAGTATTGTCGCTAATAACGTTAGACCTGCGCCTAGCCCGATATAAAAGCCTCGCAGTGACAAGGTTTCTGCCCAAGGGCTGTAGTGAGACAGCCAAAAGCCAAACGGAATACTCAAACCAAATAACGACACCGCAAAGGCGATCATACTAGAACGCGTATCACGAAAGCCCCGCAACGCTCCTGTAAAAACAGTTTGCAGCATATCAGGAAATTGATAACAGGAAGAGATCAATAAGATGCTCGCCGCCAATGCAACCACTTCCGCATTATTGCTGTAAATGTACGGAATGTGGTTATGGAAAACCTGCGTGATAATAAAGCACACACTGACATAAGAAAGCCCCAACAACACAATCACGCGGATACGTTTTCTCACGCCATCCACACCTTCTTTAGACATGGCTTTCGCAACAACAATGGCCGTGACCGCACTCATCGCCATCATAGGAGTAAACAAGAAAGACGTGTAGGACATGACAATCTGACCACCGCCCAACGCGAGATCACCAAAAGACGAAATCAGCCAAGTCATTGAAGAGAACAAGCCCACTTCAAAGGCAAAAGCAAAACCGGCTGGCGCACCGACATTCAGCAAGATGGAAAATTTACGGGTATAACGCCACACCAAACGTGTGAATAAAGGCGATTTATTGAAAAATCGGTCATACACAAAAAACAACGACACAGCCAAATACAAAGACAACGCCGACGCCAAAGCCGCGCCTTTTGCACCCAATTCCGGAAAGCCAAACTTGCCGAAAATCAGCACATAATTGAATAAAATATTCAGCACCAAGCCAAAGCTCGCCACAAACAAGGGAAAACCAGGACGACCAGCGGCTTCAAACAAATTTTTGTACGCCGTCATTAACGCCAACATCGGCAGCGCCGGCGCGAAGATATACAAATAAGAAACAGACACCTGTCTGGTTTCTTCTTCCGTGGCCATCAATGCCGCGAAGTGAGGCAATAAAAGAACAACAATCAAACTGGCTAACACACCAAGTCCAACCGACAACCCAACAGCCTGCGACATATACAAGTTCACCAGCTTTGGTTGTCTACCGTGTAAATGACGCGTCACCAACGGCGTAATACCAAACGTCACCCCAATCAAGAAACACCCCACAGGCAACCACAGACTAGACGCCAAGCCAACGGCCGCCAAATGCAACGCACTGTAATGCCCCAACATAATAGTATCGACCACGCTGATCGACAGCTCCAAGGTCATCGTCAACACCATAGGAAACAACAAATGCAGAATCTCTTTTAACACAGGAAAACGCTTAACCACACTTCACCGCCAACTATCCATAGAAAACACCAAAAACGACCGAGCAATCTAACACCGATCACCCAACATTGCACCGTTAACCAGCCTTATTTTGCTTCCCTATACGGCAGCACCAAAGCTCTCCCAACCTCCCCCTGCTAAGGGGAGGTTGGGAGGGGGTCAAAATCCCTTAGCCCCTCCTCCTGCTAAGGGGGAGGTTGGGAGGGGGTCAAAATCCCTTAGCCCCTCCCCCTGCCAAGGGGGAGGTCGGGAGGGGGTCAAAATCCCTTAGCCCCTCCCACTGCTAAGGGGGAGGTTGGGAGGGGGTCAAAATCCCTTAGCCCCTCCCCTGCCAAGGGGGAGGCTGGGAGGGGTCAAAATCCCTCAGCCCCTCCCCTGCTAAGGGGGAGGTTGGGAGGGGGTCAAAATCCCTTAGCCCCTCCCCCTACTAAGGGGGAGGCTGGGAGGGGGTCAAAAGCCACTTCTCTTGGGACCGTGATCCGACATTTACCTGAAACACAAAAACCAAACTTGTATTTACAACCCAATACCGAGAAAATGCCGCTCCACTATTTATTAGACTAAACAGGGAAGAAAGCACTTACATGACTATCCTCACCACACTTGGCCCACTATTAATCGCCCTACTTTTCGGCTATTGGGTGAATATACGCGTCTTTACCCCCACTCGCGTCGCAAAAGGCTTAGAGCAACTGGTATACCTGATATTAGGCTTAATCGGCTTTAGCCTTGGTGCACTGGACAATCTTGCCGAAAAATTGTTTATCGCAGGTTACCAAGCCATTGTGTTTTTTGTACTCATCAGTATTTTGAGTTTAGCGGGATTGTATTTTAGTGGTCTACGCTTTGGTGGCACCCACGCCGACAGCTTAGCGCAAGGCCCATCGGACAGTAAAAGCCATGCATTAATAGACGCCGCCAAAACCCTTGCTTGGGTGATTGGTGGTGTCATCGTCGGCATACTTGCCAAAGACTGGCTAACCGGTGTCGACGAATTGGTCACTGGCTTGCTGTACGTTTTGCTGTTTTTAATTGGTTGCCAGCTTCGTCAGGGCAATCACCGCCTGCGCAAACTGTTTTTGAACGCACAAGGCGTTATTATCGCTGTGGTGACAATCATCATGACCCTGTTAGCAGGTTGGATAGGCAGCCTAATATTAGGCCTAAATTGGAATCAAGGGCTTGCCGTTGTATCTGGCTTTGGTTGGTACAGTTTATCAGGCATTCTTATCACTGGCCTTGGTGATCCGGTACTGGGCACCACCGCCTTCTTGCTTGACCTTGGGCGTGAAATCTTGGCGCTCATGCTGATTCCGTTCTTAGCTCGCCTAAACAGCCATATGTCCGTCGGCTATTCCGGTGCCACCGCCATGGACTTCACCTTACCCATGTTAGGCAAGTTCCACGGCGCGCAAATCATCCCAGTGTGCATCGCCAGCGGCTTCATCATGAGCATTTTAGTGCCGATCCTGATTCCATTATTCCTAAGAGTCTAAAGTATTCACCTGTTTTCAATCACCCCCTCCCAGCCTCCCCCTTAGCAGGGGGAGGAGCCAAGTTCGCTTTTGTCCCTTCCCCTTATCTTCAAGGGGAAGGTTAGGATGGGGTTGTTAGCTTTATTAACCCCCTCCCAGCCTCCCCCTTAGCAGGGGGAGGAGCCAAGTTCACTTTTGTCCCTTCCCCTTATCTTCAAGGGGAAGGTTAGGATGGGGTTAAACAGTCAACAAACCGTAAAGACCGCCAAACAAAAAAAGCGGCTTTCGCAAACACCGTCATGCTTTTGTAAAATCGATTGTCAGGCAAAAGAACAGCGGATTAATCTCGCAGTACGTCTTGTGCTTTGTGGAACCGTTCTCTAAATAAGAGAGATCTTTTGAAACTCAAACAAAGTGTGCAGGTGAAGGGGTCGCTTTGGTAACGTACCAACATAAAATTGGCATAAACCGCCATGCTTATGTTAAAACTTTATGTTACAAAGGAACGACGGATCTGATTTTGCAAAGCACAAGGCGTATATCATGGTTCCTGCCTTGTTTCCGCCCCATCAAAGGCTTTCTATACGCTATGCAAATCGAACTCCGTCTTAATGCTTTACATCACTCAGTGATACACCCACAAATAATGGAACATCTTTCCTTATGAAAAAAATAGTTATGAAAAAAACACTTATTGCGGCGCTGGTTATGTCCTCTGTTTCTTTTGCGTACGCAGACGACAGTGCTATTAAACTCGACACTAAAGAACAGCGCCTAGGTTACAGCATTGGCACCATGTTTGGTTCACGCATGTCACAAGACTTTTCCGAACTAGACATGAAAACCTTCATGGCCGGTTTCCAAGATTCTTTTGCTGGAAAAGAAGGCAAAATGACCATGGATGAAGTCACCAAAACCATCCAAGCTTACCAGCAAGAACAAATGGAAAAAGCCCAAGTGGAGCAAGAAAAAGCCTCTGCTGAAGCCAAAGCCGAATCAGCGGCTTGGCTAAAAGAGAAAGAAGCCGAAGATGGCGTGATGAAGACCGATTCAGGCTTGCTGTATAAAGTCATCACTGAAGGCAAAGGCGACAAGCCAAGCGCCACAGACACAGTAAAAGTCGACTACGAAGGCAGCCTAACCGATGGCACCGTATTCGACAGCTCCTACAAACGTGGCGAAGCCATCACCTTCCCGCTAAACGGCGTTATTCCTGGTTGGACAGAAGGTCTGCAGCTTATGCCTGTTGGCTCTAAATACGAACTGTACATCCCTTCAGACCTCGCCTACGGCCCAGGTGGCACAGGCCCAATTCCACCGCATGCCGCACTGAAATTTGTGGTGGAATTGCATGATATCGAGAAGCCAGAAGCGACTAACTAAGCTTTCAAGCCCTCCCCCCAAAAAAGCCGCTTCATCTTTGGAGCGGCTTTTTTGTTCAAGTATTTTTACCCAATATATAAACCTATTGATGTAAGATATCCCTTGATAGACAATACAGCCTCAAAAATACACCAAGAACATGAGTCGAAAAGGAAATAGCGTTGAAGCTGAAAGAGTATATTCCCGCGATGAAAGCCGCTTACAAGCTGAAAAGAATTTCTCTGCAAACGCTTAAAGCGAAGACAGACAAATGCTTACCTATCATCGTGACACTGACTTCGATTCCATCTCGACTCGGTATTATTGACCTAACCATTCGCAGCTTATTAAACCAAACCAACAAACCTCAGAAAATATTACTGTGGTTAAACGAAGATTTACGTCATCAAATACCCAAAAAACTCACCGAACTGGAAGGCGACATTTTCGAAATTCGTTATCAAAAAGAACTCACCTGCTCACACAGAAAACTCATTTATTCACTGCTCGAATTTCCAGAAACCACTTTAGTAACCTGTGATGACGACCTCATTTATTCACAGTCCTGGTTAGAATCATTGCACAAAGAACACCAGCAGCACCCTAACAGTGTCATCGCGAACGAATGCCGCATGATTTCTTATGATACCGATGGCGAATTGCTTCCTTATAAGCAGTGGAAAATGCAAAAAGACACCAACATAGCCGATCAAAAACTACTACCAATAGGCTATGGCGGAGTATTGTACCCTGCCCATTCCCTGCACACGGATGCAACCAATCAGGAGCTATTTCTAACACTCACGCCAAAAGCAGACGATCTGTGGTTTAAAATGATGTCTTTTTTACAAGGAACCGAAGTTAGAAGAGCATCGACACCTG
>NZ_JAODTL010000008.1 GCF_026191375.1 Marinomonas pontica | reverse complement strand
TTCGTGAAAAATACGATGTCGTTAGTTCATTGATCTAGAGATTGTTGGCAAGCGAATAAACCCATAGAATGAGTGAAAAAAGACGCCTAATGGCGTCTTTTAGTTTGGGTATTACTATAAAAACGCCATGACCCTGAGATTTTTCTATGATTAACCCAGATGACCGTAAGTTAGTAGGACAATCTGTTTACGAACAGCTTCGTTCCGATATTGTGACTGGAAAACTACCACCAGGTGAAAAGCTCAAGCTAAACGCTTTGCGTATTCGGTATAGCGCCAGTGTGAATACCTTACGTGAAACCTTAATGCGTCTGGTGTCGGATGGTTTTGTGCTGTTTGTTGATCAAAAAGGTTTCAGTGTAAAACCGGTTTCTACGGCGGATTTACGAGAGCTATTGGAGCTTCGTCAGATGCTGGAATTATCTGGGGTGCGCAAATCCATGGAAAATACCGTCGGTCATGTGGAATGGAAATCCGCTTTGATTAGTGCACACTTTCGTTTGAATTTTGCTGAAAAGCTGATGATGGAAGATGAGAAAAACCACGTTCAAGTTTGGGAAAAAGCGGATCGAGATTTTCACATTTCTATGGTGTCTCACTGTGGTTCCCAACAACTTATTCGTTACCATGCATCGGTCATAGAACTTTATATGCGCTATCAGGTGTTGGCCTTACATCGTCGCCCATTTCGTGGGCAGGCGTCTGTGTCAGAGCACCAAGCCTTACTTCAATGTCTTCTTGATGATGACGTTGAGTCCGTGATGACCATGTTGGATTCCCATATTCAAAAAGGCTTATATCTTCCAGCCCCTGAATTGCCAATGACGAGTGCGGCCATGGTGTGAGGCAAACGATTAGCTCTTTCTATATCGCATTATTAATCTTGAGGACATGATGACATGGATGCTGTATTAAACATTACTGCTCCGATATTTTTTCTTATCTTGCTTGGGTATGTCGGCGGGCGTTTTCATTTTATTCCGAAAGAGTTTCTACCAGGACTCAGCAAGTTTGTAATGTATTTTGCTTTGCCAGCGTTGGTGTTTACTAAGTTGCTGAGCATGGACCTTCAGTCATTAATTAACCCTCATTATCTTGTGATTTATGCGTTAGGTGGGGTGTCGTCTTTTGCGTTTACCGTGCTGTTAAGTCGGTTGCTGTTTCGTGATCAGTGGGAACAAAGTGGCTTGAGAGGGTTGGGCGCTGCCATGCCTAACAGTGCGTTTGTTGGCTTTCCTATATTGCTGCAGTTTTTCGATCATTCCATGGTGCACGCTTTTGCTATGGTGGTGATGGTTGAGAATGTGATTCTTTTTCCAATTGGACTGATTTTTATTGAAACTGTTTTAGGGAAACGAAACGCAGGAGGCAATGCTATTTTTGTTCCTGTAGCGAAACGCATTATAAGTAACCCCATCATTGTAGCCGTGTTCAGCGGCGTTGTTTGCTCGGCTCTTGGCTTCAGCTTTCCGGCGTTCATGATGCGAGGCTTAGATATGCTCGCTATGGGCTCTGCTCCAGCGGCCTTAATTGTCATTGGTGGTTCATTAGTTGGTTTGTCAGTAAAAGGCAGTCTGGGGCAAATGTCTTTGGTGGCCTTTTCTAAGCTGGTGTTTTTTCCTTGCGTGGTTGCCCTGTTGCTTACCTTGGCTCCGAATATGGCAAGTGACCTGAAAGTGGCGATGATTATTTTTGCTGCATTGCCCATGTTTAGTATTTACCCCATTGTTGGAGGGGAGTACGGCGAGCAAAGTTTTTGTGCCAGTACCTTGTTGATCACAACGGTATTGTCATTTTTTACCTTGAGCGTGTTGTTGCGCTTTTTGGTGTGATAGAACGATTTAATGTTTACGCATAAATTTAGGAGAAACAATTATGTCTACCATTATGGTGTTGAACGGCCCAAATCTTAATTTGTTGGGGACCCGCGAGCCAGCAACGTACGGTTATGAGACCCTAGCGGATGTGGAAGTGATGTGCCGTGATGCTGCCGCGAAGCTTGGCCATGAGGTGGAATGCCATCAATCTAACCATGAAGGTGTATTGATTGATCTAATTCATGAAGCAGGTCGCCGTATTAAAGCGGGCGAAGTATTGGGCGTTGTTTTCAATCCCGGTGCGTATACCCACACATCTGTTGCGTTGCATGACGCCATTAAAGGTGCCGATGTGCCTTTAATTGAAGTGCATATTTCCAACGTACACGCTCGTGAAGCTTTCCGTCATCATTCATACATCTCGCCAGCCGCAGCGGGTATTGTGGTTGGTATGGGCGTACAAGGGTATGTGTTAGGCATTCAGGGCTTAGTGCATAAGCTCAAAGCGTAATGTAGACGGTGATTGTTGAGGGCTTGGGTTAACTTAATCCCATCAAAGACAAAATAATCGCCAGTGTGACAAAGGATGTGAGCGTGGTGATGAGCAGTGTGCTGGCACAAAGCGAGCGGAAACCATATTGGCTGCCAATTATTGGGTAGATGCTCATCATAGGTACGGCCACCGTCAAAATGCCTCCGAGCAAAGAGGTTGCGGTCCATTTCAGGCATAAATAACGCTACGATAGCGATCATTAATGGGTGCAGTACTAGCTTACCTGTAGTGACAAAACAGATGTCTTTGATATTGCCAGTCAGGCTGGTTCCTACGAGAGACCCTCCAAGTACAATCAGTGCAAGCGTAGCGGATGCGCCAGACAGCATCACTAACACACGGTCAATTACATCTGGCAGTTCCAAATGAAACGTCGATGCTAATACGCCTCCTGTGACGGCCAAAATCAGCGGATTTTTAATCAACCTTTTCACGACAGTATAGAGCATACTGAGAGGGTTTAAGCCCTGCCCGCTGGATGAACTGATTTCCAGAATAATAAAGATAATGGGTAAAACGAATAGGTTTTCTACAATCAGCGCCATGGCAAAAGCGGCGGTTGGTGGATCGCTAAAGGCGAGTAACATAACAGGGTAGGCAAAGAACGCCGAGTTAGAGCAGGCCATTCCTGCGCCTTTTAATGTGCTTTCGATTAAAGGGCGCTTCATGATTTTTGAGCTAATGAACATGCCTATCAACAGCGCTAATAGTGAGCCGGTGGCGTAGGTCGCTATGTAACTCGGAATGATGACTTGATCGAACTCCATTCTTGCCAAGGTGCTGAATATCAAGGCGGGAAGCGTAAAGTACATGACGATTTTTGCCATACCCGCAATCGTTTCACCAGGGACTAGGTTAATCCGAACGGCAAAATACCCCAATAAGATCATAATAAATATGGGGGTGGTGATGGCAACAATAGTCAACATGTGAGCGTCCTATCACGGTTTTTATTTAATCAATGCTCAAATAACAGGGCCATCTTTATGATGATCCACAGGTTTATAATAACTGTCCAAAGTCTGTGCCGTGTCCCTAATCGCATTCATAAAAAGTTTTAATGCCATCGAGGGTATGGAGTCGGCTCGAGTGGTGAGTCCAACGGCACCTAGCGTTTCTTTTGTATCAATTGGCAGCTCATCTAATTCACCATCCGCGATTTCTCGCGCGACAACACCACGAGAAATGATCCAGACGGCATCGTTATTACGGATGAACTCCTTGCCAAATGAATCGGATACCGTGTCGATTCGGTCGGTCAAGGTTCCTACCCCTTGAGACAATAAAAAGCGGTCCACGTAAGGTGCTGTAATGGAGCCTTTGGGTGGATAAAGAACCGTATAATCCGCAATATCACTGATCTGAAAGTTTTCTTTACTCAGCAAAGGGTGATTGGGACGAACGGTGAATGCCACTTGTTCTGAATATAAATGCTGAAAAGACAAACCAGACATCGCCTCGGGAACGCCTAATCGACCGACCACCAAATCCAGTTCACCCACGCGCAATTGACTCATTAGTAATGCGTTAGGGCCAGAGACCAAATGCAGCCGAACATCAATACCGCCGGTGCGAAAGCGCTTTACCGATTCCGGCAAAATGCTGGTGGCGACGGTGGGTAATACCCCAATACTGATTCGACTGATGCCTTTTTGCTGCGCTTGAGCAACACGCTCTGTGCCTTCTCGCAACGCGGCCACACTGGTGCTGGCATGCTCTAAAAATACATTGCCAAAGGGGTGAGTTCCACGCCTTTCTTGCTGCGCTCTAATAATCGTACGCCAAGAATCTCTTCTAATTCTTTAAGCTTTTTGGATACGGCAGGTTGCGTTAACGCTAAGACATCCGCTGCACGCACAACGCTGCCTTGGCGAGTCACTTCTAAAAAACATTGAAGATGGCGATATTTTATGCGGTTTTCTAGCATGGAAGAGTCTCCCGTCGTATACGTATGTTTGCTGGCAATTGCGTTGCCATTGGCGATGAAACGTCAAGGAATTAGGCTCATGAAAAGCGCTAATAACGGAATGATGTCCTATATTACACTCTTAAGAGATACCTTTGGAAAGGCGTTATGTATTCCTTTTTCGATATATTTTTTGCGCTTTATTTCATTCTTTCGGTGGCGCCTAAACCAAAATTCTTGTGCTAGCATCAATATCATTAAGTATAGAGTCAAAAAATACTAAACAAAGGAATAAATAACAATTTTGTTCCTCGTATATCATTTTCGTTATGAAATGCAGACATCCAAGGCGTAAAAATGAAAACAGCACTCGCAACCGTTACCCTATCTGGCACGCTGAGAGAAAAATTCGAAGCGGCGGCAAAAGCCGGTTTTCAAGGAGTAGAAATCTTTGAAAACGACTTAACCCAGTTTGATGGTACTCCAAGGGATGCGCGTCGTATGGCGCAAGACTTGGGGCTTGAGATTATAGCCTTACAACCCTTCCGTGATATGGAAGGAATGCCTGAACCTATGCGTTCTCAAAAGGCCAAAATGCTTCAACATAAGATTGATGTGGCGCATGAGTTGGGTACGAATCGATTGTTGTTTTGCAGTAATGTTCAGCCCTATTCGTCTGCGGATCGTGACGTTTGCGCTGCAGACTTGTTTGCCCTTGCTGAAATAGCCAAAAAAGAAGGCATTATGCTGGGTTATGAAGCCTTGGCTTGGGGTTACCATATTGCCGATTATCATGAAGCATGGGATTTGGTTAAACGAGTCGATCACCCTAATTTAGGGATTATTTTAGACACTTTCCACATGTTTTCCCGTGGGAATACCTTAGATGTGTTGCGTGATGAAATCCCACTAAACAAGATTGCCCTTGTGCAAGTGGCCGATGCGCCCAGCCTGCAAATGGATGTGTTGCAGTACAGCCGTCATTTTCGCTGTTTTCCAGGCCAAGGCGACATGCCTGTGGTCGAATTCTTACAAGTGCTAAAAGACAAAGGGTTTAATGACTATTTGTCGCATGAAATTTTCAACGACGAATTCCGTTCCTCTTCACCGCTAGAAAAAGCGGTAGATGGCATGCGTTCACTGATTTGGCTTGATGATCAAACCGTCAGCAAGCGCGAAGAAAAAATTGCACCGGTTGTTGCTCCACAAGTCCATGATGTGGAGTTTCTGGAGTTTGCGATTGAAGGGGAAAGTGGCGAAACCTTGATCAATACGTTGGCGCAATTGGGGTTCCATGAAACCCATAAACACCGCTCTAAAAACGTGAGTTTAATGCGTCAGGGCAATATTAATTTGATATTGAACCGTGAAACAAAAGCCAAGCGCATGAACACTTCAAAAACACGGAGTGTCTGTGTGCGCCATGGCGTTTGCGTCTGAGGATGTGAAAGCGACTTTGTCATTGGCAGAGCGATACAAGGTCGATCGTTTTGACAATCAAGCAGGGCCAGGTGAGTTAAATATTCCGGCACTTCGTGGCATTGGCGATAGCCTTGTTTACCTTGTTTCGGCGGACGCAGCGGTTCGATTTTTTGATGTCGATTTTGTCCCTGTGCAAGGTGTTCAAGGGGAAATCTGGCGTTGGTCTGACCCGCTTTGATCACATTGGTCAGACCGTGTCCAACACGGATTTTCTGTCGGCTTCGTTCTTTTATAAATCTTTGTTTGGTTTTGACATCGATGCCAGCCAAGACTTGCCAGATATTCACGGATTAGTTGTAAGTCGGACGGCGTTAAGCAAAGACAAACGCGTGCGTATTCCTTTGAATATGACCAATGCGCGCAGTGCATCTGCGCAACGATTTATACAAAAGTCGAAAGGGTCTGGGGTTCATCAGATTGCGTTTGCTTGTGATGATATTTTTGCTGCAGCTAAGAATATCGACAGTGAAAAACAACTGCCGATTCCACAGAACTATTATCGAGACATTGAAGCGCGCTTCGGTTTGTCTTCAGAGATGATTCGAAAATTGCAATCACACAACATTATGTATGACCAAAACGATGAAGGGGAATTCTTCCATTTCTATACGGAAGAAATTCATGGTGTCTTTTTTGAGGTGGTACAACGAGTGGGTGATTACAGCCGTTATGGTGAGGCAAATGCCTTTGTGCGTCTTGCTTCTCAGGCACGCCAAGAGAAAAAGTAAGCCATTTTCATTGCGGGGGATGGTTTATTCTATTGGGTGTATTTATGCCGGAGGAAGGCAACTTCCTCCGGTTTTTTTTACTCTAAATTACGCGGCTTGATTCATGATTACACGGGCGTTTTACCCGTGACTTGAAACTGTCCAACGAGAGAGTCGAGCTTCAAGGCTGACAACCCAACTCGAGATGAGCGTCGTTGAAGAGCCGCAATCGAACGCTGCATTTGTTCTGTCGCTGCGCCCATTTCTTGCGCTGTGTTGGCGTTTTCCTTGTTGCTTTCATTGAGCAATAAAATGGCATCAAACATGGTATCGACCAGCTCATACAAGGCGCTGTCTCCAGTATTGCTTTGCTCATTCGCCTGCAGGTTTTTATCGACGTTTTCAGCGCCCTTTTCCATAAAGGTGACGGCGCTGCGAGTCTCTTCTTGAATGCCTTCTAGCATCGTTTGTATTTCTCTCTGCAGCGGCGGCTGTTTTAGAAGCAAGACTGCGAACTTCATCCGCAACCACAGAAAAGCCGCGCCCGTGTTCGCCTGCTCTAGCGGCTTCAATGGCGGCGTTCAATGCCAGCAAATTAGTCTGGTTAGTGATGTCTGAGATTGTGGTGATAATACCGGCAACTTCATTGGTTTTTTGGTCTAAGGATTTGACCGATTCCGCCGTCGCCCGTACGACATCGCGGATTTCTTGCGTGCCTGATTTGGCTTCTTTTAAGCGTAACGCCGTTTCGGCCACCACTTGATCCATGGTGTGCTTGAGCGCTTCAGCGGTTTGTGATGCGCTTTGTACTTCGTTTACTTGTTGCTCGAACACCTGCAGCATGCTGCTGACAGTGGTTTCTAAATAGTGGGAGGCTTGGCGTGCTTCTTCGTTTGTATTGACCATGAAATCGTTGGATTTTTTTACGTTGGTGCTCGCCGAGATCACTTGCCCCATGGTGGTGTCTAGGTTGTCGATAAAGCTGTTCATCCAACGTCCCATGTCCCCTGTTTCGTCATGGCTTAGGTCGTCGTTCAGGCGTTGTTTTAGGTTGCCTTCACCTTCCGCAATGGTTTGAATCACTTCCGTCATTTGGCTCATGCTGTTGCTGATTTTTTTGGTGCTCAACGTGTTAAATAGCCATCCTGTGATGCCTAGGCTGACAAAAGCCGCGGTGGCTGTCATCGCGGCAGATAAGTTGGTGTAAGCTTGCAGTGCTGTGCTGACCATAATGGGCACGCTGGACGCAAACGCGTAGCTTTTCATCAGCTTTAAATTGATAGATCGACGACGGTAAACTTCCTCCGAGATCCCCCTCGCACATCATGCCCCATGTATCAGGGCTGCCTTTTAGCTGGAATGTCACGCCTTTACCTATCACCGGAATGTGGCGGTAATCGGAATAACCGGGGTAGGTGACAAATAAGTTTTGGCCGTTTTTGATGGTTTCTCTGACTCCGGGGTGAAGCGCTTTGGTTGCTGGGTCGGTAAAACGGATTTCAAATTCCGTATGTTGTTTTACTTTTACGGTTCCCCAGTCAGTTGTAATGCCACTTTTTAGGTTTTCCCCATGGCTGAATGTATTGTCTTCGAAGCGAGAGCGAGATAGAGCGGTACCAGGCAAAATGGTCTTGTCGAATTCTGGTTTCACCATGAACAAATAGTTGTCGCCTGATTCTTTGTAAATGTGCCCAGCCTCGCGTTGAATAATGTCACTAATGACGTCGTTAGGGATGCGGGCGCAAACGGCACCGATACTCGCCTCGCCTTTTTTGATCGGCAGATACAGCATCAAGGTGACCGCATCATGGAATTTAGAACTGGAAGCACCAATGCTGGCTGTATTAGAGTCAATATAAGGGCCATGAAGAAACGGCGCTTTGATGCCCGATTCAATGGCTTTGGTGTGGAGATCTATTTTATGTAGGCGAGACTTTGTGGTCGATCCCAGTACTTTTCCTTGCGTATCAATCACAAAATATTCTGATACATCTGGTACCATTTTCAAGCGTTCTTCTAATGCGTCTTGATCAATATGGGGAAAGCCGCCCGCAATATTTTCTAGTAGTACATCCAACTGTGACCATTGGTTGTTTACCCATGTGTTGAGTAATTTCACCCTTGTGTTTGCAATGCTCTCAAACGTTTTTTCAATATTTGGGTAAGTGTCTTTGTTTAAATAACATGACCAAAAAGTGAAAGGCGTCCAGTGTCGCCAAACCAAGGTAACCAACGACGTTCTGAGGGTGAAAGTGACATCTGGTTGCTTTTCAAATTCATATAGTGAGCTCCGTTGCATTAAGCACTACTTCGTTGCATTGCTTAGGGGGAGTCTTTAAAAAGCAATATATTTGCCATAGTTTTGTCTTTTGTTAACTTCAGTTTGATGTTCCGTTAACTTATAAAAATACATTATATTTCTCTAGATGCGCTCAAAAGCACAGAGGATCTACAAAAGCTAAAAATATTTCAGGTCGTATTTATGAGTGTGTTTGCCTCATTTTGAGACATTTTTGTTGTTAATGGGCAAAATGATGGCGCATTTAGAACAGTGGGACGTTCAGTCGTATGGTGTGTTCTTAAAAAGAAAGGGAGGCGGTCATGCCGTCCATGGCAAGACCGTTGCTGGACTAATGAGAAGGGCGGAAGATTTTGGCTCTTAGCCATTTCGTCCAAATTGGTGACTGAGTAAACAGAATCAGCACAATCACACTAAAGAGAACGGTGGAAAGTGGGCTGTGGAATAGGTTGATAAACAAATCACTTACGCTGCCACGTTCAGACAAAATAGCACGGCGCCAGTTTTCATCGGTTAGTGAGCTCAAAATAACCCCTAAAATCACAGGGCCAACAGGGAACGCGTAAAGGCGCATGAAATAGCCAAATACCCCAAATGCCAACATCCACCAAATGTCTGTGACAGCATTGTTGATCGCATAAGCGCCCACAATAGACAATAGGAAAATAAGCGGAATCAATACGCCTTTTGGACACTCCACAATTTTAGAAAATAGCTTGATGCCTGTTAGGCCAAAAATGAGTACGAAAATGTTGGCCAGTGTTAGGTTACCGACGGTAAACCAGAACATATGCGGTTGTTCAACCAGTAATAAAGGTCCAGGGTTTAGGCCGTGAATAAACAAAGCGCCAATGAAAACTGCGGTTACCGCGTCGCCGGGAATACCCAGCGTAAGCATTGGAATGTAAGCACCTCCCACCGCGGCGTTATTGGCCGCTTCTGGCGCAATTAAGCCTTCTTTTGCCCCTTCCCCAAAAGGCACTTTGGGTTTCTTGGTGACGCGTTTTGCGTGGTCATACGCCATCAGTGCGGCAATATCTCCACCTGTGCCCGGTAATGCCCCCACGATAACGCCAATAAAAGACGTTTGCAGGCTCAACGGCATGTATTTTTTCACGTCAGACCATTTGGGAATAATGCGAGAAATCTTTTGTTTCACCACGGCTTTATTCATGTGGTGTAACTGATGTAAGGCTTCCGAAATACCAAACATACCGATCATGACGGCAACGGGGTTGATACCATCCCACAGCTCAACAACGCCATAAGTAAAGCGCTCCTCGGCTGTCATAGGATCCAGACCCACCGTACCGATCAACAGACCTAATGCCCCAGCAAAAATGCCTCTTGCTAGACTGCTGCCAGACAAAGACCCTACCAGCATAATACCCAGCACGCCTAACATCATGTAATCACGTGGTTGAAAGGTAATGGCAAACTCGCTGACCGTTGGTGCAGCAAGTGCCAGCACAATAATACCAACAAAGCCGCCGACAACAGACATCACGGTAGACAATCCAATTGCTTCACCGGCTAAGCCTTTTTTCGCCAACGGATACCCATCCAATGCCGTGGCAATCGCAGAAGGTGCTCCCGGGATGTTGAGGAGAATGGCGGTACGAGACCCACCATATACACCGCCCATATAGACGCCGACCATCAAGCACAACGCGTAATTGACGTCCCAAGAAAAAGTAAACGAAATAAGAATAGACACGGCCATAGTGACCGATAAGCCGGGAATAGCGCCGACATAAATACCCAAAAAAGTACCAAGGGCAGTGAGTCCTAGTAGTTCAGGTGACAGCCAAGACATGGCGAAATAATTTAAAGCATCCATAAAATGACTATCTCCACAAAAGATTCTATAGCGGACAGGATTTCACGCTCGGGAACGATGCCTTCTGGCAAGACAACCTGAAACACGAGACGGAACACAATGTAAACGACAATCAGTGACAGCAGTGTAATGGTGAGTGTCGTGAGAACGCTACGTCGATACAAAAATTGGATAGAGATGAACAGAAAGGCAAAACTGGAAAGGATGAATCCTAAGCTGTCGAGCACAATGGAGTAGACCAATATTAAGGCCATGATGATAGCGACGACAGGAGGGAAACAGTGATAAACGAACCTAACGCCTTCTGCTGCTGGTGACTTCAAGGTATTCAAAAACGCCACACAAGATGCCAATACCATGACGGCTGCTGAAGCCAGTGGGAAAGCACCTGGAGAACTCAATGAGCTGAGGCCTGAAATATTATAGGCTTGCCAAAATAGATAGGTACTGCCCATCACAAGCAGAAAACAAAATAAGCGTTCGCCTGGCTTTCTGGTTTTTATTAAAGGGGACTGACTGGACATTCTAACTCCAGATAAAACAAAAATGTGACGCGCTCACCGTCAGGTAAGGCGCGTCTGGATAAAGCGAAGAACGGTATTCTTATGGTTTACGGATACCAAACTCTTCAGGGGAAAACTTACTAAAGCCTGCGTCGTGTACTAACCATGATGAGGTAGAGCGGTAAGCTTCTAGGAAGTAATCTGCTTCTTCACCTGAAATGTTCATGATAGTGAAACCGCGTTTTTGCATCAGATCGATGAAGTCTTTGTTGTAAGCGGCCTTTTGGAATGCTGCTTGCAATTTTTCAACGGCGTCTTCAGGCGTTCCTTTTTTGACGAATACGCCAAAGAAAGGCCCCCATGGTAGGTAAGATTTCATGCCTGGCAATGCGTCGGTGATTGGCGCAAGGTTTGGCAGTAACTTGTTAGATTCAACATCAACCAAACTGATGGCTTTCATTCGGCCAGCTTTGATTTGCTCGATTGTCGCGCCTAACACAGCAGGCATTACGTCAATAGCACCGCCTTGTAATGCTGTTAATGCTGGGCCATCGCCATTGTATGGGATGCTGATGTAATCCAGTTTCACCTGAGAATCCAACATGGCTGTCACAATAGACGTTAGACCGCCTGCACCAGTAGAACCAAATTTCACTTCGCCTGGGTGCGCTTTTGTGTATTCAATTAGCTCAGACATGGTGTTAAAAGGCGCGTCGTTGTTTGCCACTATGATTGGCGTACCACGTGCCAATACGTTGATGGCAATCATGTCGCTGTAATCGATGTCTGAAAGTCCCAGAATTTTGTACATCTGAGGGTTTTCAGCGCCCATTAGCAGTGTGTAACCGTCGGCTTTTTTGGCGTTTACGTATTTCGTTGCAATCGCACCAACACCGCCAGTTTTGTTTGTTAGGATGATGTCTGTGCCTAGCTCTTTCTCAACATGAGGAGAGATAGAACGCATAACCGTGTCAGTGGAACCACCTGCGCCCCATTGAATGATGCCTTGGACATCTTTATTTGGGTAAGCGGCAAAGCTTAAAGTGGAAGAAAGGGATAGTGCTGCTAGTAACGTAATTGTTGTTTTTTTCATCATAGGCCTCTGTGTTGTCCATCAGTTGATGGCGTTGGCTTGGTTAATGTTTTTATTATAAGCGATCAAAGATGATCGCTTTCTGAGCAAGTGTTTCACAACCAACATAACCTTAGCCGATGCTTCGGGGTTGATAAAGACTGAATCCATTCCATATTTTGCTCATTTTATTGCCCTTTAGTTATAGGTAACAAAGCGTAAACAGCGAGTCTTCATTTTTAATGCAGAATAAAAAAAACCGCCACAAAGGCCTATTATGGCACATCGTGACGGTTTTTAGTGTGTGGTAAAGGGGGCTTAATGTGAAAAGGCAGTGCGCGTTAAGTTTTCAGGAAGATCGTCTTTTACCACAACGTTATCTTCGATTCGTATACCGCCATAGGGCATGAAGTGCTGAATACGAGCCATATCACATCCATGATTCACCATTTCGGCCTGCATTTTCTCTATTAACATGGGAATAAAATACAAACCCGGTTCAATGGTCACCACCATGTTTTTTTCTAATGTTCTGGTGAGTCGCAAGAAAGGCGCGCTTTCGTCTGGTTTGCTCAAGGTACCTGCGGAATCGATTTGATGACCACCCACATCGTGAACCTGCAATCCTAATAAATGGCCCAAACCATGCGGAAAGAAAACCTGCGGGATGCGTTTGGTTAACTGTTCCTCAACGCTCAATGCACAAATTTTATGTTCATGAAGCAAGGTTGCGATACCGACTAACGTGTCTTGATGTAGGTCGCGGAAACTAACCCCCGACATGGCGCTGCGGCACAGTTTCTGTTCCATGGTGTCGAGGTCGTTGACCAGTGCGCTGAAGTCATCATCATGACGGACAAAGGTGCGAGTAATGTCGCTCGCATAGCCGTGTTCAGAGGCGCCTGCGTCAATCAGTAACGTGCGAGAATTCTCCATTTGTTCGATGGATTTGTGTTCATAATGCAAAACAGCGGCGTGTTCATTTAAGCCAACAATACCTGGATACGGTTCTTGCGCCGCCGTTTGTTGGCTGGCTTTTAGGAAAGCCAAATGAATCTCTAATTCGCTCATACCAGCCAAAAAAGCGTCTTTTGCGGCTACGTGTCCTGCTACAGCGCGTTCACTGGCACGGCGCATGGCTTGAATTTCGAAATCTGTTTTTACCGCTTTCGCAAAGTCCACATAGGCTTTTAAGCCGTCACATGCCACCGCGGCCGTTATCGGCTGTGGTCCAAGCCACGCGGTGTGTTTTGGGAGGTTGCTGAACCATGCGTCGTTTTTTTTGGCGGGAATGATAGACCAATTTTTTTGCCAGTCACCACCCGGTACCGGATTGGGGGCATGCCAAAAATCATCACGAACCGGCCATACCAAGGTGGGTTGTTTGCCCGTTTGAAGCACGACATAGGTTTCGGCGCCAAGCGTAAAAGGCAGCCACTGCTGAGCGCCAGAGTATGCGTGAAAAGGGTGTGTGTGATCGTCTTGAAAATAGTAGCTTTTTTCCCCTGAGGCCAGAACGATGGCATCGAGACCAAAATGCGCCATGGCGTCTTCGTATCGATGAATAAGAACGTCTACATGTTGTTGATAAAGTGTTGTCATAAAAAGACTCGTTTTATATCGGCAAGTGTTAGCTCGAACGCAGGCTTATGTCCTTTAAAGCTACGTTATGTATTCAGGGGGAGTGACAGTCATTAGGATACGCTAAAAATGGCGTGCTCTGGCATTACTTTTTTGCAGTGAGTTTGTTGAAGGCCAGTATCAATCCTTTGAATGTGATGAAGGCACAAAGCACAGAAAAGAAGGCCAACAATAAGTCATTCTCTACTTCAAATGCCGCTTTAAAAGCATAGAAAAAAACAATGGTTAAAATAATACGCAAGAGGCTTTCTATCAGCGACATCAGTTTGGGTGAAGCGACCATGTCATGTTTCCTTGTTGTGGTGAGGGCACAAACTGTCCCATAAAACCGACGCTATGCCAATTATTTCACGGGCAAATAGACGCTTGTCACATAGTCTTTGGTCGTGTGGGTTTGCATGGGGCCAACTTCAAAGATCTCTACGCCAAAATGACGACGATTTGGCTGTATCTGATGCAAACGCATAAAGCTGTAAAGCACATGCCACGCCAGCGATAGGTTCTGATAGCAGCCAACATAGCGCAAATGCAGGTAGTTACCCCGCAGGACAACACGTTCTGGGGTAATTGCACATGGCTCTAGGTTTTGTATTGGAATCCCCAGTTTTCCGGAAAAATAATGGTGAATCACATCGGCTTTTTTATAGAGCGCAAAGCAAGGGCCCGCAGGGGGATTGTTTGGCCCCAGCGTGGTGAGCAAATCGTGGAAGCCTTGATCCATTTTTTGTGACATGGGCTGATGATTCACCACAAAGGGACGCGTCACGGCATCCACATTGTCCAAAGTGGTTGTGTTTAGCCATTCAAAGCTTGGGGCGTTGTATTCATGGTCTGAGGTTGTGTTGTATTTATTAAGATACGCCAATAAATTGAGCAGAGACAACTCGACGTCTTTTTCCGCCCGAATGGCAAAGAGTCTTTGCTTCCAGCGCTGCAATAATGGGAGTTTTCCCGTTATTTGGATGGTGATTAAGGTGCGACCCTTTTGCTTGGTTAAGTCAACGTTGAAATGCACATCAGTGGGGTAAAACGCTGGCGCTTCTAGAAGAGTATGAAAATAATGCGCGCTGGAACGGACTGGCTCTAATGACATATAGCCATCTTTAATGAGCTTCCCCTGCCAGACCAAACAAGAAGGTGAAACAGAGTGAATGCCTGAGTGTAAGTACTCATAGTCAATGTGGGCATTGGGCTCGTAAATAAGCCAAGGCAACCAGCTTTGCCAGTGGGTTAAATCACTTAGATCCTCCGAGATCATATCAATGGGTGCATCGATAACAGCGCTTTGTCGGCTAAAAAAGCGACCTTTGCAAAAAAGCAGGTAGGCAGTCAGTGCGACCATAGATAATGTGATCAGGAATAGCGTGACAACCATGTTGGTCTCATCCTTCAAATGCGTAGACGGTGTTTGGCTAGGCTTTTATTGGCTTGTTTCCCTATTTAAATCAAGAGAATCTTGCTTTTCACAGCATAGTGTTTAATGTCACTCCTTGGCAAGGGGCGTTTTTTGAACAATGAAAGATCGATAAGAGAGATGGAAAGATGAAGTCGACATTAGTGTGGGATTGGCCTGTACGGATTAGCCATTGGCTGATTGTGTTGTTGTTTACGGGGCTGATCGTGACCGGTAAATCTGACAACGATTATATTCAATACCATTTTTACATGGGCTATGGTTTGTCTGCTGTAATTGTGGCTCGCGTACTTTATGGTTTTTATGGTTCTTACTACGCGCGATTCACGCAGTTTATTCGAGGCCCCAAAGCCGCGTTGCGCTTTGCAAAATCTTTATGGAGTGGAAAGCCAAAACAGTACTTAGGCCATAACCCCATTGGTGCTGCTATGGTGGTTGTTTTACTGTTGGCTCTTTCTGTGCAGTGGGGCACGGGATTATTCAGCAGCGATGAGGTGTTTTGGTTCGGACCCTTTTATGGGCTCGTGTCAGAGGACGTTGCCAGCCAGTTGGCCTCCATTCATCATCTGTTGCCTAATATCTTGCTCGGCTTAGTGGCGTTGCATGTGCTTGCGGTACTTTATCATGAGTTGTGCTTGAAAGAACGCTTGGTGGCCGCGATGATTCATGGCCATAAAAAGCATCACAGTGTGTCTTCTGCTGACGTGGCTTCTATTGAGGTAAGGACGCCCCGCTGGGGCGTGATTTTTTCTTTGTTAATGGGACTTTCGTGGCTGGCGGTGTTGTGGATGGCGCCTATTTAGGGATGTATAGACATCTTGCCTGTTTGTTGTGAGCTAATCACGGTATACTTTTTTCTTAAATTAATGAACCTATGGAACTCTCAGTGTCTGACTTAACGCCCCCAAATCTTGCCAATTTGTTTGATGGATTACCTGATGCCCCCATGCCGATATACGCCAAATTAAAGCAGGCTATTTCGTTGAAAATTTCCTCTGGTGAGTGGCAAACCAATCAAAGAGTGCCGTCAGAGTCGGAAGTGGTAAAAGCATTAGGGGTGAGTCGCATGACGGTAAACCGCGCACTGCGTGAGCTGACCGCGGAAGGCTTATTAGTTCGACATCAAGGATTAGGGACATTTGTGGCTGAGAAAAAAGCCCATTCGGCGTTATTTGAAGTGCACAATATTGCAGAAGAAGTGGCAGCGCGCGGCCATACGCACCGTTCTGAATTACTCGTATTGGAATCGACCAAAGCCACTATGGAAGAAGCCATGACGCTAGGCGTTCGAACCAATCATGGCATCTTTCGTTCCGTGGTACTGCACTTTGAAAATGACCTGCCTATACAAATCGAAGAACGCATCGTAAACGCAACATTGGCGCCCGAATACGATAAACAAAACTTCGCGAAACACACACCTTACGAATACCTAATGAGCGTCGCACCCATGACGGAAGGCGAGCATTTGGTTGAAGCTGTCTTACCTAACGACATCGAGTGCGAGCGCTTACAAGTTAAAACATCAGAACCTTGTCTGCAGATCAAACGCCGCACATGGGCGGGTGATGACATTGTTACTGCCGCGCGCTTATTACACCCTGGCTCGCGCTTCCAACTGTTTGGGCATTTTGGGCGCTAGTTTGACGCGAATACTTGTATAAAGACACCACTTCCTTGGCTTAATAGAACCCTTGTGTCTTTCGAGAAAATGACCGTGCTGTGTGCATCGACAGACACGATTTCACCATTTACGACTTCGCCATTGTCGATTCCAAGTGTGCATTTTTCGTTGCAATAAAAACCACTGAACAAGGTGTCGTTGTTTGAAAATGAAAACGAGCAAGGCGCTGTATATGCTTCTACTCTGGCTTGAGTGTCGGTATCTCGCACCATGATGTTCAGGTCTTCAATCTTGCCATTTTTCAAAGTGGCGTGCGTTTCATCCCCGCCTGAAAAGCGCGCCATGTCCAATGGGTTCGTTAACAGATTGGTGTGGTTTGTGTGTTTCAGCGTCATTCCTTCGCCAGACAGCAACACCAAGGTACGATGCAAGCCGCTGAAATCGGAAAACATGCCATCTTCTACCACTGACGCTTGGCTGATACGAAAACGTAGGCCTATTTCATCTTCATGACGTTGAATCTCTAGGGTTTCGCCAAGGCCGTTTTTCCATGGCATTCGTAAGTATTGTGATGGCTCGATAATAATGAAATTAGGCATGGTTCATGGCCTTTTTAATGACTTGAATAAAGGCCAAACGGCTGCTGTCTTCTTGCTGGTGGCGGAAGTTTTCAATGGTGTGATTGCCAGCGACAAAAACGTCTTTAACAAGGTTTTCATTAGTGGCGAAGAGCCAGCGATTGAGCTGGTCTTTGGCTTCGCTTGCCGCGATAAAAGGATGGGATTCGTCAAGCACCATAAAGTCAGCACGGTTACCTTCAGCTAATCCTAATGACACATCGCAGGCTTGATTACCGCCCAATAAGGCTTGCTGGTAAAGGTTATCGCCCACGCTGGTTTGGTCAGGGCGATACAAGCGGTTACGCTGTTGATCCCGCAGGCGCTGCCCGTATTCATACGTTCGTAACTCTTCGACAATCGATAAGCTCACATGACTGTCTGATCCTATACCCCAACGGCCATTTTCTTGCTCGAAGGCCACACCTGGGAAAATGCCATCACCTAAATTCGCTTCCGTGGTTGGACACAGTCCAGCGACGGCTTGGCTCTTTGCAATGGCTTGGCGCTCAGTGTCGGTTAGATGAGTAGCGTGAACCAAACACCAGCGCTCATTCAAGCCGATTTCATTGTGCAGCCATTCCACAGGGCGTTGACCACTGAAGACGAGACTGTCTTGCACTTCTTTTTGTTGCTCGGCGATGTGGATATGTATCGGAACGTCTTTTTTTAACGCAGAGAGTACGGTTTCTATTTGTGATTTGGTCACTGCGCGCAGGGAGTGAAAGCAAATGCCTAGCTTGTGCCGAGGGTGATTCGCTAGCGCGTTATCGCAGGCTTGATGCAACGCCAAATAGGAATCTGTGCTGTTGATAAAACGCGCCTGTCCGGCGTTCGGTGCTTGTCCGCCAAAGCCCGAGTGTGAATACAGCACAGGTAAGAGCGTTAATCCCATTCCCGATTCGTCCGCAGCAGCGATGATCTGATTCGACATCTCACCAAGCTGAGCATAATGCTTTCCGCCCACGCCGTGGTGCAGATAGTGAAACTCTCCGACTTGTGTGTAACCGGCTTTTAGCATGTCGATATAAAGCTGTTTGGCGATGATGTGTGCGTCGTCTGGCGTGAGTTTTTGCACGATTTTGTACATCAAATCTCGCCAACTCCAGAAACTGTCATTTGGGTTCAAGCTGACTTCGGCGGCACCGGCCATCACTCGTTGGAAAGCATGGGAATGCACATTGGCAAGGGAGGGTAAGACGGGCCCAGATAAAATATGGCTCTCTGCTGTCGGTGCGCTGCCTGCTGCAAAAGAATGAAATTGCCCGTCTTTTACCGAGAAAAGTACGTTATGCGCCCAGCCTGTAGAGAGCAAAGCGCGTTCTGCAAAATAGTATTGAACCTTGTCGCAATGAGTAGTGTGTTGGCTAGTCACAAGTCATTTCCTAATGAATGTCGATCTTTTGAGTGTAATAGAAAATATAATGTATATACAAGTTTGTTTTTGATGAGTTTATTTTTCTTGTAGGTGTGTTCTTCTGTAGTGCTTGTTTAATAAGGTTTTTTTGTTTTTCGATCGGGCTTTTTTGCCTTTTATAATTTGAATTTACTGGATTTATTTTCAAAAATGCCTTGCATCTGGAAAAATTAGATTTTATCTTTAGGTTAATTGTATATACATGTTGGTTTGATTTATTGATTTTAATAAATAATTGATTAGAAGACTTTCTTTTTAAGTTTTAGGGGATTGAAAAATGACTAAGCAAACACTCGCTCAAAAACGTTATCGCGCTGGTGTCGTAAAGGCCGCAACGGGAACGACATTGACTGCTAAATCTTGGTTCACCGAAGCGCCGATGCGTATGTTGATGAACAACCTAGATCCTGATGTTGCAGAAAACCCAGAAGAATTGGTGGTTTACGGCGGTATCGGTCGTGCTGCACGCGATTGGGAAAGTTATGACAAGATCGTTGAATCCCTAAAAGAGCTAGAAGAAGATGAAACTTTGTTGGTGCAATCGGGTAAGCCAGTAGGCGTATTCAAAACCCACAGCAACGCACCGCGTGTTCTTATTGCCAACTCAAACCTAGTGCCACATTGGGCCAACTGGGAACACTTTAACGAGTTAGATGCGAAAGGCTTGGCGATGTATGGCCAAATGACCGCAGGTTCTTGGATCTACATCGGTAGCCAAGGCATTGTGCAAGGCACCTACGAAACCTTCGTCGAAGCTGGTCGTCAGCATTACGATGGCAAGTTGGCGGGTCGTTGGGTGTTAACCGCGGGTCTTGGCGGCATGGGTGGCGCTCAGCCATTAGCAGCGACGTTGGCGGGCGCGTGTTCGTTGAACATCGAATGTCAGCAAAGTCGCATCGATTTCCGTCTTCGTACTCGTTATGTGGATGAACAAGCGACAGACCTAGACGATGCTATGGCTCGCATCAAAAAATACACAGCAGAAGGCAAAGCGGTGTCCATCGCGCTTTGTGGTAACGCGGCCGAAATCCTACCTGAAATGGTAAAACGTGGTATTCGCCCAGATATGGTGACAGATCAGACCTCAGCCCACGATCCATTAAACGGCTACTTGCCATTGGGCATGAGCTGGGAAGAGTACCGCGAAAAATCTCAAACGGAACCACAGGCCGTCGTAAAAGCCGCGAAACAGTCCATGGCGAAACACGTTCAAGCCATGTTGGACTTCCAAAAAATGGGCATTCCAACGTTTGATTACGGTAACAACATTCGTCAAATGGCGATGGAAGAAGGTGTCGAAAACGCCTTTGATTTCCCAGGTTTTGTTCCTGCTTACATCCGTCCTTTGTTCTGCCGTGGTATCGGGCCTTTCCGTTGGGCGGCCTTGTCTGGTGACCCAGAAGACATTTACAAAACCGATGCGAAAGTAAAAGAAGTGATTGCGGATGACGAGCATTTGCATCATTGGTTAGACATGGCGCGCGAGCGTATTCAGTTCCAAGGTTTACCAGCGCGTATTTGTTGGGTGGGTCTTGGTCAACGCGCGAAACTTGGCTTAGCCTTTAACGAAATGGTGCGTAGCGGTGAATTGTCTGCCCCAATCGTTATCGGTCGTGACCATTTGGATTCGGGTTCTGTATCCAGCCCGAACCGCGAAACCGAAGGCATGAAAGATGGCTCTGACGCTGTCTCGGATTGGCCTCTATTGAATGCCTTGTTGAACACAGCCTCTGGCGCAACGTGGGTATCTTTGCACCACGGCGGCGGCGTCGGTATGGGCTTCTCTCAGCATTCCGGCATGGTGATTGTGTGTGATGGCAGTGATGAAGCGGCAGAGCGTATTGCACGTGTTCTTCATAACGACCCAGCGACTGGCGTGATGCGTCATGCTGACGCGGGTTATGATATTGCCATCGATTGCGCGAAAGAGCAGGGGTTGAACCTGCCGATGATCACTGGTGCTCAAGCGAAATAATCCGCTGTTGATGGAAAATTTGTAGGCCGGATGAGGGAAGTATGACCGTTATCCGGCGTTTTGATTTGAGAATAAAAAGATTGAGGAACACCATGTTTGAATTAACCATAAAACCAGGTCAGTTGACGCTAAACGAATTGCGTCAAATCAGCCGTCGTCACGTTAAATTGACTCTAGACGAAAGCGCTTTCCCTGCGATTCACGCCAGCACACAAGTGGTGAACGATGTGATTGCACAAAACCGCACGGTGTACGGTATTAACACGGGTTTTGGTTTGTTGGCGAATACACGTATCGCGCCAGAAGATTTAGACGAGTTACAACGCAGTATCGTATTGTCTCATGCGGCGGGCATCGGTGAATTGATGGAAGACAAAACCGTCAAACTGATCATGGCGTTGAAGGTAAACAGCTTGGCACGTGGTTTCTCGGGTATTCGTCTTGAAGTGATTCAAGCCTTGCTGACGTTGATCAATAAAGAAGTCTACCCATGCATTCCGAAAAAAGGTTCGGTAGGCGCGTCGGGCGATTTAGCGCCGTTGGCACACATGAGTACGATTTTGCTAGGGGAAGGCAAAGCCCGCTACCGTGGTGAAGTAATCTCTGGCCAGGCCGCTTTGTCTATCGCTGGTTTAGAGCCAATTGCTTTAGCACCAAAAGAAGGTTTGGCGTTGTTAAACGGCACGCAAGCATCGACGGCGTTTGCCTTAGAAGGTTTGTTCGAAGCAGAGGATTTGTTCGCGTCCGCGGTCGTGTGTGGCTCCTTATCTGTGGAAGCGGCGCTTGGTAGCCGTAGTCCATTCGATGCGCGAATTCATGAAGTACGTGGTCATCAAACACAAATCGACGCGGCCGCTGCATATCGTTATCTATTAGGCGAAACGTCTGAGTTAGGCGATTCTCACCAAGGCTGTGAGAAAGTCCAAGACCCTTATTCGCTACGTTGTCAGCCGCAAGTGATGGGCGCATGCCTTGAGCAAATCCGCAGCACGGCGAAAGTCTTGTGTGTGGAAGCGAACTCGGTATCGGACAATCCATTGGTGTTTGCCGCAGAAGGCGACATCATTTCTGGTGGTAACTTCCATGCAGAACCTGTTGCTATGGCGGCAGATAATCTTGCTTTGGCGATTGCTGAAATTGGTAGTTTGTCTGAACGTCGTATGGCTTTGCTGATCGACAGTAACCTAAGTAAATTGCCGCCATTCTTGGTGGACAACGGCGGTGTAAACTCTGGTTTCATGATTGCGCAAGTAACGGCGGCGGCATTGGCGAGCGAGAATAAAACCTACGCGCACCCAGCGTCTGTTGATAGTTTGCCGACCTCGGCTAACCAAGAAGATCACGTTTCTATGGCGACCTTCGCAGCGCGTCGTTTGAAAGACATGGCGGAAAATACCCGCGGTATCTTAGCGGTGGAAATTTTGTCTGCGGTACAAGGCTTGGACTTCCGCGCGCCATTGAAATCCAGTAAGCGTTTAGAAAATGCCCGTGCGACTTTGCGCGCTCGTGTACCTTTCTATGACAAAGACCGCTACTTTGCGACTGACATCGAAAAGGCCAATGAGTTGCTGTTAGAAGCGGTTCATAACGACACCATGCCTGAAGGGCTATTGCCTAGTATTAAATAGCCAAGTTTAGTGATTTAAGAAAAGGAAAAGCGATGACAAACGATACTGCAATGAAGTTAGACAGCTTATGGCGAGGTGCTCATATCGCTACCATGAAAAATGGCTTGTATAGCGTGATTGAAAACGCCGCCATTGGTGTCGTCGGCGGGCGTATCGTTTGGATTGGCGAAGCACAAGATTTGCCTGTCTATGAAACTCAGACGGAGCATGACTTGGGCGGCGGCTGGATTACGCCAGGTTTGATCGATTGCCATACGCACCTTGTGTTTGGTGGTAATCGTGCAGGGGAATTTGAACAGCGCTTAAATGGTGTGAGTTATCAAGACATCGCCAAGCAGGGCGGCGGTATTGCGTCCTCTGTGAAGGCGACTCGCGACGCCAGCGAAGCGGAATTAGTCGCCAGTGCATCGCGTCGGCTGAAAAGTCTCATGGCCGATGGCGTGACCACTGTAGAGATCAAATCCGGTTATGGTTTGTCTCTCGACAGTGAGTTAAAAATGCTGCGAGTGGCAACAGAGCTAGAAAACCAATGCCCAGTGACCATTAAACGTACTTGTTTGGCGGCGCATGCGATGCCGCCAGAGTTTGACGATAAGGACGCTTATATTGATTATCTTTGCGAGTCGGTATTACCAAAGATCGCCACATTGGGTATGGCGGATGCTGTAGACGCCTTCTGTGAAGGCATTGCCTTTAGCACAGATCAAGTAGAGCGTTACTTTAAAATCGCGCAGTCACTGGGCTTGCCGGTGAAAATCCATGCGGAGCAGCTGACGTCGCAGGGCGGTACTCGCATGGCGGCTTCGTTCAAAGCGTTATCGGCAGATCACATTGAGTTTATTGAAGAGGCTGATGTAAAAGCCATGGCCGACTCTGGCACGGTGGCTGTGCTGTTGCCGGGTGCGTTTTTCACCCTAAAAGAAACGCAACGTCCGCCGATTGATTTACTGCGTCAATACGGCGTGCCAATGGCGATTGCCACGGATGCCAACCCCGGAACGTCGCCTGCGTTATCGCTTCGATTGATGATGAACATGGCGTGTACCTTGTTCGCACTGACGCCAGAAGAGTCTTTGGCTGGCGCGACCATTCACGCTGCTAAAGCATTGGGAATGTCTGATACTCATGGTAGCTTAGAGGTCGGTAAAGTCGCGGACTTTGTTTGCTGGGACGTAGAAAGTCCAGGTGAGCTAAGCTATTGGTTAGGTGGCAACCTAGTTAAGCATCGTGTTTACCAAGGTTACTTAAGCCAAGGTAACGAGAATCAAGGGGGAAAAGCATAATGACAACGCATGACGCATTAACTGTACCGGCCTTTGATTTTGTGCAGGGCGATTCGCCTTTGCTGGTCAGTATGCCCCATTCGGGTTTGAACCTGACCGAAGCGGTGCAAGTCGGATTAACAGAGCAAGCCAAAAAATTGCCGGATACGGATTGGTTCATTCCTGAGCTTTATGCGTTTTTAGCGTCATTGGGCGTGGGTTTTATTAAAGCGAATTACTCACGTTATGTGATCGATCTTAATCGACCCTATGACGACAAACCACTCTACGCAACGAAAACCACGGGCTTGTTCCCCGATATTTTATTTGAAGACACGCCTGTTTTTGCTGAAGGCAAAGCGCCAACTAATGAGCATAAAACCTTTTGCAAAGAACATATTTGGAAACCTTACCATGGCACGATTGAACAAGAACTCGCGCGACTAAAAGCCAAGTTCGGCTACGCAATTTTATTCGACGCACACAGTATTGCTGCCGAAGTGCCTATGTTATTTGAAGGCACGCTGCCGGACTTTAACTGGGGAACTAACGAAGGCAAAGCGTGCGACGCCGCAATCGCCAATGCCGTCACGCAAATACTGCAACCGAACTACACGCAAGTGCTCAATGGGCGTTTCAAAGGCGGCTACATCACTCGTCACTTCGGCCAACCAAGTAACGGAATTCACGCCATTCAACTGGAACTTTCCCAAGCCACTTACATTAACGATGAATTAGCCAAGCAGTCTGATTACCAACTTGATGAGAGAAAACAGCCGTATATTACGCAACAACTGAAAGACGTGATTGAGGCGTTAACAGCCATCGCTTTGTAGATTGCCTACGATTAAAAGTACAGTGATTGGAATATAACGGTTCCAAGCACTATATTTCTACTTGCTTGGTCAATTTGGAGCTAAAGTGATGTATCAAGAGGTTTTGGATTTTTGGTTTACGGAAATTGAACCTGAATTATGGTTTAAAAAAGACACCAATTTTGACAACGAAATCGTAACTCGATTTGGCAAATTACATCGCCAAGCGGTTCAAGGTGAATTGTCTGCTTGGCGCCATTCTTCAAAAGGCGCCTTGGCTGAAATAATCTTATTAGACCAATTTTCCCGTAATATTTACCGCGACCACCCAGACGCTTTTGCGGCTGACTCGATGGCTTTGGCGCTGGCTCAAGTTGCTGTTTTTCATGGATTGGACTTGGAATTGTCTCCCACCGAGAGAAGCTTTTATACATGCCTTATATGCACAGTGAATCCTCCGTAATTCACGAAGAAGCCGTTAAATTATTTAGCGACTTGGGCATAGTGAATAATTTGGATTTTGAATTAAAACACAAAAAAATTGTGGATCGTTTCGGCCGTTATCCACACAGAAATGCCATTTTAGGCAGAAAATCGTCTTATGAAGAGTTGGAGTTTTTGGCTGAACCAAATTCTAGTTTTTAATAATAGTGTATTTAGCTTATTTTGCGTGCGGTATTTTTGAATATAAAAAAGAGCAAGTCACTTACGTGGCTTGCTCTTTTTGCTTTTTTAAATAGGCTTTAAAGCACAGTCACTACATCCGACATCGCTAGGCGAGATTTTGGTAACGCGGCGTTGTAGTCTTCGTCTTTGTGGTGATAGCCGATAGCCAGCGCCACATCACATTGGTAACCTTCAAGCTCTGGGAATAATTCACGAATTAGTTCGTGATCGACCCCTTCCATTGGTGTTGAATCAATGCCTAAACGTGCTGCTACGTGCATGGTGTTTCCAAGCGCTATGTAGGTTTGGGCTTTTGTCCATGCTGAATTGTTGCCGTTTTCATCCATGTTCATTTCTGCGAAAGCAAACCCACCAAAGGCTTGTTCTCTGTTTTCTGGTTTAGTGCGGCCATCTTCAATTCCTTTATCAACAACATTAGCGTAGTCATCACGGCTATAATGCGTTTTGTGAGCAAATAGGATGATGTGCGAAGCGTCTTTCGCGTGCTTTTGGTTGAACTGGAATTTGTTTGCAAAGGTATCGTGGAAGCGTTGTTTGGCTTCATCACTTTCAATCACGATAAATTTCCAAGGTTGAGAGTTGATAGAAGATGGTGATAGGCGCATGGCTTCATAGATTACCTCTAAGTCAGCTTGAGAAATGCGCTTTGATGCATCGTATTGTTTGGTAGTGTGACGACTTTCTAGATCGGTAATAATTTGGTGTGACATGTTTGTCTCCATGAAAAGTAGTGACGCTCTGGTTCGAGCAAGTTGGCGCTATGGTAACTAGGCTTTATCGAATGAAAAACAGGGTTTTTATTGAATTATTATCAAATTATATTTGATAATAATGTCTGTGTTTTTCGCTAAAAAAGGGGTTGCCATGCAGTTAGAGGATCTTCGTGTTGTGTTAAAAGTGGCGGAGTGTCGAAGTATTACCGCGGCGGCTACACATTTAGACATGCAAATGGCAACCGCCAGCGCTGCGGTTAAACGAGTGGAGGCGGCGCTTGGTGTTGAGCTGTTTGTGCGCACCACACGGCACCTTCGATTGTCGACAGCGGGTGAGCGTTATTTACCACAATGCACGGCGGCTCTGTCGATGCTGGACCAAGCGAAGCAAACCATTCATAACGATTTGGATATCATCAGCGGGGAAATTCGTTTAGCGGTATCGTCTGATTTGGGGCGAAACATCGCGATCCCTTGGGTAGATGATTTTATGGAACAGTATCCACAAGTCACGTTAAGAGCGCACATTAGTGACAGTAATATTGATTTCTATCGAGATGCGTTGGATGTCGCTCTGCGTTATGGCGCGCCTGCGGATTCAAATTTGTACGGTTTTAAAATATGTAATGTGCCTCGATTATTGGTGGCCAGTCCCATGTATTTGGAAAAACACGGTACGCCCAAACACCCTAAAGATTTGCTCAATCACCAAGGATTGTTTTATCAGCTGCAAAATATTTTGAACGACACTTGGCACTTCTCATACAAAGAGTCAGGTAACGAGTCAGGCGCAGATAAATCTTACAAAATTAAGCCCAAAGCCTATTGTGCCGCGAACGACGGCGACTTGGTAAGACGTTGGTGTGTGGCTGGAAAAGGTGTGGCAATAAAGTCCTCATTGGATATTTCGCGTGATTTACTGGCTGGTCGAGTGGTTTCTCTTATGCCTGATTATAAAATCCCCCAAGGTGAGCTTTGGTTAATTAGCCCGAGCCGCCAATCCATTACACCAACCGTGCGTCTTTTGCGGGATATGTTTCGAGAGCGCACAAGGGCGCTTTTGACCCAATTAGTCGAGCAAGGTTTTGTGTCGGAAGACGTATTCGAAAGTGGCGATTCATAGAATAGCAATGAAACTGGCGGTATAAGGATATTCACTTACTCTTGGGGGAGGAGTAGATTGTTTTTATTGGCTAATTGGAATGGTGTAGAGGTCGGGTATGGCGGAATTTCTTGTTCTGGGTGCGGGAATGGTTGGTGTGAGCAGTGCCTTAGCGCTGCAAGCTCGTGGTCATCAGGTTACCATTGTTGATCGTAAGGGCGCAGGGTTAGAAACCAGTTACGGTAACGCGGGGATGATCCAAGTTGAGGCGGCAGAACCGTATGCTTTGCCAAGAGACTTGGTGACGCTATTTAAATATGCGCTGGAAATAAGTAACGACGTGACGTGGAAAATGCGCGGTGTAGTACAAATGGCGCCGGCTCTGTGGTCGTATTTCCGCTACTCTTCCCCTGAAAAACACGCACATATCTCTCAATTCTATTCGCGGTTAGTGGCGCGCTCTACCGAAGATCATCGATCTTTAATCCGTGATGCTAAGGCTGAATCGTTAATACGCCATCGTGGTCTGGTTATGTTGCATCGCAACGAAAAGGCGTTTGAAAAAGCCGCTAAAAAGGCTGCTTTCCTTAGGCAAGAATATGGTGTCCTGTCCGATATTTTTGATGGCAAGCGTTATCTGAAAGAAGAGCCTGCTTTGAAGAAAGCCCAGCAGGCGCTGTGCATTTTACGCAAAGCTGGAGCTGTTCTTCGCCGGGAGAGTTGACCGAAGCCTATTGTGACTTATTCGTTAAACGTGGAGGCCGATTTGTCACGGGAGAGGCAAATACGTTGCAGCACACAGTATCGGGTTGGCAGATTCTCACCAGTGAAGGGGAACTGAAAGCGGAGCAAGTGGTGGTGGCGCTAGGGCCGTGGTCACCAGAGCTGTTATCGCGTTTTGGTTATCGAATTCCTATGG
Organism: Marinomonas pontica; assembly: GCF_026191375.1. GTDB lineage: Bacteria > Pseudomonadota > Gammaproteobacteria > Pseudomonadales > Marinomonadaceae > Marinomonas > Marinomonas pontica. Next base: position 33,922 of record NZ_JAODTL010000008.1, on the reverse strand, counting down.
TATACAAGCGTGGTTATCATGGTCATTTTAATGCGCCAAAAACACTACAACGGCCATTTTTAGACGTGGAAAATGGTGTATTGGCAGCGCCGATGATAAAAGGGTTAAGAGTGACAACGGGGGCGGCTTTGGTGCCGCGAAATGCACCGATAGACACAAGGCAGCTAAAACGTGGTGCTGTGGCATTGAGTGAAATCATCGATTTAGGGGAACAAGTAAAAGAGCCGCAATGGATGGGAACTCGTCCTTGCATGCCCGATATGCTGCCTCTTGTGGGTGAAGCGCCACATCATAAAGGCCTATGGTTTCACTTTGGGCATGGACATCAAGGCTTTACCTTGGGGCCGACCACCGCGGAATTGTTGATGCAAGTTATGGAAGGCGAAAGCAGCGAGTTGCTTGATGCGCTGTCACCGGTCGGGCGTTTATCTTAATCGTTTACAAGAGTGTGGCAAAAAAGCAGGCTTTTATGACGACAGCCTGCTGTTCGTTGTGCGCATAAAAAATAGCCGTTTGAATTAACGGCTTTTTAAGTAATTCAGCATGGTGTCGGCATCAGACACTTCAAATGGGTCGCTTGGCGCGTCGTCTTGGAAACCTGCTTCAGAGAACATTTTTTTGATTTCGCCGTTTTCAACGTACATTGCGTAACGCCAGCTGCGCATACCAAAACCTAAGTTGTCTTTTTTAACCAGCATGCCCATTTTACGAGTAAAGTCGCCGTTGCCGTCAGGCAGAAGGAAAACGTTTTTCGCGTTTTGGCTTTTGCCCCATTGGAACATCACAAATGCATCGTTCACAGAAACACAAATTACCGCGTCTACGCCTTGGGCTTTGAATTCTTCGTACAGCGCTTCATAGCGTGGTAAGTGAGACGTTGAGCACGTTGGTGTAAAGGCGCCTGGCAAAGAAAAACAACAACGTTTTTGTTGTCGAATAAATCTGCGGTTGCGACATCTTTCCATTCGAATGGGTTTGGTCCACCCAGTTCTTCATTGCGTACACGTGTTTTAAAGATAACGTTTGGGACATTAGTGATCATGTGCTTTCCTCAGTTGATAAATACAATATAGAGATTAACGCTTTAAAAAACCTTGTTGTTGCAAAAAGCTTAACATGTGTTCGCGCTTTTTCTTTTGCACTGCGGCGGCGGTTTGTTCTGACCAGTTACTGGTTTTTTGATTGTCGCCACGGCTTTGGTAATAGGCTTGCATTTGTGCGTCGTAAGCTTTTACATTTTCTGCGCAACGGCGGCTGTCGTAACTGTCTTTATGAAGGATAACATCGACAGGCAAACGCGGTTTGATGTCTGGTTGTGCATCGGGATAACCAAGGCACAGGCCAAATATAGGGTAAACGTGTTTTGGCAAATTAAGTATGTCGGCAACTTGTGCGGGGTCGTTACGAATGCCGCCAATAAACACGGCACCAAGGCCAACGGATTCCGCTCCTAACATGAGGTTTTGCGCAAAAAACGTGGCGTCGGTTGTCGCTGCGATAAAATGTTCAGTGTTGCCTTCGAGTTCGCCTAATCCTTGCTCTATGCTGCAATGTTCCACTCGGGTTAAATCCGCGCAAATTACTAGAAATTCGGCAGCTGATTCGACCCATTTTTGACCACCGGCCAACGCCGCCATCTTTTGACGGTTGTCTTTGTTGGACACTTGGATCAAAGAATATGCCTGAATAAAACTGGAAGAAGCGGCACCTTGGGCGGCTTGTATCAGCTGTTTGAGTAAGGCGTCATCAATCGGTTGTTGGGTGTATTGGCGAATGGATTTATGGTTGGTTTGAGCTTGCAGAATGGGGTTCATAGTCGACATCTTTTGAAAATGAGATGCATAGATACTAGAGGCTTAGCGCCAAAGGGTCAAAGACCCATCGCGGGGGATTGTGCATAAAAAGAAGAAGACAGGCTCGATGACGCCTGTCTTCTTCTGGGATTGGAGGAAATGGGGATTAAAAACGGTATTCTGCACCGACACTGGCTTGGTTGAAGTCGGTTTTGAACTTTGAATCAGAGCTGACGTTGTCTGCGTTTAGGTCAACGTCGTACCAGGTGTATTGTGCATTTAGCAATAAGTTTTCTGTGACGTTAAAGTTGACACCAGCACCAGCGAACAAACTGCGATCGTCTGAGTGGCCGGAAACCGAGGCAATATTGTAGTCGGTTTTGTGCCAGAGCTGGCCAGCTTTAGCGAACACTTCTACTGTCTGAGTGATCGGGATGGTGCCTTTTAGAGCCGCAGTGTAACCCGTGGTTTCTGCGTTCGCGGCGCGGCCACCATATTTACCGAAATCAATGTAACTGCCTTCCAAAGCAAGAAACGAGTTCAAGCGATAGCCGACTACGCCTTGAACCATGTCGTTGTTGTCGTCAAAGTCATCATCACTGTCTACTTTGAGATACCCATAATTACCACCAACATAAAAACCGCTGTTATTTTCTGTCATGTCTTGCGCCTTTGCGGCGGTACTTAACGAGGCGATAACCATGCTGCCCGCAAGGATTGGAATGATTTTTTTCATCGTAAAACTCCTTTTCGTTACTGAGATAGAACTCCGCGAGTTGAGTTTTTACTCTGATATAGGGAGGCTAAGATGGCTAGCTTTTCGACGTGGTTTACCTATTTGCTTCAATTTCTATGCGCAAAATCGAGGGAAAAAACGTTTTGCTGATACTTAGAAAAGTGAGAGCGCACACGAAAATACGCAGGCGTGCACTCTGCTTTGCTGTTAATGGTATTTCTTGCTGGCCACTTCGCCCCAAAGGCGCTCAAGTTTATTATCTCGACCACAACTTGCTCGGTAGTAAGCATAATGAAGCGGGTTTTTAGTGTAGTAACTTTGGTGATATTCCTCTGCTGGGTAGAAGGTTGTTGCTGGTAGGATTTCTGTCACCACGTCATTCTTAAACGGCTTGGTGTTGATCACTTTGGCTAAAGACGCGTCGAAGACGGCTTTTTGTTCGGCATTTTGGTAGAACATTGCGGTTTTGTAAGGTGAGCCTTTGTCGCAGAATTGGCCTTCTGCGTCGGTTGGGTCGATGGTTTTCCAGAAATAGTCTGCTAATGCTTTTAGTGAAACCACGTCATCATCAAAGTGAATTTCAACGGCCTCAAAGTGGCCGGTTTTTCCCGACGATACTTGTTTATAGGTTGGGTTTTCCGTGTCTCCTCCGATGTACCCAGAGACAACATCGCTGACGCCTTGTACGGCTTCAAAATCCGATTCTACACACCAAAAGCAACCGCCAGCGACGATCATGGTTTGTGGTGCGGCGTGTGATAAGCCGCTAAAAGAGACCGCTCCGCCGAGCAGCAATAAACCGAAAGTGTTACTGAGTAAATGTCGAGTTTTCATGTTGAGTGTCCTTATTATCCTGTGAGCGCACCGGATCGATAACGCGGTTAGCCATAGCGTCTTTTTCATGCTGCTGACTCTTTGACGTACAGCAGAGCACTTTTCTTACAATGAATTTTACCTTCCTATTTCTTAACGTATTTGCTGCCCATTTGGATGTCATGCTGTTTAAATCGTTATTCTATATATGCTCAGCATATTAAAGTCATTTAAATTATCGATTATATAAATATAGGGTTGTCTAATAGTATTCATGGCAATCAGCGTATTTATTAGGGGAAGGTATGAGTGCTTTTGCGACCGAACGCGTGTTGAGCGTTCACCATTGGGACGACAATTTGTTCAGCTTTAAAACCACACGTAATCCAAGCTTGCGATTCGATAATGGTCAGTTTGTCATGATTGGGTTAGAAACAGAGACGCGTCCTTTGATGCGTGCTTACAGTATAGCGAGTCCGAATTACGAAGAGCATTTGGAATTTTTCAGTATCAAGGTACCCAATGGGCCGTTGACTTCACGCTTGCAGCACTTGGAAGTCGGCGACGAAGTCTTGGTCAGTCGCAAACCCACAGGCACGTTGGTAACGCGTGATTTACACCCAGGTAAGCATCTGTATTTGTTATCAACGGGCACGGGTTTAGCGCCTTTTTTAAGCGTCATTCAAGATTTTGATGCTTATGAGCAGTACGAAAAAATTGTGCTGATTCATGGTGTTCGTCATGTAAGCGAGTTGGCGTATGCGGACTTTATAGAAAAGGAATTGCCCGACAACGAATTTTTTGGTGAGCAAGTACGTGAAAAACTGATTTATTATCCGACAGTCACTCGCGAAGCCTTTCGGAACCAAGGGCGCCTGACGGACTTGATTCGCAGTGGCAAATTAGCTGAAGATATTGGCTTGCCTCAGTTAAACCCAGAGCACGACCGAGCCATGATTTGCGGCAGTCCGAGTATGCTAAAAGACACGTCCGCTTTATTGGATGAGTTGGGGTTTCATGAGTCCCCAAAAATTGGTGTACCTGGGGATTATGTGATCGAGCGAGCGTTTGTTGAACATTAAGCGTGGAAGCTTTTCTTCTACCCAGAAAGAATTTTAGGAGATGTTATGAGTTCTGATACCAAGTTGAATCAAGACTATGTGCCACCAAAAGTATGGACGTGGGATGCTGAAAGCGGTGGCAAATTTGCCAGCATCAATCGTCCTGTTTCAGGCGCCACCCATGAAAAGGTATTACCCGTTGGAAAGCATCCACTGCAGTTGCATTCGTTGGCGACACCAAACGGCCAAAAAGTCACCATTATGCTGGAAGAGCTATTGGCGCTAGGAATCAGTGCTGCTGAATACGACGCGTATTTGATTAACATTGGCGAAGGTAATCAGTTTGGTTCTGGCTTTGTCGAGATTAACCCAAACTCTAAAATCCCTGCGTTGATGGATCACAGCACAACGCCACCGACTCGTGTGTTTGAGTCGGGTTCTATTTTGCAGTATTTGGCTGAAAAATTTGATGCCTTGATACCAAAAGACCTAGCGGCAAAAACGGAATGTCGTAATTGGCTGTTCTGGCAAATGGGTTCTGCGCCGTATTTAGGGGGCGGCTTTGGTCATTTTTATGCGTATGCGCCGACTAAAATGCAATATCCGATTGATCGCTTTACCATGGAAACCAAACGTCAGTTAGATGTCTTGGATAAGCAGTTAGCTAAGAACACTTACATGGCGGGCGACGAATACTCAATCGCGGATATCGCCATTTGGCCTTGGTACGGCAATTTAGTTTTGGGTAACTTGTACGATGCCGCAGAATTTTTGGATGTAACCAGCTATAAAAACGTGTTGCGTTGGGCAAAAGCCATTGAGCAACGTCCAGCCGTGCAGCGCGGACGCATTGTGAATAAATCTTTTGGCGACGGAGCGAAACTGGAAGAGCGTCATGATGCGTCGGATATTGATGTGCTCATGAAATAAAATTAGGCTCAGTCACCGGATATTCAAAAGAGGCAAGCCATGTAGTGGTTTGTCTCTTTTTTGTGGCAAAAAAAGTATGCTCAGAAAATAAACAGTTATTTGTGTCTATTCAGCTCTTGTCACGATTTTGTAAGACGTGTCTGTGTTAGAGTAGAGATCTACGAAACCTGTTGGCCAGCATGATGCTGCAACCTACTCTTTGTTTGTGTCCATGTACTAGGCGATGTTTGCCTTTTTTGCAGCGGATAGATAAAAGAGAACAGCTCTACGTCTTATTTAGAGAGCTTTACCATGCAAAATTTAACGCAAGATGGACAAAACCTAGTAAATTCCCTTTCCCGTCGTTACAACCTAAGCTTTGATGCCGTGATGCACATGCTGATTGCCGTAAACAACGGTAGTGGTTCGATGGCGCAGTTCAACTGTCCCGAGCTAGGTGGTGGCGGTCAGTGGATGCGTGGTGGAATGACTATGGTTGGAGACATGTTCAACTATGGTTTGAAATCAACAGTGGATAACTTGTGTAATGAATTGGCTAATGGTCTTGCCAATATGCAGGTATTCATGCCGTTAGCAAAGGGCTCTAAATCTAGCAATCAATGGTGGCCTGGCGATCTGGGTCAGCCTTTTAGCAGCGGTGCACAAAACAGCACACGTTACGCTATTTTTCCGAATCGCCTAGCGGTAGAAGTGAATGGCAACGTAACGGTTTACGATACGTTAGACAACAACATTGGTGGCATAAGCCAGCAGCAGGGCGGTAACTCATCACTGACTTTTTTCAGCCAATATGGCACGATTCCGGTTAATACCTTACCTATTGTTTCTGGTGTAGATTCGTCTGACTCAAATGTGAACAATCATGCATTACAACAGTCAGCTCAACAAAACCTAGTACCACAGAATAACTTTGTGGCTCCGTCTGCGCTAATTGCGTTTACACCAGCTTCTGCAATGCAAACACCTCAGAACTTGACGGATACGGCATCAGTCGATGAAGTTATCCAGTTGATTGAAAAATTAGCGAAGTTACGTGATATGGGGGCTATTTCAGACAACGAATACAATTTGAAAAAAACGGATTTGCTTAACCGTATTTGATGTAGAGGGCTGATTTGATCCAACATAAGTATTAAACAGCGTACAAGCATACAAAAGACAAGTCACCTTAGACTTGTCTCTTGTATGTCATGTTACGAGATTGGTAAAAACACATTATTAAGCAATAATGGCTCTATTTCCTCTACTGGCATGGGTTTAGCGAAATAGTAACCTTGCCCATACAAGCAGCCCATCTCTATCAGCAAATCGGCTTGCGCTTTGTTTTCTACGCCTTCAGCAATGGCTTTGCTGTCAAAGGTTTTCGCTAATGAGATGGCCAACGCCGCCACCGCTTGTTTTTTTACGTCCTGTTCAATGTCAATAATAAAGGATCGATCAATTTTGATGTGGTTCACGTTTAGATTACTGATGTACGAGAGCGAGCTCATCCCAGTGCCAAAATCATCAATGGCGAGCTTAATTCCCGCTTGTTTGAAGTCACTAAGACGGCAGGAAATATAGTCTATGTTGATGCTGGTGGAAGACTCTATTAGCTCGATTTCTAAGTAGCTTGAGTTGATCGCGTATTTTTCCAAAAGAGTAAATGTGTAATCCAATAATTCAGGGTCGAGAAGGTTATAAGGCGATAAATTGATGGCAATAGGCGTATAAATTCCTTGTTTTTGCCACTGCGATAATTGCTCTATGGCGTTTAAAATAATATAACGTCCAAATTCTTGTACGCGTCCACTTTGCTCTATCAGGTCAATAAAATGATAGGGCGACAACAATCCGTCGGTCGGGTGATACCATCTTGCTAAGCCTTCAACACCAATGATCTGGCCATCCGCGAGTGACACTTTTGGCTGATAATGCAGTTTGATCTGGTTGTCGGTGAGCGCGTTTTCTAGGTCGGCACGTAGACGCAGCCTTTGATGACCACGTTGCGTGTTTCGTTCGCTGAATAAACTCCAGCCGCTGCGTTTCTGTTTGGCTTCGTACATGGCGACGTCGGCCAATGTGATCAGGGACTCGGCATTGTTCGTATGGCTAGGGTAGTGAGAAATGCCAATGCTGGCGCCCGTGTTGATCGACAACTTATTGATCATTACGGGTTCATTGCACACCTCTATTAAACGTTGCGCGAGGTCTTTGGCGTCCGTTATATCCATTTCGGGCGCCCAAACGATGAATTCATCGCCCCCTAATCGCACCAAAGTCTGTGTGTTGTTCAAGGCATTTTGTAGCTTTTGGGCGACGTCGATCAGTAATGAGTCTCCTGCCGCGTGGCCAAATGTGTCGTTAACTTCTTTGAATTTGTCTAAATCAATGACAAAAAGAGAACCTTGTTTGGGCGCAGGCATGTTGTGATAGTCTGATTTTTTATCGATGGAAGTAGGGCATAAATCGATACTCTGCATCAGATTTGTTAGATACAGCCGATTTGGTAATCCTGTTAAGGCATCGTGCGTAGCCAAGCGAGCCAGCGCATCATTCTTGTTTTGCACGCGCTTGTTCATCCATGACGACAAGGTGAGCGCAAGCCACGCCGCTAACCAGAACACAATGACCGAGGTGATAATAAGGCGTTGCATGACAAACTTTAGGGTGTCGTCTAGGCTTTGAGACGTTTTAACAATGGTGATTTGGTATCGGTCATCTTGTATGACTTGCCATAGCAAGGTGACGTCGTCTACTTCTGTAACGCCATTAGGCATATCCGCTATGTGTGACGTTATAATTGGATAAACGGGCAGCTTCGAGATCAAATAGTCAATTTTTTCTTTGTCAATGTTGTGGTTCATCGACCACTTCATGTCGGAATTAGATACTTTTATATAGAGCTGAGGTACTGAAAAATGCTTGCTAAAGTACACCAAGCTTACGAGTTCTGACAGGTGTTGCTGAGAGTCGTTCTTCGACAACAAGATTTCACCATGCAAAAACATGGCTTGTCGATGAAGGGAATCTAGCTCCGTTTTAAGCCCTAAGTCCGCCGCGAGTCGATACGACACCACGACATAAATAGTGGCGACAGATAACGCGACGCTGAGACACACAAGCATCAACTTTAGACGAAAGGATTTGTCTCTTTGTAACTCTAAAATGGGTGGCATAAGCTTCCAAAAAGTAAGCGTGTCGGGTTAATCATGTTTCTTTTTGTAAGTGTTTATTCCCGCAAGGTGATAAACCGGACACCAACCGAAAAACAAAGAAATTAAATTCAAGGCGCCAAACACGCCGAGCAATACTTCCAGTATTGGCTCTTGTAAATACTCACCGTTAAACAGCGCAAACCCTGTAAATACAATGCCAACGACACCGCGGATGATCCGATCGAGTGAATTCAAATTCTTTTTCATGTTCGTTTCCTGCTTAGAGAAGAAAGGACTTTGATTTATAAATAATCAAACTTACCCTTCGAATAAACAAGGTAGAGACTGTAAGTAAATGCGTCGCAATGTAATTTGGCTGCATTCTGGTTATTTTTTGAAATTGAAATGCGCATCCGCGCGCATGGTGCGGCGAGAAATATGGATCATAAAGCCCTATACTAAGCGGACTATATTCCAGACGATCCTTTGTAAACGGTGCTGTAAGTCCTGTACTTAGGCGTACTCTGAGACCCTAATTCAAGGTTAATGCAAATGCTGATATTGCTTTTCGCTCAGGTTGGTCTTTTTTCTTTGTTTCCTTTGTTTTTCTCTTTTCTTAGCCACAGCGTGAGAAGAGGCGCATTTTATATTTACATTGCTTTGGTGCTTTTGATCGGGGGCTTTTTTGGCAATGTATACAGCATCCCCATTAACGAGCATATCAATATTCTCTGGCGGCAACCTTTGCTATGGCGCATTTATGATGGCGTCGGTTTTGTTTGTTTTTCTCGAAAGGGATGTTTTCATTCTGCGTAATTTGGTGCGCCTTGTTATTTTGGTCGATACCTTTAATGTACTTTTTTCTATGCTGGTTGGCGCAATGTTAACGACGCCCGGCATGATCAATCCACACAATATCCCGTCGGCTTTTTTTGATGTGTCGGTTCCATTCATTATTTTGGGTGGAACGCTGATTATTTCAGAATTACTTCTGCTGTTTTATTGCTTCGATGCCATTAAAAAGCGCCAATGGTCTTACGGCGCGACCAGTACCCTGTACATTTTGTTGTTTATTTTTGTGCTGTGTTTGGATGGCGTGCTATTCCCCTTTATCGCCTTTGGGGTGAATCAAATGGTGATCGATATCGTCATTGGTGGATTGAGCGGCAAAGTCATCATGGCGTGTTCTTTCAGTGTTCCTTTGTTGGGCTTTGCACTATTTAGACATAAGCACCTGTCAGCGTATTTTGCGAGTGACGCCGTAAAGTGGTCATCGTTTTTTTCGTTGAACAGTCAATTAAAGCAAGAGTTGTCAGAGAAAAATTACGGCCTAAAACAAGCCTCTACCGTTTTTAATAATGTCAAAGAAGGCTTGGCCATCGTGGACGATAAGGGGGTTATTATCAAAGCGAATCCTGCGTTTTGTTCTATGGTTGGCCTTCCTTCTATCGTGGAGCCTGGTTCTACGTCTGTTAATACGCTGTTTGCCTTTGCGGCGTCCAATGAGCTTCCAGAGGAAAAAGAAGCCCATTGGCGAGGCGAAGTGAGTTTTGGGGGCACATCACATGGTTTGCTGACCATCACGCCGGTTGGGGCCGAGTCCAGCCAGAGCGAAACCTATATTTATGCGTTGGTGAATATTGATGAGCTGAAAGAAACGCAAAACAAGCTGTTTTATTTGACGCGGCATGATCCATTAACCGGATTGGAAAACAGACGGGCTTTAGACGATTTGATCCGAGACTATTCTGATAATGACATGTGTTTGATTGTGGTCGATTTGGATCACTTTAAAGACGTTAACGACAGCTATGGTCATGGTTCTGGCGACATTGTTTTGTCCGTTATTGGTCAGCGTTTGTTGGGCGCATTGAGTCATATCCCGACATTGACCGCGCACGTTTGTCGCACCGGCGGTGATGAATTTGCAATCTTGGTTATGACCTCCGATCAGGGCGCCATTGATCGACTGAATCGCGCGGTTCAAGAAGCCTGTAAAGCACTGATTACATTGCCTCAAGGAAGTGAAATTTATGTGTCTGCGACACTGGGAGTGAGCTTTCAGGGGCTAAAAGACAACGGTGATATTCTGCAAGAAGCCGACTCTGCATTGTATGCCGCAAAACACGAACGACGTGGCAGCATTGGTTTTTACGAAGAAAAACTCACCAGTGTCAGTCAGAGGAAACTGCAGTTAAGCGTGAAACTGAAACAGGCATTAGAGACGGAACAGTTGCGCGTTTTTTACCAACCACAATATGCGAGCGAAACACTCCAGATAGTCGGGGTTGAGGCTTTGGTCCGTTGGCATGATGCCGAATGGGGTTGGATTGGTCCGGATGAATTTATTCCTGTTGCAGAAGAGATGGGCTTGATCGAAAGGCTAGGAGAATGGGTGTTGTTAACGTCCTGTACACAAGGCAAATTGTGGCTGGACAATGGCATTAAGGGCATCAAAATGTCGGTCAATGTGTCGGCCCATCAGCTCCGATTTGGACAGTTTATGGGCACAGTAAAGCAGGCGTTGATAAAAAGTCGCTTTCCTGCGGAATTATTGCAACTTGAGCTGACAGAGTCGTCGTTTATCGAACGTGAGCAAGAAGTCATCCCACAGCTTATTGCGCTAAAAAGTTTGGGTGTTCAACTGGCCATAGACGATTTTGGGACAGGGTATTCCTCTTTGTCGTACGTTGCTACTTTGCCTTGGGACACATTGAAAATAGACCGCAGCTTTATCAACCGCTTGCCGGAAGACAAAGCACAACGCCAAATGACGGATACAATTCTTCAACTGGCCAAAAATATGGATTTGTCGATTGTCGTAGAAGGGGTCGAAACGCAAGCGCAGTTCGATTACCTGCGTTCGAAAAAGTGTGAAGTCATTCAAGGGTACTATTTCTCACCTGCCGTGCCTGCTGAGAAAATTACATTCTAAGTCAATAGGTTAGTAGCAGACACTGAGAATAGAATAGTGCGACAATATCGAATGACCTTTGACATCATCTAAGAGATCACCACGTGGCACAAAAACAGACAGAGACCGAAAAAACAAGCAATACAACAGCGCGCCAGCTTGAACCGATTGATGCCGTCATTACTTGGGTGGATGGAAGCACAGCGAAACACCAACAGAAACGACAAAAATACATGGCAATGGAGTCTTTGCCACTGAATGAAAATGCTTCTAACCCACATCGATGGTTATGCAACGATGAGATTTTGTACTGCATTCAGTCGATTGAAAATCATGCGCCCTGGATAGGAAAGATTTGGATTGTGGTTGACGATGAAGGCCCCGACTTATCCAGCCTCTCGGGCAACATCAGAGCCAAGGTACATCTTGCCTATCATTCGGAACTATTTGATGGCTTCACGCAGGTGTTGCCGACCTTCAACTCGTTAACCATCGAAAGTATGCTCTGGCGGATTGAGGGGCTGAGTGAGCGCTTTATCTATTTTAATGATGATGTATTCTTGGCCGCGCCGCTAAAACCAACCGATGTTTTTGACGGGCTGACGCCTGTTTTGCGTGGCAAATGGGTGGATTATAGCGGTTTGCTCAGTGATGCTGAAATGCGCCATCACCCAGCAAAATTTCATTATTTTATGCAGATCAATGCGGCCAATATCATTGGCTTTCCGTCGACTGACGTGTTTTCTTCGGCTCACGTGGTGCATCCTTTTCGACGTTCAATCATGGCCGAGCTGTTTGCTCGATATCCCGACGAGTTTCTCCAGAACATCAAATACAGGTTTCGTAATCTGGCGCAATTTTTCCCTCAAGGTCTCCATAATCACGCCTGCCTCCGCGACCAAAAAGCCAAGGTTAGCACGACAGCCGATCATCTTCATATCATAAGCGGGCAGGGAAAAGGCCAGCCGCCAGCTGACACTCTTGCCTTGCTGAGCAAAGCGACAGAACCTGACATTAAGTTTTTGTGTGTGAACGATCTTCCGCAATTGGTCGAAATTATCCCCGATGCACGAGACTGGATTGCGCAAGCGATAGGCGGTTTTCCTGAGCCGGTTGTTGTTAAATAGTTGACATGTTTGGTCATCGTCAGATGACCTTGCAACTTAGGGTCGAATTCTGCACGCTTCTTGGTTACTCTGGATCCTATTTAGTCAGCAGCAGATGAAGAGCCGCCATGTTGGATCCGAAGAGTTCACACGCCATAGAACAACAACTTCACTTTTTACGTGAGATAGACCAACTCAAATCGGTCATCCGTAAATCGCCTTTGATTGATCAATCAAGACGAGAAAATTCCGCTGAACATTCTTGGCATTTGGCCATGTACGCTTTTATTCTAAAGGACAGTTCTTACAAAGAAATCAATATAGACCGAGTGATCAAAATGCTATTGATACATGATATTGTCGAAATTGATGCAGGCGATCACCCCATTCACGAAACAACCGATAACAGCGCACAAGAGGAAGCAGAACAACAAGCCGCAGAACGTATTTTTGGTTTATTGCCAACGTCACAAGGCGAAGAGCTCAAAGCCCTTTGGTACGAATTTGAAGCCGCAGAATCCAATGATGCCGTCTTCGCAAAATCTCTAGATCGTCTACAGCCACTGATTCATAACGTCGCCACCGAGGGTGGTACTTGGGTGGAAGGGAAGGTGACTCACGAACAAGTGGAACAGCGCTATGGTTCCGTGATCAGCGGGGGGCTCAGACGATTTGGCAGGTGGTAAAAACATTAGTAAGTAAACACTTTCAGTCGAAGTAGCTCTGTTGAAGTTAAGCGGTCGAAGTCATCATGAATTACGCGGGGAGGATTTGTTTATCTGGTCACAAAAATGACTTAACAGGCAGCTATTATGAAATAGGCAGCACTGAAGGTTACTTTTAGGTAACGTATTCAAAAAATGGCTTGAGGAGAAATAAGCTATGTCTCATCCCTATGATATTTTGCCCGTTTTGCAGGGCGCGCGGTTTATTTTTACACCGTGTCCTGGCACCAAAGAAGAGGACTTAGTTCGCTCCGTTGCGACGCTAAAAGCCGCAGGAACGGACGCCGTGATCAGTTTGTTGTCGAATACAGAACTAGGAATGCTAGGCGTGGCCGCTTTAGGTGATGAAATTCAACGCCATAACATGGCGTGGTATCAGCTGCCAATCGAAGACGATTGCGCACCGCAGGCGCCGTTCTTCGACGTGTTTGAATTAGTCAAAGACGATCTGCAAGTTCGCCTAGACAGTGGCGAGACTATTGCCATTCACTGTCGTGGCGGCACCGGACGTACCGGCCTAATGGCCGCCATCTTATTGCTGGAAGCTGGCGAGTCTTGGGAGACGGTGAAAAATCAGATCCAATCGATTCGCCCCAAAGCGCTCATCCTTGCGCCGCACCTAGCCTATATTGAACAGAACTATTTAGACTAAATGATGGTTGAAAGAGAACCTAATTCTTCTTCAACCCCAAGTAGTTCTCTATCCCTTTGATCTGGTCTTCCGCGTGGTGGTTGACGTAGAGCACTGTGGTTTCTTTCCCTTCACAAATTTTCTCGATAAGAGCGAGGACGAGTTGGCGGTTCATGTCGTCTAGTCCGAGGCAAGGTTCGTCTAGGATCAAGAGTGGCGGGTGTTTCACCATGGCGCGGGCGATGAGTAATAAACGCTGATCGCCGTAGGAGAGTTTGTTGAAGGGTTGGTCTGCACGATCTTTCATGCCGAGTAGTTCGAGCCATTGGTCGGCGATTTTCTTTTGGTTATCGGTGGCTTTGGTGTACATGCCGATGCTGTCGTAGAAGCCAGAAATGATCACATTCTTACAGCTAGTGCTGACGCGATATTCCCATTGCAGCGAAGTCGACACATAACCGATAAATTGTTTGATCTGCCAAATGCTTTCGCCGTTGCCACGTTGGAAACCAAAGACAAAAATATCGTTGGTGTAGCATTGTGGATGATCGCCGGTAATCAAAGATAAAACGCCTGTTTTGCCGCTGCCGTTGGGGCCGCTAAGTTGCCAATGTTGGCCTTGTTCAATGGTCCAATCCAACTTATCAACAATCACGGTATCGCCGTATTGGATGGTCGCCTTGTTCAGCTTGACGAGCGGTTGGCTTGGGTCGAGTGCGGGCAGTTTGTTCGCTGGATCGGCCTCTGGTACGCTGAGATCCGTGGTTTTTAAATGCAGTAATTGATAAAGCTCGTTGAAGGCGTTTTCGTCTTGTTTGTCTACGGTAATAGTCAGTTTGCCATTGTCCATGTAGGCGACGTGAGTGATGAAGTCTGGCATTTCATCAAAACGGTTTAGCACCAGGATCATCGGTGTGGTGTCTATGATGGAGGCTAGATGTGCTTGCAGCATGGCAAGCGTGTCCACGTCTAAGCCATCGAAGGGCTCGTCTAAGATAAGCAAGTCTGGTTTGCTCGACAAGGCTCGAATTAGCATGACTTTGCGAGTTTCACCTGTGGAAAGTTTACGAAAGGCGCGGTCGAGTAGTTTGCTTAAACCGAATTTTTCTACCAAGGTTTGAGCAAGCTCTGGATCTCGGCAGTTATCGAAAATCATTTCATGTACAGGTGTGCCGAGGGAAATCACATCCATGATGTCGGCGTCGTCTTTTTTCAGTTCTTTAGCGATCAATTCGGCTTGGGCTTCAAAAGACACCAATCCGACATTTTTTGGAAGGCCAGTGACGGTTCCGTTTTCAATATCGCCAACGCCTGCCAGCACGGCGGCCAAAGCAGACTTACCTGAACCGTTGGTGCCAGTGATGACCCAATGTTGGTTAGGTTCAATGGTCCAGTCAATCTCGCTTAGCGTAAAGCGATCATCAAAGTTCACTGTTACTTTATCAAATAGAATATTGTCTAAGCGGAGGCTGTCCATGGTATTTCCTAATGTTTTGTTGATAACAAGTAGAGACAAAAAAGCCGAGTTTTGAAGCTCGGCTTTTTATGGGTAACTTACGATGTTATGAGTTCGCCAACACTTGGTGTAACAAAGTATTGGCGAGCACAGTAGTCGTACAATCGTATTAAACGATCTTCTTCATATCCGCCATGTGACCGCGCAATACCGCACCAACTGCTTCTACTGGGTGAGAGCGAAGCGCTGCGTTTACTTCGATCAAGCGCTTGTTGTCTACGCCATTGTCTTCTACAGAAAGACCTTTACCGATCACGTCAGTTTTGATGTCTTTCATGAAGTCAGCCAATAGTGGTACACAAGCGTGGTTGTATAGGTAGCAACCGTATTCCGCAGTATCAGAGATTGTCGCGTTCATTTCGTACAATTTCTTACGAGCGATTGTGTTCGCGATTAATGGTGTTTCGTGTAGAGACTCGTAGTATGCAGATTCAGCGATGATGCCTGCAGCTGTCATGGTTTCGAAAGCTAGCTCAACGCCCGCTTTAACCATAGCCACCATCAAGATACCGTTGTCGAAGAATTCTTGTTCAGAAATTTCTACATCGCCAGCAGGAGTTTTCTCGAAGTTCGTTTCCGCTGTGTCTGCACGCCATTGAAGCAAGTTTTTGTCATCGTTGGCCCAATCTTCCATCATAGTTTGAGAGAAGTGACCGCTGATGATGTCGTCTTGGTGCTTGTTGTATAGCGGGCGCATGATCACTTTCAACTCTTCAGAAAGATCGAATGCTTTGATCTTAGCTGGGTTAGAAAGACGATCTAGCATGTTGGTCACGCCGCCGTATTTCAATGCTTCAGTGATGGTTTCCCAACCGAACTGGATCAAACGAGATGCGTAGCCAGGGTCGATGCCTTCTTCAACCATTTTGTCGAAGCAAAGGATAGAGCCAGTCTGCAACATACCACAAAGGATAGTTTGCTCACCCATAAGGTCGGATTTAACTTCCGCGATGAAAGAAGACATCAAAACGCCTGCTTTGTGACCGCCAGTACCAACTGCGTACGCTTTTGCTAGTGCAAGACCTTCGCCTTTAGGATCGTTGTCTTCGTGTACTGCGATCAGTGTTGGAACACCGAAACCACGAACGTATTCTGCGCGAACTTCAGAACCAGGGCACTTAGGTGCCACCATGATTACTGTTAGATCTTCGCGGATTTTCATGCCTTCTTCTACGATGTTGAAACCGTGAGAGTAAGACAAGCAAGCGCCTTGCTTCATAAGAGGCATAACCGCTTGAACAACAGGTGTGTGCTGCTTATCAGGTGTTAGGTTCAAAACAACGTCAGCTGTTGGGATCAAGTCTTCGTAAGTGCCAACAACAAAACCGTTTTCAGTCGCGTTTTTCCAAGACTGACGTTTTTGTGCAATTGCTTCAGGACGCAAAGCGTAAGAAACGTCTAGACCAGAATCACGTAGGTTCAAGCCTTGGTTAAGACCTTGTGCGCCACAACCGATAACAACCATTTTTTTGCCTTTAAGCGCTTCTACACCGTCTGAAAATTCAGAGCTGTTCATGAAACGACATTTTGCTAGTTCTGCTAGTTGCTCGCGTAGCGGCAAAGTATTGAAGTAATTAGCCATGGTAAACACACCTTTTGAATTAATGTATCAGCGATAAAAACACGCCGATATTAAAAATGGATGACACAGTCGCCAAGCAATGCTTTTACTGACGTCCTGCGAGTAAGGCTAATGTATCTCAGTGGAGTGTTTTCGTAAATTGATATATTTGCAAAGTAGTGTCCCATTTTCTGCAAACATGTTTTATGATGTTTGAACAGTCATCGTACGAAGGCCTCATCATGAATATTAAGACACTTAAACAGTTCCTCGCTTTGGCGGAAACCTTGAATTTTGGGCGCGCCAGCGACGAATGCCACATCAGTATTTCTGCTATGTCACGCAATATTCGACAGTTAGAAGAGGAGCTTGGCGTGGCGTTGTTCAACCGCGATAACCGTACGGTGGTATTAACCCAAGAAGGACAAAAGTTTCTTAAATACGCGCGTGATACCAGCCGACAATGGAATTTGATTCGTCATGAATTGACGGACAATTCCGATCAGCTCAGTGGTGAAATTAGTTTATATGGCTCGGTCACAGCCAGTTACAGTTTTTTGTATGAGTTGCTGCGCCGCTTTCGCGTGGCCTATCCTGGGATAGAGATCAAACTGCGTACGGGCGATCCAGAACACGCGATTGCCCATATTTTGGATGATAAAGAAGACATCAGCATTGCCGCACGCCCTGCGAATTTACCACGCGGGTTAGATTTCAAACCGATTGCCATCTCACCGTTGTTGTTTATTGCTCCTCTTGAGCAGCAAGTACCCAACGTACCCACCACCGCCCCAAACACAAAAGCAGAGTGGGCGCACATCCCCATGATTCTGTCAGAAAGTGGGGTGTCCCGAACACGCATTGACGAATGGTTTCGTCAACTCGACATCGCGCCAAAAATTTACGCCCAAGTAACGGGTAACGAAGCGATTGTAAGTATGGTGAGTTTGGGCTTTGGCATCGGCGTGGTGCCAAAAATTGTATTGGACAACAGTCCGTTAAGAGATCGTATTCAAGTATTGGATGTGAAGCCTGAATTGGAACCCTATGACATAGGTCTGTTCACATTGAAGAAAAGTTTGAAAAATCCGCTGGTAGAGGCGTTTTGGAGTTTAATGGAAGAGGAGGCTTTATAGCCTCCTCTTGTTTTTGCTGTTGGTTCAGTGGCGGTTTATTTCCAGCCACCTTGGTCCATCAGTGTCACCGCTTGGCGGTTGTTTTCACCCAGCACACTCAAAGACACTGTATCGGCTTTAAAGTCACCAAACGTCGCTAAGCTTTTTGGTGGTGCTACGCCGTCAATAACAGGGTATTCATTATTCACCTTGGCGTACCATTCTTGGCTTTGTTTATTCGTTAAAAAGTCGATTAATTGTTTGGCGTTGTTGGTGTTTTTAGACGATTTCGTTATGCCAATACCACTGACATTGACGTGAGCGCCACGTTCGTTGTCGGCTTGGTTCGGCCAGAACATTTTTAGCTTATTAAAGACCGCGCGGTCTTCCGGCTTGTCACTTAACCCTAAACGACCAAAGTAGTAAGTGTTTGCAACCGCGATATCACAAACACCCGCTGCTGCCGCTTTGATTTGATCCGTATCGCCACCCGCTGGCGGACGTGCAAAGTTTGCAACCAAACCTTTAATCCATTCCAGTGTTTGTTTTTCACCGTTGGCATCGATCATGGACGCAACCAAAGATTGGTTATAGATGTTGCTTGACGAACGAATGCAGATTTTGCCTTTCCATTTTGGGTCAGCAAGGTCTTCGTAAGTTGACAAGTCAGCGGCAGAGACAGTCTCTGGATTATAAAGAATGACGCGAGCGCGCTGAGACAAACCGTACCAATAGCCTTCACGGTCTTTTAGATATTCGGGTACAACGTTGTTTAGGTGGTCTGTGTCAAACGATTGCAATACACCAGCGTCTTTTGCTCGATACAGACGTCCAGCATCCACTGTGATAAATACATCGGCTGGGCTAGCATCGCCTTCTGACTTTAGACGGCTTAATAAGGCGTCTGCATTGCCAGTGATTAGGTTGACTTTGACGTTATTTTCTTTTGAAAAAGTGTCTAGAAGTGGAGCGATAAGCGCCTCACTGCGTGCTGAATACACATTCACTTCACCGCTAGCGTGAGCGGAAGCTGAACTGAAAGCGAGTATTGATGTTGCGCCAGCTAAAGTGAGAAGTGACGTTTTTGTTATTGGATGCTTCATTACAATTACCTATCTATAGTGGAAAGTTCAATGTATTGCGTTCGCTATAGACAGACAGTAATGGAAATCGTTCCCGTTAAGTTTTAAATTTATAAAAAAGCTGGGCAAACGCAATTTCTGCCATTGGATTTTGCTTCATAAAGCGCTTTGTCGACCATTTCGAGCGCATTTTCCAGCGCTGAACTGGGGTCTAGTTCTATCACTCCCGCAGACAAGGTAATTCGTACTTCTTGCTGGTTGATCGTAAAAGAATGTGTCGACATGCCTTTGCAGAGGCTTTCTGCCATTTTTAATGCGGCTTCCATGTCTGTGTTGCGCATCAGCACATAAAACTCCTCACCGCCCACACGAAAAACATTGTCACTGCCTCTTAGTTGGTTTTGGAGCCAATTCGCAATCAGTTGCAATGCTTGATCGCCGCCGCCGTGGCCAAATTTGTCGTTGATTTTTTTGAAAAAATCGACATCAAGGGTCATCAGGCTGAGTTTTTGTTTTGACTTTTCATGATTGTCGAATTCTTCATGAATAACGATGTTAAATTCTCTGCGATTGCCAATACCCGTTAAAGGGTCAGTTCGCGTGGCTTTTTCCAACTTGTGCATCAGTTGGTTGCGCTCGGTTATGTCGAGCATCACACCGACTTGCCCAGCGATTTGTCCGTTGGCTTTGGTGAAAACTGCTTTGTTGAACTCAATTTCACGTAAGCCAGCGTTGCAAAATTGTACGGGCGCTTCATAGCGCTGGGTGCCACCTTGAGCCAAGAGTTTGCAGTCTGCTTCGTAGTATTTATCAGCCAAATGCTTTGGAGCAATATCATAAACAGAATGGCCAATAATCTGGTTACGAGAGCGCCCAATAGACTCGCAAAATGCGGCGTTGCAGCCTCGATAAATATGCAGTTGATCTTTGAAAAATATCGGCGCAGGGATCGCGTCAATAATGACTTGGAGTATGTCGTCTTCGGTTCTGTTAGAACGGGTTAAGGCGAATTTAGACAGTTCAGAAATGAGCCAACTGATCAGATGGTTGTCGTTATAAGCGAAGCAATTAGTTGCTCCTTTTTTGATCCACTCAATGCTGCGGTCTAAGTTCCACTCTTCCAGAATAATAATGGTTCTTCTGGACGACAGCATTGGCCAATCTTGCGCGCTGATATCGCTTTCAGCAAGCAAAACAAGTGATGTGACTGGGGATTGATCAATACCCTGTATCGCTTGCCATTCCACTGTCTGTCCATAAGACAAAAGTTGTGTTTCTACTAATTGCGCCTTCCATGATGCTAATTGTGGTGAAAAATATAGTATCGAAGGGGTCATACTGCTCTTTTTTTATATTGATTACGTTAATTATTTTGTCACAGTTGTTTAATACAATGTGTAATTAAGTGTTGGTTTTTTATGGTAAGTCAGTATATCGGTTTTTTATCGATTGTTCTTTATTTGTGCAACGCTAAGCGCAAACTCTTCCCCTGTACTAAAATGTCAATAAACATCCATATTTGCCTATTTCGTTGTTAATTAAAAAGTGGACAATAATGCACTTTCAAACAGCTCTCCTTTCTGCAGGTTATCATGACATCACTTTTTACTCCTGAGGATACGGTTTCTCGCCGTGTTCAATACTTGCGTGTTTTCGTGCTGGGTTTCAGTGCGTTTATTTTCAACACAACGGAGTTTGTACCGGTAGGTCTGTTGTCTGATATTGCGCAAAGTTTCTCCATACCACCAGCGCAAGTCGGTTGGATGCTGACCATTTACGCGTGGATAGTCGCCTTGATGTCATTGCCTATGATGTTGCTGACTCGGAAAATGGAGCGCAAGTCGCTGCTGCTAGGTTTGTTCGCCTTGTTCATTGCTAGCCATATTTTGTCGGTTGTGGCGTGGAACTTTACAATGTTATTGATTAGCCGGATTGGTATTGCTTTTGCGCATGCTGTGTTTTGGTCCATTACGGCTTCCATTGCGATTAGGGTGGCACCCCCTGGCAAACATACCTTTGCCTTGAGTGTGCTCGCAACGGGGACGGGATTGGCCATGGTGCTTGGCGTTC
This sequence comes from Marinomonas pontica, assembly GCF_026191375.1. Lineage (GTDB taxonomy): Bacteria > Pseudomonadota > Gammaproteobacteria > Pseudomonadales > Marinomonadaceae > Marinomonas > Marinomonas pontica. Next base: position 12,732 of record NZ_JAODTL010000008.1, on the reverse strand, counting down.
CCGCTGGTCGCATTGTTGGGCAACTGATGGGCTGGCGTACCACATTTGCCTTAATTGCGGTGATTGCGGTGATCATCATGCTCGTCATGTTTCGGCTATTGCCAAATTTGCCTAGCTTGTTTTCGGGCTCTTTAAGTAAGGTGCCTGAAGTGCTGCGCAATCGTGCCTTGTTGAGCATGTATTTATTCATTTTTGTGGTGTTTTCCGCTCATTACACGGCTTACAGTTATATTGAGCCGTTTTTGAAAGATATCGGGACGGCAAGCGGACAATTCACCACCGTCATTTTATTGCTATTTGGGATGGCTGGGATTCTAGGCAGTGTGTTGTTCAGCTATTTCGGTGACAGGGCAAATACTCTGATGTTGGTTTCTAGCGTTGTTATTATGACCTTGTGCATGAGCATGTTGTACTTGGTGACGCCATATGATTATTGGTTAATTGGTTGTGTTTTGTTATGGGGCGCGGCTTTGATGATCATTGGATTAAGCATGCAAATTCGTGTGTTAAACGTCGATGACAGTGCGGCGGACATCATCATGTCGTTGTATTCCGGCATTATTAATTTGGGCATCGGCGCTGGAGCGCTAATTGGTGGCCAAGTGATTCAGCTGATTGGCTTGGGCAGTGTAGGGTTTAGCGGTGGTTTATTGGGAATTTGCGCGTTCGTTATTATCATGATGATATTAAAACGCACTAACAGGGTGGCGGAATAACGGAAGATGTTTAGACGCCTTGTTTCGTATTGGTGGCGAAGAATTTGCCGTTTAACAAACCCAATATCCCCAGTTTTACCATCAGTCTAGGCGTAACCGATTATCAAAAATCTGATGATCAAAGCCGAATGGTAAAACGAGCCGACATCTTACTTTATGAAGCCAAAGGGGCTGGGCGTAATAGAGTGATGATAGGTTAGGCTTCCGAATGGAAGCCTAACCAGTCGCACAGCTAAATCCGAAAACGGTCAACTAATTTGTTGAGTGCTTGGACGTCGTTGATTAGGCGATTTTTGATATCAACGGCTTTTTGCGTGTATTCCACATTGGATGACGCGGTTTTGGTGACATCATTCACCTGTTCCGCTATTTCAACGGCTTGATGGTTTTGTTCTTGAATGGACGCGGAGATTTGTTGGTTGGTATGGCTTAGGGTGTTGATTGAATCGATGATGGTTGTGAACATGTCGATTGTGGCTTTTGCTTGCGCAGAGACGCTCTCGGTCAATTTTTGTGAGGCTCGCATGACGTGAGCGGCATCGGCAGAGCCTTTTTGTATGCGTTCAACCACGGTTTCAATTTCCAATGTGGATTCGTGCGTGCGGTTCGCAAGGCTACGTACTTCGTCGGCCACCACCGCAAAGCCTCGGCCTGTTTCACCAGCACGAGCAGCTTCAATGGCGGCATTTAGCGCCAATAAGTTGGTTTGCTCAGCTATGCCTCGTATCACATCTAGTACATTACCAATGTTTTGACCGTCATTTTCAAGTGTGGATACCACGGAGGAGGCTTTATCCATTTCCTCTACGACGTTGTGCAGGGATTGCAGTGTTTGCGATAAATTGTTTTGGCCTTTTTTGGAGTTGTCGTTGGCCTCTACTGCCATCTCGCCGCATTTATTGGCGTCGGTGGACACCTCGCTTAATGAGCTTGTCATGGCGTTGACGGCGTTAGCGATTTCATTTGTGCCTTGTTGCTGATGTTTAGAAAGTTGATCTACCTTTTGCAGCGCATCGTCAATTTGGGTGGCAAAGCCTTGGGTAGTGGACACGGTTTTAGACACTTGTTTGATAATAGAATGGACGAGCTCAATAAAACCATTTAGGTTCTTGGCCACTTCGGCCATCTCGTCTTTGCCTGAGCTATCAAGACGAGTGGTAAGGTTACCGTCTTCGCTGTTTAAGCTTTCTAGCACGGTTATCATATGGTGAAGAGGGCGAATCACTAAGCGATTTGCTGCCACAGCAATAAAGCCTGATATGATAAGCACGATGAGTAAGCTGACGTAGTTATTTAGTTCTACTTTGGTAATGACATTGCTCATGTTGGCCGCACCGATTTCGACCTGGCTATCGCCTTCTTCTTCGAGTTTTTCTATGAAGGCTAATAACGTAACAACATGTTTATCGAATTCTGGAATGGCGTTGGTAGAGATTGCCGTGTTGTCGGAAAGTATCTTTCCTTTTAGCGTTTCCAGTGTGGCGAGATAGTCATCCAGCGTGGTTAGTCCCTTGGAGCTCATTAGGCCAGAGGCTTTCATTCTGCCTAATGCTTCTTGAGTGAATTGATTAGTTGCTAGTATTTTTGCTTTTGCGTCCTTCAGCGTTATTTCATTGTTTATAAAAGCATCCAAGGTAATGATTTGCGATTGGATGCCAATAGTTCCTTCCATTGCGCCATCGGCGGCATCCCATGCATTGCCCGTGATAAAGGTGATTTCTGAGTTGAGTTTTTTTATCGACATAATGCCTAACACGGCATTTCCTAGAACAATGACTACGAATAAAAGTATTCCTAGGTAAATTTTTGTTTTTATCGTCATGAAGCTTCTCCACAAAAAATAGGAAGTGATGACGTTTAACTTTAGTTGATAAATAGACTCTCAGGTGCTTTTTTAAGTGAGAATTTGAGTGGGGGAACCATCGCTTTTTAAAACGCCAGAGGTGCGTTGTCTTTCACTTCTTTCATTTCAAAAAGATGAAGCGTTTGTGTTTAGTCTTGGTGCAAAGGGTGTCTATAAAAAGAGCGTTCTAGTAAACGTAGTGATCGCTATAATGTACGTTGTTCTGAAGTTTAATCTTGTTAGATGGTTGTAGATGTGTTCTACGCATTGATTTTAAAGGATAAAGCGTAAGCGCATTGTTGGATTCTTTTGTTTGGCATTATCTTTGCTAAATAATATATAGGCTCATGTATGTATTGCATGCAGGGGCTTCATAAGTGGCCAATGTCGGTCATCTTAGTCAATGGCATCGTCGCCCGCTACTCATTCTTGTGGTAGCACTCAGTCAGAACTCCTTGATAACGGAAGTTGCTGATTAGGGGGAGGCGTGTCTCTATTTTCTCTCTTTTCTTCTTTCTTAATTAAAGTCGTTTGATGTTGCTGTGTGGATGGCGTCATTGGCAAAACGTGTTTGCTCATGGGTCAGTCATGGGATTCAAGAGGGGCATTTGTTGGCTTTTATCTCGGTCTAATTTTTAGGAGTAGAGAATGAAAAAGATTGATGTAACAGAAGCAATTTTCGCAATTAAGAAAGAGAAAAACCTCACTTGGGAAGCCATTGCTGAGGCTGTCGGTATGACGGACGTTTGGATTACCTCTGCGTGTTTGGGAATGAACAGCTGCACAGAAGAGGTGGCTGAAAAGCTGGTGGCATTTTTGGAATTACCAGCAGAGGCAAAAGCCGTTCTTATGGAATACCCAACTAAAACATGGGACCAAGCCATTCCCCAAGATCCACTGATTTATCGACTGTACGAAGTGGTGGGAGTGTATGGGCCAACATTAAAGGAAGTCATTCAAGAAAAATTTGGCGACGGCATCATGAGCGCAATTGATTTTTCGATGCAGGTCGACAAGGAAGAAAATCCCAAAGGCGATCGCGTTATTTTGACGCTAAATGGGAAATTTTTGCCATACAAGTCGTGGTAACAGCGACGGCTTGAGTGAGAGTGTTTTGATGCAATGTGTTTTCTTTTTTTGTAAAGACGAGAGGGTGAAGAAATGGCTTATATAGAACCAAGTGAATTTGTCACAAAAATGGTCGATGCAGGCGAGCAAAAAGTCTACATGTCGACCAAAGACACCATTATCCGTGCGTTCATGGCGGGGGCGATTTTGGGCTTGGCGGCGATCTTTGCGATCACTGTTGCGACCAAAACAGGCAGTCCATTGATTGGTGCGATTTTGTTTCCTGTTGGTTTCATCATGCTGTATTTGATGAAATTCGATTTGTTAACGGGCGTGTTTACGTTAGTGCCATTGGCGTTATTTGATAAGCGTCCAGGGGTGACTCCTGCACAAGTACTGAGAAACTGGGGCTTGGTGTTTATCGGGAATTTTGGTGGTGCGCTGACCACCGCCTTCTTTATGTCATTCATTTTGACCTATGGCTACTCCACCGACGGCGGTGAACTGGCTGCGAAAGTGAGCACCATTGGTGAATCTCGTACTTTGGGTTATCAGTCTCATGGCGCAGGCGGTTGGTTTACGATTTTTATCCGCGGAATGTTGTGTAACTGGATGGTGTCGATGGGCGTGGTTGGTGCAATGATCTCGACCTCGGCCGGAGCCAAAATGGCTGCTATGTGGATGCCTGTCATGCTGTTCTTTTTCATGGGCTTTGAGCACTCCATTGTAAACATGTTCTTGTTTCCATTCTCTATGATCATGGGCGGTGAATTCACGTTTATGGATTACTTGATTTGGAATGAAATCCCAACGGTATTAGGGAATTTGGCCGGTGGTTTGTTATTGGTTGGTCTGCCGCTTTACCTAACGCATGTGAAAACATCCGTATCTCGAAAATTGGCGTAATTCGCTTTAGGGAAGCTCTGTAGACGTAAAAGGTTTGCAGGGCTTTTTTGATGTCAGGAAGGGAACATGAACACACTGAAAGTCAGCGTTGGTTACGCCACAGACAAGGGCAAAAATCCTCGAATCAAGATTTTGTTGGTGCTCATAACCCTGATGAACCTATGTTGACCAGCAGAGGCGTAGCATGTGTGATGGCCGATGGCATCAGCTCCAGCCAAGTCAGTCAAGCCGCCAGTGAGTTTTCGGTGACGCGATTTTTAGACGACTACTACCGGACATCTGAAGCTTGGTCGGTCAAATCCTCTGGTGATAAAGTGGTGAAATCCATTAATGCTGCTTTGTATGCTCAGTCGCAACATGGCCCGAATCGATTTGATAAAGACAAAGGCTATGTTTGTACCTTTAGTGCGCTTGTGATTTGTTCTAATACAGCTCATCTTTTTCATTTGGGTGACAGCCGAATCTATCGATGGGCCGACGGCAAACTGGAGCAACTGACTCAGGACCATCGCCGAGCGGTCTCTGCAGGTGAGAGTTATCTCACTCGCGCTTTGGGCATTGAACCTGTTCTGGAATTGGACTACCACACTGTACCGATCAACAAAGACGACACGTTTATCATGGCAACGGATGGTGTGTATGAGTTTGTGGATACAGAGTACATATCAGCAGTAATTACCGACGCAGACAGTTTGGAAGGTGCGGCTGATGCCATTGTGGCGCAGGCACTTGAGAACGGCAGCGATGATAATCTCAGTATTCAAATCGCTCGAGTAGAGCAGGTTCCAAGTTATCAATTGGAAGACGTACCGCAGAACGTCAGTCTCTTGCCTTTACCTCCCCCATTAAGAGAGCGTATCGAGTTCGATGGCTATGAAATAGTGCGTTCACTTTATGTGAGTAGTCGCAGTCATGTTTATTTGGCGCGCGATATGGACCTCAATGCGCTGGTTGTTATCAAAACACCGTCGGAAGAACTCAGTAACGACATTACATATTTAGAAAACTTTATGTTAGAAGATTGGATTGCCAAACGTTTGGATAATCCATACGTTGTCAAAGCCATTGAATCGCCGCGTCCGCGCCAGTATTTGTATTTAGTGACGGAATACGTCGAAGGTCAGTCTCTCAGTCAGTGGATGATTGACAATCCCAAACCCGCTTTAGAGCAAGTGCGCACCATCATTTCGCATATTGCCAATGGTCTCCAAGCTTTTCATCGAAAAAGCATGATTCATCAAGACCTTAGACCTGCGAACATCATGATCGACAAACACAATACAGTGAAAATTATCGACTTCGGTTCCACTCACATTGCAGGCGTGAGCAACACACAGGACAAAGAAGTACTGCGCGGTACGATGCGCTATTCAGCGCCGGAATACTTTCTTGGTCATGCTGGGTCTCAGCGTTCCGATATTTATGCCTTGGGTGTTATCGCCTATCAAATGTTGTCTGGGAATCAGTTCCCTTACACTCCTAAAATAGCTCAAGCTAGAAGCATAAAGGCTCAGCAACGTTTACGGTACCGCAGTGTGATTACCGAAGAATCGGAATTGCCAGTGTGGATAGACGACGCACTGCATAAAGCATTGAGCATTAATCCACTGAAACGATACGAAGAAGTCTCTGAATTTGTCTACGATCTGCACCATCCAAATCAAATTTTTCTAGAGCGAACTCGTCTTCCCTTGATACGTCGTAATCCGGTTATGTTTTGGCAAGGTGTGTCTTTTACCTTATTTCTTGTTATCGTTTTTCTTGTGGCTCAAATGCAATAATGTCCTAGGAATGGCAAACAATAATCATAAGGCACCTCTTCATGATCGAACTGACAACCCCTAAAGACGCAGTACGTCTGCGCCGTCTTGCTTTGTCATCACAAGGTTTGACACAGTCACATTCATTTGGCCGTGGTGTCGCTGGGGCACGTAAAGCCATTGCGCATTTAGGGTATGTGCAGATCGATACCATTTCTGTGGTGGAGCGGGCGCATCTTCATGTTCTGCATTCAAGGGTGCCGACGTTTGAGCCTGCGATGTTAGATCAGCTCTTGGTTGGGGGCGATGTGTTTGAATATTGGTCGCACGCAGCGGCTTTTTACCCATCGAAGATTATCGTTTTTCTTTGCCTTACAAGCAGGCCATTAAAAGTGGCCAAACCCACTGGAATAAAAATCCAGACCGCACATTGATGGCTGAGTTGTTAGATCGAATCCGCAAGGAAGGGCCGTTGCGCTCGCGGGATGTTGAAGCGACAACGACCAATCGCGCCGGTTGGTGGGACTGGAAGCCGGCTAAAAAAGCCCTTGAGCAATTGTTCATGGAAGGCGATTTGATGGTGAAAGATCGAGTTGGTTTTCAGAAAAATTACGATCTCACCGAACGCGTTTTACCGAATAACGTCAGTACCGTAATGCCTAGTGTAGAAGAGTTCGCAGCGCACATGTTGGATCAGCAACTTCGATGTCATGGTGTCGTGTCATTAAAAGGAATCACCTATTTACGCCGTCAGACTGGCTTACGACAGACAATGAAGGAATTGTTAAAAGAGCGAATGGCGCAAGGCAGTTTAGAGCAAGTTCAGTTGAGCAACGGCGAGGTGTTTTTCATAGAAACAGGCGCTTTAGAACGTAGACTACCCATTGTCAGTAAGCGTTTACTTATACTTTCACCCTTTGATAATAGTGTGATTCAGCGTGATCGACTCAAAAACCTGTTTCAATATGACTATCAAATAGAATGTTATGTACCTGAGCCAAAGCGTCAGTATGGCTACTTTTCATTGCCCCTGTTGTACCAAGACCGATTTATTGGCCGCATGGATTGCAAAGCCCATCGAAAAGAACGTCGCCTCGAAATCAAGTTTCTGCATATAGAGTCTTTATTTGAAGAAAATGCCCTGACGGATGAGTTTCTGCAGGCTTTCGTAAGCGGTATCAAGTTATTCAACTCATTCCAACAATGTGATTCTGTGACGCTGACATCAGTTGAACCTAAGCGTTTTGCTCAGCCTCTACGTAACCTATTCGTTCAAATGTATCTCGGTTGAGGATTTTACAGTTCGAAGTGATACCGAGGTTTGGAATTTTCGGATGTTGGCTTCTGTGTGTAGTACCCGATCAACAAAGCTTTCATAAGCCTGAATGTCTGGCACAGTGACGACCATCATAAAATCATATCCGCCTGTGATTTGGTAGCAGTGTCTCACTTCTGGCGCTTTGCTGATGACGCGTTTAAAGTCGTCATACACATCTTTTCGATCCCGCTCCATTTCTACCGACACCAGAAGCGTCAATTTATTGCCGCTCAGTTCGGGGTTCACAATAGCAACGTCACCGATGATGATGTTGTCATCTCTCAGGCGTTTTACTCTTTTGTGGCAAGCTGGTGGCGACAGACCTACTTCTTCAGCCAGCTCAACATTTGCGATGCGATTATTACGCTGCAAGATGACTAGGATTTTTCGGTCTATTTTGTCTAGTTCCATAAATTTCTCAAAATAACAGTTATACGGCTGAAAATTTCTTAATGGGTTTTATATTAAAAATATTTAGCGTTATCAATGATAAAATTGATCAACATATTTCTTCTTATCTCAATAGACTTCATCCATACATTGTTTGGAGCAAGAAAAGTGAATAAACGCATATCCCATTGGGTTGGATTTTTGTGGAGTGGTCTCTGGAAAGAGATTATTGAAGTCACGTGGACGCTTTATAAGATCATGATTCCGATGATTATCCTGATCAAGGTGATTGAAGAGTTTGGTGGTATAGAGCTGTTAAGTAACTGGTTGAGCCCTGTTATGTCATTGGTTGGCTTGCCCAGTGAAATGGGGTTGGTGTGGGCAACAACACTGGTTACCAATATGTACGCTGGGCTTGTGGTATTTATGAGTATGGATGCCGACTTAACCGTCGCTCAAGTCTCTATTTTAGGAACGTTATTGCTGCTCGCACATTCATTGCCAGTAGAGGTGGCGGTGGCTAAAAAAGCTGGAGTAGGTATTGTTGCGACACTATTGATTCGTCTGGGTGGTGGTTTATTAATGGGTTGGATACTTCATCACATTTATCAAAGTGGAGATCTATTAAACACAACTGCGCACACTGTGTGGAAACATACACCAACCAGTGATCCTAGCTATATGGTCTGGGCGCTTGACCAACTCCAAAGCCTTGCGATGATTTTTATGGTAATCGCTGCGTTAATGACACTGTTACGTTTGCTGAAATTACTTGGCATCGAAAAACTCATGGCAATATTGCTTAAGCCGATTTTGTCTGTGCTGGGCATCAGCCGAGAAGCAACAAACTTAACGATTGTTGGTATCACGCTAGGCGTTTCATTTGGTGGCGGTTTGCTTATTAACGAAGCAAAACGAGGGCACATTTCCCCTCGGGATATTTTTGTCGCCATGATGTTGTTGAATTTATTGCACAGCTTGATTGAAGATACTTTGCTGGTTCTTTTAATTGGTGCAGATTTTATGACGGTTTTTTGGGGGCGAATTGTTTTTTCAGTGGCCGTGATTAGTGCATTGGTCTTTGTGCTTAAGAGAATGGATGAGAGAACATGTCGAAAATACTTGTACAAGAAAATAAGTACTTAGAATCAGTAATGGTGGGTTTTAAAGTGTGGTCGATTAGGCGGATAAAATCCGCCTAATCCGTTTTCTAGTTATGTTCACAAGCTATTTTTTGTAGCCTAGCTTCTGAGAAATGCTGCTTGCTGCGTCTTGTAGCAAGCTAACGTACTGATCGAATTTTTCACTAGAGTGGCGCAATGTCGGAAAGGATACGCTGAGCCCAGCGATAACATTGCCCAGTCGGTCGTATATAGGAGCCGCGATGCAACGAAGTCCTTCTTCTTGTTCTTCATTATCGACACCATAGCCTTGGCTTTTCACGTCTTTTAGCTCTTCCAATAGCGAATCAACGGAGACATGAGTCTTTGCTGTAGAAGGAATAAAGTCCACTTTTTCAAAGATTTGTCTGATATCGCTTTCAGAACGTTCTGCTAAAAGCACTTTACCAATCGCTGTTGAGTATAATGGGTTACGCCCGCCAATGCGTGACTGCATTCGTAAGTTATATTGCGCATCGACTTTGTAGATATAGATAATACTATCCCCATCACGTACGCCTAAATGCAGAGCTTCTTTTGTTTTCTCGCCAATACTTGACATGTAAGGCTCGGTCAGAGACACCAGATCAACGTATTCCAATGCTTTTGAACTGACTTCAAATAATTTTAGCGTTAGCCAATAACGGTCATCGTCGCCTTCTTGGGAAACAAATCCCAGCATTTTCATGGTTTGTAGGAAACGATAGACAGTGCTCTTTGAGCTCATGACTATTTGAGATAATTCTGTAATACCAAGCGACTTGTGTTCAGCTAAAGCCGTGATAATGGCGAATATCTTCATCACAGATGAAACAGGTTCAATTTGCAGGGCGTTTTCTTCGTTCTTCATAAATTTCATTTTTTTTGAAATGGGATTTTGTCTATTTACTATATGACATTTTTTTATTCAACAACACCCCATCCCATATAAATGAACGTTAACGTGCAAGCCAACCACCATCGACGGCAATAGTATAGCCGTGAACATAACGAGAGGCTTCTGATGCCAAAAAAACGATAGGGCCTGCCATGTCTTTTGGTGTTCCCCAACGGGCGGCAGGGATTCTACCTAGAATTTCTTCAGACCGGTTCTCGTCGGCTCTTAATGCTTCAGTATTGTTGGTTGCCATGTAGCCTGGCGCGATGGCATTGACATTGATGCCATGTTTTGCCCATTCGTTAGCGAGTGACTTTGTTATGCCCATGACGGCACTTTTCGAGGCCGTATATGAAGGCACTCGAATTCCGCCTTGGTAAGAGAGCATAGAAGCGATGTTAATAATATTGCCTGACGTACCTTGAGCAATAATGTGTTTAGCAAAGCCTTGGGACATAAAGAAGAGTGCTTTGATATTGAGGTTCATCACCTCATCCCAGTCTTGTTCGGTAAAATCTAATGCATCATTACGACGAATTATGCCGGCATTGTTGACAAGTATGTCGACTTTTCCAAAGGCTGTAATCGCCTCTTTCAGAATACGGTCAACACTGTCCATTTTGCTCATATCTGCATTTACGTTGTGAAATTTTCGGCCTGTTTTTTGTACCAAATCAGCTGTTTCTGCAGGGTTACTTCTGTTCACGCCGACGATGTCTGCGCCTGCGTTTGCTAGTGCTAGCGCCATGCCTTGTCCCAGACCTGTATTGCATCCAGTGACAATGGCGACTTTACCCGTCAGATCGAACATAGTACTTCCTCTTTATTATATTGATAGCAGCATACATCGCGGCTGCTCTTAATCTTGTAGAGCAATACTAGAAGAACAATCTGGAAATAACAATCTTAAATTTATTTTAATAAAACAATGTTTTGATTTTATTTTTGTGTTTTTTGAAAAATATTGAATATTGTTTTTCTATTGGTATAGTGGAGAGAGTATGACTTATTAATTCAGGGCTGCGACACCGTAGTCTCTACAACAATAATCACTGAGAATTATTCAGACAGAATTAGGAGAAAATGATGAAAATTGCATTAATGATGGAGAACAGCCAAGCAGGCAAAAATGCGACTATCTTGGAGCAGCTCAATACTGCGGTTGAGCCATTTGATCATGATGTATTTAATGTCGGAATGGATGGCGAGAACGATCATCATCTGACTTATATCCACTTAGGCATCATGGCAAGTCTGTTGTTGAATTCAAAAGCGGTGGACTTTGTTGTTTCTGGCTGTGGCACAGGGCAGGGCGCCATGATGTCATTAAACGCTCATCCAGGCGTGGTATGTGGTTATTGCTTGGAACCATCTGACGCGTTTCTGTTTAATCAAATCAACAATGGTAATGCTATTGCTATGGCGTTCGCTAAAGGATTTGGTTGGGCGGCAGAATTGAATGCTCGCTACATTTTTGAAAAAGCATTCTCAGGTCCTCGTGGGCAGGGCTATCCAGTAGAGAGAAGAGAGCCACAAGTGAAGAATGCGGGTATCCTTCATCAAGTGAAAGCGGCGACAATGAAAGACAGCTATTTGGATGGGTTAAAAGCGATGGATCAAGAATTGGTTCGCACTGCCGTGGCAGGAAGTCGCTTCCAGCAATGCTTCTTTGGCAATAACCAAAATCCAGAGATCGAAGCTTACGTACGCTCACTGATTTAATCCAAGCAGTACTCACCAGCTTTCAAAAATAAAGGCGCTTCAGTAATGAAGCGCCTTTATTGTTTCCCATTCTTTTGTTTCAAACGATTTTTAATCGAGTTGTTAGTTTTATGTCCTCATAGACCGAAGAACTTCGGTAAGAATAGCGTGATGACAGGCACGTAGGAGATCAGCGCGAGTAAGCTAAATAGAACGAAGTAGAAAGGCGCGAGCGCGACGATGACTTTTTCGACTTTAACTTTGGCAACGGTTGCGCCGACGAATAGTCCTGTGCCGACTGGCGGTGTGATGGTGCCGATGGCTAGGTTGAATACCATGACAACACCGAAGTGCACAGGGTCGTAGCCAACTTTCATGGCAATCGGCAGCAAAATCGGCGTGAAGATCAAGATTGCCGGTCCAATGTCCATAAAGCAGCCAATAACCAGTAATAAAATATTAATGATCAGCATGACCATGATTGGGTCGTTAGAAATCCCTAGGATCAAAGCCGATATCGCTGCCGGAATACCTGTGAATGCCATGGCAAAGGACAAGGTAGCAGATGCCGCTAAGAGCAACATGATGGTGCCAGTAATGTGCGATGTTTCGATTAGGAACTTAGGCAAAGCGCGAAGCGGGGTGGTTTTATGGATGAAGAATGCCAAAATCATGGTGTAAATGACTGCAATACCTGATGCTTCTACTGGCGTCACTACACCCATAACAATCCCACCAATAATAAACACGATGAGAAACAAACTAGGAATGGCATCAAGAGTTATCTTAATGGCTTCTTTAAAGGGGACTCGATCTGACAATGGGTACTTGTGTTTTTTGGCAATAATAACCGTGACGAGCACTAACCCTAGTGCCCAAATAACACCTGCTACAGCGCCGCCTAAAAACAAGGCTGCGACAGACGTACCACCGGAAATTAATGAGTAAATGATAAAGGCTGTGGTGGGTGGCACCAACATGCCTGTTGGGGCA
>NZ_JAODTL010000007.1 GCF_026191375.1 Marinomonas pontica | reverse complement strand
GTGATGACGCAGATACAATCGTACTTGGCGCAAGCCGAATCGTCAGTTCGAGCGAAACCAAGACCGTTATTCCGCGGCACACTGCCAGCATTTACGATCTCAGCTTAACGGGATTCGTATTGAATCTTGGTTACTAGAAGGTAGATTGGCCCATGCCGAACATTGGCTGCAGACTCAATTCAATGACACTGATTGAATATCGTGACAATGTACTTTTTAATCGAAGCCGATCAATTGTGTGTCAAATGGGGGCACGATTTACCGCAGAAGCCATGTTGTTAGTGGCGGCGAAACAATCACCGCACGAGCCCGTTTTTTATCAGCAACTGGCCGAATTGTCTCATCAACAATCTCATCACGCTGACGCCGCGTATTATCAAGCACAATATCGTACTCGCGCCTTGCGTACCGACAGCGCAGATCGTATTTATGATGCCCGTGATGATCTTTCTGATCGCTTACCATTGTTGGATTTTCAACACAGTGAACGAGTAAGGGCACGGTTTACGCCTGCATTTTGGGCATCGCGTATGAACGAAACCCACTTACGAGAAAATGGGGCATGTTCCCAAATGCATCGATCAGTATTTATTGTGGGTGTGCCCTTTTCGGGTATTTCGTTGCTAGAACAGTGGTTGATGTGCGTGCCAAATGTGTCATCGGTTGGTGTGTCGGCTCATTTTCCTGTGCTGGTGGAAGGGCTGAACCGCCAGCATAGAAAAAAGGCAGTGAGCGTGCTTATCCAGACGTAATGGATTCCATCACAACGGAATACCTGCATGAATTGGCGTTGGGCGTTGAGTCGCTTTATCAGCGAAAATGCCCTTCAGCAACATGGGTGATTGACAGAAGTGTTCATAATATTCAGCACCTTGGTTTAATAAAAGCAGTTTTTCCAAACGCAAAAATCATCGCCGTACGTCGTGATCCACGAGCACTGGCGCTGTCTAATAGTGTCGCCGAGTGGCTTTTGCCGCATTTAGAAACCTCGCTAATCGATCAAACAGACGCTAAAACGCAGACCGCGGGTGAGAAAGTGGCGTTTTTATTAGGTCGACAGTTGGCCCAATACAATACCCTAATGGGCCACTGGAAAAGCCTATTTTCCGAGTCTATCTGTGATGTGTCTTTCGAAGAATTGACTTCGAACAGTCACGCTATGGCGGCTCGACTATCGGCTTTTCTTGAATTCCCTCAGCTGACACTTACCGAAGCCGATCAACAGAGCAAGGTATTGGCAAGTTTTACTCAATATGCGTCGGAAGACGCCTCCATTAAATGGTCGATTCATCGACAAACGCTTGCTGCGTTATTGCGTGCGATGAACCAAAAATCGTTGCCGCCCTCGCAAGACATGGCCACATTGCCTGAGCCAGACTTGCTTGTCAGCGCCTATGAGTCGTATCGACAAGGCGCTTATCGTGATGCCGAGTACCAGTGTAAAGTCATACTCCATCATGTGGCTGACTTTGCCCCTGCGCATTATTTGTTAGGAGAAATTTATTTACGTAATGGCCTGATCGCCTTAGGCATAGATTACCTAAAAGACGCCATTCGTTTGGCGCCTTGGAAGCGCCATGATTGGGAGCCAAACCTGATTCATGCCATGACATTGATGCCGCCAAAAATGACGCCATCACAATATCGGAGGGATCAGGGGTGAAACACACGGACGGTAACCCTAGTATTTTTCAACCTCTTCTTTGTCAGCGTCTTTGGCCTCTTTGGTTGTTGCTGTTAGGGGGGCTGAGTGGGTCCATGTCTAGTTCTAGTTGGGGCGCCAGTGAACAGCCCAATCAAGTGAACCTGACGCAAGCTTTGAATGCCATGCTGGAACGTCATCCAGCGCTGCAAGGCAAACAAGCGCAAATCGAATCCAAGGCCTTTTTATTGAAAAGTGCCGAAGCGGAACGTTACCCAAGTTTGACAGTCTCGTATGGTGAAGACCGAGACGACAATCAGGAAGGGGCGTTTGTGGTCAAACAACCATTGTGGGCCTTTGGTCGCATCGATGCGGGCATTGATTACGCCAGTACTGATGCTGCCGCCGAATCCATCGACAAACTCAGAATCACTCGTGACTTGTTAGAAGACACCGCCATCGCCTATGCAAAAGTGATTGGTGTACAGGAGCAGTTGCGAATTATTGAAGAAAATATCCAACAATATCAGCGCTTTGTGGAACAAATAGAGCGACGAAAAACGGGGCGATTGGCATCAGAAACCGATACACAACTAGCCGCATCGCGATTAACCCAAGCGCAAGCACAAGCCATTCAAACACAAGGGGATTTGCGCGATGCCCTGATGGCACTGCAAACGTTTACGCAACTGCCGATCGATGCCGTGGCACCTATTTCTGTGTCGGTGTATAGCGATTTACCCGACGATGCTTCCATCCGCGATCAGGTGCTAAAACAAAGTGCGGACGTGCAATACAAACAACAGCTGGTGGATTTGGCGGTGAAAGATGTACACCGTAAACGGTCGAATTTCATGCCAACTCTGTATCTAAAGTTTTCCCATGAATACAGCGACAACGCGACTTACCCAGACGAATCGCGTTTTTCATTGGTGTTGGAAGGAGCGCTCGAAGGCATGGGGTTGATTACGTTGCACCAAGAGCAATCTGCCGCTGCGCAACTTCATGCGGCTCAGCGAGACGTAGAAGTCACACAGTTTGATCTGAAAAATCGGTTGAACAGCTTATTACTAAATCGAAAAACCCAACAGTCATTGATCGACATCCATCAGTCTTCCATCGTGACACTCGATGCGACCTTGGCGTCTTACCTAAGGCAATATCAAAGTGGTCGAAAAGAGTGGCTGGACGTGTTGAATATTCAGCGTGAGATCACAGAACAAAAACTGTCAAAAGCAAAAGCTCAGAACAGTTTATTAATAAATTTACTAAGCTTAGTAGCACTCACTGGCGGATTAGACACGTCGCCTTTTATTCATTCCGTTATGCCGTAACGTTGTTGTAAACAGAGGTTCATGAGTGAATTCGTCATCCGTAGCACAAACGAATAAAACACAGCAAACTGCCGACACAGAACAAACCGCCAACCTAGAACAAACGAGTGCGGCGTTACACGGCTTATGCAAAGAAATGGGTCTAGGCTTGTCTTTGGGAAGTATTCGTTCGGGGTTGGCTCGACCAGACATGATGACGCTGCCCTTTTTAGACCAAGTCAAAGCCTTGCTGAACAGCGAAAGCATCAAAGGGGTAAAAGGTGGCCGAGTCGCGTGGCACCGTTTTGATCGCCGTCAATTACCTGCCCTAGTGCACTATGATGAACAATGGTGGTTGGCTAAGAACACCGATCAAACCGACAGTATTCAACTGGAGCAAGGCGCTAATACTTCATCAAAAACAGTGCTCAGTCATGATCTAGCCGACGCATCGGTACTTTGGTTGCAGCGCGCCAATCACTCCCGCGACGACAGCGAAAACGCGTCGACACCCACCGCCAGAAAGCTTATTTTAAACGCCTTGTTCCAAGATAAACTTTGGCTTGGCAACGTGTTGGCCGCCACCGTCATGATCAATCTTTTGGCCATTGCAACCTCCTTGTTTGCCTTGCAAGTCTATGACCGCGTGGTGCCGACCTTGGCGTATTCGACGCTGGCCACATTGGTGGCTGGCATGCTGGTGATCGTGTCTCTGGATTGGACGTTAAAACGCATACGTGCCAAAGTAATAGACAGTCTGGCCGCTGAAGTGGACATGCGGTTGTCCAAACAGGTATTTCATCACCTGCTGCACCTGCGTTTAGACAAACAACCTAACAGCCTAGGCACACTCAATGCCCAAGTCAGTGGACTCGAATCGGTTCGCCAATTCTTCACTTCTGGCATCGTGTTTGGCTTAATCGATTTACCCTTTGCGCTGATGTTCATCGCCTTTATTGCTGTTATTGGCGGTGTGGTCAGTTGGGTGTACGCATTGCTATTCCCCTTAGCAATACTCTTGGGCGTGGTCACTCAGATCCGCCTAAGAACTTTAATAAAACAACAAGTGCTGCGATCTAATGAAAGGCAGGGCTTGTTAATCGATGTGATTCGGGGTTCAGAAACCATTCGAGCTAACAACGCCAGTTGGCGTTTTACCAATGAATGGGAGCAAATCACCCGATCCATTGCCGCGTATCAAGTACGTCAAAAAGTGGTCAGCCAAATGAGCACCGCCACCACAGGAAGCCTATCGACCATTGCCTATGTATCAGCCGTGGTCGTTGGGGTGTTTCAAATCGAAGCCGGTAATTTGACCATGGGCGGCATGATTGCTTGCAGTATCTTAGGCGGCCGAGTCATCAACCCGATTGCACAAGGTGTACAGTACCTAGTGCAATGGCAGTCTGTTTCACAGTCGTTGAACATGGTGGATCAGCTACTGGCGCTGGATTTAGAACGTCAACCATCACAGCGCCTTCTCGCCGGTGAGCAACACATCGCATCTGTGTCTGCGGAACAAGTGCGGTTTGTCTATGGTGATTCTCCTATCAAGCATTTGGACATAGAATCGCTGACATTTAACGCAGGCGACAGAGTGTTATTGGTAGGGCCGATTGGCTGCGGGAAATCCACCTTGCTTAAGGTATTGGCGGGTTTGTATCGACCGTCGGAAGGGCGCGTTAAACTAGGCGCGTTGGATCTGTGGGAATTGGACCCACAATTCGTTACCTCGCACATTAGTTATTTGCCCCAAAACGTGCATTTGTTCAAAGGCACGCTAAAAAGCAACCTCACGCTTTCAGGCACCGTCAGCGACACGGAAATGATGCAAGTCGCCAGCGAACTAGGCATTGATGCCATTGCACAAAGCAGCCCCAAAGGCATGGAGTTAGACATATCCGAAGGCGGCGAAGGCTTGTCTGGTGGGCAGCGTCAGCTGGTAGCACTGTCTCGAACCATTACCGCTAAGCCTTCCGTTTGGCTGTTGGACGAACCGACGGCGTCACTGGATGGTGACAGTGAAAAACGCGTTTGGGACGTGTTAGAAAAACACCTCAAGGCTGACGACATTCTTATCGTATCCACGCATCGTCCCATGCTAGCGGCGCACATTGCCAACCGAGTACTGGTGATGCAACAAGGTAAAGTGATTCGCGATGGTAGGCCGTCCACTATTTTCCCCGCGGTGATGAACGGCACAAAAAACACGTCTCCGACCCCCAACACCCGAATCAAGCGAGGCTTCAATGCTGTCTAATCCTTCTCATTCCAAGGCGTCGGAATCGTTCACGCATTTTGGCTACCATAAAAAAAGCGCTCCCTGATTGTGTGGCCCATGCTGTTTGCCTTGGTGGCCTTCATCGTCTGGGCAGAACATTTTTACATAGATGAAGTCGCACAAGCACAAGGAGAAGTGATTGCCAGCAGCCGCGTACAATTGATCCAGTCCGTTGATGGCGGCGTGATTTTAGAGCTAAACGTAAGGGAAGGGGACAGAGTAGTGGCTGGACAACTGCTTGGTCAACTGGATCAAACTCGGCTCAGCGCGTCAGTGGGAGAAACAGAAGCGCGAGTGTTTGCATTAAGCGCTAAAGCCATTCGCCTACGAGCAGAAATACTGGGAGCCAAAAAACTCGTGTTTTCAGACGACATGTTGCGACGCTATGCCGACATCGCACAAGTGGAAAAAGCCCTATTTGAACAGCGCCAAACCGGCATAAAAGAAGAACTGCGCACCTTGACCGTCTCCGTGTCATTAGCGCAAGAAGAGCAAGACATCGTAAAACGCCTGCAAGCATCAGGCGACGTCAGCAGCAGCGAAATGCTCAAAGCAAGAGAAGCACTAAACGCCGCACAAGCAAAATTGATCAACCGTAAAAACCAATTCTTAGAAGACGCCAGTGCAGAACTTGCCAAAGTCGAAGACGAACTTGGACAAAGCGAACAGATATTGGCGCGCAAACAACAAGAGCTACAAGACAGCGTGTTTATCGCCAAAGTCCCCGGCATCGTTAAAAACGTCAGCGTCACCACAGTCGGCGGCGTATTGCGAGCCGGTGAAGAAATTATGCAAATCATCCCCATCGACGACGAATTGCTAGTGGAAGCCAAAATCCGCCCAGAAGACATTGCCAGAGTGAAGCCTCGGGTTACTGGCGAACATACGTTTAGACCCATTTGACTACACAATCTACGGTGGCGTAGCGGCCAAAGTCGTCTACGTCAGCGCCGACACACTCAAAGAAGAAAGCTCAAAAGGCGAAGAAATCTACTACCGAGTACACGTCATCCCACTGCAACAACCCATAACCACCACCATAGGCCGCCGAGTGGACATGTTACCCGGCATGACCGCCCAAGTATCCATCAAAACCGACCAACGCACCCTAATGGACTACCTACTCAAACCACTACGCAAAACCCTAAGCCAAGCGTTTGGAGAGAAATAAACACGCCCCACAAAAAAACAATCACAACCCAATCACATCTACCATCGCGATCAATCATGGCTCTTTTTTATGGTGTGATGATGGTTTGAGTATTTTCATTCGGGCGTTGATACCAAGGTGAAACCATATCGGTAATAGTGAACAGGCCGTTTTGTTTGCTTAGCATTTGGCCGCCGTCGCGGGTGAGTGGTTGCCACGCAAAATTGCCACGGCTGTTGGTAGGTTTGAGTGATACGGTATCAAATGGGATTGATAAGTAGAAACCTTTAGTAAAACTGCCTTCACCAAAGGTTTCAGCTGACATATTAGTCTTACTAGCGAAAGCACCGACAATCACACCACTTTTAAACTGTTTAGATACATCGAATCTAACCCCGACGTCGGTCGCGAGAAATTTACCAATGTCGACTTGGAGTTGGGTGCCTTCCAAGAAAGACCACTCTGGTTGGTAGTAAAGTGATAAATGGCCTGTGGTACCTCGAGATAGTACTTTAGTGTCACTTCGATAGTCGTCGTCATTAGCAAAGATGCCAAAAGCAGTGTCAGGGTCCCTTTGTGCAATAATATTATAGTCTGCACCAATGGCCCAGTTTGAATTGGGACGTCGATATAAAACCTCAGACCCTATGCCGGCAAACATAGTTTCCAAATAACCACCATAGAATTGTTGATACCAGTTATGACCGTATTTTTGGAACCAAGTCAGCTGCAAACTTCTCATATAGGTATCGTTGTCGCGAATATAAGCTCGTATTAAAGTTCTCACACGGTAATTATTGGTACCATCCGGAATGATGTTAAACCGCATTTTGTCATAGTTATCAATGGCGTTTAATGAAATGGTGCCTGACAGTTCTAAATTGGGCGTAAGCCAATAGGAAGCTCCTCCATCTAGGCTTAAACTGTATAAATAAAAGCTTTCAGGGCCTCCGATGGATTGAGATAAGTGAGGGGTGAAACCATAACTGAGCGGGTTAAAATAATCCTTTAGAGGTTCTTCGTTAATTTCTTCAGGCGGTAACTCTGTTAAGACATCTTTAATGGATGGATTAATGTAATTCACCTCCGCTACGTCCCGATACGCGGCAGCGGATATTTCCGTTGATTTAACAGGAATATGCTGGCGCTCTTCTATTATTTTATAAGATTGAATGTCGTTGGGAAGGTGGTTGGTCAGTACCGCTGCAGCGCGTTCTGCTGCTATCTCTCTGTCTCGGTATTTATGTTGCTCAGTAACAAAGGTGATAGTTTTCCCCTGTTGGTAAACTTTTTCTGTTTTATAGCCGGCAACAGAGTTAAGCTCTTTGTCGAGTTTTTTCCAGTCCACTCCATCTAATGTTGTGGGTTGCGATGTGCCCAATGCGGGAATGGGGTCGTCTATCCAAGGTGAATTCATGGTGTCAAAGTTAGTGGCAAGCGTGAAGCCTAGAGCCACCGTTGTGCCGCGTTCATAACTTAAGCGGATGTTAAATCCGTCGCTGACTGCATAAACCGCGCCAAAATTCCAAGGTGTTTTAGGAGTCATATTCACGCCACCGCCAGTAACGGGGAGGTCTTGGCTGTAATCATTGCCATCGTACTCAATTTTTAAACGCAATGGTTCGTATGGAGTTTGATATTCTATCCCACCAAACAGTGACGTGCGGCCTGTGAACCAGCGAGTATAATCTACAGTTCCTGTTTCGCCATTAGTTGCCATTCGTTCGCAAAATGACACCTTTGCAGAGCATAAAGGGTTGCCAAAGTCTCCGCGTTGGCCTAAATATCCAAACCCTAATCCTAGAGTGACATCAAGTTGACCAAGATTGTTGCTATAAAAGCGTTTCGTGCCTGCAATAAATTCTCCATCAAACAATCCTGTTCCACCGATGTCTCTTAACCCGACAGATACCTCAGGTAACCACTGACTTTCTTGCCATAATCGTATCTTGGCATCCAGACCTTTGTCGGCATACCGAGTATTACCACTAAAGTTTTTATCTGGGTTGTAGAGTACATCTTCCACTTGTGTGTAGCGTAAAGTGGTTTCAAACCAAGGCATTAATTGCATAGACAGGCTGTAAAATTGGTATTCAGGGCTTTTATTGTAGCCAAAGCTGAATGTTCCTTCTTTTGCCATACGGCCTGTTGGCATTTGCATTAGACCGACACCGCCTAAATCCCCAAAACTGGGATTCATGTCTGCCGTTTTAAATGGTGGTGATAATGAGAAGGTATTGTTGTCTTCTGCACATACTAGCGATGAAGTAATGGAAGATAGTCCAATACATAATACTAAAATACGATTTTGCAAAACTACAGCTCCACACGCAAAGCAAGCAAATGAGCAATGCTGGCGTTCAAATCCCGAAATTGATCCGGTAAATCCTGCAAACCTAAAAAAACAATTGCGCCAGGGGTCAAGAAATAGGGGATATTTTTCCAGTTGATGCCAGTCGCTTCATACGTATCTTGGTTTGCCTGAATAATCCATGCATTTTGTACTGAGTTACTTGCTATGTTTGGCAAATCAGACAGATAATCTTTTAGGCTGAAATTAGTGACCAGAGGGATAACATGTGGGCGACTGCTATTTGGGTCTATAACAGTGACGTTATCGGGGCGCTCTGGCAGTATTAACCAATACTCCCCATGCAGCATAGGGTTGAATTCAAGTCGAGTGCGAATTGTATTACGACGGGTTTGAACGGGTTCGCGATGCACAAAATTCATGTCTTCAATCATGTTAGCTAGCTGAATGGCCTCGGCAGTTCCTACGACGTGCAATTTTTCTAATATCGATTTTTTTCTTATCTACTAAAGCATTTTTAGTAGGATCAATAAGTGCCGTACCAAGCTCATAAACCTCGTAGCTTGTTTTTGCGTAAGCGTCCTCTATGACTTGTAAAAAACGAACCTCATGAGAGTAGTGTAGAGAGACGTTTGATGGCTCCAGCATTAGGATAACTTGTACTGAACTCTCTGTATTGGGTGACGTGGCCCGCGCAATAGAAGAGCATGCAAAACCACAGTAGACTAACAAGGTTATCCGCAACCATAACTTCATGACTTTTTACTCTTTTCACTAGAAATGGTTTGTGTTTGCTCAACTGATTCATTTTGTAATATGGGCTCAATAAAAGGCTTAATCATTAACATTTCGACTTTGTCCATGTTAGGTCCTAAATATTGAATGCTTTTTACAACAAATGCTTTTATGTCGTCTGTGGCTGGGACTACCCAAAAATGGTTAGTGAATTGGCTGCTAAGGGAAGAGAAAACAGCCGTTTCTTCAATGTGTTCAACAGCTTGCACCCATAAATCGGTCGTAATGGTTTCATTACCCACAAAGTGGCTGCTAACTTGCGCTGAAAAATGATACCGATAACCAGGCGACCAATCATAAATGGCCTGCCAAGAGCCCTGTCTGTTAGGGAGGGATAGTGACTTATCTTGATCCATCAGGCCATCTAAATTATTGCTGTAAAACCCTGTAGTTTGGATTATGCGGCCGTTTTCTGTGGTTATTGAGCCTTTATCACCCGATATCCAAGTAAGGCGTGTGGCGCCAGATATTGGATTCTGATCGATGAAAGACAGTATTAGAAGGATTGGCTTACTGTTATTAATACGGACTAATGTACTGGCATAAGGAAGAGATGTGATGTAATCACTCGTGATGTCTGGACCATTACTGACATCTTTGGCGGCTTTTATAGAGTCCACTGCGCTTTTAAAGTTTTTGCTGCAACCGGGCAAAACAAGAATAAAAACAATAAGAAAGAGATGATAGGCAGTTTTGTTAAACTGATGCATTTGCTAACCAAGATTAAAGTAATAAAAAATACCTAATGCAGAATCAGAATAAACAGCAACTGCATTAGGTATTAGGAGGCGTTATCTCTTTGTGACTAGTTAGTACCAGACGTACCTGAAGTGCCAGAAGTGCCAGAAGTGTTGTTGTTACTACTTGATGATCCAACCGCAACCGCAGCACCAGCAGCCACACCCACACCAGCAGCTATTGTGCCAACTGTGATTCCACCAGCAGCAGCAGCAGCACCAGCACCTGCTGCTGCTGCAGCACCTGCACCAGCAGCGCCCGCACCAGCAGCGCCCGCACCAGCAGCGCCTGCACCAGCTCCTGCGCCCGCACCAGCTCCAGCTCCTGCGCCCGCACCAGCTCCTGCGCCCGCACCAGCAGTAGAACCCGCACCAGCAGTAGAACCAGCACCAGCAGTAGAACTAGCACCACCACCACTAGCCGCTTCACCATACGCTTGGCTAGCTAGGCCAAGTGCTACAATAGTAGCTATCGTTACAAGTTTCATAATATTTCCTTATCATTAAACATCGATGTTTGAAGAATAGTCTTCGTTTTTGATTTTAGAACAAGCCTTGCGACAATGTAAGCGCTGGAAAATAAAAAATTGTTAATTTTTTGATCAATTCTTGCGTTTTGTCAGGGCAAAATGACGCCAATGCTTTTTATCGAATGGTATTTTTACTGTTTGAATCGTAATTAACGGCAAACACTTTGTGGAAACATTAAGCAAAGCAGGCTTTATTTTTGGCCTTGTTTGCGACATCATTGGCGGCGTCTCAACAAATGTGTGATATGGACCTGTGCTCAGACAAAGCGTCAATGTTATCAATACAAGGAACGGTGAGCTAAGAATGTCCTCGCTTATTTATACTAATCGATCCAGACCTACGTCGTTTTTGTCGTCGGTCTTATACCCATCTCGCCGATTGACGGCACTGTTACTTTGTTTACCCAGTGTGGCTTTCTCGTCGCCCTGGTTCGAAGCCAATGACCCTTTTTTACGATCTTCTTTGGTGTTGTTGTCAGATGCGGGGCAATTAAGCGCGCCAGTGGGCAATTTCCCGTTGCGTTGGTCGCAGCTGGGGGATGACCTAACCTACGCAGAGCAGAACAGCGACATGATCACCATGGCCAACCAAGAACTGCTCTACACCTTAAACTCGGCACGCCTAAACAGAGGCAGCAGCTTGTTCAAAGTGCTAAATGGCACAGAGGCGTCTGCCGCATCGGGTTTTGGTCAGTTTAATGAAGACGAAAAAGGTCTGTACACCAGTGTTGAACAGTTAGGCAACCACGTGTCTTATCGACTGGGTGTGGCGTACAGCGAATACCAAAACGACACTGAGTTTACATTGGACAACAGCTATGTGGCCGTGAGCGGTGGTGCGTGGCTGTGGTCGGTGGGTAATGTGGATCGTTGGTGGGGGCAAGGCTGGCAGCATAATCTTATTTTAGGTTCCTATGCCAAGGCTGCCCCTGATGTGAGCGTCAGCTACGTTGGGCAAAATGCCGGGCTGGGCGTTTGGAGTGTGGAGAGTGTCTTGGCGCAGCCGAGCGATTCAGACTACGACTACCACAGCGCAACACGTTTTGTGTCTAAGCCTTTTCGTTTGTTTGAATATGGTGTGACCTACCAAACATGGTTTTCGGACGTAGACGCCAGCAACGATGAACAGTTGGCATGGGACGCGAAAATCACCTTGCCGCCTATCGCTCATGTTTACCACAGCCTATACGCGGAAGCGGCCTCTACCGCCGATATTACCGAATTGGGTGCTTGGCTAGTGGGCTGGACAGGGGGATTTCCCATTGGTCAAAATACCGCGCGAGTGGTATTGGAGTCTCAACAAAGTACCGCGGCTCACGATACCACTCTATGGAAGTCCGGCACCTATCCCTCAAAGACTGATGGCGTAGCCAATACCTCATATCTACTGGATAACGGCGTGTCTATTGCCTTTTACCTGCAGTTTCAGAACGACCACCAGCTGGGTGTGAGCCAGCAGCAAGCGAAGCAAGATAACGAAACAACAAACACAACCCAACTGACCTACAGCCTGCCGGCATTGGCGGGTATGGTTCGATTGGGGGCGGCGTATGAAAAAGCAGAAAACAGCGATAATCAAACCAGCCTGTGGGCAGGGTATGAATTTCGCTTTTAACCTATTTTATTGACTTTATAAAAGACGACATAGCATGCGATTAGATTTTAAACCTTCGTCACGACGTAAACCGTCATTACGACAAAAAGCCACATCATGGATGGCTCTTGTGCTTTTTGTGGCCAGTGGCAGTGTGTTGGCATTTACCCCAACCGCGGCTCAAATTAGCCAATTTCAAAGCCTACCCAAAGCCCAACAAGAAGCCTTGGCAAAACAATACGGTGTGGATGTTAGTACTTTAACGGGCGGCGGAGGCAGCTCAGCGACGACCGCCATACAGCAAGCGCCGGTGTTAGAGCCTGCTGCCCCAGCATCTACCAAAACGAATGTGGCCAATACCAATGGAGGACAAGTCAGCGCTAATGGCTTGTCGTCTTTTGGCTATGACGTATTCAGTGGCAATGGCTTAGGCCTGACCGTAGTCGACAATTTACCCGTACCCTTGGATTACCAAATGGGGCCAGGTGATGTGATCAGTGTGCAAACCTTTGGCAAAACCAACCAAAACCTGTCGCTAACGATCGACCGAGATGGCTCTATTAATTTGCCGGACATTGGTCCTGTTGCGGTATCTGGTCAGACTTTTACGCAACTCAGAAAACAGCTGAACGACATCATTAAACGTAAAACCATTGGTGTGGACGTGTCTGTCACCATGGGCGCCATGCGCACCATGCAAGTTTTCATCGCCGGGGAGGCGGTACAGCCTGGCGCTTACAATGTGAATGGTTTAACCACCATTACCCAAGCGCTTATCGCCAGCGGCGGTGTCAAGCAAACGGGCAGCCTGCGTCATATTCAGTTATTGCGCAAAGGCAAAGTAGTGTCTGAATTTGACCTGTACGATTTGCTTATCAAAGGCGACACCAGCAAAGACATTCGCCTGTCGTCTGGCGATACGCTGTTTATTCCGGTACGCGACAGCCGTGTGTCTATTGAAGGTGAAGTCGTTCGTCCCGCCTTGTACGAGATCAAAGGTGAAACCAATACGGCACAATTGCTCGCATTGGCGGGCGGTGCCACACCATCGGCGTATTTGTCCCGCGTGGGCGTGCGCAGAACCAGCGCGCAAGGCTTAGAGCAGTTTACGCTAGATCTTTCAACCAAATCGGGTCGTGACTTTGTGCTGAAAAATGGCGACGAAGTGACCTTTGTCGGCGGTGTCTATGTCGCTGAAAAATGCCATTGCCGTGCGTGGTGAAGTCGTGCGACAAGGGGCAATGAAGGTAACCGAAGGCATGACCATTCGGGACGCTATTGGCTCGATTGAGGGCGGATTAAAACCCTCAGCCGATTTGAATTACGCCCTGTTAGTGCGTGAAGTGAACGCCAACCAAGACATTGAAGTGTATCAATTCAGCCTGCTGAACGCCCTTACCAAAGGGAATTCGGCGGATAACCTGGTTCTACAGGAAAAAGACCAACTGTTTGTGTTTGATAATGGCTTGGCGCAAGGCTACTGGTTTGGCTCTTACGCCAACAGCAAGGTCAAAGCCAATGGTGGCGATGCAAGCAAAACTCGCGAAGTGCTGGACGCGCAAACGGGCGCCATTGTCGTAAAAGACGAAGCCACGGCACTGAATATCGCGGGCACCGACAAGGTGTCTGATGCGTCTGAGTTGCGCAAAGCCAGCCGAGAGGCCTTATTAGAACCGATTGTCGAACGCCTAAAAGAGCAAGCCAGCTACGGACAACCCGCAAAACTGGTGGAAATATCCGGCGCGGTAAAATTCCCAGGTTTGTACCCATTGGCAAACAATACCACGGTCAAAACCTTGCTGGCCGCAGCGGGTGGACTAACAGAAGAAGCGTTTTTAGCTTCGGCTGAACTGACCCATCGTCAGGTGCAGGGTGACAGTTCGACTATTGAACGCATCAACTTTTCATTGCAAGACGCAATGAGCGGCCAATCGGACGTGACACTGGGGGCACAAGATCATCTCATCATCAAATCGCAGCCAGGTTGGCAAGAAGGCATGGTGATTGAGCTGCAAGGCGAATTTGTGTTCCCTGGCACCTATACCTTCAAACGTGGTGAAACCTTAAAAGACGTGATCGCACGGGCCGGTGGCTTTACCGAGTTTGCTTACCCTGCTGGTGCCGTGTTTAGCCGTGAACGACTAAAACGCCAAGAAGCCGAGCGCCTGAAGTTTTTGAACGCACAGCTAAAACAAGAAATCAGCGGACTTGCGTTGCGTCGTCAAACAACTGGAACCGACCCCGCGCAGGCCATTGCTATTGTCGATCAGCTTGACAAAGCCGAGCCAGTAGGGCGACTGGTGGTGGATTTGGATCGCGCCATGACGGGAGATGCCTTGGCAAATCTCATGCTGGAAAAAGGCGATAAGTTGTTCGTACCAGCCTTAAACCCAGTGGTGAGTATTGTTGGAGAAGTGCAGTTTGCTTCTAACCATACTTTTAACCCCAACTTAACCGTAGAAGACTACATCACCGCGGCCGGTGGCACAAAACGCCAAGCGGACACCGGGCGAATCTACATAGTGAAATCCAATGGCTCGGTGGAATTGCCGAACAACTCATTCTGGTTCAGCCGTCATAATGACCCATTAGAGCCCGGCGACACCATCATAGTACCGATCAACACAGACTACCTAGATGGGTTGAGCACGTTATCCACCGCCACTCAAATTCTGTATCAACTGGGCGTGGCCTGGAGTGCGGTGAAAAACTGACGCTATTTATTTAGTTATTCACTGAACCAAAGATCCAAAAGGCAAACGACAGTGAGTGCGAGACGTGGCTCACTGTTGGTATGACACGGCGTAAAAACAAAGTGTAAAAACAAAGCGAAGTAGGATAATGAACGAAAATTACCGATTACCACCACAGGCGTACCCACCGCAGGATGACGAAATAGACCTAAAAGAGCTGTTTATCGCCCTATGGAAAGGCAAATGGATCATTATATTAGTGACCGTTATTTTTGCTGTTGGCGGTGTGCTGTATGCCTTGTCACAGCCTAATACTTATAAAGCGGAAGCGGTATTGGCATCCGCAAACGACAGCAAATCCGGCGGGCTTGCCGCCATGGCGTCACAATTTGGTGGTTTAGCGTCATTAGCGGGCATTAGCCTTGGCGGTGGTGGCACAGACAGCAAAGCCATGGCCTTAGCAACCTTGCAATCGCGCCAGTTCTTAAATGCCTTCATCCACAAATACGATTTACTGGTGCCATTAATGGCGGGTGAAAAGTGGAGTGAATCAACAGACACGCTACTATTGGACCCTGAAATATACGACACGCAAAGCAAAACCTGGGTGCGTGAGGTGGAGCCGGGTAAAACCCTAGAACCCACAGACTGGGAAGCCTATAAAGAATTCAAAAAGCTAATCGCCGTGTCAGAAAGCAAAGACAACGGCCTAGTGACCTTATCGATTACACACTTATCACCCACCATTGCAAAACAATGGGTCGACTGGCTGGTGATAGATCTAAACGCCTGGGTTAAAAAACAATCACTCGACGAGACGAGTCGCAACATAGGCTACCTAGAAGAACAGATTGAACGAACCAGCATCTCAGACATGCAGTCCGTCTTTTATCAGCTGATAGAAGAACAAACCAAAAACCTCATGTTGGCGCAAGTGCAAGACGAATTTGCCTTCAAAATCATCGACCCAGCCGTCGTACCCGAAGAAGAAGCCGGCCCCAAACGCGCCCTCATCTGCGTACTCGCCGTCCTGCTTGGCGGCATGCTCGGCATGGGCATCGTACTCATACGCTTCGCCTTCGCCAAAAAAGACTAATGGCCTGTTCCTTCCTTTTTCAAGGGAGGCTTAGGGTTTGGTCCAGCTATTGTTCCCTCCCCTTGAAAAGGGGAGGGTTAGGGTGGGGTTAATGTCTTAGTTTACGGCACCACCACGTCACATTGCGGATGCTCCATTTCAATCAATCCCTTTAATGTCCGCTTGGCACCATCATCCCCATGCACCAAATGCACTCTTTCGGGCTTCACGCGCATGCGCTTAATAAAGTTCAATAAATCTCGTTGCCCCGCATGGGCGGAATACCCACTGATCTGCTGTACCTTGGCGTTAATGGTATAACGCTCACCATCGAACATCACATACCCATTTGGCTTATCGTAATAACGCAAAATATCGCGCCCCGGTGTGCCCGCAGCCTGATACCCAACGAACAGTACATCATTGCGTTCATCACCCAATAGCGCTTTTAAATAATTCACAATACGCCCGCCAGCACACATGCCCGACGCAGCAATCACAATAGCAGGGCGAGTTTGGCGCTGTAGATAAGACACGGTTTGCAAATGTGTCTCGTGGTCGTCTATTGTGGTGACTTGTTCAAAGCTTAATGGATGGCGTCCAGCGTGAACACGACGCTTGGCTTCCGCGTCCCAATAGAGCTCCAATGATCGATAAACACGGGTAAAACGGCTGGCAAGTGGGGAGTCGATAATAATATCAATGTCTTCCCAATTAAGCGGTATACCAGACCGTGTCTGGCTGACGGCTTTTTGCTTGTTCTGATGAATAATATGCTCGATCTCGTAGAGCAATTCTTGCGTGCGGCCAATACTAAACGCAGGAATCAGCACAGTGCCAGAATCACTCAAGGCGTGCTCTAAACTTCGCTGCAAATGCTGGCGCCTTGTCGCGCGGTTTTCATGATTGCGATCACCATACGTACTTTCTAACACAAGCTGATCGGCCCGATAAGGCGACTGCGGTGCCGGCAACAAAGGCGAGTGGGGCGCGCCCAAATCCCCCGAAAACACCACATCATGATAGCTTTTGCCTTGCGATGTTATCTCGGTATTTTTCACCCGAAAAATCACATACGCCGAGCCCAAAATATGCCCTGCACGACACAGCCTCACCTGCACCTTAGTGTTATTATTTGAAGGCTTTTTATTTAGAGGAACGTCAGCCCACGTTTTATAATCCAAAGGCACCAACTGCGATGCCAAACGATCTAAACACGCCTTAATGATACTGGCATTACGCGTCACACCCACCTTAAGCGCATCTTCAATCACCAAAGGTAACAACATCGCACTCGGCTTAGAACAATAAATCGGCCCAGTAAACCCCGCCGCCAACAAATACGGCAAACGCCCGACATGATCGATATGAACATGAGTAATCACCAACGCCTGCACAGCAGATAAATCAAAGTCGATCTCTAAACTATTGGAACCCGCCCCAGACCCAGACGTCTCCGCCCCCTGAAACAACCCAATATCCACCAACACCGACTGACCCGAATCAACAAAC
The DNA here is from genome assembly GCF_026191375.1 of Marinomonas pontica. Classification (GTDB taxonomy): domain Bacteria; phylum Pseudomonadota; class Gammaproteobacteria; order Pseudomonadales; family Marinomonadaceae; genus Marinomonas; species Marinomonas pontica. The sequence goes on along the minus strand of NZ_JAODTL010000007.1, from coordinate 25,639 downwards.
AACTCATGACAAGACCCAGTCACACCCTGAATCGCACCATGGTGCTTAATATCTAACATACAAATCCCTATGTATCGTTCAAAAGAAGCACCAAGGGTAAACCACAACCCTCACCAGCATCAACCTAACAGTCCCTTCCCGTTTCTTTGAGGGGAAAAGCCAAGGGGAAGCCTAAGATGGGGGTAGCTCTTGCACTGTTCCCTCCCATTTCCTTGAGGGAAAGCCAAGGGGAAGACTAGGATGGGGGCAGCTCTTGCTCTGTCCCTTGCCCTGTTCCCTCCCCTTAAAAAGGGGAGGGTTAGGGAGGGGGTTAGCTCTTGAACTTATCCCTTTCCTTATCTTCAGAGCCAGGATGGGGTAAATATCCGTATTTTCCTTTATTCCAAAACCAAGCATATCCTTATACCCAAAAAAACTTAAAACCCTCCATTTTACAAACTCTTTTCGAACACATTCTTTGCATAATTAACATGATTGCCCTATCATTGTTCACCATATGAACACATACTTAACCTTGCTCTCTCCCTTCCCCTTTCTTCAAGGGGAAGGTTAGGATGGGGTTAGGCCCTTGCCCTGTTCCCTCCCCTTAAAAAGGGGAGGGTTAGGGAGGGGTTGAGCTCTTAAACTGGCTAGGACGGGCTCAGAACGTAATAAATAACATCAAACGAGGTAAACGCATGGAAAGCATACTCACACCGTCACACACAACACCTTTCCATCCCCATTTTTTCTCGTTACTACGCATCACTAAGGTGCCTAAATGTTAACTGACGAATATCGCCTAAAAATTCTCAAAGCTGTTGAGGCTGATCCACAGATCAGCCAGCGTGCGCTGGCGAAACAGTTGGGGGTAAGCTTAGGCAAAACCAATTTTTGTCTAAAAGCCCTAATTGAAAAGGGCCTAATCAAAGCAGACAACTTTAAGAATAACCCTAATAAAAAAGGGTATTTATATTTATTGACGTTTAATGGCATTGAAGAAAAAGCGCTATTAACGAGGCGGTTTTTAGAACGTAAAATGAAAGAGCATGAAGAGTTAACTGCGGAAATTAATAAGCTTCGAGCAGATGTGCTTAGAGATATTCAAATAGATAATATTAGTAAGGGTTAATATTTTAGGGTTGTATATGACCGGAAAAATACAAATTACTTTGAAAAATGGTCGAGAGTTTTGTTCCGATCAAGACGAAACAATTTTAGAGTCTGCGCTCAAGCAGGGATATTCAATAGAACATAGTTGTAAAACAGGTACCTGCGGAATCTGTGAGACAACAATACTTGATGCAGAAAGTAAAGCTATAGTCGGCGAAAAAATTCTAACATGCTGTTACAAACCTTCTTGCTCATTGACCATTGATTCAGAGTACTTTGAAGAATTAAAAGACATAAAGAGTCAAGTGTCGCCTGCGAAAATAGATGAAATTGTACATCGCACCGAAGATGTTTTGTGTCTTTTTTTACGACTCCCTCCAAGAGTCGACTTTAAGTATTTACCTGGACAATATCTAGATCTAATCGTTCAGGGAACAAAAAGAAGTTACTCAATTGCTTCTAAGCCGCGAGAGGACAAAAGGATAGAGTTGCATTTTAAAAAAGTTCCGGACGGTGAAATGAGTAGTAAGATATTTGCGCCAATATCAGCCGGACAATTGGTTCAAATTGAAGGCCCTAAAGGGACTTTTTGAACGTAACAAGAATACAGGTCCCTTAATCTTTCTTGCTACAGGAACAGGGTTTGCACCAGTCAAATCGTTGGTTGAGTCTATTCTTTCCAGGGGCAACCTTACGAGAAAAGTGTACGTTTACTGGGGGAATCGTTCGGCAGATCTTTTTTATGCACAGTCTCAATTAGCAGAGTGGTCTGACAATCCTAATGTAATGGTGCAACTGTGCTTATCAAAGGCTGCACCAGAATGGAGCGGAAGAAAAGGCTATGTTCACCATTGTCTACTGGAAGACGGTGTCCCTCTAGAAAATGCAGAAGTCTATGCCTACGGATCAATAGCAATGATTGACTCTGCAAGAGAATGCCTGATTGAAGCCTGTTTGAATCCAAATAATTTTTATTCAGATGCTTTTGTTGCATCGTAATTTTAGGGAGCAATATCAATGAAAGCAGTGATTCTTGCAGGTGGTTTAGGAACACGCTTAAGCGAAGAAACAGTGACTAAACCTAAACCTATGGTAGAAGTAGGGGGAAGCCCATTCTATGGCATATCATGAAAATGTATTCTTATCATGGTATTACGGATTTTGTTGTCTGCTGTGGATATAAGGGTTATGTCATTAAAGAGTATTTCGCCAATTACTTTCTACATATGTCAGACGTAACTTTTAATATGAAAGACAACGAAATGACAGTACACCACAAGCGAGCGGAGCCGTGGACGGTAACTTTGGTTGATACGGGTGACGCGTCTATGACAGGTGGTCGTTTACGTCGAGTGGCAGATTATGTAAAAGATGAAGAAGCGTTCTGTTTTACATATGGTGATGGTGTTTCTGATGTCGATATCGCAGAAACCATTCGTTTTCATAAGTCCCATGGTAAACAGGCAACGTTGACCGCGACTTACCCACCAGGCCGATTTGGTGCTTTAGATATGAAGGATGGTTTTGTTCGTAGTTTCAAAGAGAAGCCAAAAGGGGATGGCGCTATGATTAATGGCGGTTTTTTTGTCCTCTCACCAGAGGTATTAAAGCTGCTTCCAAATGATGCATGTACATGGGAGCAAGAACCTCTAATGGCATTGGCAGAAGCGGGAGAGCTAATGGCCTATGAGCACAAGGATTTCTGGCAGCCTATGGATACGCTTAGAGATAAGCATTATCTAGAGGAATTGTGGGAATCAGGAAAGGCACCTTGGAAAAAATGGGACTAACTATCTTATGAAAGCTTCTGTAACGGCATCATTTTGGCATGGTAAAAAAGTTTTCTTAACGGGACATACTGGATTTAAAGGAAGCTGGCTAAGTATTTGGCTTCAGCAAATGGGAGCTAGCGTAAAAGGCTTTTCTCTAGAGCCGCCAACAACACCTGCTCTTTTTGATGTGGCGAATGTAGCAGAGGGCATGGAAAGTGAAATCGGTGATATTAGAGACAGAGAGCATATCAAAAAAAGTATGCTCGCATTTAACCCCGATATTTTGATTCATATGGCTGCACAACCCTTGGTAAGGCTTTCTTATATACAGCCAGTAGAAACCTACGAAACAAACGTTATGGGAACTATCCATGTACTCGAAGCGGCACGCCTATGTACGAATCTCAAAGCAATCGTCAATGTTACAACGGATAAATGCTATGAGAACAAAGAGTGGGAGTGGGGGTACAGAGAAAATGAGCCTATGGGAGGTTATGACCCTTACAGTAACAGCAAAGGCTGTGTTGAGTTAGTGACCAGTGCCTATAGGCAGTCATTTTTTTCCGCGCAGGGCTCTGCACAGCTTGCATCAGGCAGAGCGGGTAATGTCATTGGTGGTGGGGACTGGGCGGATGATCGTTTGATCCCAGACATACTTAGGGCATTTCAAAAGCAAGAAGCTGTCGTTGTGCGTAATCCGCTAGCGACAAGGCCATGGCAGCATGTTCTAGAACCCCTAAGTGGCTATTTGGTGCTAGCAGAAGCACTCTATGAAAGTCATGGAAAACAAGATCTTAATGTGTCTGAAGGCTGGAATTTTGGTCCTAAAGATGAAGATGCACAACCTGTGGAGTGGATTTTGAATGCAATGGTTAAGCAATGGGGAGAAGGTGCCGATTGGGTGCTTGACAAGAACCCACAGCCCCACGAAGCAAAGTTCTTGAAACTAGACATATCTAAAGCCAAATCAAAATTACATTGGCAACCAACTTGGCGTTTAGAGCAAACTTTAAATCGCATTATAAACTGGCACAAAGTGTGGCTTTCAGGGGCGGATATGAAGGAAGCGTGTCAGCAAGAAGTAGAAGACTATTTAAATGATATGGCAAAGCGATAATAACAATATCGTTTTGCAACACTATATTTAACTTAATAAAATTACGGAATCGTTATGACTGCAAAAGCAAATGAGCTACGCTCTCAAATTAATAGTTTGGTAAAAGAGTATGCTGCAGAAGTATATGCGCCAAAGATTTTTGTTGCCGGTGAGAGTGTTATTCCTCCTTCTGGTAAAGTGATTGGGTCTGCTGAGCTAGAGAACATGGTAGATGCATCACTGGATGGGTGGTTGACCACTGGACGTTTTAATGAACAGTTCGAGAAAAAACTAGCTGAATTTATTGGCGTAAAATTTGCGCTATCTGTGAACTCTGGCTCCTCTGCAAACCTTGTTGCGTTTAGCGCACTGACTTCTCCTAAGTTAGGGGATCGAGCGATCAAAAAGGGTGACGAAGTCATAGGTGTCGCAGCGGGATTCCCAACGACTGTTAACCCAATTGTACAATTTGGTGCTGTTCCAGTCTTTGTTGATGTAGACATGAAAACACACAATATTAACGTAGATCTTATTGAAGCTGCTATCACACCAAAAACAAAAGCCATCATGCTTGCTCATACACTCGGTAATCCGTTCGATGTGGGACGTGTCAAAGAAATTTGTGACAAGCACGGTCTATGGCTAGTAGAAGACTGCTGTGATGCATTAGGTGCGAAATACAATGGGCAAATGGTGGGTACATTTGGCCACATTTCAACATTAAGTTTTTACCCTGCCCACCACATTACGATGGGAGAAGGTGGCGCCGTATTCACGAACGATCCTCTGCTTAAAATGATTGCGGAATCTTTCCGTGACTGGGGGCGTGATTGTTACTGTGCACCTGGCTGTGATGATACCTGTGGTAACCGTTTTGGTCAGCAGTTTGGTTCTCTTCCCCAGGGTTATGACCACAAATACGTTTATGCACACCTTGGTTATAACTTAAAAATTACCGATATGCAGGCTGCTTGTGGTTTAGCACAATTAGATCGCGCACAAGAATTTATCGACAAGCGGAACAGCAATTTCGATTATTTGAAAAATCGACTTTTGTCAACATTAAGTGACTTCATTGAGATCGCAGAGCCCACGGTAAATAGCACACCATCATGGTTTGGTTTTCCGGTAACACTTAAAGAAGATTGTGGCGTATCGCGCGTTGAGCTATTGAAGTTCTTAGACCAAAACAAAATTGGCAGTCGCTTGCTGTTTGCTGGTAACTTGACACGTCAACCCTATTTCACAGGTGTTGAACATCGAGTGGTTGGCGAGCTGATTAACACTGACCGTACCATGAACCAAACCTTCTGGCTTGGCATTTTTCCTGCACTAAATGATGAGCACTTTGAGTTTGTAGCGGCTCAATTAGAAGAGTTCTTTGGAATTAATTTCTAATTTTAGGTTTGGTTACAATATAGTAGTTAACTTACATTCTTGGTTAGAAATAATATAGGTAAGTAGATGAAAAAGTTCAAAGTTGCTATTTTGGGAACAGGTAATATCGGAACTGATTTATTGATCAAAGTTCAGCGTTCTCAGTATTTAGAATGTGTTGCCTTTGTTGGAAGAAACACAAACTCTTCTGGTATGGCAAAAGCTAGAGAGATGGGGATTACCTGCTCTGATAAAAGTATTGAGTTCATTAAGCAAAATCATAAAAATATCGATTTAGTTTTTGATGCAACATCAGCGAAAGATCATCTACTACATGCGCCTGTATTTAAAGATTTGGGTATAATTGCAATCGATTTAACCCCAGCAAAAGTTGGGGTTATGTCAGTGCCGGCTGCAAATTTATCTGATTGCCTTGCTGCAGACAATATAAACATGATTACCTGTGGTGGTCAGGCTTCGATACCACTTGCTTATGCAATTGGTCAATCACAAAAAAATGTAGAATATATAGAAACAGTTTCGATTATTGCCTCTAAAAGTGCTGGTCCAGCGACCAGAAGAAATCTTGATGAATATATTCAAACTACCGAAAAAGGGTTAATAGAATTTTCAGGAGCGAAGGCTTCAAAGGCCATTATTAACTTAAATCCAGCCATTCCATGTATTAATATGCAAACAACAGTGTATGCGAAGGTAAGTAATCCAAATATGGATTCTCTCAATACCTCAGTTTCTGAGATTGTAGAGAAAATAAAGAAATATGTACCTGGCTATGAATTAATAGTTCCTCCATTATATGAGAATGGAAGGATTTCTATAATGGTTAAAGTGAGGGGGTTGGGGGATTATCTTCCTGAATACGCTGGCAACTTAGATATAATAAATTGTGCTGCAATCGCTATGGCAGAAGAATACGCTAAGAATGGTTTAGAGGTTTAGTTATGAGTCAAGATAATCATATTTTAATTAGTGATCCAACCTTAAGAGATGGTAATCATGCAGTATCACACCAATTAACGGCAAAACAAATTGCTTTGTACTGCAGTGCTGCTGACCGCGCGGGTATTCCTATAGTTGAAGTTGGTCATGGTAATGGCTTAGGGGCGTCCTCTTTGCAAGTTGGTCTTGCTGCTATAGATGATTTCACAATGCTAACAACCGCACGAGATAATTTGAAAAGCTCGAAACTGGCTGTACATGTTATCCCAGGTTTCGCAACCATTGAAAAAGATATTAAGCCTGCAATTGAGTACGGTGTTGATGTTTTTAGAGTCGCAGCGCACTGCACGGAAGCCGATGTGACTGAGCGACACATTCATTTCTGTCGTAATGAAGGCAAAACGGTATTTGGCGTTTTAATGATGACTCATATGGCAGACCGATTTTTGTTAGCTGAGGAGGCTACAAAAATGCAAGCTTATGGTGCTGAGGCTGTCATATTAATGGATTCTGCCGGTAATTACCTCCCTAGTGATGTGGTTGAAAAGGTAAGCCATCTTGTGGAAACATTAAGTATTCCTGTTGGTTTTCATGCTCATAATAATTTGGGAATGGCGATAGCAAACTCAATTGCCGCCGTGGAATGCGGTGCGTTGATACTTGATGGCTGTGCCCGTGGATTTGGTGCTGGAGCGGGCAATACACAGTTAGAAGCATTAATTGCTGTATTGGAACGTATGAAATACAGTACAGGAGTGGATCTATATAAAACTTTAGATGCTGGTAACTTAGCTGAACGAGAATTAATGAAAGTCATTCCGACTATTAGTTCTACGAGTATTGTTAGTGGCCTTTCTGGTGTGTTTTCTGGATTTTTAAAGCCAGTCAATCGAATCTCTCAAGAATTTGGCGTAAATCCTAGAGATGTTTTTTTTGAGCTCGGTAGAAGAAAAGTTGTTGCAGGCCAAGAAGATATCATTATAGAAGTCGCCAAAAGTTTAAAAGGTTCTAAGTATGATGAATAAAATTGCCGCTTTCATTAACGAAGATCTGACGAGAATACACAGTTCAGTTGCCTCACAGCTTAGCGAAAGCTACGGGCAATGCTTTTTCATTACCGGTGGGGCTGGTTTTTTGGGAACGTGGCTATGTGAGTGGCTAATGTACCTTAATCGCACTGAGAATGCAGGGATTAAAGTTTACGTTTTAGACCGTGAAAAGAATCGCATACAAGAGCGATTTGAAAATGAGCTACAACGTGGTGAAATGGTGTTGCTGAATTATGATGTTCGTAGCCTTACGGAAATTCCTCGTGAGGTTAATTATATCATCCACGCTGCTGCGACACCAGATACAAGCTTTCATGCATCTTGCCCTATAGACACCATGTCGAGCGTAGCTGAAGGAACTGCATCTATGCTTCGAGCTGCAAGCCGTTTGAATAATTTAAAAGCGATATTAAATGTCAGTTCTTCAGCAATATACGCTAATTCTGATATGACCACTTTAACCGAAGACAGCACTAGTCTACCTTTTAGCCATAGTTTGGCAGCTGTATACCCTGAATCGAAACGTTATGCTGAAAAACTGTGCCAGGCAGCGCGAAATGAACTTCGCTTGCCAATTGTCAGTATTCGCCCTTTTACCTTTTGTGGTCCATACCAGAATTTATCTTCCCCATGGATACTGAACACCTTTATTAATGATGCGTTAAATAAGCGTCCTATAAGAATATATGGTGATGGTCAAACCACACGTGGCGTAATGTATGGTGCTGATTTTTCTGTGTGGGTTCTTGTCATTCTTTTGCACGGTAAATCGGGGAATGTATATAACGTAGGTAGTGATAATCCTGTTATGGCTTACGAATTAGCAAATTATGTGGCGAAAAATTTTTCATTTACTCCATCGATTATGCTAAATACGTCGTTAGCGAAAATAAACGATAGGACATATTTACTGCCTGATACTTACCAAGTGAAAAAAGATTTAAATCTGACTACTTTCACAGATTTAGAGTTAAGTATCAGTAGAACAGTAACCTGGTTTACTCAAATTTATAAATAGAGGATTAAAATGTCAGCTTTAAAGGTCAGTGATGCAATTGCCCAATTTTTAAAAGATCATGAGATCCGCCACGTATTTGGCATTATTGGTTCTGCGAATTCTCATATCTTCGATTCAATTTATAATTTAGGGTATACAGAAATTGTTTGTGTGCATCATGAACAAGCGGCCACAATGGCGATGCAAACGTATTATCGAGAAACAGGAAAAATATCCGCAGCGCTTGTTACTGCTGGTGGTGGAAGTACGAATGCGATTACTGGGGTAGTAAGCGCATGGGCTGACTCTATTCCTGGTGTGATTATCTCTGGACAAGAAAATGTACGCTTTGTAAATAAAATGTTCGATATGCGTATGTGGGGGATTCAAGGTTACGATAGTGCTGATATGGTTAAAAAAGTAACTAAATATTCATCTCAAATAATGGAAGCTGATAAAGCTTTGCTGGAGGTTGAAAAAGCATTCCACATAGCAGAAGAAGGTCGCCCTGGGCCAGTTTGGCTTGACTTTCCTATGGATATTCAAGGGGCAAAATTAGAAGCAGATAAATATCTTCATTTTGTTCCGGAAGAAAAGGTAGCCGTTTCAGTTGAGCAGCAGGTTTTAAATATCGTTGAACTCATGAAGCAAGCTCAACGTCCTGTATTTTGGTTTGGTCATGGTATTCGACTGTCTGGTGCTCAAAGTAAAATTGAAAAACTACTATTAGAAGCTCCTTTTCCGAGTTTGGTAACTTGGGCTGGGATTGATATGTTAGATAGTGATCATTCGCTCAATTTTGGTCGTGCAGGCGTTTATGGAAATCGCGCAGCAAATTTCGTAGTTCAAAATGCCGATTTGGTGATTTCAATTGGTACGCGCATGGCTATTCCGATGATTGGTTATGAACACTCTGAGTTTGCTCGAGATGCAAAAATTGTCCAAGTTGATATCGATCAACAAGAATTGGATAAACTCGAAGGGTTAGTCGACATTCCGGTATGTGCAGATGCTAACGAGTTTTTGATAGAGTTAATCAAACAGTTATCAAAAAATAAAATAACAGAAAATAATATTGGCCAGTGGGTAGAAAATTGTAATGGATATAGGTCTCGTTATCCTTTAGTGGGTCCAGAAAATGATGATAAAAATGGTTATATTAACTCATATCGTGTTGTTGATAAAATGTCGGAATATTTTAAGGATGATGAAACTGTCGTTACCGATATGGGAACAGCATTGCTATCAGCACATCAATCATTAAAACTTAAATCTGGTCAGAGATTGATGACATCAACTGGTTTAGGTGAAATGGGATATGGTTTACCTGCTGCTATAGGTGCGTCATTCGGTAAAAATAAAGGTCATGTGGTTTGCTTAAATTGCGATGGTGGGATAATGATGAACCTTCAAGAATTACAAACAATTACTCATCATAAACTACCAATAAAAACATTTATATTCAATAATGATGGTTATTTGATGATTAAGCATACGCAAAAAAACCTATTTGAAGGTCGTTATTCAGCAACGAACAAAAATAGTGGCGTATCTTGTCCAGACTTTAGTAAAGTCGCTGCTGGATTTGAAATGCCATACTACTCAATTAAAAATTGGGAAGAGTTTAAGGTAGTTATGCCATTAATTATGGAATCAATAGGTCCAGTAATATGTGAAATTTTTATGGATCCAGAACAATACTTCTACCCAAAGCTTTCATTAGCAATTAAGAGAGATGGAACAATAGTTTCACCACCATTAGAAGATATCTCTCCTCTTTTATCGCGAGAAGAGTTTATGGAGAATATGATAGTAGAAGCGCATGATAAATCGAAGGATTTATAATGAATAAATTAAATTCTTTAGAGGTTTCAGAAGATATAGAATTAATAGCCAAGTCTAACATTGAACAATTAAAGCTATTTCACGGTAAGAGTATTCTCATTACTGGTGCAAATGGCATGATTGGCTCTTATTGGATTATGCTTCTTCTATACCTGAAAACCGAAATTGGTTTCAATATAAAAATTAATGCGTTATGCAGAAATAAAGAAAAAACAGAGAGAAACTTTAAAAATATCCTTGCAATTGAAAACGTGAATTTTATATTTGAAGATGTGACATGTTATTTTGATATACCTTCAGATTATATAATACATGCTGCATCTCAGGCTTCACCCAAGTATTATAATGTTGATCCTATTGGAACCATAGCTGCCAATACTATTGGTACTATCAATATTCTCGAAAATGCAAAAAAGTATAACGCAAGGGTCTTATTTGTCAGCTCTGGAGAGGTCTATGGTCGAATTCGAGATGAAGACCAGCCAATTAGTGAACTATCAAATGGTGTTGTTGACCCATTAGATGTTCGCTCTTGTTACGCTGAGAGTAAGCGATGTGGGGAGAATTTATGTATCTCTTACAACAAGCAATTTGGTATTGATGTTAGAATTGTTCGCCCATTTCATACGTACGCACCCAATATGGCAAGTGATGATGGAAGAATATTCTCTTTGCTAGTCAATGCAATAGTCGAGGAGAAAGATATTGTATTTTTTTCTGATGGCTCAGCTAAACGCTCATTTTGTTATATTACGGATGCATTGAGTGGCATGCTTAAAATACTCTTTAGTCAAGAAGAAAATGGTTGCTTTAATCTTGGCTATCCTGAACAAGAAATATCAATGAAGGATTTAGCAATTTACTTAATAAATGAGTATCCAAATTTGAATATTTCACTAAAATTAGAAGTTAAAAATAATACTAATTATTCCATATCGAAATTAACTCGAAATCAGCCAGATGTAAAAAAACTTTTAGGTTTAGGGTGGGAGCCTAGTGTTAACGTTATTGATGGATTTAAACGTTGTATTTCTGCAGTTAAAAAAATCACTAAGATTACATGGTGAAGTGTAATCTCAATAAGAAGACTAATATGAAGTTGACAATTTTATTTCAAAGAATTGGAATGGATAGCCACATACTAAATACATTGTTGTATCGTGGTTGGAATATATTTGCAGGTGCTGTTGTAGTTATTCTTATTCCTATTTTTTTAGTGGCGAGGTGCAGGGTTATTACTTTACATTTGCAAGTTTAATTGCTAGTCAAATATTTTTTGAGTTGGGGTTTAACTATGTAATAACTCAAATTGTTGCCCATGAGTCGATAGGAGTTAAATTAAATGAATCGGGCCATCTGAATGGAGATAAAAAAAATGTTGATCGAATATATTCATTGTTAAAGCTAGTGAGGCGCTTGTATTTATTTATTGCAATCAGCTTTTTTACGTTGCTAACTATTATTGGGGTTAAGTTTTTTTCTACTCAAGGAGCATTAGATTTATCAACTTGGATGTATCCATGGCTGATGCATGTATTCTTTACTTCAATCATTGTCTTTTTAGGGCCATATATGGCGGTTGTGGAAGGCTTTGGACGTGTTGCTGAGGTAGCAAAACTTCGTTTATTTCAGTCAATAGTTGGATATTCGTTATTCTTTGCTCTGATGGTTTTGGGTTATGACCTTTATGCCGTACCAGCGGTTAGTTGCTCATATGCCATTTTTGGTCTAGTTTGGCTATTAAAAAAATACAAGGTATGGCTTTTAGGTTTACAGATATCGTGTAAGTACGTAATTTCTTGGCGGAAAGAGATATTTCCTTTTCAATGGAAAATCGCACTGAGTTGGATAAGTGGTTACTTTATATTTCAATTATTTACCCCGTTGCTTTTCGCCAATCAGAGTGCTGATGTTGCAGGTGCGTTTGGGTTGAGTATGTCTATTTATAATACCATGCTTGGACTAGCGATGGGGTGGGTGACTGCAAAATCACCTTTAATGGGTAAGTATATCGCTGAAAAAAAACGTGTAAAATTGAACAGGCTCTTTAAAAGCATTATATTCAAAAGTGCAGTTCTAAATATAATCACTGGATTGAGTTTTATTGTATTTGTTTACATATTGAAAATAAATGGATTTTCATTGGTTGATCGAATTCTACCTATCGATAGTCTAATTATATTAATGTTTATATCCGTAGTTAATCAACTGGTTTTTTCTATGGCGGCTTACATGCGCGCGCACAAAGAAGAACCAATGCTTTTGAATAGCATTTGTGTGGCTGTTTTAGTTGCTTTTTCTGTGTATTTCTTAAGTTACGTGAGTGCTTATTTAGTTTTGATTGGTTATCTTTGTATATTAGTTTTAATAGCTTTGCCATGGACTTATTTTATTTTTAAACGGTATTTTTATGAATAGTTACAAGTTGACAATAGGTGTTCCTACCTATAATAGGAATATGACTTTAATAAAATCATTAGAAAGATTGCTTCCGCAGATAAAAAAACAAGTGATGTTGAGTTAATTATTATTGATAACGCAAGCCCCAATAATGTAGAGGCGGATATTAGAAATGTATTTCCGGATCTTCCTGTTCAGGTGAAATTTTATCGGAATAAAATTAATGTAGGAGGGAACGCAAATATTTTACGTGTAATTGAGTATGCATCAGCGGACTTTGTATTAGTCTTGGGCGATGATGATCATGTATTACCTAATTCGATAGAAAAAATACTAACTCAACTTGAAATGTATCCTGATGCATTATTTATAAATTTCAATACACCTCTTCCTGGGCACACAGTACGAACTAAGGTAGTTGTTTATGAGGAACTATTATCTTTTCTAAAAGGTATCGATAGTTTTGGCCAGATCATGTTTATTTCTGATGGGCTATATAATATCAAGAAAATCGAGGAAGGGATTCGGTTCGGGACATTTTATCAGAATACATGTGCTCCAGGGTTTGTATCAATTTTATATGCTATGTTGCTTAATAATGGTGTGGGTCAAATTGTACTAAGCAATGAACGAATTATTGATCTAGCTTCGACTGCAGACACTAAGACACAAATGTCTATAATTCCTGTTGTCGAAGGATTAGGTTATTTGGCGCATCTTAATGTTGACGCGAAATATTTGAAATATCTGCAGCAGTCAATAGTCTCAACACAAAAAGATTGGTTGACCTATCAAGGAGCATTCCGAAGTTTAGTATGTGATCTACACAATGGTGTAGATCGAAAGAAAGTTTTTCTTATGCATTATAAAATCCTTAAAGAATATTATTTTTTGGATAGAAGTTATATGAAATTCATACTAAGATTTTTATTATCTCTTTCACTTTTTTCAAAAGTCTTAACAAAATGTTTATTAATGATCGCCGGGATCATGCTAAAAAGAAAGTTCTCTTTAAGTGATGATGAAAAAAATTATTGTTGATTTATGTGGTAAATTTGATGAAAAAAATAAGCGTTATTATTAACAATTATAACTATTCGCAATATTTAGATGAGTGTATTAATAGTGTATTGAGTCAAAGTTATAATGACTTTGAGTTGATTATTGTGGACGATGGATCTACAGATGATTCTAGAGTGTTGCTATCAAAATACTCGGATTATGCCAAGTTAATTTTTAAAAATAATGGAGGTCAGGGTTCAGCTTATAATATAGGATTCAGTGAAAGTGTTGGTGATCTTATTTTATTTTTAGATTCGGACGATCTTTTATTAAAAGATGCTCTTAGTATCATTTCTAATGAGTGGGTGCTAGGAGCGGCTAAACTTCATTTTAAATTGCAAGTAATCAATGAATTAAGTGAAAAGTCTAATTTCATCTTCCCAGAAACCTTAGATAAAGGTGATTTAAAAGATCTTGTCATCAAGTATGGTTCTTATTCATCACCTCCTGCATCAGGTAATGTATACTCTCGAGAATGCTTGAAAACTTTGCTTCCTCTTCATCAGGATGATTGGAAAATAGCAGCCGACTCATATTTGATATTTTTGTCTCCTTTTTGTGGGGATGTCATAGAGGTTAATCAAGCGTTAGCTTTGTATAGAATAGATTATTCTAGAAAAAATGATCTTCCATCAAAGTTAGTTTTTAATAATAGTCCATCAACGCCATGGGCCGCATATGAACGCTCTATTTTAACGAAAAACGCAATATTGAAATCAATTAAAGAAAAATTTGACCTAGATTACCAGTTTGATATCACTCCTCCACCAATAGATAAATTAAGATTAATATCGTTTAAGTTATTTAAAGATAAGCACCCCACACACGATTCTTTTTTCCGGATACTAAGATCTTCTTTCCGAGGGGTGGTAAGTTGGCCAGCATATTCAAAACTGAAAAAAATTTTTGTATTTATGTGGTTCCTATTAGTTGCATTCCTCCCAAGAAAATTAGCCTTGTGTTTATGTAGGAAATCGATCGTGAATCCATTTGAGTCTTGATATCATGGAAAAGGGAAGTCTTTTAAGTAATAACTTATTGTGTAAATTGCCATTTTCATTCTTAGTGATTGTTATTTTTTTGAGTGGGGGAGATTTAATTTCTCTGAATTTGTATGATTTTAATGTAAGATTTGTTTTTATTTTTTTTATTTTTTTATTTTTTGTTTATTTTAAGTTTCTTAAGTTTAGTCTCGGTTACTTTATTTTAATTATATTTCTGATGGTTTCATTTTTTCCGAGCTTCTATTATTCATACGTTCCATTTAAAAGCTTTTCCACAATTGTATGGATGATTATGACTGTATTTTTGTATAATGTAATAGTACCATTTCTCTCAGAAAGAATATCAGTAAGTTGTTATAATGGATACGTTCCTTCAATAGAAAGAGCTGTTTTAATTGCATATAGGTTGCAACTTTTTTTTGGCTTTGCTTTCTTTTTTCTCGGTTCAGATGAGCGTGTCAAAGCATTTTACTATGAACCATCATACTTTTCCATCTCAATGGCTATTTATGTATCTGTTCTTTTTTATATGTATGATAGCCTTAAGAAAATAATGTGGTTTGATTATTTTTTGGTTGTTTTATATTTATTTTTTTCTTTTTCTGCTAGTTTTTTGTTGGTTGTTTTTCTACTTTTTATTTTTTATTTTTTGAGATTTAATTTGAGAAATTTTATTTTATTTTTCTTGGTTGGAATTATTTTTGTTTTATATGTTGTTTTTTTTGATGATATTAATACTGTTATTATTAGAAGTTTTTTTAATGGAGATATAGGCTTTTACGATATACTTCTGCGAGGGGGAATAGAGTTTCTAGAATATTATCCGGATTTGATGTTTTTAAGGATAACCTTTTGTTTGGTGTAGGTTTATCCGGTTATGAGTCTTATAGTGTTGTAAATGGTGTAAATGATTATTCACAAGGTAGAGAATATCTTAAGGCTGTAGGTGTCCCTGTAACTAATATTTATATTGAGGTTTTAGCGACAACAGGTATTTTTGGTGGTTTTGGCTTTTTTTGTTTTATATTTTTTGTTTTGTATATATGCTTTAAAAATAGAAGTAGTCCCTTTTCTAAGGCTACAGTAGTGATGCTCATAATTTTAAATTTTGAGTCTAATTTTTTAAGACCATACTTTTGGCTGTCTTGGGGGCTTACATATTATTGTTATTTTTACAAACGTAGGTTTTTAAGTTAGATGTCCTATATGGAGTGTAAGGTTTATTATTATGAAGATTTTCTTTGATGCTCGATGGCTTAAAAGTGGTGGGATAGGTAGGTTCTGTCAAGAAGTAATGGAGTCAAATAGTTTTAATGATATGGAAATTATAAAAGGAGGATTAGCAGAAGCACTTACTCTAAGAGATATTTTTTCTCTTACTAAAATAACTTTGCTAGGCTCTTTTTTTATCACTCCAGGCTATAATGCTCCTATTTTTGGTGGCAAACGGTGCATATTAACTATTCATGATTTAATGCATATTAAACTTGCTGAGTATTCTGGATTTAAGAATCTAATTTATTATAATTTCATTGTTAAAAGAGTGTTGAAAAAAACACCTTTGGTTTTTACTGTTTCAGAGTTTACTAGAGGTGAGATATGTAAGTGGGCTAACATTGAGTCAGATAAGGTGTTTGTTGTTGGCAATGGAATAGATCATGATTTTTTTAATGAAAATGTTTTATCTATTACACGTGAAAGACCTTATTTTTTTTATGTTGGTAATAATAAAACTCATAAAAATTTAGATAGGCTGATTCGAGCATTTTCGAACTCAAAATTGGATCAGCATGTAGATCTGCTGCTTTCTTGTTCTTCTACTCCAGAGCTTGAGAGGGTAGTCGATAAGCTCAACCTATCGAAGTCCATTATTTTCCTATCAGGGATTGAAGAATCGGAATTGCCTTCTTATTATAAAGGTGCTTTAGCTACTTTGATG
This sequence comes from Marinomonas pontica, assembly GCF_026191375.1. Taxonomy (GTDB): domain Bacteria; phylum Pseudomonadota; class Gammaproteobacteria; order Pseudomonadales; family Marinomonadaceae; genus Marinomonas; species Marinomonas pontica. Next base: position 9,046 of record NZ_JAODTL010000007.1, on the reverse strand, counting down.
GTCACCTTGTATGAAGGTTTTGGTTTGCCGATTCTTGAATCGATGGCTGTTGGGACGCCTGTTATCACATCCAACATTACTGCTATGCCGGAGATCGCGGGGGGCTGCTTTACTGGCTGATCCTTATAGTATTGAATCTATTGGCGATGCCATGCTTAAAATTTGGAACGATGAGAGTCTAAGAGTGGAACTCTCTCAAAAAGGACTTATTCGAGCACAAGAGTTTTCATGGGACAAATCCCGTGAGCTATGGGATATGGCATTGCAACCTATTTTGGAGAAGCTATGAAAGTTGCCATTATTCACTATTGGTTAGTGAATTTACGCGGTGGAGAGAAGGTATTAGAAGCGCTTTGTGAATTGTACCCTGAGGCAGATATTTATACTCATGTCTATGCCCCCGAAAACTTTAAAGATAGTGTAATCAGTAAGCATTCTATTAGGCAGAGTTTTATTAGTAAACTTCCGCTAGCTAAGCGCTGGTATCAAAATTATCTTCCTCTTATGCCATTGGCTTTAGAGCAATTTGATTTGTCTGACTATGATTTAGTTATCTCCAGTGAGTCCGGCCCTGCAAAAGGTGTGATACCTGCCCCTGGTAAACCGCATATTTGTTATTGTCATTCTCCAATGCGCTATGCGTGGGATATGTACTATGATTATAAAAAACGATATGGGTGGCTTAAGCGATTACTAATGATTCCATTACTACACTACATACGCCGTTGGGATCAAGTCAGTTCTATGTCTGTAAGTCATTTTGTTGCTAATAGTCATTTTGTTGCAGGGCGTATAAAGAGCTTTTATCACAGAGAATCTACTGTTATTCATCCTCCTGTAGATTTTACCGAATTTTCGTTGAGTAATAGTGAATCGGATGATTACTACTTGATGCTTGGTCAGCTTGTTCCTTATAAAAAAGCGGATATGGCGGTTCGGGCTTTTAATTCATCAGGAAAAAAACTGAAAATTATTGGTCAAGGTGAGCAATTAGAAGAACTTAGACAGTTGGCAAACGATAATGTTGAGGTATTGGGTCGTTTGCCGTTTGGTGAGATCAAAGATTTATTGGCACATTGTAAAGCATTAATTTTTCCTGGTGTTGAAGATTTTGGAATTGTACCCTTGGAAGCGATGGCATGTGGCCGACCAGTGATTGCTTACCGTAAAGGGGGGCGTTGGAAACAGTCAAGGAGGGCGTTTCTGGTGTATTTTTTGATGAGCAAACTGAGCAAAGTTTGAATGGTGCAATTGACTCTTTCGAGAGTGTTTTGGGATCGTTTGATTCTAATGATATTCGTGATTATGTTGAGACATTTAGTAAAGATAATTTCAAACAACATTTTTCGCATTATGCAGAGCGTGTTTTAAAAGAGTTTAACAAATAAAAATGCCGCTTTTAAGCGGCATTTTTATGAATAAAGCCTTTCCAAAATGTTAGAAAGATAATTTTCATGTCTAACCAGAATGACCAGTGCTCTATATAGTATAAATCACATTCAATGCGTTTTTTAAGATCTGTATCTCCGCGCCAACCATTAATTTGTGCCCAGCCTGTAATGCCTGCTTTTACCATGTGTTTTTGCATATAGCCTGGGATTTCGTGTTTAAATTGGTCAACAAAAACCGTTCTTTCAGGTCTTGGGCCGACGATAGACATGTCGCCTTTGAGCACATTTATGAATTGAGGAAGTTCATCGAGACTGGTTTTACGGATAAATGCTCCGAATTTAGTAACCGACATGCTGGTTGCGCCTCCCCATTTTACGCCATCTTTTTCGCTATCTACCGCCATGGAGCGAAACTTTAACATGTCGAAAGGGCGACCATTCCAGCTGACTCTTTCTTGCCTGTAGAAAATCGGACCAGGAGAAGAAAGCCTTACACCAACTGCCAAGCCAAGCATTATTGGGCTAATACAAAGTAAAATTAAACCAGAGAGTATTTTATCTTCCAGTGATTTTAAAAACCTATTTTTATCTTCTATCATGTGAGATGTTGATAGGTTTATTACTGGCAATCCGGCCACTTCTGTCATTGAGTGATTTAATAACTGAAAACCATATATATCTGGAATCATGCGAATAGTAACCGCGCTGGTTGCTAAAGCCGTTTGTACTTGTTCCATTTGAGCAACTTCGCATATAGGCAAGGCAATCCACACTTGATCTATGTGCATTTCTAAAACCAGTTTATCTATTTCTTCCAAACAACCAACGATGGGGATGTTTTTGATTACGGTCTCGTTTTTTTGTGAGGCTTTATTAGAAATAAATCCTTTTACAACGAGTCCCATGGAGGTGTTTTGAAGCAGTTTATCTGCAACGTTTTGTGCTAAGTCTCCATCCCCAATAATTAACACTCGACGTATATTCAACCCTCTTGCACGTAATGTACCTAGAATCTGTCTGAGTACAAATCGATAGGATAGGATGAAAAAGATAGAAGATAAAAGCCAAGTAGTAACCCAAGCTCTAGAATAGAGTTCAGCTGTTTGAGTTGCATAGGCGCTTAGTGCTAGTAATAGGAACGTAGCAACCATAGCGCTAATAACGCATTTTATCTCACTTGAAAAAGAAGATCCTCGCCATGCTCTGTATCCTCCAGAGATAGATAGGAGACTTGCCCCAATGATAACGCCCAGCAACAAGACGTTTTTATGTGCTGTGTTTAAGTCTAAGTGGGAAAAACGTAGCCAGTAACTAAGTAATCCAGTTGTAAATAGGCAGGCGATGTCCAGAGTCCTTTGGCCCATAGTTATCAAGGCACTATGTTCTTTTAACGTTAATCCTTTCTTCATTGGTATCTCTGCAATAATATTTAGTCGTTATGATTGATTTTATCTTGATCACACAATTATTCTAAGTGTTTATATTCTAAGGCGCTTGCCCGCATCCATGCAATGGATACAGTAAAATCTCCTTTTATAAAAGTGATTTCTGCCTCTCGTTTTGTAACCGTTGGGTGTTTTTGACGGCCTGAAGGCCGACCTACAGGTGATTTGGAGTTGGGTGTGATTAGGTTTTTGACGGCCTGAAGGCCGACCTACAGGTTTGGTGGTTTTAACCCCACCCTAGCCTCCCCTTGATAAGGGGAGGGGACAGTGCAAGAGCAAGATCCTTCCCTAACTCACCCTTTCAAAGACATAATGGGTGGGAAATAGGTTGCCAGAGTATGGCTGGTGTTGGGCAATGTGCTATAGGGCGGTAGCCGATGTTGCTGTTGATACGTTGGGTGACGCTTTGGTGCCAGTGGGGCGAGCGTGTGTTGTTGGGTTGGTCGTTTTCCAGTACGCAGCAGTGTCGTGGGGCGAGGGTGAGGTCGCGCCAAGCGTTTAGGCGGCGTTGTTGGTAGTGTATTTTGCCTAGGTGATTTGGTTTGATGGTGAGTAGTGGCTGCCAATGGGGCGGCTGTGTTTTGGCTAGGCGTGTTGTTTGATAGCAGTTTTGTTTAGTTTGTTGTTCTATCCAGTTTATTAGGATTCGCAAGGCGATGTCTCCTATTCCATCTTTGCGGTATCCACCGCCAATATCCGAATGCACTCCTGCTAGCCAGATTTCCAGTGCGCGTCCATCTTGGTTGATTAGGGTGGGACGAAAGGCGAGGCGTTGTTCATCTAATGCGACTAGGTGTAATGCACGATGGACTCCTCCTGGTAATGTGTTGCCATGCTCAAATACGACTTCGGTGCTGGGGCGTTGTGCTTTATCTAAATTTGGCCAACCGATGGATGCGACCGTATCGATAACGGCTTCAATGATGATAGGACGTTCGATTAGTGGCGTGATGAGTGCGGCAAATCGCCTTGCTAATGCCGCACCTCGACTGAAGCCGATTAGGACGATTTGTTTGATCGACGGGGTGTAATGGTTTTTGAAGTCGTTTAATGCTCGACTTAAAATGTTAGCAACGTGACCGGATTCGATTGCGAAGGCGGCGTTGAGTTTTTGTTCCAGCCAGCTGCCGTAGGTACCGATGCCAGCGTAGTAAAAACTGCGATGGGGTAAATGGTTGGGTGTGGTGTTGGTGTGGTTTTGTACGCGGCCGCCCAATAATAAATGGGATTTTAGTACGTTGGTGATGCTGGAAAGGATGTGTTCTGGTGCGTAGGCGTCATTTGGGCTATTGTCTGTGCCATCGAAATGAAAAAATAACATCGACATCATTGTCTCCTTGTTGTGTGGTTGGCTCTCTTCCTGAGGGCGGGTTTAGAGTAACATGGTTTTTGTTTTGTCGTGCTTTAGCGCGTCAAGGAAGTTTGGTAAAGGCTGCGTGTTTTTGACGGCCTAAAGGCCGACCTACAGGTGATTTGTAGGTTTGGTGTGATGAGTTTCTTGACGGCCTAAAGGCCGACCTACAGGTGATTTGTAGGTTTGGTGTGATGAGTTTTTTGACGGCCTAAAGGCTGACCTACAGGTGATTTGGTTTTTTTGGGTTTTACTCCTTTATTTTTCCTTCATTTCCGCGTTTTTATATTTCTTATTCTTGAGTTTTGATAGACTTGGCAAATTATTTTGTCATATCTGAAGGACTCTGTGTGAAAATCATTCCTGTTATTCTATCCGGTGGCGTTGGTAGTCGTCTTTGGCCACTTTCTCGTGAACATTTCCCTAAGCAGTGCTTGCCGCTGACAGACACAGAATACAGTCTTTTACAACAAACCTTGCTAAGAACTGTATCTTTGGACGTGGCTGATCCTATTGTTGTCTGTAACGAAGACCATCGTTTTTTGATTGCGCAGCAGTTGCAGTCTATTGGTGTGACAAAATCCAGTATTGTCTTAGAGCCTAAGGGACGTAACACGGCACCGGCGATTGCTTTGGCGGCGTTAGAAGCGCAAAAACAGAATGATAAAGACGCGTTGTTGTTGGTGTTGCCTGCGGATCATGTGATTCGTGATGTTGCGGCGTTTGAAAAGGCGATTTCGCAAGCGGCAGAATTGGCCCAACAGGATGCTTTGGTGACGTTTGGTGTGCAGCCCACTCGCCCTGAAACCGGTTATGGTTATATTCGTGCTGGTGAGGATTTTGCGGTCGCTGAGTTCGTTGAAAAGCCTGATCTGACAACCGCGCAGGCGTATTTGGCGTCGGGTGACTATTTGTGGAACAGCGGGATGTTTTTGTTTAAAGCATCGGCTTTTCTGTCCGAACTGAAGACACACCGTGACGATATTTACAGTGCGGTGTCTAAAGCCTATGAAAATCGCTCTGAGGATTTGGACTTCGTGCGTATTGATGCGGAGCTGTTTTCTGCGTGTCCAGAAGAGTCGATTGATTATGCGGTCATGGAGCCAACGAAAAAAGCGAAGGTCGTGCCTTATGTAGGCGACTGGAGCGACATTGGCGCGTGGGATGCCTTGTACGACTACGCCGACAAAGACGCTGACAACAATGTGCTGTTAGGCGATGTGATGTCTGAAGGATCAAGTAATTGTCTTATCCGTTCTGAATCTCGCTTGGTTGCCGCTGTGGGTGTGCAAGACTTGGTCATCGTTGAAACCGCGGATGCGGTGTTGGTGATGGACAAAAACAATGCGCAGGATGTGAAGAAAATCGTGAAGCGCATTCAAGCCGAAGGCCGTGAAGAACACATGTTCCATACGACCGTGCATCGTCCTTGGGGGACTTACCAAACAGTAGATCTTGGTGATCGTCATCAGGTGAAGCGTATCATGGTGAAACCTGGCGAGAAGCTAAGCGTGCAAATGCATCATCATCGTGCCGAGCATTGGGTAGTTGTGTCCGGTACAGCGAAGGTGCAAAACGGCGAACGAGAAATCTTGCTGACTGAGAACGAGTCTACTTACATTCCTGTGGGTGTTGTTCATGCATTAGAAAACCCAGGCAAGATTCCTTTGGAATTGGTTGAAGTGCAATCGGGCAGTTACTTGGGTGAAGACGATATTGTGCGTTTCAGTGATCGCTATGGTCGTTAAAAAATGGTCGTTAGGATGGATAAAATGAACGCCAATACTGTACAGGTAAAACAACTGAGCGATGAGCTGGGTGTTGCTTTTGGTACCAGCGGTGTACGTGGTTTGGTCAAGGACCTCACTCCAGCGCTTTGCTTTGCGTTTGTACGCTCCTTTTTGCAGACGGTTTGTCCTTCTGCGACTCGCGTTGCCATTGGCATGGATTTACGCCCGAGCAGCCCTGAGATTGCCAAGGCTTGTTTGCTGGCCGTGGAATCTTTTGGTGCGGACGCGGTGTTTTGCGGTGCCTTGCCTACGCCCGCGTTGGCGTTTTATGCCATGCAAAATACCATGCCAGCGGTGATGATAACGGGCAGTCATATTCCTTTTGATCGCAACGGTATTAAGTTTTATCGCCCTGATGGTGAGATTAGCAAGGCCGACGAAACCTCTATTATGAATGGTTTGGTTGAAGTGCCTGAATTCGTTTCAGAACAGGTTGCTAAGTTCGCTTTACCTACCGTTGATCATTCTGCTATTGAGCTTTTCAAACGGCGTTATCAGTCCTTGTTTCCATCGACCATGTTGCAAGGCAAACGTATCGGTGTGTATGAGCATTCCAGCGTGGCGCGTGATGTCATTAAAACGTTATTGGCGCATTTTGGTGCTGAGGTGATTTCGTTAGAGCGTACCGAGACGTTTGTGCCGATCGATACGGAAGCAGTATCAGAAGATGATGTGCAGAAAGGTTTGAATTGGTCTAAAGAACACAAGCTGGATGCCATTATATCCACAGATGGCGATGGCGATCGCCCGCTGATTGCCAATGAAAATGGCGAGTGGTTACGTGGGGATATTCTGGGTGTGCTGTGTGCGGATTATTTACACGCCACTCATGTGGCGGCGCCGGTGAATGTAAATACCGTTCTTGAGTTAAGAGGTACATTGCAACGCCCTGAGCGGATCTCGCTGAGATCGAGAATTGGCTCGCCTTATGTCATCGCCGGTATGGAAGATCTGCTGCAACAATCACCAGAGGCCAGAGTCGTTGGTTACGAAGCCAACGGTGGCTTTTTGGTGGGAGCGGACTTTGTAGTGAACGGTGAAACATTGCATGCCTTACCAACGCGCGATTCCGTATTACCTGCTTTAATTGTATTGGCTATGTCGTTTGAGCAGGCTCGCCCAATCAGCCAGCTGACCGCCGAGTTTCCTGCGCGATTCACTGCCAGTGATCGAATCAAAAATATTCCTACGGAAGTAAGCCGACAGTTGATTGCTGATTTAAAAATTAGCAAAGAAAAACAAACTGAATTGTTGTCCGTCATAGCACAACAAAATGAAGTGCTAGAAGTGGTTTCGACTGATGAAACGGACGGCCTTCGTATGACGCTGTGTAACGGCGACATTGTTCATTTAAGACCGTCTGGCAATGCGCCTGAATTGCGGTGTTATGTGGAGAGTGGTGAAATGAATGAAATTGATTTAAAAGTGTCCAAAATTTTGATTAGGACGAATGAGATGCGAAAGGTTTAGCCCCCGGCGGGGCTAGTTTTATCTGACGTTCTGTTGTTAGCTAAATAATTCAGTTGTAAATAGGCTGGTGATGTCTAGGAGGCTTTGACCCATAGTTATCTGATTTTGTGCTATCAAATTAGGTATTTAGCACGCCAAATTTTAGCTTGGATGCCTGTCATAAATACGGTGAAGTAAAAAACGCCCGTCCAGAAGTTCTGGTAGGCTTCGAAGCAGTTCATAATGCTCCAAAAACACAAGAAGCTCATATAAAAATAACCTATGCTTCTTTCAATTGTGCCCCTATGTATTTCTTTAAAAAGGCTTTTAGTCATGTATACCCACATAAATAGGTAAAATACTAAACCAACAATACCGAAGTTAACGAGCATTTCAATGTAGGTGTTATGTAGGTGACCAAAACCATATTGAACCCAGTCAGGTAACCATTCTGTGTGTCTCATTACTAAGGTTCTGCCATTGCTTCCCCAACCAAATATAGGTTTTTCTTTTATAAAGTCGGTGGCAGCTACCCAACTGTGTAAACGAATACCAAAACTTGAGTAGGGAACATCATCGAAGTCCAGAGTTGCTATCGCTGTAAGCGCTTCTTTTTCTTGCATCACTCTGTTCACCATAGTGTCATTACTTGTAACCATGCCTCCTAACCCTAGTACACCAGCTATAAATAAACTAACTGTAATGATCTTCTGTTTTCCTGTTGCCCGATTAAAACGTTTTATGGTGAAGTAGCTGGCCATAAAAAATGCGGTCAGCAGCAAGGCTAACCATGCTTGGCGTGATGAATTTATATAGATGACTAATAAACAATATAGAATGGTTAAAACAAGCGGGATCGTAAGCCATTTATTTATTGAAAGTATTTTCCTTGCAAAACACAGTAAGCCAATCAAAATGATGCCGAAGAACAGGCTGGTGTGTTGCTCTTGACGTAGTCCAAAGAACACCCTTTCACCATTTAGCCCTCGAATAATTTCTGGGATACCTTCCCCTGTTACCCAGGGTGAAATCAGTATTCCTAATGCCGCACTTCCCCAAATAAGCCAGATTGCGTTTTTACGTTGTGCGACCCACCAAGCAAGAGGGATAAAAGTGAACCAACGCGTAATTTTATCTAACTGCGGTGTTTCTCTGGCCCACTCTGGGGTGACATAGACAGACAGCGCCCATGATATAAACTGAAAGATAAGGGCTGCCCAGATAAAGCGGAATAGGATATGACTGTTAACCAATTTTCCGTATTTATAAAGCCCCCAAAAGCCGGTGAGGGTCGCTATGGCAGAACTAATTTCTGCCGCATCCATAAACCCTGTTCGTGAAAAAGCGTAGATAGCAATAGAGACAATACCGAGCAAGATTAGCCACGTTGGCTGTTCTTCTGGCGTTTCACGCTTAAAAAAGTTTTTAATGGCTGAGGACGGCATCTATTTTCTCTTTGTTAATAAGGCATGTTGGGGTTTTAATATGGCGTTATAGCTTTACGTTGTAGTGGTTACACAGCGCTTGCCATTGCTCTCGATTACCATCTTGTCTGACGTTGGTTTTTTTCAGTGATATCTTCTGTGACCCCGCAATAGGTGTCGGCTTTGGTGATGGTTG
>NZ_JAODTL010000006.1 GCF_026191375.1 Marinomonas pontica | reverse complement strand
CAATTACACCGACGTTCTCATTGAATGTGGATTCAGGCATTGATGACTCAGATGGCATTACTAACCAAGTCCAAGTGAATTTTGACGCGAATGGCGAGACCAGCACACAAAGTTGGTCATACAGTTTAGACAGCGGCTCGACCTGGACAGTGGGAACAGGCACTAGCTTCTCACTTGACGATAATACCACCTACGCAATTGGTGCCATTCAGGTTAAACAAACGGACGCGGCGGGTAATGAATCGCTGGCTGGTTCTAATGAATCTGTGATTGTAACGGATTCTATTGCACCTACAGCACCAACCTTTGCTCTGCATGCTGACACGGGTGAATCGGACAGTGACTTTGTTACCAGTGATACCACCATAGATGTAACTTTGTCCGAAGACGCAGCCAGCTGGGAATATTCTTTAGACAGTGGCACTACATGGACAGAAGGTTCTGGCACTAGCTTTGAAATGGGCGGATTGCAAACCTATGAGATTGGCCACATTCAGGTTCGTCAGTTAGACGCCGCAGGAAATGTCAGTGCTGTAGCCAGCAATGAAGTGGCATTTGTATCGGATTCTCTGCCTGCTCCAGAAGTAGCACTGGCTGAAGATACAGGGCTGTTAGATAGCGACAACATCACCAACAATCTTACCATGAATGTCACCTTGGATACGAACGCGGTTAGCTGGCAATACAGTCTGGATGGCGGAGCGACTTGGGTTGTGGGTGAGGGCAGCAGTTTTGAGCTGGATGCGAATACGACCTATGCGGCAGAAAGCATTCAAGTTAAGCAGTTTGACGCTGATGACAACGAAAGTGCGATCTATAGCAATGAAAGTGATGTAATAACAGACACAGAATCTCAATTGGAAGAAGACATTTATCTCGCATCGGATAACAGCATCGATACGGTTATCGCCGAAGGCGATGACGAATTCTACGACGTAGAGCGCCATCGTGTGGGTGACAACGGCGATTTTGTGGTTTCGTGGATTAAGCAGGACAAGGATACAGGCGAAGCCTTGTTGATGAGTCAGTTTTACAATGCTGATGGCTCGGAAAAAAGTTTACCATTTGTATTGCCTGTCGATACAACAGAGGGTTATTACAATATTGAAAAAATAGTACCTGTTGGAAACAATGGTTCGATTGTCATTACGTGGGTTGGTGATTCGAGAGACGACAAGTTTGGAGACTATGGAAATCTTAGCAATTTGTTTTTCCAACTGTTTGATGCCGATGGTCGGCCAGTCGGAGAAATAAAGCAAAGTACTGCAACCAACGAGTGGATTGATGGTTCCGATATCATTGCTCTGAAAGATTCAGACCAGTTTATGCTTTCGTGGACAGAAGATTCATCTGATGGCACGACAGCGTATTTGCAAATTTTCGATTCACTAACCGGTGAAGAAGGCATCCTACTTACCTACGAGAACAGTGTCGTGGCAAGTGTGCTTCCAACAGGAAATAATGGCGAGTTCCTTGTTTTATGGAATGAAGTGGTCAGCTTTGAGGACGCATCCGCTATTGTCAAAGCGCAGACCTATTCGTCCGATGGAACGCCAATTGGCTCAACCATCGTACTGAACCCAGACGCGGGTGAATACAGCGATGGCATGTACCTTCTAGGAGACGGTGGCGCTTTTATTGCAGCGATGATTGATGAACAAAACATGACCTTGAGCTTGCAGTTAGTCAATGATAACGGCAGTTTAGGGGCGCGAGTCAGCCTGAGTGAATTTAGCGACTATGTGGATTTAGAAATTGGTATTGCCACATTAAATTCAGACAACGACTTTGCTGTCACTTGGATCGGCGTAAATGAGGCCGATGAACCCGTTATTTACACCCAGTCCTTTATGGTGGATGGAACGCCGCAAAACAATCCGATTGCCTTGCCATTCGAATTTGATGCTGACACAGATTATGACTTGTTTATCGAATCTGTCAGTGCTGAAACAGACGAAGGGTATTTCATTACAGCCGACTACTTTGAAGAAACGGGCGAAGGCAATAACTTTATCGCAGGTGGCGTGTACTTTGTTGATGGCAATGACGTTACAGAAATTGCCCTCAACGAAGAAGACGATAATTGGGCTTACTTTGACATTCGTGTGCTGAACGACAACAAGGATGTGTTGATTTTCAAAGACGGTCAAGACGACGAAACCTGGGAAGCGGATTCTTGGGTGCAAATTTACAACCCAGACGGCACAGCAAAAACAGAGAAGATTGAATTCACTGGCAACATCAATGACGTTGTTTGGACGCAGCTAAACAGTGAAGGCGACTTCTTTATATCTTGGATCGAATACAACGATTACTACGATGACGACAGTGCGAGTTGGGTTAATGACGTCACGCATCACTTACAAATGTTTAATGCTGATGGCACATCGATTACACCGATAGAGATTGATCAAGGGGATGAACTGCCGGTATCGGTGGCTGAAGCCGGCGCTGCGTATTTGGTCAGCCTTTCGGATTCTGCTTCCATTACGACATTGGCTGACATCTTAGCCTTAGAAGAAGGCAGCTGGAGCAGTGTCGAGGTTGGTGCAGATACCGACCATGTGTTGAGTACAGAGGGACTTCCTGCTGGCCAATACGTGGTTTATGCCACAGACGTTGCTGGCAATATTACGCTAAACACAACGGTTGTAACGATCAGTGCTGAGTTACTCGCTGAGCCTGAAGTGGATTTGAATGAAGATACTGGCTTATCTAATGAGGATTTAATCACCAGTGATACACAAGTAAATGTCACTCTGACGGACGGAGCAGTACGTTGGGAATATTCACTTGATCATGGCGTAACTTGGGTTGAAGGGGAAGGAACGTCTTTTAATCTGACACAAAATACCACTTTCGATTATTACGACATTCAAATCAGACAATATGACGCGGATGACAATGTCAGCGAGATTGCCACGAACTCAGATGGGTATGTAATCACGGATAACATTATTTCTGATCCTATCATAGAGATCGTGGGCAACACCGTGTTAGTGACGTTTGATGATGATTTAGAATACTGGGAATACTCCCTAGATGGCGGTAATAACTGGACAGACGCGACGGGAGATAGCTTCTCACTAGAACCGAATACCACATATAACGCAGGCGATATTATTGTCTATGCGGAAGATCGCGCAGGAAACGACGTAGAGCTTGCTTACGATCAAGTGATTGTGACAGGCGACGCTTATGAAGCGCCAAGCTTTGCATTGTTTGAAGACAGTGGTGTATCGGACAGTGATGGTGTAACCAGTGAAGGTTCCTTGAACGTGCAGTTATCTGATGATGCAGTGGCGTATGAATATTCACTGGATGGTGGAGTCACTTGGCAATTCGGTTCAGGTGCTTATATCTTGTTAGACGAAGAGGAAACCTTCCCTGCGAGTGATTTTGTGGGTTATCAATACGATGCTGAGGGTAACGAAACCGAGCTGTTAACAAGTTACAGTGAAGAGCACCTAGACGAAGACATTGATTTTGCAATTGGATTTCTTCTATCTGAAGGGACCGTTAGCTGGCGTTATTCAAAGGACGGAGGCGAAACCTTTACTGAGGTCGAGTGGGCCGATGCCGATGGGCATTTCATCGATTTAGACTATGGCGAGGAATACGCCATTGGTGATATCCAAGTCCGTCAAATTAAATCAACGGGCGAAGTGAGTGCCATTGCGTCCAATGATCAAGTCATTATTACGGACGATGACAGCCCTTATGATGCGGTTTATGCAAACAGTGACTCGCCTTATGACGATACGGTCGACGTATCAGGTTTCCAAAAACTGGATGGCGGCTTAGGCGACACAGCGGTTGCAAGCATGGATTACCAAAAAACCATCCAGCTTGGTGACACTGGAACGTATGTGTCTATGTGGTATCTCAATACAGAATCCGAAGAGGTGAACTCTCAATTAGTGGTTCAAATGTTGGGGGCAAATGGCGAGCCGACATCAGACTACATGAGAATCGAGCATGACAGCATTACAGAATACCTGGATCTGATGGCGGCGATACCATTAGCAGACACCGGGTCTTTTGTGGTGACGTGGGAACAGTACGACGATGGGTCAGATACTTCCGACTATTACTACCAAATCTTTGACGAAAACGGCGCGGTTGGCGACCTGCAAAGTCTAGAAAACTACTTAGGTTATTACGGTCAGTTTACTGACTCCTTTATTGTTCCTGTTGGTAGCGAAGGCAACTTTGTAGTGACCGACAATTACTATGACGAAGGTCAAAGCCTCAGAATGCTAACCGCGACCTTAATGAACGCGGAAGGTGAGGTCATTGCAGAAATAACCACTTCTGGAGACCCTGATGATCCTAAGGATGACAGTCAAGTACATATCAGAGCTGTTGGCGAAGACGGAAATTTTGTCGTCGTGTCGAAATACGAAGCGCAATTGTATTCCAGCTCAGGCGTAGCCATTGGCGACTCCATGCCTCTAAACAGCGCAGTCTCAAATGCGCAATTTGAAGGTGTTGAGGCGCTGGGCGACTCAGGCGGCTACATCATTACTTCAGCCAAATACACCTATGTCGACGACGACAACCGATATCCAGTAGTCTACGCGCAGATCTTTAATGCTGATGGAGAATACCAAGGCGACAGTATTGAACTTGGGGAAGGTGGGTTGAACACGAGTATACATCACTCTCGTTCAGATATTGGCTTAATTGGTGACGATAAAGTGGTCGTCTCTTGGACAACACGAGATTCTGACGGCGGTGCTGGTGCGAGAATTACCTATTTTCAGACTATTAATATCAACGATGGCACCTTGTCTGGAGAGGCTATCACGCCATTTGCCAGCATTGGCGAGAGTGAAGAAATTTCCGTTCGTATTGCGAATATTTTTCCGGTTGGGGAACAGGGTGATTATGTTTTGCTAGGCCGTGTGGACTTTGATGCTTCAGACGATCGAGAATACTATGTCAAATTCGTGACGGCGGATGGGGTTGTTGTCGATCTGGATGACGTCGGTATTTCTGCAGATAGCAATCCTCGCTTTACCGTTGAGTCCGTTGGGGACGAAGGAGCTTTTGTTGTCGCTTGGAACCAAACTAACCTAAATGGTTGGGGGGTAAGTGTTCAACTTTACAATGTCGACGGTGAAGCAGTAGGAGATACCGTTTTGTTGGAAGCTGATCCGTTTGGCTCTTTTGACAGAACGCCTTCTATTATTGAGTTAAGTGGCGGGGAATACATGGTGACATGGATCGGTGACACTTATGATGACTCCGAAACCGTTACGGATGTGTATTCGCAAAAATTCAACGCGGACGGTACGTTAGCGGATCAATCTACCGTGTATGTAGACGGTGATGTGCCTGTCGAAAGCAACGAAGATGGCTTTGCGTATTTGGTCAACAGCAGTCTATTTGCTTCCGGACTTTTTGTCCGATGAGGATCAATGGTACGACGGGTTGTTCGATACCATATTGAACGCGGACGAATCTTACTGGAACAGCGCAGAGGTGACGGCTGGCGTCGAAACCAGCGTCTCGACAGACGGTCTCGAAGGCGGAACCTACTACATGATAGTAACGGATTTGGCGGGTAACGTGAGTGTCAATGATGTGGGTATTGTTGTGGCGGAAACCGTGGTGTTTGACCTGACCACAGGGGATTCAACCGATGTTGATGATCAATCCTTCTCGGCCAATATAACCTATGACATATATATCAATGTAGGAGATGGCTCTAGCCTGACGCTGAATAACGGTGAACAATGGACTTTTGCCAATAATCTTGGCGACGATGACAGAATTACCTTGGTCAGCGACACGACGATTACCAGTTTCTCGGCAGACACTTTTGACAATATTACTTGGTCTACTGACTCTGATGACGTGGTATTAAACAGTGAGGGTGAATTTAGCATCGCAGCCGAGAGTGTAGACCTATGGGAAAATACTTGGGCGTCAAACCCAGATGCGGGTTTAATTCTATCTCAAGTTATCGCCACTGAAACGCCAGACGTTTAGACGACAAGGAGTGATCAAATCGGCGTTTAACCGTTATGCAGACTCAATAAGCATAATGGTTAAACCAAGATTTGATGTGATCATTTATGGATTCTACACTGACGTTGACTGCGTGACCTAGCGGAGCAGCAAGAATATCAGGCGTTGTATCATGCTTGTTGTGAGCAACTGCTGCAGGCTGAAACTCGGCCCGTTCAGCTGTTATTGTCCTTAGCTTATGCGCAAATTGGTGAGCAAGAAGCGGCACGAGCCTTACTTCATCGCGTACAAAATAGTGTTGTCTCTTCTTCACTTCTTGTTCGCTGTCGTTTCTCGAGTCGCAAGATTTGAGTGCAATATACCAGCCCTATCAGAGCAAGAAAACGCAGAATCTGTATTGGATGAGCACGCTCACTGCCTTTTTTCTATGCTGCGGTTCAGCCCTTCCACCAGCACAGGAAAATGAGCCGACACACCAACCGATGACATTTGGCACGCACATCAACCACTGTTCTAGCAACGAAATACCCGAAAAGGCACACCTGCAATAAATACTGATCGATGCATTTGGGAACATGCCCCATTTTCTCGTAAGTGGGTTTCGTTCATACGCGATGCCCAAAATGCAGGCGTAAACCGTGCCCTTACTCGTTCACTGTCAAAGTTGAAAATCCAGCAATGGTAAGCGATCAGAAAGATCATCACGGGCATCATAAATACGATCTGCGCTGTCGGTACGCAAGGCGCGAGTACGATATTGTGCTTGATAATACGCGGCGTCAGCGTGATGAGATTGTTGATGAGACAATTCGGCCAGTTGCTGATAAAAAACGGGCTCGTGCGGTGATTGTTTCGCCGCCACTAACAACATGGCTTCTGCGGTAAATCGTGCCCCCATTTCGGCACAATTGATCGGCCAATAAAAGTACATTGTCACGATATTCAATCAGGTCATTGAATTGAGTCTGCAGCCAATGTTCGGCATGGGCCAATTTACCTTCTAGTAACCAAGATTCAATACGAATCCCGTTAAGCTGAGATCGTAAATGCTGGCAGTGTGCCGCGGAATAACGGTCTTGGTTTCGCTCGAACTGACGATCGGCTTGCGCCAAGTACGATTGTATCTGCGTCATCACAAGGGAAGTGTCAGACAGAAACGCGGCGTCTTTGTCGGTTTGATTGGCCAATAGCATTAGGCAAAGGTTAATCGCTATTTCAACCTTGCTGTTGTCCAGCGCGAACGCGCGACGGTACAAATCATACGCCGCAAGGCGATCATGTTGCATTAGTCGGCAATAGGCCTTTCGAGCGATCAGGAGCGCATTATCGGGCGATTGTTGCAAAAGCTCATCCAATACAGATTCTGCGTTTTCTTGCTCTGATAGGGCTAAGTATATTGCACTCAAATCTTGCGACTCGAGAAACGACAGCGAACAAGGAAGTGAAGAAGAGACAACACTATTTTGTACGCGATGAAGTAAGGCTCGTGCCGCTTCTTGCTCACCAATTTGCGCATAAGCTAAGGACAATAACAGCTGAACGGGCCGAGTTTCAGCCTGCAGCAGTTGCTCACAACAAGCATGATACAACGCCTGATATTCTTGCTGCTCCGCTAGGTCACGCAGTAACGTCAGTGTAGAATCCATAAATGATCACATCAAATCTTGGTTTAACCATTATGCTTATTGAGTCTGCATAACGGTTAAACGCCGATTTGATCACTCCTTGTCGTCTAAACGTCTGGCGTTTCAGTGGCGATAACTTGAGATAGAATTAAACCCGCATCTGGGTTTGACGCCCAAGTATTTTCCCATAGGTCTACACTCTCGGCTGCGATGCTAAATTCACCCTCACTGTTTAATACCACGTCATCAGAGTCAGTAGACCAAGTAATATTGTCAAAAGTGTCTGCCGAGAAACTGGTAATCGTCGTGTCGCTGACCAAGGTAATTCTGTCATCGTCGCCAAGATTATTGGCAAAAGTCCATTGTTCACCGTTATTCAGCGTCAGGCTAGAGCCATCTCCTACATTGATATATATGTCATAGGTTATATTGGCCGAGAAGGATTGATCATCAACATCGGTTGAATCCCCTGTGGTCAGGTCAAACACCACGGTTTCCGCCACAACAATACCCACATCATTGACACTCACGTTACCCGCCAAATCCGTTACTATCATGTAGTAGGTTCCGCCTTCGAGACCGTCTGTCGAGACGCTGGTTTCGACGCCAGCCGTCACCTCTGCGCTGTTCCAGTAAGATTCGTCCGCGTTCAATATGGTATCGAACAACCCGTCGTACCATTGATCCTCATCGGACAAAAAGTCCGAAGCAAATAGACTGCTGTTGACCAAATACGCAAAGCCATCTTCGTTGCTTTCGACAGGCACATCACCGTCTACATACACGGTAGATTGATCCGCTAACGTACCGTCCGCGTTGAATTTTTGCGAATACACATCCGTAACGGTTTCGGAGTCATCATAAGTGTCACCGATCCATGTCACCATGTATTCCCCGCCACTTAACTCAATAATAGAAGGCGTTCTGTCAAAAGAGCCAAACGGATCAGCTTCCAACAAAACGGTATCTCCTACTGCTTCACCGTCGACATTGTAAAGTTGAACACTTACCCCCCAACCATTTAGGTTAGTTTGGTTCCAAGCGACAACAAAAGCTCCTTCGTCCCCAACGGACTCAACGGTAAAGCGAGGATTGCTATCTGCAGAAATACCGACGTCATCCAGATCGACAACAACCCCATCCGCCGTCACGAATTTGACATAGTATTCTCGATCGTCTGAAGCATCAAAGTCCACACGGCCTAGCAAAACATAATCACCCTGTTCCCCAACCGGAAAAATATTCGCAATACGAACGGAAATTTCTTCACTCTCGCCAATGCTGGCAAATGGCGTGATAGCCTCTCCAGACAAGGTGCCATCGTTGATATTAATAGTCTGAAAATAGGTAATTCTCGCACCAGCACCGCCGTCAGAATCTCGTGTTGTCCAAGAGACGACCACTTTATCGTCACCAATTAAGCCAATATCTGAACGAGAGTGATGTATACTCGTGTTCAACCCACCTTCCCCAAGTTCAATACTGTCGCCTTGGTATTCTCCATCAGCATTAAAGATCTGCGCGTAGACTACTGGATATCGGTTGTCGTCGTCGACATAGGTGTATTTGGCTGAAGTAATGATGTAGCCGCCTGAGTCGCCCAGCGCCTCAACACCTTCAAATTGCGCATTTGAGACTGCGCTGTTTAGAGGCATGGAGTCGCCAATGGCTACGCCTGAGCTGGAATACAATTGCGCTTCGTATTTCGACACGACGACAAAATTTCCGTCTTCGCCAACAGCTCTGATATGTACTTGACTGTCATCCTTAGGATCATCAGGGTCTCCAGAAGTGGTTATTTCTGCAATGACCTCACCTTCCGCGTTCATTAAGGTCGCGGTTAGCATTCTGAGGCTTTGACCTTCGTCATAGTAATTGTCGGTCACTACAAAGTTGCCTTCGCTACCAACAGGAACAATAAAGGAGTCAGTAAACTGACCGTAATAACCTAAGTAGTTTTCTAGACTTTGCAGGTCGCCAACCGCGCCGTTTTCGTCAAAGATTTGGTAGTAATAGTCGGAAGTATCTGACCCATCGTCGTACTGTTCCCACGTCACCACAAAAGACCCGGTGTCTGCTAATGGTATCGCCGCCATCAGATCCAGGTATTCTGTAATGCTGTCATGCTCGATTCTCATGTAGTCTGATGTCGGCTCGCCATTTGCCCCCAACATTTGAACCACTAATTGAGAGTTCACCTCTTCGGATTCTGTATTGAGATACCACATAGACACATACGTTCCAGTGTCACCAAGCTGGATGGCTTTTTGGTAATCCATGCTTGCAACCGCTGTGTCGCCTAAGCCGCCATCCAGTTTTTGGAAACCTGATACGTCGACCGTATCGTCATAAGGCGAGTCACTGTTTGCATAAACCGCATCATAAGGGCTGTCATCGTCCGTAATAATGACTTGATCATTGGACGCAATGGCACTCACTTCGCCCGTTGATTTAATTTGACGGACTTGGATATCACCAATGGCGTATTCCTCGCCATAGTCTAAATCGATGAAATGCCCATCGGCATCGGCCCACTCGACCTCAGTAAAGGTTTCGCCTCCGTCCTTTGAATAACGCCAGCTAACGGTCCCTTCAGATAGAAGAAATCCAATTGCAAAATCAATGTCTTCGTCTAGGTGCTCTTCACTGTAACTTGTTAACAGCTCGGTTTCGTTACCCTCAGCATCGTATTGATAACCCACAAAATCACTCGCAGGGAAGGTTTCCTCTTCGTCTAACAAGATATAAGCACCTGAACCGAATTGCCAAGTGACTCCACCATCCAGTGAATATTCATACGCCACTGCATCATCAGATAACTGCACGTTCAAGGAACCTTCACTGGTTACACCATCACTGTCCGATACACCACTGTCTTCAAACAATGCAAAGCTTGGCGCTTCATAAGCGTCGCCTGTCACAATCACTTGATCGTAAGCAAGCTCTACGTCGTTTCCTGCGCGATCTTCCGCATAGACAATAATATCGCCTGCGTTATATGTGGTATTCGGTTCTAGTGAGAAGCTATCTCCCGTCGCGTCTGTCCAGTTATTACCGCCATCTAGGGAGTATTCCCAGTATTCTAAATCATCATCAAACGTCACTAACACGGTGTTGCCCACGATCTCTATGATAGGATCAGAAATAATGTTATCCGTGATTACATACCCATCTGAGTTCGTGGCAATCTCGCTGACATTGTCATCCGCGTCATATTGTCTGATTTGAATGTCGTAATAATCGAAAGTGGTATTTTGTGTCAGATTAAAAGACGTTCCTTCCCCTTCAACCCAAGTTACGCCATGATCAAGTGAATATTCCCAACGTACTGCTCCGTCCGTCAGAGTGACATTTACTTGTGTATCACTGGTGATTAAATCCTCATTAGATAAGCCAGTATCTTCATTCAAATCCACTTCAGGCTCAGCGAGTAACTCAGCACTGATCGTTACAACCGTTGTGTTTAGCGTAATATTGCCAGCAACGTCTGTGGCATAAACCACGTATTGGCCAGCAGGAAGTCCCTCTGTACTCAACACATGGTCGGTATCTGCACCAACCTCGACACTGCTCCAGCTGCCTTCTTCTAAGGCTAAGATGTCAGCCAATGTCGTAATGGAAGCAGAATCCGAAAGGCTGACCAAATACGCAGCGCCGGCTTCAGCCACCGATACCGGCAGTTCATCCCCTTGATCAATCTCTATCGGTGTAATCGATGTGCCATCAGCATTAAACATTTGTAAGTGATGCGTGACGTCATTAACCCAACTCGCACTGTCGTCATCGTAGTAATCGTTGTATTCGATCCAAGATATAAAGAAGTCGCCTTCACTGTTTAGCTGCGTCCAAACAACGTCATTGATGTTGCCAGTGAATTCAATCTTCTCTGTTTTTGCTGTGCCGTCTGGGTTGTAAATTTGCACCCAAGAATCCGCTTCCCAGGTTTCGTCGTCTTGACCGTCTTTGAAAATCAACACATCCTTGTTGTCGTTCAGCACACGAATGTCAAAGTAAGCCCAATTATCGTCTTCTTCGTTGAGGGCAATTTCTGTAACGTCATTGCCATCAACAAAGTACACGCCACCTGCGATAAAGTTATTGCCTTCGCCCGTTTCTTCAAAGTAGTCGGCTGTAATGAAATACCCTTCGTCTGTTTCAGCACTGACAGATTCGATAAACAAGTCATAATCTGTGTCAGCATCAAATTCGAATGGCAAGGCAATCGGATTGTTTTGCGGCGTTCCATCCACCATAAAGGACTGGGTGTAAATAACGGGTTCATCGGCCTCATTTACGCCGATCCAAGTGACAGCAAAGTCGTTGTCTGAATTTAATGTGGCAATACCAATTTCTAAATCCACATAGTCGCTAAATTCACTCAGGCTGACTCGCGCCCCTAAACTGCCGTTATCATTGACTAACTGCAAGCTCAAGGTCATGTTTTGTTCATCAATCATCGCTGCAATAAAAGCGCCACCGTCTCCTAGAAGGTACATGCCATCGCTGTATTCACCCGCGTCTGGGTTCAGTACGATGGTTGAGCCAATTGGCGTTCCATCGGACGAATAGGTCTGCGCTTTGACAATAGCGGATGCGTCCTCAAAGCTGACCACTTCATTCCATAAAACAAGGAACTCGCCATTATTTCCTGTTGGAAGCACACTTGCCACGACACTGTTCTCGTAGGTAAGTAGGATGCCTTCTTCACCGGTTAGTGAATCGAAAATTTGCAAATACGCTGTCGTGCCATCAGATGAATCTTCTGTCCACGAAAGCATAAACTGGTCTGAATCTTTCAGAGCAATGATATCGGAACCATCAATCCACTCGTTGGTTGCAGTACTTTGCTTTATTTCTCCGACTGGCCGACCATCGGCATCAAACAGTTGGAAAAACAAATTGCTAAGATTTCCATAGTCTCCAAACTTGTCGTCTCTCGAATCACCAACCCACGTAATGACAATCGAACCATTGTTTCCAACAGGTACTATTTTTTCAATATTGTAATAACCCTCTGTTGTATCGACAGGCAATACAAATGGTAAACTTTTTTCCGAGCCATCAGCATTGTAAAACTGACTCATCAACAAGGCTTCGCCTGTATCCTTGTCCTGCTTAATCCACGAAACCACAAAATCGCCGTTGTCACCCACACGATGGCGCTCTACGTCGTAGAATTCGTCATCGCCTTCGGCGATAACCGTATCGATGCTGTTATCCGATGCGAGATAAATGTCTTCTTCCAATTGAGATTCTGTGTCTGTTATTACATCACTTTCATTGCTATAGATCGCACTTTCGTTGTCATCAGCGTCAAACTGCTTAACTTGAATGCTTTCTGCCGCATAGGTCGTATTCGCATCCAGCTCAAAACTGCTGCCCTCACCCACAACCCAAGTCGCTCCGCCATCCAGACTGTATTGCCAGCTAACCGCGTTCGTATCCAAGGTGACATTCATGGTAAGATTGTTGGTGATGTTGTCGCTATCTAACAGCCCTGTATCTTCAGCCAGTGCTACTTCTGGAGCAGGCAGAGAATCCGATACAAATGCCACTTCATTGCTGGCTACAGCACTGACATTTCCTGCGGCGTCTAACTGACGAACCTGAATGTGGCCAATCTCATAGGTTTGCAATCCGCCCATTTCAAAGCTAGTGCCAGAACCTTCTGTCCATGTAGTGCCACTGTCTAAAGAATATTCCCAGCTGGCTGCGTCTTCGGACAAAGTTACATCTATGGTGGTATCACTGGTAACAAAGTCACTGTCCGATTCACCCGTGTCAGCATGCAGAGCAAAGGTTGGTGCTGTAGGTGCAATAGAATCCGTTACAATCACAGATTCATTAGAACCAGCCAGCGATTCATTACCCGCCGCGTCCGTTTGTTTAACCTGAATGGCACCAATTGCGTAGGTGGTATTATCGTCAAGTGAGAAGCTAGTGCCTGTTCCCACTGTCCAGGTCGAGCCGCTGTCTAAACTGTATGACCAACTTTGTGTGCTGGTCTCGCCATTCGCGTCAAAATTCACTTGGACTTGGTTAGTAATGCCATCTGAGTCATCAATGCCTGAATCCACATTCAATGAGAACGTCGGTGTAATTGCCGTCGAGTCTATTACAATTGTGTCTTCGTTACTGGCTGAAGCACTTATATTGCCTGCTACGTCTATATGTCGAACCTGAATATCGCCCGCCAAATAAGAGGCATCAGCGGAGAGGTCAAAGCTCTCTCCAACCCCTGTTTGCCACGTTATGCCTGCGTCCGTACTGTATTGCCAAGCAACGGCATCTTCAGAGAGCACCACATTTACTGTCAGATCATTGGTAATATTATCTGTATTGCTACTACCCGAATCACTATTCAGGCTAAAGGTTGGCGCATCCAGAGGAAGCGTATCGGTCGTAATCGGGTCACCGTTTTCATAGGCAAGACTTTCATTGCCTGCCACGTCGGTTTGCTTCACTTGAATAGCGCCCGCAACGTAAGATGTGTTCGCAGCCAGTTCAAAACTGGTGCCTTCGCCATCCAACCACGTTGAGCCGTTGTCTAAACTGTATTGCCAAGTCGATACATCATCGGCCAAATCCACGTTGATGACCAAATCATTGGTAATGCCATCAAAGTCAAATTCGCCAGTATCCGTATTTAAGCTAAATGAAGGTTGATCAACCAAAGAATCAACAATCACAGCGGTGTCATTCAATGCGTAAGCACTGGTGTTGCCTTCTGCATCGGTCTGGGTGACTAGAATATCTCCCGCTTCGTAGGTGGTATTGTCTGACAGTTCAAAACTGGTCGTTGAAATATCTTGATTATCAGACCACGTTTCACCACCGTCTAGGCTGTAGTTCCAGCTCACGGCACCTTCATCGCCTTCGAGCAAGGTGACATTCACCGTCGTCGCTGAGGTGATGAAATCTTCGTCAGAAACACCGGTATCGGAAGCCAATTCAAAACTTGGCGGATCGATCGCCACATCCGTTTCTAAAGCTTCGTTCGCTGCAATATCACTGACGTTGCCTGCGATATCCGTTTGACGAACTTGAATGTCATTTGTTTCATAAGCCGTTAATGGTTCTAAACTAAAGCGTTCGCCGGTTCCTTCATTCCAGGTTTCACCACCATCAAGGCTGTATTCCCATGACACAACGTCGTCAGCTAATGCCACGTTCACTGTGGTGCTTGTCAGATCATTTGAGGTCAGTGAGAAGGTTAATTCTGGCTCAACAACAAGGCTGTCCGTGCTAACGGCTTGGTCACTGTTTGAATCCACAACACTCACATTGCCCGCTGCGTCGTATTGACGAATTTGCAAATCACCCACTTGATAAGTGGTATTGTCTGCTAATTCAAAGCTGGTAACAGAGGCCGCTTGAGAAGCTGACCAAGTAGTACCGCCATCTAAACTGTATTGCCAGCTAACGGCATCTTCAGACAGTTCAACATCTACCGTGGTGTCATTGGTTATGCCATCTTCATCGCTTGCACCTGTGTCATCATGCAATGAAGCACTGGGTGCATCTGGCTCAATTGTGTCGGTTGTCACTTTAACTGTATTGGATTTGACTGAGCTAAGATTACCTGCCGTATCGGTTTGGCGGACTTGAATACTACCAATCTCATAGGTTTGATTTTCGTCCAATTCAAAGCTGGTGCCAGATCCTGTTACCCAATTCACCCCGCTATCCACGCTGTATTCCCAGTTGGCGGTATCTATGGATAGTTTAACGCGGTACGTTGTGTCATTGGTGATGCCGTCCGTTTTGCTCTGGCCGCTGTCGGTTGCCAAGAAAATAACGGGGGTAGTCGCAACTGTGTCTGTGACAATTTTTGAGGACAAGGCAGACAGCTCTTCATTGCCTTCCGTATCGATTTGCTTAACTTGAATGGTGTCGGCTTGATAGGTTTTGTTAGCGGCCAGTTCAAACGAAGTACCGGTGCCATCCGTCCATGTAGAGCCACCATTTAGACTGTATTGCCAAGAAGCTAAATCCACACCTTCATCAAAGCTAACGTTTACTGTTGTGTTGCTAGTGATGCCGTCACTGTCACTGCTTCCCGTGTCTTCATAACTCAAATCAGGCGCAGAGGTTTCCAGTGTAATGATCGTCGAATCGTTGCTCGTTACATCACTTTCATTACCTGCTTTGTCGACCTGTTTAACCTGTATATCGCCCGCCACGTAAGTGGTCTCACCTTTTAACTCGAAGCTGGATCCTGATGTACGAGCAATCCAAGTTGATCCACCATCCAGAGAGTATTGCCAGTTCGTTACACCAGTCGCAAGTGTGACGTCAACCGTGGTATCGCTAGTAACACCGTCTGGCTCCCCAGTGTCTTGATGAAGTTCAAAGGTGGGCTTATCTGGTGCCGTGGTATCGACTTTGATGGTGGTGGTGGAATCAACATCGTTCACAGTGACGACAACGTCATAATTGCCGTCACCATCCGCTTCAAACCAGCTTGCGGTAATAGGCACATAGGCATAACCATCAACAACATCGCCCGCTAATACCGTATAATCCACCGTGTTATCGCCGACTGTCAAAGTCACTACGTCATCAGCGGACACACCTTTGATTTTTACTTCTATTGTAGACTCTATGGCTTCGCCATTGATGACTTTTAATGCATTGCCATCGCCATCGACTAGTACCGGTACGCCACTAAACGTAAAGGTGGTTGATATAGCATTGTCTCGCCCCGTCGGACCGTCGTTAAAGGCTTCAAGGCCTTTGGTTAAAATGTCGGCTACTTCCGAAGTGAGCTTTAAGTCCGCACTGGTATCGGTATTCGCTTCTTTAAGTGAGTCTGCAATGGTGGCAATGGTTTCTGCCGCACTTGCACTACCGGCTTCCGAATCGGCACCGGATAAAATGGCCAATGCTTGACCATACTTGATAGACGCGGCATCGGCTGAACTAGTGTCTTCGGTCACTACGGCTGGCTTGTCTAGAATGTCATCTAGACCAAACAAGGTCGCTACCTTGCTGTTAATAGCGACATTGTCTTCTGTCACGGCACGGTTTTCGGATGTTACGCCCGCCAACTGTGTGGCCAATTCAGTTAGTGGCGTCACGCTAATGGCTTTGTCTGTTGAACCATCGGTGGTGGTCATGGCACGCAAGGATGTACCTAAGCTTTTTTCCTCACCCGTGGTTTCATCCGTATAGTCTGTATCTGTACCGTTTATATCACTTATCTCAACCAGCATCGGCCCAGAATAACTGCCAGTGTATACATAATCACCTGTGGAATAGTCATGCTCGGCTGAACTAATTAAATTACCTGACGCATCATACAAATCGATTTGTACGGTAGAAAAGAAAATACCTGCGGCACTGGAAATAGTGGTTGATGATGACGACGCAGAACTTCCAGAACCTGACCCACCACCGGAACCACCCGCGCCCCCTAATGCTCCCACACCTAAAGCGGCTGCCGCATACCAACCCCAGCCCATACCTTCGGATTCCGCATGATTTACAGGCTCGCTTCGAAAATTAGGTTCTTCTTTCACAGGTTCTGGGCGATCGACTAGGCTGTCTTGAGGTCGCATCTCGGTGGGAAAGGTCATGTCTATTGTCGAAGCGGCTGAAGTAGCAACAATCACACTTCCTTCGGCATTCCATACAGGCTCGACGGCTTCAATGTCTACAAACGCTGTCTTGGAAAACACGGCCCCTTGATCATCAAAGGTGACATCTTTTATGTCGTCGTAGCAACCTTCTATCACCAACAGGACTTCGCCATTATGAACAATCATCAGATTGTCTTCATCTTTCAGTAACGTAATGCCGGTCGGGTATTTCCCTGTCAGCGAGTCCACCAGAGAATAGGTGCTGCCTTGCTGAGCTACCAGCGTCGTTGCCCCGCCTAGCTCAAAGCGATGTAAGGGGATATTGTGTGCTTTTTCAACAATAAAAATCGAACTGGACATAATAGCGTACCTGTAAAGAAAGAATAAAGATCAAGCAAAATGCCTCCAACATACTTGCAATATAGAACTCAAATAAGATTGCGTCATACCTCATATGGGGTATATTTCTTTTAAGGGCCGTCATTAAGAGTGTATTAAAGTGGAGAAGACGATGAACCAAACACTCACACTTAACCTAATAGAGTGCATTTACGAGAAAGGGTTTGACCATCAGAATTGGAACAAAGTACTTGAGGAACTTTGCATCGGAATTGACGCAAGAAGTGCAGGGCTATTTTTTATTAATTTCAAGAAAAGAACATTTCGAGTACTGGGTGAATATGGATTGCCTGACGACTTTATCACAACGTACCAAAAATTAGGGGAGTTAGACGCCACTGCAACGGTCATGGCGGCCTTGCCAGCTGGAAGTGTTCGCCCTGCCATTGACCACACCATATCCAAAATAGAGCACCCTGACTTTTATAGCCAACTGCTCTTACCTAACAATGTTGGTTACATCAGCGCCTTAAATATTTGCAACAATGACCGCTACTTTGTGGGCTTAGGGGTGCACAGACGCATGGAACAAACGCAGTTAAATGATGACGAATTGAGGTTACTTGGTAAGCTCTACCCACACTTTCGGCGCGTATTTGAATTCTCCGATATTTTGGAGCAACTGAAAGACAAAGAAGATTCATTAAACTCAGCCCTATCACGAATCCCTATAGGGGTCATTGTCATCGACAGAGAGCTAAAAATCTCTTATCACAATGAACTGGCTTCCACCTTAATCAAGAAAAATCTCGGATTGACCATTGAAAATAACACGCTAAAAATCAGCAACCCGAGCGATCAACGCACGTTACGTACCTCAATCCAACAACTATTGGACAACAACACAACCATCCCGTCATTACAGATCAAGCGAACACCGCAATCCACACCATTAACCATGATGCTCCGCAGCATTGAAACAGAAGAAATGTCTTTGCCTTTTTATGATGCTCAGCCCCATCAGGTCATCCTGTACCTGTCTCATCCAGAACTTTGCTCGTTTGCCTCTACGGACTCACTACAAGACATGTATCGACTGACCCCGGCAGAAGCGCAATTGGTGATTGCGTTAACCAACGGCCTAACGCTCAATGACATCGCAGACGATAAGAACACCAGCGTTCAAACCGTCCGCAGCCAATTAAAAATGGTTTTCAATAAAATGAACGTAAATTCACAAACGGACCTTGTGCGCCATGTTCTCACCAGCGCACACATGTACGGTGACATCATAGTTTGATTGTTTTGGGCATTTAAAATGGCCAGCCAATCCACCTAATTACATTAAAGTTTGATATAAAATTGACGATTAAATCAAGTAAGAACCCAGCAAAAACGGGGCTTTAGGGTTTTTATATCAAACATTAATGTTTCTTATCAAACTATAATGTTGCTGTACAACACATGTACGGCGACATTATAGTTTGATACAAAAATGAGGCTTTTTTGTGGGTAGACAGTGGTAATGTTTGATATTTTTTGACTACCTTCGCTTCAACTAAGCGACATTAAAGTTTGATATTTTTCAATACCCAGACGAAGTACCAGAAGATACAATTTACCTGATCAGTTTTCTTCAGGTACCTAACTTCATGTTTGAAAGAGTCAACGCCGTTTTGCGATTGCATCTAAAGCCCCACAGTCATTTGGCTTATCAAAAGCAGAGCTACCTTTGATATAGTCATTAACTAGCTTTCCAAGCTGCTTGACCAGGTCTTTGTTAGTTATTACATAGCCCAGAGGCATTGTAACCGGCAAAGTTTCTGGTTGAGCAAAATGGTAGATGACAACAGCCACCTCATCCTCAAGATGAAGGATCTCAACATTACCATCTAAGAAACCTTCAGCTAGACCTTTAGCATCTTTGTGGAACTGTCCAAGCTCATGCTTCCATTGCTTGGCTACCCTGAAGTCCCCTTCATCAGACACAGGTACATATAGCACAGGCTTATACAGCTGCTTATCTTTCGTACTCGATTTATCAATAAAGTCGCTCAAGCTAGATATAAAACGTTCGCTCTTTGCCCAGAATGGGTCTGAAGGCGCAATCCAAGTAAAGCGACCGCCTCCCTTGTCCTCTTTACTTTCGATGCGCTTCGCGAGCATGGGAGCCAAAGCCTTTTGCAGTTTTTGCCAATTGACTTTAGAGTAGATTGGCCCTAGGAAAGTCTCTCTACCTGAAGCAGTGTGCTCTTCCAAAGCCTGCATATCCTCTACATACTTTGGATTGATTAAGTTTGTCCTAGAATCGAAAAGATTCAGTGTCTCTTCATCGCTGAGCGACACCATAGATTTGAAGATGCTCATAAAATTATTGGGCGTTGATATACGAGAGAGCTCTATAGTCATCAGTTCATGAACACACTCCGAGCTATTTAGCTCTTCATAGTCTTCACGTTCAACAGGCTTACCATCGATATCCATTTGAAACTCTGTAGTCAAACGCAAAGGTAACTGACGTAGTTTGTTGACAGAATTTACTGTGTAGACAGAGGGTCGCTCTTTTCCATTCTGATTCTGTATATGAGATAGATAGCCCTTATCTAGAATATAACTGAACTGGTGCTGAAAGTGCTTCTCTACCAACCTTTCGCTTTGAGAAGCATTATTAGCATCAATCTTCAGGGGGATACCAGCTTTCCATTTATCTTGAACATTCTTATTACTGAAGCAACTAAAAGTAGCCAGATCAAATGATAGAGTAGCCCCACTATCTTGTACAATTGAAAGCTGTGGTATCTCGCCAATCTCAGTGAAGTAACCCTGTGATTTTTCAGTCAAGGCCAAGCGACCATCTATTGCCAGAGTCAGCTCACCTCGCTGAACCAGATCTGAAATCGCTTCTTCTGTCTCACGGCGGCTAAGGCCAAAATAGGTCGAAACTTGAGCCTTGCTCATTGGAGCGACATGCACAAGTCTGAGTATAAATTCTCTGACAAACGGCAGCCCTTTCTGAGAGATGTATGAAAACTGAATATTGAATCTCTGCGCGGGTAGCAGGAAGTCAACCTCATGATAAGTTACTTTATTATCAGACATCATTTCTGTTTGCCATCCTGCTTAGCTGAGAGGAATGTGTATCCTGCATTCTGACCTCGCTCAGTCATGTAACGAACAACTGAGCCTAATGGCAGCTCTTTGTTATTCCCTTTCCATATATCTGCATTGCCAACAATCAACAAACGATCCATTGCACGAGACATTGCCACATTGATTCGATTCGGTGCTCTTAAGAACCCAGGACTATGACGCTTATCCGAACGAGTTAAGGACAGAATGATGATCCTATTTTCCTTACCTTGATAGCTGTCTACCGTGTCAATTTTGACTATATCCTTAAAGCCGTCACTCCAGATTTCCTGATTAAATTTCTGACGTAGCAATCGCTTTTGCTCGGCATACATACAAATCACACCGATAGCAGCTTCATCTTTACTAGTGAGTTTCGATAGCTCTGCTACAAATTCAACACTCTCTGACACCTGTTTGAGCACAAAAATAACCTGATCAGCTTCGCAGCGGTTATAGATACTTGTCCCCCGATCTTCCAAGTGATGAGCCCGCTGGCCCAAGTTAGAAGTATCCAGCCAGGTCACCATACTACGCAACGCTCGCGGTGCATGCTGATAGACATCTGGAATTGCTCGTGCACCATTTCGAAGCTTGCCTTCATAAAAGGTCTTCGATACCAAATCACCGATAGGAGGAGCCATACGATATTGCGTCAGCAGAGCTGCGCTAGCTTGTTCACCATAGGTAGAGTTGAATGCGCGGGCAAAGTCACTTCGCAAAACTTCATCGATCTCAGTGCGCGAACTATTGATCCCTAATTTTCTTGCCAAAGCTGCCTTATGAGCATCGGAGTACAATGGAGGAAGCTGCAGGTGGTCTCCTACTAGCAAGACACGCCTAGCTGACTGCATTGCGATGGCTAATTCACTCGCAATTGAGCGAGCAGCCTCATCGATGATCACCCAATCGTAGATATTATCCTGAATACCAATGTGGCCCTGCCCAATACCGACACATGTACCCGCCACCAGCTGTCTCGAGCGCGCATAGAACTCATCAAAGTTAACTCGCTCTCCAGACAAAGCGTCCTGCATATCCCGAGATATCTTAGCTAACGCTTTTACTCGACGCACCTCATCAGGTCTGACACCATACTCCCTACACAACTTGGAAACTATTATTTCTTTTGCTTCAGAGACCTTCGCTTCTGCATCCAAGCTAATACCGTACTCAGTGCTCAGTTTGGAGCGGATTGAAAGATTGAGTTCTGCTGAAATCTCTTTCAACTCCTTTATGTCTTTCTCATCACTTAAGTCATTGACTTGATAGAGCAATGTCTCAAGATGGTCAATTTGCTTGAACAACTTAAGCTCTGCCAGCACCACACTGGAAATGAACTCAGGCTCCAAGCCAATAGCATCACTTAAGGCTTCAACGCGATACTTACTCTCAGCATTAAATAGTTCACGCTTCTCAGTAGTAATTGCGTTCGAATAGACATCTTTTAGCCCTGCAGAAACAGCCCCTTCACGGTTACTAAACCTAACAACTTCCAGATCTGTATTCAGACGAGCACAGTGCTTTCTGATACGTTCAGCCGCTGTATTCACCGCCTCATGCGACTGGCTAACCAGTAAGATACGTTTGGTATTCTGCTTCTCAATCAAATAATGCACAAAAGCCGCAATAAACTCAGTTTTACCTGTCCCTGGCGGCCCCTGTAATAAGGAAAGAGGACCATTGTTAACCAACTTGGTAAACGCCTCTCTTTGCTGATCATTCAGGCTAATCTGGTTTCCGTGCTGGTCTTCACGGTCATACCTAGCGAAGTCAGTATCACTTAACGAGATGCCGTAATTTTGAGCAGGTTTCTCGCAAGATGGGTCGAAGAGATCCATCAAATCGGGCATTACGCCTTCTCGATCAAGTAGTCGCTCCAAAGCTCGTTTACGCTTGCGATATGAAGCACGATCCTGCTTGGTACGAAAGAATACAATATCAGAGTCGGACAATTTGTATGCTGCCGCGCGGGTTTTGACCAGCCGGATCTCCTTAAGTGCTGACTTCTTAAGTGACACCTCACCAATAAACCGCTCTACACCTTCCTGATCAACCAATAATGCTTCGACTTCATCACTACTGCTGAATCCACCTAGAGGGTCTACATCAGCAGAGTAAGGAATCAGAAGTTCTCCATGAGCGTCTGCTACAGGAACAATTTCACCACTGACTTCAATATTTGGATACGACTCGGTCTCAGTATCCAGAATTGCCCGCCACAATTTCGCAGTCGGTATTTCCAGCGTCTTTGCCGAAGCTGGCTCCACAGCCTGCTTGTCTAGCCTTGAGAAGGCTTCCTTCAACTGAAG
Source organism: Marinomonas pontica (assembly GCF_026191375.1). Taxonomy (GTDB): domain Bacteria; phylum Pseudomonadota; class Gammaproteobacteria; order Pseudomonadales; family Marinomonadaceae; genus Marinomonas; species Marinomonas pontica. The sequence continues at coordinate 2,918 of NZ_JAODTL010000006.1, read as the reverse complement.
AGTTAGCGTACCTTCTTCCTGCTCTTGCTTTTCTTCAGGTGCTGTAGCCAGCTCAATCGCACGTGCAAAAGACTCATCTTCATTGAGCAGCTCAGTCAAAGCAGACATTTCTTGTGGCCGACCAGGAATAATCCGTATGCCAGTACCAATCTCAAACTGGCTATCGTCAATATCCTGCTTGCGAATAGATGACCTAGCTCGCGGATTAAAGCCAACAAGCAGTGCCTTCTGCTGTTTGCTGAACATCGCAGAAAAATTACCACCAATGCCACTAAAGGTTACTTTAGCTTCAGTTGGCTTTGTATGGTTCGGCTCAATTTTTACGTATAGGTGCCCATTATCTGGCAGGATAGTAATAGTTTCATCTGCGCTTCCTGCTGTAATTTCAATTAGGCTTTGCTCTGACGATGAGTCACCACTATCTATCGCCTTCTTAAAACGACCTAAATCCTTAAACCCAAATTGAGGATCTTCTAACTCAGTCCGGATCGCATTTGCCAGGGCTGGGTAAGTTTCAGACTCATGCCCCCAAGGCAAGCCAAGCAATTCGCATGACATCTTCATCACTGCAAAGTTGTCACGCTCAAAAGAGGTACAGCCATCTATATATTCAGGACTGTATCTGTGGTTCTTTGGCTCTTCTCCTGAAGGTGAAAAGTCTGGGATATCGATTAAGTAAAGAGAGCGACTTTCAGTCTCCAGCATCACATTGCCAGGATGGATATCGCCGTGAGCAACGCCAAGGCCGTGTAAGTGCTCTACAGCGGCAACGAACTTACCAACTAGCTCAATTTTTTCATCGTCTGCAATCAGCGCCTTGTCCCAAGTTGCTCCTTGCACTTGATCTGTAACCATGTACAGACTCGATGACTTAGAAGCAATACCAAACTCACGAATTTCCGGTAGGTAAGTCGGTTTAACTGAGGAAAGCTTATCTAGCAATTTCAGAAACTTAAGAACCTGGAAATTAGCTGCAGAATCATCTCCTTGTCCACCGACATTTAACCAAGCTTTTACGAGTCTTCCGCCTGAGACATAGACTTCTTTTTCAGAAGTCTCTACCAGAAAGTCATCATCTTCCCGATACTGACGCGAGTGGTTGATAGCATGCCGGTAAGGCTCAAGCTCAGCATCATCAAATGTTGGAATAACCTCGCCTGCAGGTTCGGCTTGCTTCAACGCATGAAAGAACTCTGTAGCAGAAGCCAACTTTGCAGCAACAGCATCCAACAATACTTCTGAATACCATTGCTCACTGTTTAGCATGTCATCCTGAACGGTTTCTAGGCTCTTAGGGGACATACGCTTCCCGCTAAGCAAGTGCCAGGCAACAAGACCCAAGGCGTGAACATCCTGCTGAAAAGGCGTCAAATCGCCCCCATCTAGCATGTCTTGTGCTTCAACAGCACCCACTGACAAACTCTTGCGATAATCTCCAACCGTACCAATAGGTTGATGATAAGCAGAGATAAAGCTTGAAAGCGCAACCTCTTTTGATGGTGAGATCCAAAGACTATGATCAGCTATATCCCTGTGAGCAATTTTCATCTCGTGCAGGTCGCCAAACTTAGCAATTAGCAGCTTAGTGACATTCAAGCGGTCTAATTCTGAAAAAGCCTTGCCATATTTTCCGATAAACTCATTAAAGCGCACATGACCAGGGGGAAGTTCGTATACCTCACTGTACTCTGCTGTCACCTCGTCTTTTGGAAACTCGTCAGTGACCGCAAGCAGTGGTTATATAAGTCCCGGTTCTGGTGGTTGATGTGCTGTAATACTTCACGTTCACGGGAAACAATCTCTGCTCTTCCTTCAGGAGTGTATGCCTTGCTTCCCTGGACATTCTTGAAGTTCCATACGCGGAGCAATGCTTCGGTACTAGACGAGATCTCAGACTTTGCAAGGTACTCCCGATACACTTTCTTCGGGTGTTCAAAGATTTTATCCTTGGCTTCGTAACCATCTACCCTTAGAGCTTTTGGCGCAGTCTGAGGCCCAAAGAACAAGTTATCAAAAATGGGGAAATCTTGATTCAGAACTTGTGCATTAGGATGTGGCCTGAAGTGCTTATTAAAGGTATTTCGATCAGCAAATTTAAGAAAATCCGTTAATGAAATCGTATGGTGAAGCTGGTCTTCAGGCAACTGACTGAAGTCTGCATTTCCAGTCATGACAACGAAGAAATGAACAAAAGGGGCATAGCCTTTGTTCGTAAAACGTTGGGCCAGGCGCTTTAGCTTGTTGTCTAGTGTGAACTTTTTGCCACGAGTTACGCTGACCGGCGAACGACCCATGTTCTGGTCGCCCTTATACCAAGTATCACCGCGTGCCGTAACAGGCTGATGGTTCCAGTCTTTCAACTCAACGATGATAACGTTGCAGTGCGTTACAATGACTAAGTCGAACTCGCCTTCTTTTTTTGACTCAACAAAACGAAAACCGGCATACCCCTTCCAAGGAAACACACCTTTGCTGTTGCCATAACTGCTTTGCAGCTGATCACGAAGAGTTCCTCCATGATCAGGAGGTGCCTTATAAGAACCTGAAAAGGAAGCCTTTATTTTCTCGATGGCTTCGACTTCTTGTTCTTGTAAACCACCATCCCAAATTTCTACTTCCATGCCGCTTTCCTAAATGAGAATAATTTTTAAAGGCTACAATTAAATAAAGAACTCATTAACACTGCGTCCTCACATGAGACCAGAGCACGCCCTTGCAACGCTGAGAGATTATTTATTTGAGCGGAAACCTTTTCGAAGCTAAGTCGCTATAGTTCGAATCTATATTTTTCTAATTATATCAATAACTATGTGGTGGATACATGCTTCTAGCTAGCCTTAAAAGCAAACTTCTTATTCAAAGCATAAAGGCTTGCCCCTCTATAGCGATTTAAGAGGCATTCTTAAAACCCTTCAATG
>NZ_JAODTL010000005.1 GCF_026191375.1 Marinomonas pontica | reverse complement strand
AACAAAAAAAACGGCTCACTTCATCATACTGAAGTGAGCCGCTTTTTTATTCTGCATGCCATTTAGTACAGCATGTTAAACCATTACAGCAGACCAACCGCCAAGACAGGGAAAGCCACGATCAAGGCCAAACGCAATAGATCCGAAATAACAAACGGCATAACCCCTTTATACATATCACCAATGGAGATATGCGGGGCCACCGACTTGATAACGAATACGTTCATCCCCACAGGCGGGGTAATTAACCCCAGCTCTACCGTAATCACCGCAACAATACCAAACCAAATAGGATCAAAACCTGCCGCTTCAATCAGCGGATACACCACAGGTACGGTTAACAGCAGCATCGCAATACTGTCCATCACGCACCCCAACAACATAAACAGGATCAGTACACACAACAGCACCATATAAGGGCCTAAGTGCAAGCTGTCTACGTATTCCACCAATGAAAATGAAATGCGTGATACCGATAAGAAATAACCGAAAATTTCAGCACCAATGATCATAAAAAAGATCATCGCAGACATAATCAATGTCTCGCCTACGGCTTCTTTGAACTGAGCAAAGCGCATGCCTCGCAATACAGCGATCAGCAACGTCGCCCCTGCGCCTACGGCAGACGCTTCTGTTGGCGTGAACCAGCCCGTGTAAATACCGCCGATGATAAACAAGAACACGCCAGTAAAAGGCACCAGCCCTTTCAACCCTAGGAACTTCTCTTTTAACGTAGTGGCTTTACCTGGTTGAGCAATATGAGGAAATACAGTCACCAACACCGCCACCGTCAAACCGTACATCACCAAACCAAGCAAACCAGGAACTACCCCCGCAATAAACATTGCGCCAACCGATTGTTCGGTAATCAAAGCGTACAACAACAGGGCGATGGAAGGAGGAATCATGATACCCAACGTACCGCCCGCAGCCAGCACGCCCGTCGCCAGCGTCGGTGCGTAGCCGTTTTTCTCCATTTCTGGCAGAGCCACTCGCGACATACTGGCCGCTGTCGCCATAGAAGAACCTGAAATGGCAGAGAAAATACCACAAGACGTCACTGCCGCTAGCGCCATACCGCCACGCCAGCTACCAAACATGGCTCTCGCCCCTTGGAACAATTCTTGGGACATACCTGCTTTTGACGCAAACACCCCCATCAAGATGAACATAGGAACAGGGCTGAAGCTGTAATTTGACAAGGTTTCAAATGGGCCGCTTGCTAAAATGGAAACAGCCGGATCAAACGCTACGATCCAACCAAAGCCAACAAATCCGACCAACGCCATGGTTAAAGCAATCGGTGCGCGCAGCACAATTAGCAACAACATGGCGGCTATACAAATAAGACCGATTAATGAAGTACTCATGATTTAGCCTTCCCGCAAAATAATAGTTGAAACGTGTGCATCACTGCGGAAACAGCCAGCATCGCGGTTGCAAAACACGCAATCGCATAAAAATACGTCAATGGAATTAACAAATCCTGAGTGGTTTCGTACGTCATCGCGGCTTCTTCAACCAGATGATAGAAGCTGTAACTCATCCCCACCCCCATCAAACCAAAGCAAAAAATATACATTGCTTCCAATGCTTGTTTGGTTCTTGGTTGTAGCCGCTCAGTAAACAGGTCAACGATGACCTGTGAGCGGCTCACTGAATGCGGCAGAATGAAGAGCACGGTAAACAACAAACTGTATTTCACCAACTCAATGCCACCTAGAATGGTCCAATCGATTGCACCATTCGTTACCGTGAACAAACCTCGGGTGAAAACGTCTAACAGAGTAACCACCATCATAGCGATCAAAAACACTCCGCCCAATAAGTGCATTCCATGCGTGATACGCTCTATGATTCGAGCTATTACCTTCATTAACACTCTCCAACTACCGCGATGTCATCATTTCTTAGCTATTATTATTTACAAGCTGATTGAGATAGTTCAACTGCACGAGCATACACTTTGTAAGAAGGTAACCCTTTCTTCTGCAACTCATCCAAATACTCTTCTGTCGCTTGGTAAAGCACAGGTTTCCACAAAGGATTCTCTGCGCCGCCTTCGATCACATTGATCTTTTGACCCATTTCAATAGCTTGAGCGCGACCTTTCGCATCCAAATCATCAAATACCGCCGCGGCTTTTTCAGACCATTCGATACCGGAGTTATGATCAATCACTTTCTTCAAGTCCGCTGGTAGGCGGTTATAGAAAGATTTGTTGATTGTCATAATAAACGTCAGAGCGTAAAGACCGCCCACTTCAGTGTGGTACTGCGTCAATTCGTTTAGACGGAAGGTATATTGACCTTCCCATGGCAAAGCCACCCCATCAATAACGCCACGTTGCGCAGACTGATAAGAATCTGGCGCTGGCATGCCTACAGGTTGAGCACCAAGACCTTCAAGAAGCTTCGCCACTACGGCCGTTGGACGACGAATACGAAGACCTTCTAGATCTTGAGGCACTTTGATTTCTTTATTCGTGGTGTGGATACCGCCTGGTCCATGTGTAAATAGGAACAAAGGTTTGGTTTGGCTGTATTCTTTAGAGATAAGGCCTTCATCGTACAAGGATTGAACGATACAAGAACCTTGCGCGGCGTTTTGAGACACGCCTGGTAATTCAACAATCTGTGTTAATGGGAAACGATTAGCTGTGTAGCCTTGAACCGCAACCGCCACATCAGCAATGCTGTTTTTTACCGCATCGTATTGAGCCGGTGGCTTTGCCAAGGTACTAGAAGGGTAAATCTGAACATCGATGCGACCGTTTGATTCACGCTCAACCGCTTCTTCCCATTTTTGGAACAATTCCTTACTAGGACCGGAAACTTCTGGGAAAAAGTGACTAAAGCGCAACGTATATTCTGCGGATGCGTTTGCTTGAACACTGACAATTGCGGAAGCAGCGACTGCCGTAATGGCAGCATGCTTTATTATTTTTATCATGATCGACTCCAAAGTAGTCATGTTGTTTTTATTAACCAAACTTTTAGAACTTTCTGCGTTTTTGTAGACTAGCAAGCCACTCTTCAAAAAGGTAATTGATTATAAATGTAAGGTATTGAAAAATTGGATAGCCACATTGTTTTTTTTAGAAACGAAGCGTTTTCAGTCAATTCAAAAACAAAACACCGTGACATAAGCTATTGATATAAATTAATAAAAAATAAAAAACCGTTATTTAAAAAGAGACAAACACCTTTCATTTTTTCGCAAATTTAAATCAAAAAATGCCATTTAGCCCCCATTTTTATCGACAAAAATGACTCGTCCAAACAACAAAAACGCCGCTATCCTAGTCGAAATCACTGTTGCGCCTTGCTAAATGCACCTGAAAAACGGCCCTATCAACGCCAAAATCTGCGCTTTCAAGACACGCGCTAAACACGGCAAATTCTGCTAAACTCCGCGCCATTAAACCGCTCGCCGTGAGTGGTTTTACACATCATTAGGAACAGCAGTGTCTAAATTCTTCTATCGTGGTCGACCCGATATCATGGGTAAACATAATCTAGGCAACTACCAGCCTAAACCCAACGTAAAATCTGGCAGTGAAGAAAACCCGCTGATCTTACACGTGCAAAGCACCGAGCGTGAAAGTGAAATCAACGCCCTATTATTAGCGAACGACTTAGTCGCAATTATTCATATTGACAGTGAAAAAGCGGAAGATATTACCGCGCTGGATATCGTACTGAATAAACCCACGACCAAAATAGTCGAAAAAACACCCCAGCGTAACGATCCCTGTTCCTGTGGAAGCAATAAAAAATACAAAAAGTGCTGCGGCTAAACACGCCAGCCAAACAACGGTTTCATTAACAACCTAACAAGAGACTGCCGCCGACGGTATAACATTTCCGGTGCAATCTCTTGTTATGGCTATTTAGGACAAATCCTCGTAAGGCAAACCAACGTATTGCATCGCAATCACGCGACGACCTTCTTCGTTGTCGGTGTAAAAATTCAGCTCCGAACTCATGAATTTTTCATGCGTAGCGGCATCCGTATCGTGCACATCGCCCTGACCAAAATCGTGCAGCATACTGGTCATCCACCATGAGAAACGCTCACCGTGCCAAACACGACGTAAACAAATGTCAGAATATTGAGAGATACACTCTTTGTCACCTTCTTTGTAAACGCGAGTCATCACTTTATACAAGGTCGCCACATCGGACGCGGCCAAGTTCAACCCTTTTGCCCCGGTTGGCGGTACGATATGCGCCGCGTCACCCACTAAGAACAAATTTCCGTATTGCATCGGTTCACACACAAACGAACGCAATGGCGCGATGCTTTTTTCGATACTTGGCCCGGTGACCAATTTTGCCGCCACATCATCCGGTAGACGACGCTTTAGCTCTGTCCAGAAGTCATCATCGCTCCAGTTTTCGACTTTGTCCGTTAACGGAACCTGAAGGTAATAACGAGAACGTGTGGCAGACCGCATGCTGGTCATGGCAAAACCGCGATCCGTTTTACAATAAATCAACTCATCATTCACCGGTGGCGTATCAGACAGCACACCCAACCAGCCGAACGGATACACGCGTTCGTACTCCTTACGGGACGATTCCGGAATGGTTTGACGAGACACACCATGGAAGCCATCACAACCGGCAATATAGTCACAATCAAGACGATGCTCGACGCCATTTTGCTCAAATGTCACATAAGGTGCATCGCTTTTCACATCGTGCAGCACCACATTACTGGATTCGTAATAAGTGGTTAGCCCCGCACTGTCACGCGCGTCCATTAAATCGCGGGTCACTTCGGTTTGGCCGTACACCATTACCGTGCTACCACCGGTTAATTTTTCTAGCTCAATTTTGACGCGCTTATTATTGAACGCCAGCTCGACACCATGATGCACTTGGCCTTCACGATCCATGCGTTCACCAACACCCGCTTCGCGCAATAAGTCCGTCATGCCTTGTTCTAATACACCGGCACGGATACGCCCAAGAATGTATTCACCGGACACACGTTCAATAATGATGTTGTCAATACCCTGTTTTGCTAACAATTGCCCCAACAACAAACCTGATGGGCCAGCACCAATAATGGCAACTTGTGTTTTCATATCTCTTCTCCAATTTATTGTTATTTTTCTATGCCCAAAGCCAGCAGCACAGGAATGAGGCCAATAATGAAAGATAAAAAACCAAGACGTTAGGTGATTTATGATCAAAAAATTGTACTTTTTGATCATTTGAGTGCTTTAATAAATTCATCTAATCTGTTTGAAAATGTTATTTTTTTATGTTTTTAGCCGATAAAACCCGCTTAAAAGGCGTATTTTCATCCAATCAATAAGATTGAATCATTAAAATAATAAAGTGCACATACTGTACATTGAGAGAGACAGCGACGAAAAATATGAAGCAATCAACGATCCCTCATTTCGGTCTGTACGGTGAATCCAGCTGGATCAACGACCCAGAGTTTTTTCATATCGAAGACATCGAATACCGCAGCAGTGACCTTGGTTGGAAAATAACCCCGCACCGCCATGCTCAGCTGTTTCAAATTCTGATATTGAAATCGGGCGAAGTAAAAGTACAACTCGACGAAAAACAGCACAAATTACAAGGCGCCTGGGCCATCATAGTACCGGCAGGCGTGGTGCATGGTTTTCGGTTTGCACCAGACACGGATGGCCGAGTGATCAGCATTGCCGAACCGCTTTTAGAAGACACCCATCAAGAAAAAGCCACCAGCTTCATCAAACCTTTGCTTAGCCAGCCTTGCTACATAGACTTTAACGGCCATCGCAACCTGTTTTCTGAACTCTGGCCGCTGATCCAGCAGCTAGAAAGTGAATCGACACGGATTCGTGAAGGTCGGGCCTTAATGAGTGAATATCTAATAAAAGCCATTCTGATTTTGCTGTACCGACAGTTCCGTCATGACAGCAACAACACGACCAACAAAACCGAAACCAGCCACGCGCATCAGTTGAAAGAATTGATCGAAGCGCACTATCGCGAACACTGGACAAGCCACCAATACGCGGACGCATTGGGCACCTCTACCAGCCGCTTAAACCGCCTAAGTAAAACCACCTTTAACCAAAGTGTGCTCGACTTAATTCACGACCGAGTATTGTTAGAAGCCAAACGCAGCCTGATATACACAGCACGTTCGGTGGAAGAAATAAGTTACGACTTAGGCTTCAAAGACCCGGGGTATTTTTCGCGGTTTTTCAAGCGCTCCGCAGGGGTACCGCCCGGTAAATTTAGAGTACTGAGCAACCAACCTTCGATATGATGAATTTTTCTAACCTATCAGCTGAAAATTGATCGTTTGCTGAATGATTGGTCAGATCCTATCATTAGCAACATCGAATACAACTTCACTTTTTAGGAGATTTACTATGAAAAACGATCTTAAATACGACGCCTTCGGCAACCTTGATGCAGACTACTACGTAGAAAAAGCCTACGAATTACGCCGTGAATATTACGCTGAAATTGCTAAAAAAATGACCGCGAGCGTCAAAGCATTTTTTGCTAACCTAAGCGCTTCACGTTCTTTGAAATCTGCGTCTCAGCACTAAGTTAAATAGTATTTTGTCGTCTTTATTTGAACTGACTGTTACCGTTATCTCACGTTAAACAAAAACCCAAAATAGCCGTTTCAGCCGCAAACAAAGCAGCGACACAAAGAACCCAATGTTCCCGATGATCGAAAGGCAATAATAAAAAATCGATCCGGTAACGGGGCTTCCTCTTATTAGACCTCTTGTTTTACCTCGTTTACTTTACCTATATTACTTATTACTTCGTCGTTTTCCTCTTAAAACCCGTCATCAAAATGTCACAAATATGACATAAAATCACTCTGTACCCCTTGTTCAATTAAGAAGTATTAGAGAAATAATGAGCCCAACAAACAACATTACCTTGCTTGAAAAAATCCTTTCTAATGGGTTAATCACGCCATATTTCCAACCTATCTACGATTTGAACAACGGTGAAATCTACGGCCACGAAGCACTCTCGCGCGGCCCAATGAACTCAGCTTTATTTTCGCCAGACCCGCTATTCACTGTGGCTCAGCAAGAAGGCAAGTTGCATAAATTAGAATTATTATGTCGAGAAAAAGCCTTATCTAAATTCGCGAAGCTAGCCTTAAAAGGGCGACTATTTCTCAACGTCAGTGCGTCCCTTTTGGGTTCCCCAGAACACCAATCTGGCATGACCCTCGCGATATTGAATGAGCTGGGGTTAGACCAAAAAGACATCGTCATTGAGCTGTCCGAACAACACCCATACGACCACAACGGGCTGCCACGAAGCAGTGTCGAACATTATCGGGAAATGGGCTTTCAAGTCGCCATCGACGACCTAGGTGTGGGGTATTCTGGGTTACAACTCTGGTCTGAATTGCAGCCCGACATTGTAAAAGTCGACAAGCATTTCATACAAGGCATCGACAAAGACGAAATAAAACGCGAGTTCGTGCGCTCTATTTTAACCATCGCCCAACGACTCAACTGCATCCTGATTGCCGAAGGCATAGAAACGCAGCAAGAACTGGATCAATTGATCGAAATAGGCGTCACCTTAGGCCAAGGTTACTTCCTTGGTCGCCCAGTGGAAAACCCCGCTTTTTCCACGCACCCGTATTTGCAAAAGCAGGCTCAGAGGCGTTCACAATTTCAGGTGGATCACTCCGAGACTGTGCAGACATTGTGTCGCCCAACACCGTACTTACAAGAAAAGAACCTACTAGAAGACGCATCACAGCTCTTTAAGAAGCAGCCTGATTTAGTGGCTATTCCAGTGTTAAATAACAGCCAGCAGCCTCTTGGCGTAGTACGTCGTCACCAGCTGCACGAGTTGTTCTCTACACCGTATGGCCGAGCATTATACGAACACAAACCCGTGACTAATTTGCTCAGCACCGATGTATTGATTGTTGAAAGCAACGTGAGCTTATCCAGCGTGTCCACCCAAATGACCGACCAAGAAGCCGACACGCTAAATAATGAAATCATTGTCGTCAGAGAAGGGAAATTCATTGGCACAGGGCATTTAAAAGACCTGCTCAAGCGCATCACCGAATTAAAAATTCAAAACGCCACCTACTCCAACCCGCTTACCTTGCTACCGGGCAATGTGCCAATTCATCGAGAGGTCAGCCGCCGCTTGTCAGCGAATGAAGACTTCTATGTCGCGTATTTTGACCTTAACGACTTTAAACCCTTTAACGACTTTTTTGGCTATTCGATCGGGGACGAAGTTATACAGTTGGTTGGCGCCTTGATAAAAGAAGTGGTCTTACCCGACAATAACTTTATCGGACACATTGGCGGTGACGATTTTGTGGTGATCTTTGGTGATGACAATTGGCAGCAACAATGCGAAGACATCCTAACGAAGTTTTCCCAACAAATACGCGCTTTCTACACAGAAGACACCTTACAAGAAGGGGGAGTGTGGACCAAAAACCGTCAAGGCGAAGTGCTATTTCACCCACTTCTGAGCCTCGCAATTGGCGTGGTTCACCCCAACCCAAGACAATGCAACAACCATCACCAAGTGGCGGAAATGGCGGCGCAGTCGAAAAAATCCGCCAAACAAAAAGGCGGCAATCACATCTTTTTGCAGCCTTACCAACAGGCCCAATCTCAAGAGCTAGCCTGCTAATATCTCCTTGTGACCGAACTGTCACAAAGCCCTCACAAGTCTGTCATAAAGTCACTTTACTCTGACTTTAGACAGTCTAGGAGGCGCTTATGCAGACGACATTTCGATCGGTTTTCATTTCTGATGTACACCTCGGCACAAAATCTTGCCAAGCCATACACTTACTCGATTTTTTGCAAACCATCAAAACCGATACCTTGTATCTGGTCGGTGACATTATCGACCTGCAAGAAATGCGTCATAAAGCTTACTTTGTCGATGCTCACCATCGCATCGTTGAACACATACTCAAAATGGCGAAATGCGGCACCAAAGTCATTTACATTCCGGGCAATCACGACGCCTTCTTTCGTCAGTTCGCGGGTCAAACCTTGTCGGGCATAGAGATCAAACTCAACGCGCGTCACAAAACCGCCAACGGGCGCACCTTTCACGTAAGCCACGGTGATGAATTTGATCAGATGGTAAAAATCAGCCCTCTGATGCTAGCCATCGGGGACAAAGCCCACGGGCTTATGTTGTCACTGAACCAATGGATAAACGGCGTGAGACGCTTTATCGGCTTACCGTATTGGTCACTGGCGGGTTACTTAAAAAGTCACATCAGCAAAGCAAAAGAATTCATCGATCGTTTCGAAACCGCTGCCATCAAATCCGCCAAAAACCAAAAAGTCGACGGCTACATTTGCGGCCACATCCACTTCGCCTCGTTCCAACAAAAGGACAACATCCTCTACTGCAACGACGGCGACTGGGTTGAACACTGCACCGCCCTAACCGAATCCGCCAGAGGCGAAATGAGCCTAATACATTGGTCGGAAAACCCAAGAGTCTTAGCCACCGAGCCTAAAGAAGAGAACTGGGGGCTGTCACCGCAACCAGCTCGGAGTTAGGAGTTAGGAGTTAGGAGTTAGGAGTTAGTGGCTCAGGGTTACTAACACAAGGATCAGTTTCCCTTAGCGCGTCGCGAACTGACCCTTCCCCCGCCAAGTTGTTTTAAATCTTGTAACCGGCAGTCGCGGCCTTGGTAAGCAATTTGAGCAAGCAGTAACTCTGCGGTGGCCAAGGCGTCGGTTAACGCGTCATGGCCTTGGTACTCGGGTAAACCGTAGCGCTCTCGGCAGGCGCCAAGGCGAAAGCCGCCATCTTGAATGGGTTGTTGAGATCGGTTGGCTTTGGTGCGCTCAATAGCGAGGGTGTCTAACCAACTGGCGGAAAACGCGGGCAAGGTTTCGTTTTGCCACGCCTGCTTTAAAAAGCTCAATTCCAATGGCGCATGATGCATCACCAAAACACGTTCCCGTAAGAGCTGCCTCAGGTATCGCAGTACGCTTTCTTGTTTTTGCCCTGCTGACGCACATCGGCATCGGTGATCATGTGAATGCCGACATTGTCGCCAATTTCAGCACTGTCCAATACAATATGACGCGCGCTATCTAGGTCGATCACCCCGTTATGGATGCACACCCAACCAAAGCTGACGATGTGATCTTGCTTGGAATCTAATCCCGAGGTTTCGATGTCCAAGACGAGATAATCCCATTGCGACCACACTCGCTTGGCCGCTTGGCGAGACACATTCCACGCGGTGAGTGCCTGTAGGACATTAAACGCCATTTAGCTGTAACCTCTTAAAAATCGCTGCTGGGCGACGTCTTGCACATCACTGATGATGCCAAAGGTGGTCTTTAAATGTTTGCGCTCTAATGGGCTCAAGTCTTTCGGATCCAGATACGCGCTGGCTTTACCCGTAGCTTGCCAGTGGCGACTTTGCGCTTCAAGCCGCAAGCCGTTTAATTTGTCCCAAGCATCGATTAGGTTACGCGCGGTGTCAACGCTGATGAGTTTTTCTCGAATCGCTTGCTCGATTCGATCCAAGGTGCCTGCTCGGTAGGTTTTGCAGGATAAGCCATACAGGCGCGCGACGTCGTTGATGAGCGCCAAGCCTTGGTGTTTCAGGTCTAGCTGGTTTTTATGTTCACCTGACGATTCCAGTAAAAAATGACGAAAGAAACCCAATGGCGGTTTGGTCACCAGCGCGCTGCGCGTCAAGGTCGCTAAAAACACGCTGTTTTGGGCAACGTATTGCTGCATGCTCTTAATTAAGCTTTTTACGGCCTCGCTGTCTCCTTTGTCTGTTAGCTGACGGCTGTCATACACACAACGGATGTCGAAGAAGATACTCGCATTCAGTAATGCGCTTGGCGCACTGCTTTTGATCCATTTTTCGAACGCTTTTCGCCAGCCTTCCTGAGTGCGTCGCCATTCTGGATTGCTCGCCATGATATTGCCAGGACACAAACGAATTCCGCACAGCGCCAACCCTTGGCAGATGACGTCCGACAACGTCGCAAAATAGTGGTTTTCTTCTGCGGTCGGTTCGCGCTCTAACATCACACCATTGTCTTGATCACTGCCCAACGATTGATCGCGCCTTGCTTGTGATCCAAACACCAAAAACTGAAAGGCCATTGGCGCAGGGCCGCATTGGTCCATGGCCAGTTCAATCACTCGTCGCGTCAGGTTGTCGCTCACGGTTGCCAACACTTTTCCGATATCGGCGGGTTTCATGTCGGTGACGATCAGATTGATGATCAAGGTCGGCCATTGTTTGCAGACTCGGGCGAGGCTTTCAATGGATTGTTGACGATGAATTTGATTGATCAAAAGTAAGGGACTGAGCTCTTGATGTCGCAGCAAGTCCGCCGCGGTTAACATGCCGACGGCGCGCTGCTCTTCGTCCACGATGGGTAAATGGTGGATGTTGCTTTCACTCATGATGGTTTGCGCTTGCATCACCAACGCATCAGGGCGCACATTGACTGGATCCACTGTCATGGTGTCTTTCACCAAAGAATCGGCTGAGCCGCCTAGCGCCAAAATGCGCGAACGTAAATCTCGATCCGTCACAATGCCAAGCAATCGCTCGTTTTCCACCACCAAAATAGAACTCACCCGCGCCGCGGTCATGCGCATGGCAATGGTTTGTATGGTTTCGTCCGGCGTCGCCAACACCAGCTGGCGCGTCATGATATTCGACACAGGGGTAGAAAGTTGTAACGCCGGTGACGCCAGTTCGTTGCTTTGACTACGAGACAATTTGCGCAGGCGATTGTGTTGTGTGTGCTCGAAGAACAGACCCAGCGCTTCGCTCTTTTCCAACAGTGCCATAAAATGCGCTTTGTCAAAGCGATACACCAAGCTGTCTTCCATCGCGACGACCTGCAAACCGTCTGGATTTTGCGCCATCACGCTGGACACACCAAAGCATTCCCCATCGGCAATTTGATCCACCAGCCCACCTTTTGGGGTGCGGATTTCACACGCTCCCCGACGAATCAGATGCAAAGTGGCCGCTTCGTCTTTTAACGCCAAGGTTTGGCCTTGCCTTACATACAGCATAGATACGCCAGTGAGTAACTGCTTACGTTCGAGCAAGTTTAAGCTCGAAAAAGGCGGCGTGGCTTCAATAAATTTATGAACTTCAGGAATGTCGATGGCGGCCATTTTATTATTCTCATTAAGGCGAGTTCAGCGACCCAAACTCATTTACCGATTGTCCAGAGTGTGCGCTTTTATCATAGACAACAAAACGCTTCTTAGACCAATGTCTAAAGCAAGGCTGCCGCATCGCGATGTTGCTCCTGTCGATTCGCCCCAAAAAAAGATCCCTTTAAATATCAATCATCTATCATTAACCGACGTTATTGCATGAATAAGGGGCTTGACTCAGGCAAAATGTTATCGGTAACATTACGCCTTAGTTACCGGTAACATTTTCCGTAACTGATAAGCTATCGTTTAAAAACCGTTCTAACTAATGGCTTTTTCAAAAAATAATAATGGGAAGCAATACCATGAATAAATTCAGCACCACGCTATTGACCGCCACTATGGCCGGCATTCTATCTACGTCTGCAATCGCAGCGGATTACAACTTCAAGTTTCAATCCTCTGATCCTGCGGGCGACAAAAACTTCCAAGTACAAAAAGAATGGACGAAACGCGTCGAAACAATGACTGGCGGCCGTGTTCATATCGACTTGCTTCCTGTTGGCAGTATTTTCAAACACACTGAAACCCTAGATGGCATAAAAATGGGCATCCTAGATGGCCAGATCACAGCGACCGAATTTTTCTCGGGCAAAGATCCCGCTTTTGGCCTAATTGGTAACACAGTTGGTGCGTGGTCAAACACTCAGCAATTATTGCAATACGTTAACTACGGTGGCGGTTACGAGCTAATGAACGAACTTTACGCTCCTTATGGCGTGAAATTCATTGGCGGTTCTACGACCGGTGTGGAATCGTTTGTGTCTCGCGTGCCGCTTGATGGCGTTGAAGACCTAAAAGGTTTGAAGCTTCGCGCTCCTGAAGGTTTGGTTCAGCGCGTGTTCGCAGCAGCCGGTGCCGCACCCGTTAACCTACCAGGTTCTGAAGTGTTCACAGGGCTAAGCAAAGGCGTTAT
>NZ_JAODTL010000004.1 GCF_026191375.1 Marinomonas pontica | reverse complement strand
GCATTACGAATACGTGTAAACATATCCGCAAGGGTATCTTGCATACTCATTTAAGAGCTCCTAATTTAAAAAACCATTGTGCAGCAAATAGAGCTCGCGCATAGTACACAGCAGCGAGCAGAATGTCCAGTATTTAGACACCCCACTCGCTGCCATGTATTATGATCGCGCTCTACTTGCTTACCAACTAGCTTTCTTCAAGCCTGGTACGTCACCGCGCATTGCTGCTTCACGCAACTTAATACGTGACAAACCGAAGCGACGGTAAACACCGTGCGGACGGCCTGTAACTTGGCAACGGTTACGCTGGCGTGAAGAAGATGAATCGCGTGGAAGCGCTTGCAATTTAAGCGTTGCTTCCCACTTTTCATCGTCCGATGCATTAACGTCGCTAATGATCGCCTTTAGAGCAGCACGCTTTTCAGCGAACTTTGCTACTAATTTGGTACGTTTTGCTTCGCGTTGAATCATTGATATTTTAGCCATGATTCCTACCTCTTATTTCTTGAAAGGGAAATTAAAGGCGGCTAACAAAGCACGACCTTCTTCATCGGTACGAGCAGTCGTTGTGATAGTAATGTCCATACCACGTACACGATCCACTTTATCGTAATCGATTTCAGGGAAGATAATCTGCTCTTTAACACCCATGCTGTAGTTACCACGACCGTCGAAAGACTTAGGATTAAGCCCTCGGAAGTCACGGATACGTGGAATAGCAACATCAACCAAACGGTCAAAGAAATCCCACATACGCTCACCACGTAGCGTTACTTTACAACCGATCGGGTAACCGTCACGGATTTTAAAGCCTGCTACAGATTTACGCGCCTTAGTCACTACAACTTTTTGGCCGCTAAGTGCTTCAAGATCGTTTACCGCATGCTCAAGAAGTTTCTTGTCTGCGATAGCTTCACCAACACCCATATTTAGTGTGATTTTAGTGATTTTCGGCACTTCCATCACGTTCTGGTAGCTAAACTCTTCTGTAAGTTTTGCTACCACTTGATCTTTATAAACTTGCTTAAGTCTCGCCATGGCTATAATTCTCGCTCTTAGGCGTCGATCGCTTCACTATTTGATTTAAAGATACGCACTTTAGTGCCGTCTTCGTTCAATTTAAAGCCGACGCGATCCGCTTTACCAGTAGCATTGTTAAAAATGGCTACATTAGAAACCCGGATAGGTGCTTCTTGTTCAACGATACCACCAGTTGAACCCTTCATAGGGTTTGGCTTTTCGTGTTTCTTAACAGTATTAATACCAGAAACAAGAACTCGGTTTTCGTCTACTACCTTAACAACTTTACCGCGTTTGCCTTTGTCTTTCCCAGCAATCACGATAACTTCGTCGTTACGTTTGATTTTGCGCATAATGTCCCCTCTCCCTCTTACAGCACTTCAGGTGCAAGAGAAACAATTTTCATGAACTGCTCAGTACGCAATTCACGTGTTACAGGGCCAAAGATACGAGTACCAATAGGCTGTCCTGAAGCATTCAATAGAACCGCTGAGTTTACATCAAAACGGATTACTGAGCCATCAGAACGACGAACACCTTTCTTAGTTCTAACAACAACTGCGTTTAGAACCTGCCCTTTTTTAACACGACCACGTGGGATCGCTTCTTTCACTGTGACCTTAATGATGTCACCGATAGCAGCATAACGACGATGTGAGCCACCCAGTACTTTAATACACTGAACACGCTTTGCGCCGCTGTTATCTGCTACATCAAGCATCGATTCTGTTTGAATCATTACTGCTCTCCAATCAAATTAGATAACAAGTCTCACGAAGGAAGGAGCAGCTTATACAGCTGCTGCTTTCTCGACAACTTGAACCAGATTCCAAGTCTTAGACTTAGAGTAAGGACGTGTTTCAACGACCTTAACGGTATCACCGATCTGACACTCATTGTTTTCATCGTGAGCGTGTAGTTTAGTAGAACGACGGATGAACTTACCGTATAAAGGGTGTTTCTCTGTACGCTCAACTAGTACCGTGATGGTTTTATCCATCTTATCGCTAACTACTTTACCAGTAGCTGTACGCGCTTTTGTTTCTGCCATCTTAGTTACCTGCCTTATCATTTAGCACGGTTTTAACACGTGCGATATTGCGGCGAACTTGCGAGAGCAAATGAGTTTGCGCTAACTGACCAGTGGCTTTCTGCATGCGCAGAGTAAATTGCTCACGTAGTAGTTCAATCAAGGTCGCTTGTAGCTCAGCTACAGACTTTTCTTGCAGTTCTTTTGCTTTCATCTACATCACCGTACGCGTTACGAAAGTTGTGGACAGAGGAAGCTTAGCAGCAGCCAACGCGAATGCTTCGCGAGCTAACTGTTCTGATACACCCTCAACTTCATAAAGCATTTTTCCAGGTTGAATCTGTGCAACCCAGTATTCTACGCTACCCTTACCTTTACCCTGACGAACCTCAAGAGGCTTTTGGGTAATCGGCTTATCAGGGAACACACGAATCCAGATTTTACCGCCACGTTTGATGTGACGAGTCATTGCACGACGCGCCGCTTCAATTTGACGAGCAGTAAGACGACCACGTTCAGTGGACTTCAATCCGAATTCACCAAAGCTAACTTGGTTTCCGCGAAGAGCAAGACCGCGGTTACGGCCTTTCTGCATCTTGCGGAACTTAGTACGTTTCGGTTGTAACATGACTTACCCCCTACTTAGACTTCTTCTTTTGTGCGCCTTTATCAGCACGCACTTGTTCAATACCGCCCAAGATTTCGCCTTTGAAGATCCACACTTTTACGCCAATGATGCCGTAAGTTGTAGCTGCTTCATAAGTAGCGTAGTCAATGTCAGCGCGTAGAGTGTGTAGAGGTACACGACCTTCACGGTACCACTCAGCACGTGCAATTTCTGCACCGCCCAAACGACCACTTACCTGAACCTTGATACCTTTCGCGCCTGCACGCATAGCATTTTGTACTGCGCGCTTCATAGCACGACGGAACATAACACGACGCTCAAGTTGGCTAGCAATGTTTTGCGCAACCAATTTCGCATCCATTTCAGGCTTACGAATTTCTTCGATGTTGATGTGGACAGGTACGCCCATCATTTCAGAAACTGCATTACGTAGTTTCTCAACATCTTCGCCTTTCTTACCAATCACAATACCTGGACGGGCAGTGTGAATAGTAATGCGAGCTGTTTGAGCAGGACGCTGAATCTCGATACGAGAAACAGAAGCCTGAACCAATTTTTTCTCCAAGTACTCACGAACCTGAAGATCATTTAATAACAGCTTAGAGTAGTTTTGATTATTCGCATACCAAGTAGAAGTATGATCTTTAACTATCCCTAGGCGTATACCAGTTGGATGAACCTTCTGACCCATTGGGTTTCTCCTAATTAGTCAGCGACTTTAACTGTGATATGGCAACCGCGTTTTAGAATACGGTCAGCACGGCCTTTGGCACGTGGCATAATACGTTTCAGAGTCATAGCCTCATCAACGTAAGCCGTAGACACACGCAAGTCATCTACATCAGCACCTTCGTTATGCTCAGCGTTAGCAATAGCAGACTCTAGTACTTTCTTGACAATTACTGCCGCCTTTTTAGGACTGAACGTTAAAATGTTCAGTGCTTCGCTAACAGATTTGCCGCGGATTTGATCTACAACCAAACGGGCCTTCTGCGCTGAGAGGCGAGCACCCTTCAATGAAGCGCTTACTTCACTCATGTTAATACCCCTTATTACCGTTTGGCTTTCTTGTCCGCAGCATGACCACGATATGTACGGGTCGGAGCGAACTCACCCAATTTATGACCGACCATATCTTCAGTTACTAGAACTGGAACATGCTGGCGACCATTATGGACAGCGATAGTCAACCCTACAAAATCAGGGAAGATAGTTGAACGGCGTGACCAAGTCTTAATTGGACGACGATCATTTTTCTCTACCGCAGCCTCTACCTTTTTCAACAAATGAAGGTCGATAAAAGGACCTTTTTTTAGTGAACGTGGCACAGTCGTTTCCTCTTATTACTTAGTACGGCGACGTACAATAAGTTTATCAGTACGCTTGTTGCTGCGCGTTTTGTAACCTTTAGTAGGCACACCCCATGGTGTAACTGGGTGACGACCACCTTTGCTACGACCTTCACCACCACCATGTGGGTGATCCACTGGGTTCATCGCCGCACCGCGAACGGTAGGACGAACACCACGCCAACGCGTAGCACCAGCTTTACCAAGAACTCGCAAGCTGTGCTCGGAGTTTGATACTTCACCTAAAGTAGCGCGACATTCTGTCAATACTTTACGCATTTCACCTGAACGTAGGCGAAGCGTTACGTAACGACCTTCACGAGCAACTAGCTGAGCAGAAGCACCAGCAGAACGTGCAACTTGTGCACCTTTACCTGGCTTTAGCTCGACACAGTGTACGGTACTACCAACTGGAATATTTTGCAGAGGCAAAGTATTACCCGCTTTGATAGGCGCATCTGCACCACTTAAAACAACATTGCCTGCAACCATACCTTTGGAAGCGATAATGTAACGACGCTCACCATCAGCAAATTTAATCAATGCAATATTTGCAGAACGGTTTGGATCATATTCCAAACGCTCAACTACCGCAGGAATCCCATCTTTATTGCGACGGAAATCTACCATACGATAATGCTGCTTATGACCACCACCTACGTGACGCGTAGTGATGCGTCCGTTATTGTTACGTCCACCTGATTTGCTTTTCTTATCAAGCAAAGGTGCATATGGTGCGCCTTTGTGCAAATCGTTGTTAGTAACTTTAACAACGTGACGACGGCCTGCAGACGTTGGCTTACTTTTTACAACAGCCATTGACCTATCTCCCCTTATTCAGCGACCATGAAATCAATGTCTTGGCCTTCTGCCAAACGTACGTACGCTTTTTTAACGTCTTTACGCTTGCCTAGACCACGAACTGTACGCTTTGTTTTACCTTTTTGGTTCAACGTACGAACAGACTCAACTTTGACTTCAAAAAGCGCTTCGATAGCTTGTTTGATTTCAGGTTTCGTTGCATCACCAGTCACACGAAAAACATACTGACCATTGCCTTCAGCTACGATCGTTGCTTTTTCGGAGATATGTGGACCCAACAGAACTTTATATATACGTTCGCCGATCATGCTAGTGCCTCCTCAACTTGTTTCAGAGCACCAACTGTCACCAACACTTTGTCGTAAGCAATCAAGCTAACAGGGTCGATAGACGCTGCATCACGCACATCTACGTTAGGAATGTTGCGAGCCGCTAAAAACAGATTGTCATCCAAATCATGGGAAACAATCAAAGCGTTCTCAATATTCAATTCTGTCATTTTTGCTATGAAGAGCTTAGTTTTTGGAGCTTCCAATTTAAGATCTTCAACCACAACAAGACGGTCTTGACGTACAAGCTCAGACCAGATGGTGCGCATTGCTGCACGATACATCTTCTTGTTCACTTTCTGAGAGTGATCCTGTGGTTTCGCAGCGAAAGTAACACCACCAGAGCGCCATAGAGGGCTACGGATAGTACCTGCGCGTGCACGACCAGAACCCTTTTGTTTCCAAGGTTTGCGTCCACCACCTGCTACTTCAGAGCGAGTTTTTTGTGCACGTGAGCCTTGACGAGCGCCAGCCAAGTAAGATGTAACTACTTGGTGAACCAACGCTTCGTTATATTCACGAGCAAAGGCTACGTCAGAAACTTCAACAGTCCCTTCTGCGCCTGTTAGATTCAAGTTCATTGTCTACCCCTCTTAGCGAGCTTTAACAGCTGATTGAAGAATAACATCACCATTTACTGCACCAGGTACGGCACCTTTCACAAGGATAAGGTTACGTTCTGTGTCTACACGAACCACTTCTAGTGATTGAGTAGTTACTTGTGCAGCACCCATATGGCCAGCCATCTTCTTGCCTTTCCAAACACGACCAGGTGTTTGACATTGGCCGATGGAACCAGGTGCACGGTGAGACAATGAGTTACCATGTGTAGCATCTTGCGTACGGAAATTATGACGCTTAATGGCACCTTGAAACCCTTTACCCTTTGATTGACCAGTTACATCAACCATTTGGATAGATTCGAAATCAGCAACAGTTAGCTCATCACCAACATTGATTTCTTTTTCATCACCAGAAAGGCGGAACTCCCACAAACCACGACCTGCTTCAACGTTCGCTTTTGCGTAATGACCTGCAGCAGCTTTGTTAACGCGGCTCGAACGACGAGAACCCACAGTAACCTGAACAGCTTGGTAGCCATCAGTTTCTGCTGTTTTCACCTGAGTAACGCGGTTCGGTTCAACCTCGATGACGGTTACTGGCACGGATACACCTTCTTCAGTGAAGATACGTGTCATTCCGGCTTTGCGTCCGACTAATTGAATAGCCATTTTTTACCTCATTTGCCAGTTGTGTATGGGGCTATCACCCGCTACGGCTGATCATTCCAGATCATTCCACTATTGTGCATATAGCCGACTGATTCCAGCCGGTTGTCGCACCCCAAACTTTGAGCTATTAACCCAAAGAAATTTGTACTTCCACGCCTGCCGCAAGGTCTAGCTTCATTAGAGCATCAACAGTTTTTTCTGTTGGCTCAACGATGTCTAGAACGCGTTTGTGTGTACGGATTTCATACTGATCACGCGCATCTTTATTTACGTGTGGAGAAATCAATACTGTATAACGCTCTTTGCGAGTAGGAAGTGGAATCGGTCCACGTACTTGCGCACCTGTACGTTTCGCTGTGTCCACAATTTCTTGTGTTGAAGCATCAATCAAACGATGATCAAATGCTTTCAGACGAATACGGATTTTTTGGCTTTGCATTTCCAACTCCAAATACAATGTTTTAATGACTTAACTGTACATTTATTAAGCCACAATCCTTTTTTAAGGACGGCGAATATTAGCCATTCAAAAACTGGTTGTCAAGTAACCAATTTCGAACAGACACAATAAACCACAAAATAAAAAGGCCACCCGATATGGGGTGGCCTTTTTGTTAAATCAAAACTAACAGATATATTTATCTATTACTTGATGATTTTAGCAACAACACCAGCACCAACTGTACGGCCACCTTCACGGATCGCGAAACGTAGACCTTCGTCCATCGCGATTGGGTGAATTAGAGCAACAGTCATTTGAATGTTATCACCAGGCATAACCATTTCTACGCCTTCTGGAAGAGAACAAGCACCAGTTACGTCAGTTGTACGGAAGTAGAACTGTGGACGGTAGCCTTTGAAGAATGGAGTGTGACGACCACCTTCATCTTTACCTAGAACGTACACTTCTGCTTCAAACTCAGTGTGAGGAGTGATTGAACCAGGCTTAGCCAATACTTGACCACGCTGAACGTCTTCACGTTTAGTACCACGTAGAAGAATACCACAGTTCTCACCTGCACGACCTTCGTCAAGCAACTTACGGAACATCTCAACACCAGTACAAGTTGTTTTAGTAGTATCAACGATACCAACAATCTCAACTTCTTCTTGGATTTTGATGATGCCGCGCTCAACACGACCAGTAACTACAGTACCACGACCTTGGATAGAGAATACGTCCTCGATAGGCATCAAGAAAGCACCGTCAATCGCACGCTCTGGCTCTGGAATGTACTCGTCTAGAGTTTCAACAAGCTTCTTAACAGCAGTTGTACCCATTTCGTTGTCGTCTTCGCCGTTCAATGCCATCAAAGCAGAACCTGGGATGATTGGAGTATCATCACCTGGGAAGTCGTATTCAGAAAGAAGGTCACGCAATTCCATCTCAACCAACTCTAGCATTTCAGCGTATTCTTCAGAATCCGCACCGCCACAGTCTTCAGCCAACAAGTCAGCTTTGTTTAGGAAAACTACGATGTAAGGTACACCTACTTGACGAGAAAGAAGGATGTGCTCACGAGTCTGAGGCATTGGGCCGTCAGTTGCACCACAAACTAGGATAGCGCCGTCCATTTGAGCAGCACCAGTGATCATGTTTTTAACATAATCGGCGTGTCCAGGACAGTCTACGTGTGCGTAGTGACGAGTTGGAGAATCGTACTCTACGTGTGAAGTAGAGATTGTGATACCACGCTCACGCTCTTCAGGAGCATTATCGATACCGTCAAAAGCAACAGCCGTTCCGCCGAATACTTCTGCACAAACACGAGTCAATGCTGCAGTTAGAGTTGTTTTACCGTGGTCAACGTGACCGATAGTACCAACGTTAACGTGTGGTTTATTACGTTCGAATTTACTCTTTGCCATGATACATACACCTTAAGAATTAGTAAGTATGATGATTAATCTTCATTTTTGATGATCGCGTCTGCCACACTAGCCGGTGCTTCAGCGTATTTCTCAAACTCCATTGCATAACTCGCACGCCCTTGCGACAAGCTACGCACGTCAGTCGCATACCCGAACATCTCCCCTAAAGGAACTTCAGCTCGAATTATTTTGCCTGACGGGGAATCGTCCATCCCCTGAACAAGACCACGACGACGATTCAGGTCTCCCATCACGTCACCCATGTATTCTTCAGGAGTCACAACTTCCACTTTCATTACAGGTTCAAGAATACAAGGATCAGCGTCAACCGCTCCTTTTCTTAATCCCTGAGAAGCTGCAATTTTAAAGGCCATTTCATTAGAGTCAACATCATGGAATGATCCATCGAATAACACAACCTTCAGCCCCAACAATGGAAAGCCTCCAATTACACCATTCTTCATTTGCTCCGAAACACCCTTTTCTACCGCAGGGATGTATTCTTTAGGAATAGCACCACCAACAATCTCGTTAACAAACTCAAGCCCATCTTTATCCGTTGGGATCAACTTCATTACGACGTGACCGTATTGACCACGACCACCGGATTGACGCACAAATTTGTGATCAACCACCACTTCTTTGCGAATTTTTTCCCGATAGGAAACTTGAGGCTTACCAATGTTCGCCTCCACCTTAAACTCGCGACGCATACGGTCGACAAGAATATCAAGATGCAGCTCACCCATACCGGATATAATTGTTTGACCCGTCTCCTCGTGCGTTTCCACACGAAACGACGGATCTTCTTGCGCAAGTTTACCCAGCGCAACACCCATTTTATCCTGATCTGCTTGAGACTTTGGCTCAACAGCAACAGATATAACAGGCTCAGGAAACTCCATTCGCTCAAGTACAACCACATCATCCATATCGCAAAGCGTATCGCCTGTGGTTACGTATTTCATACCCACAGCAGCAGCAATATCACCTGCTAATACTTCTTTGATTTCTTCGCGATTATTCGCATGCATCTGGACCATTCGACCAATGCGCTCACGCTTCTGCTTAACAGAATTGTAAACCGCATCACCAGAACGCAACATTCCAGAATAAACACGAATAAAGGTTAATGTGCCGACAAATGGATCCGTTGCTATCTTAAATGCCAATGCCGAGAACGGAGCCTCATCATCAGCAACTCGAGTAACAACAGTTTCACCATCCTCAAGCGTTCCTTCGATCGCTTTAACTTCAAGCGGCGAAGGTAAATATTCAACAACAGCATCCAGAACAGCTTGCACACCTTTATTTTTAAAGGCGGAACCACACGTCACCAAAACAATCTCGTTTGCCAACGTACGAGCACGCAAACCGCTCTTAATATCATCAACAGACAACTCACCTTCTTCAAGGTACTTATCCATTAACTCTTCATTCGCTTCCGCTGCGGCCTCAACCATCTGCTCACGCCATTCTAATGCTTCAGAAAGCATGTCAGCAGGAATATCCTCTAAAGAGAATGTCATCCCCTGATCGTCTTCATTCCACATCACAACTTTCATCAGCACCAAATCAATCACGCCTTTGAAGTCTTCTTCAGCGCCAATGTTGATTTGAATCGGAACAGCATTTGCGCCAAGTCGAGTTTTCAGCTGCTGTACAACTGAAAAGAAATCCGCCCCCGTACGGTCCATCTTATTGACGAACACCATACGTGGCACTTCATACTTATTCGCTTGACGCCAAACTGTTTCTGTTTGAGGCTGCACACCCGAAGATCCACAAAGCACAACAACAGCACCATCAAGAACACGCAATGAACGCTCTACTTCAATCGTAAAGTCTACGTGCCCAGGCGTATCAATAATATTAATACGATGCTCTTCAAACTGCTTATTCATCCCACTCCAGAAGCATGTTGTAGCCGCTGAAGTAATAGTAATACCACGCTCTTGTTCTTGCTCCATCCAATCCATTGTTGCGGCACCATCGTGCACTTCACCAATTTTATGAGACAAACCTGTGTAGAAAAGAACGCGTTCAGTTGTCGTCGTTTTACCTGCATCAACGTGCGCACAAATACCGATATTACGGTAGCGGTTGATAGGTGTTTTACGTGCCACTGTGTATCTTTCTCCGGATGATTAGAAACGGTAGTGAGAGAATGCTTTGTTAGCTTCTGCCATGCGATGAACGTCTTCACGTTTCTTAACAGCAGAACCTTTGTTTTCAGCAGCATCTAGAATTTCGCCAGCAAGACGCAAAGCCATGGATTTTTCACCACGCTTACGAGATGCATCAACCAACCAACGCATAGACAATGCTGCGCGGCGAGCCGGACGCACTTCAACAGGAACTTGGTAAGTTGCACCACCAACACGGCGAGATTTAACCTCAACCATTGGCTGGATAGATTCTAGTGCTTTTTCGAAGATAGCCATTGGCTCTTCAGTTTTTGCGCGAGTTGCAACAGTATTAAGCGCATTATAAACAATGCTTTCTGCTACAGATTTCTTGCCACTAACCATTACATGGTTGATGAATTTAGCAAGAAGTTGGCTTCCGTGTTTAGGATCCGGAAGGATCTCACGCTTAGCGACGACGCGTCTTCTAGGCATATCTATATCCTCTTCAGGTTCGCCCGAGACAATTAAAATATTGCTCGGCCTTACTGTATTAAAAAATTATGTCTAAACGATGACTCAAGAAGCTTACGCTTACTTAGGACGTTTAGTACCGTATTTAGAACGACCTTGCTTACGATTTTGTACGCCAGAAGTATCCAAGCTACCACGAACTGTGTGGTAACGAACACCTGGAAGGTCTTTTACACGACCGCCGCGAATCAGCACTACGCTGTGTTCTTGCAGGTTGTGACCTTCACCACCGATGTAGGAAGTTACTTCGAAGCCGTTAGTCAAGCGAACACGACATACTTTACGCAAAGCCGAGTTAGGCTTTTTAGGTGTAGTAGTATATACGCGAGTGCAGACACCGCGGCGTTGCGGACAAGCTTGTAACGCAGGAACGTCACTCTTTGCCACTTTACGTTTACGTGGTTTACGAACCAACTGGTTAACGGTTGCCATTAGACAAGCTCCACAAATCCAATTCTTATGGCGGAAATCGCCAAAATTAAGGAGGCGCAAGTTTAATTTGCGCCTATAAAACAGTCAATAGGGAGGCGACTAAAAAATCACCTCCCTCGCGATTTAACAGCAAATAACTAGTCTTTCAGCGCAGCACTCAATGCTTCTTCTACATCAGAGGCACTTACTGTTGAAATTCCGTCTTTTGCCGCTAACGCAAGCTCTTTCTTACGCTTGCGCTCATTGTGGTATGCCAAACCGGTACCCGCTGGGATCAGTCGACCTACTACAACGTTTTCTTTCAAGCCACGTAAGTGATCTTTCTTACCAGTTACCGCACCTTCCGTTAGAACTCGAGTTGTTTCTTGGAAAGACGCTGCTGATATAAAGGACTCAGTCGCCAAAGAAGCTTTTGTGATACCCAGAAGCACGCGCTCAAACTTAGCAGGGAACTTGCCTTCTGCTTCCGCTTTCTCGTTTGCATCCAGTAGTTGAGTGTACTCAACCTGATCACCTTGGATAAGATCCGTATCGCCAGACTCACCAACTTCCACTTTACGCAACATTTGGTTAACGATAACTTCAATGTGCTTATCGTTAATTACTACGCCTTGTAAACGGTAAACTTCTTGCACTTCATTCGTAATGTAGTCAGCTAACGCCTCTACACCCTGAAGACGCAAAATATCATGAGGGCTCAAAGGACCGTCGGCGATAATTTCACCTTTTGCCACTTCTTCACCATCAAAGATGTTGATTTGACGCCATTTCGGGATCAATGTCTCAACTGGGTCATCCCCATTTTGAGGCGTGATCACCAAACGGATCTTACCTTTTGTCTCTTTACCGAAGCTAACCACACCGCTGGTTTCCGCCATGACAGCTGGATCTTTAGGGCGACGCGCTTCGAATAGGTCTGCCACTCGTGGCAAACCACCGGTAATATCTTTGTTACCAATAGATTCTTGAGGAATACGCGCAAGAACCTCACCAGATTTCACCGTTGCACCATGATCTAGGCTCAACAATGCTTTTTCAGGCAACATATATTGCACTGGTGAATCTGTTCCCGGAATCAATACAGGATTACCCTCTGCATCTACTACCGCAATCATCGGACGAAGATCTTTACCTGCTGCTGGACGGTCACGTATTTCCATAACTTCAATCGTTGTCAAGCCCGTCATTTCGTCAGATTGACGACGAATAGTAACGTTCTCTTCCATACCACTGAACTCAAGGCGACCTTCCATTTCAGATACGATTGGGTGTGTATGTGGATCCCGGTTTGCTACGATTTGACCCGCAGTAACTTGATCACCTTCACGCACGCTCAAGACCGCACCGTAAGGAAGCTTATAACGCTCTTTCTCACGACCCGCTTCATCGGCAATAGCCAATTCAGAAGAACGAGATGCAACGACTAGATGACCTGTGTGGCGCTCGATACTCTTCATTTTATTGAAACGTACCGTACCTGCACTCTTCACCTGAACACTATCAATCGCAGACGCTCGAGATGCCGCACCACCGATGTGGAATGTACGCATCGTTAACTGTGTACCTGGCTCACCGATAGACTGTGCTGCAACAACACCAATGGCTTCACCAATGTTAACTTGATGACCACGAGCAAGGTCACGACCGTAACACTTAGCACATACACCATGACGTGTATTACAAGTGATTACAGAGCGAATGATCATCTCATCCACACCCGCCGCTTCGATCGTACGAACATCATGCTCATCAATCAAAGTGCCAGCCGCTAGAACCTGATTGCCTTTTGCATCAATCACATCTTGAGCCACTACACGACCCAACACACGATGACCTAAAGGAACAACCACGTCACCGCCTTCAATCATGGCCGCAACGGAAATACCGTTTGTGGAACCACAATCTACCTCAGTGATAACCAAATCCTGCGCTACGTCTACAAGACGACGAGTCAAGTAACCAGAGTTTGCTGTCTTCAATGCGGTATCGGCTAGACCCTTACGAGCACCGTGAGTAGAGGTAAAGTACTGAAATACTGATAGACCTTCACGGAAGTTCGCTGTGATCGGTGTTTCGATGATGGAACCATCTGGTTTCGCCATCAGACCACGCATACCACCCAACTGACGCATCTGGGCAACACTACCACGGGCACCAGAGTCAGCCATCATGTAAACCGAGTTAAAAGATTGTTGCTCAACCGTTTCACCCGCTTTATTGACAGTCATCTCTTTTGCCAAGTTTTTCATCATGGCTTCAGTTACAGTTTCGTTCGTACGAGACCATAAATCGATTACCTTGTTGTACTTCTCGCCTTGCGTTACAAGACCATCAGCGTATTGGTATTCGATTTCTTTAACTTCCGCTTCTGCTTTGGCAATGATCGCCGCTTTTTCTGGTGGAATAACAAAGTCATCAACACCAACAGAAGAACCAGACGCTGTCGCGTAGGCAAAACCTGTGTACATCAATTGGTCAGCAAAAATACAGCTCTCTTTCAAGCCGACTTTACGGTAACACTCGTTGATCAAGTTAGAGATCGCCTTCTTCTTCATGGTTTGGTTAACCACAGAGAACGGTAGGCCATCAGGAACAATATCAAACAACAAGGCACGACCAACGGTAGTATCTGCAATGAAAGTAGACGGCACTTTGTCGCCATCAAGCGTGGTATCAACTTGGCTGATACGTACTTTTACTTTCGCGTGCAATTCAACTTGTTTAGCGCCGTACGCACGGTGTACTTCTTTGATGTCAGAAAATGCCATGCCTTCGCCTTTGGCATTGATTTTCTCACGAGTCATGTAGTACAGACCCAATACAACGTCCTGAGAAGGCACGATGATCGGTTCGCCGTTTGCAGGCGATAGGATGTTGTTCGTAGACATCATCAAGGCACGAGCTTCTAGCTGCGCTTCGATTGTCAACGGAACGTGAACCGCCATTTGGTCACCATCGAAGTCGGCGTTGTAGGCCGCACACACTAATGGGTGCAACTGAATCGCTTTACCTTCGATCAACATTGGTTCAAACGCCTGGATACCCAAACGGTGAAGTGTTGGCGCACGGTTCAACATCACTGGATGTTCGCGGATAACCTCATCAAGGATATCCCACACTTCAGGCGTTTCACGCTCAACCATTTTCTTCGCTGCTTTGATCGTCGTCGCCATGCCACGAAGTTCAAGCTTAGAGAAAATGAATGGCTTAAATAGCTCAAGTGCCATTTTCTTAGGTAGACCACACTGATGTAGACGCAGTGACGGACCTACTGTAATTACAGAACGACCAGAATAGTCAACACGCTTACCTAGCAAGTTCTGACGGAAACGACCTTGCTTACCTTTGATCATATCAGCCAAAGATTTCAAAGGACGCTTGTTAGAACCCAGTAATAGCGCGACCACGACGACCGTTATCAAGCAAAGCATCAACAGATTCTTGCAACATACGCTTTTCGTTGCGTACGATGATATCTGGAGCAGAAAGCTCTAACAGGCGTTTTAGACGGTTGTTACGGTTAATCACACGACGGTAAAGATCGTTCAAATCAGACGTCGCAAAACGGCCACCTTCAAGTGGTACCAATGGACGTAGATCTGGCGGAAGAACTGGCAATACATCCAGCACCATCCACTCTGGATTGTTACCAGAATGATAGAACGCTTCAACTAGCTTAAGACGCTTAGAAAGCTTCTTAATGCGAGTTTCAGAATTCGTGCTGTTTAGTTCTTCACGCATGCTGTTAATTTCTACAGGCATATCCAAATCGCGAAGCAACATTTGAACCGCTTCCGCACCCATACGGGCATCAAATTCGTCACCGAATTCTTCTAGCGCTTCAAAGTACTGCTCGTCATTTAGCAACTGACCCTTTTCAAGCGTTGTCATACCTGGATCGATCACGATGAAAGATTCAAAATACAAAACACGCTCAATATCACGCAACGTCATATCCATGATAAGACCGATACGTGATGGTAGAGATTTCAAGAACCAAATATGTGCAACAGGCGATGCAAGCTCAATGTGACCCATGCGTTCACGACGCACTTTAGACAGAGCCACTTCAACGCCACACTTCTCACAGATAACACCGCGGTGTTTCAAACGCTTGTACTTACCACACAAGCATTCGTAGTCCTTAATAGGACCAAAGATTTTTGCACAGAACAAACCGTCACGTTCTGGTTTGAACGTACGGTAGTTGATGGTCTCTGGCTTTTTAACTTCACCGTAAGACCATGAACGAATCATATCTGGTGATGCCAAGCCAATGCGGATCGCATCAAACTCGTCAGATTGTCCCTGTGATTTTAGAAGACCTAATAAGTCTTTCATGGATATTCGCCCCACTCGTAAGGCCGGGGAGTCTTGCTCCCCAGCAGGTCAAATGTGATTCGTGCTTATTCGTTTTCCAGCTCGATATCGATACCAAGAGAACGAATCTCTTTCACCAACACGTTGAAGGACTCAGGCATGCCAGGTTCCATACGGTGGTCACCGTCTACGATGTTCTTATACATCTTAGTACGGCCATTCACGTCATCGGATTTAACAGTCAACATTTCTTGAAGCGTGTAAGCAGCACCGTATGCTTCTAGTGCCCATACCTCCATCTCCCCGAAACGCTGACCACCGAACTGCGCTTTACCACCCAACGGCTGTTGAGTGACCAAGCTGTAAGAACCAGTAGAACGTGCGTGCATCTTGTCATCAACCAAGTGGTTCAACTTCAGCATGTACATGTAACCAACGGTTACTGGACGCTCGAAAGCATCGCCTGTACGGCCGTTAAACAACTTAACCTGACCACTTTCGTTGATGCCAGCCAAGCGCAACATACGCTTGATCTCAGACTCTTTCGCACCATCAAAGGCACCAGACGCCATTGGAACACCACCCGTTAGGTTGGATGCCAAAGTCAAAATTTCTTCGTCTGTAAAGCTGTCTAGATCTTCTGTACGAGCGCAACGCAAATCGCCTTCGTAGCCATTGTAGATTTCATCAAGGAAACTACGTAGCTCAGCAACCGCTTCTGCTTTTTCACGTTCAACGGCCAACATTTCGTTGATCTTACGACCCAAGCCTTTAGAAGCCGCACCTAAGTGAGTCTCCAAAACCTGACCAACGTTCATACGCGAAGGAACACCTAGCGGGTTCAATACGATATCAACTGGATCACCGTTCTCATCGTACGGCATGTCTTCAACTGGCATAATTTTAGAAATTACACCCTTGTTACCATGACGACCGGCCATTTTATCACCTGGCTGGATACGACGTTTGATGGCAACATACACTTTAACGATTTTAAGAACGCCAGGTGCTAAATCATCACCTGTTTGTAACTTACGTTTCTTATCTTCGAATTTTGCGTCAAGTTCTTTACGGCGCTCAATCAAAGCGGCTTGAGCTTTTTCAAGCTGCTCACTCGCTTCTTCATTAGCGACACGAATTTTAAACCACTCAGGGTGATCAAGATTCGCCAAGTATTCTTCCGTAATAATCGCATTACGAGCCAAGCTAGGGCCGCCTTCCGCTTGCTGACCAACTAGGGCCTCAGCAAGACGTTCGAACGTCGCTTTCTCAACAATACGGAACTCTTCGTTCAAGTCTTTACGAACTTGATCAAGCTGCGATTTTTCAATGAACTTAGCGCGGTCATCTTTTTCGATGCCATCACGAGTAAACACTTGCACATCGATAACAGTACCGCGTGTGCCAGTCTTAACACGTTGCGACGTATCTTTTACGTCAGACGCTTTTTCACCGAAGATAGCGCGCAAAAGTTTTTCTTCAGGCGTTAGTTGCGTTTCACCTTTTGGCGTTACTTTACCAACTAGAATGTCACCTGGCTCAACTTCTGCACCGATGTAAACGATACCGGATTGATCCAACTTAGAAAGCGCACCTTCACCCACGTTAGGGATGTCGGCCGTGATCTCTTCAGGCCCAAGCTTAGTATCACGTGCAACACACGTTAACTCTTGGATGTGAATAGAAGTGAATCGATCTTCTTCTACAACACGCTCAGACACCAAAATCGAGTCTTCGAAGTTGAAACCATTCCAAGGCATAAAAGCAATACGCATGTTTTGACCAAGAGCCAAATCACCCATATCAACAGAAGGGCCATCGGCCATAATGTCACCAGAAGCAACCTTCTCACCTTTCATTACCAAAGTACGCTGGTTGATACATGTATTCTGGTTAGAACGCACGTATTTAGTCAGGTTATAGATATCTACACCCGCTTCACCAGCAATGGTTTCTTCTGAATTCACACGTACAACGATACGGCTCGCATCAACAGACTCAATCACACCACCGCGATTCGCAACGATACATACACCAGAGTCTTTTGCTACGTTTTTCTCCATACCAGTACCGACGACAGGTTTATCTGCCTTAAGTGTTGGTACGGCTTGACGTTGCATGTTCGAACCCATCAATGCGCGGTTCGCGTCATCGTGCTCTAGGAACGGAATCAAAGAAGCCGCAACAGAAACAACCTGACGAGGAGAAACGTCCATTAGGTTTACTTTTTCTTTTGGAATCAAAGTGGTTTCGTGCATATGACGCACCTGAACCAACTCATCCACCAAACGGCCTTCCGCATCCACATTCGCAGACGCTTGGGCGATAACGTATTTCGCTTCATCAATTGCAGAGATGTAGACAGTTTCATCCGTCATCTTGCCATCAATAATCTTACGGTATGGCGTTTCTAAGAAGCCGTAGCTATTAGTACGCGCATAAGTAGAAAGCGAGTTGATCAAACCGATGTTTGGACCTTCAGGCGTTTCGATAGGACAAACACGGCCGTAGTGAGTCGCGTGTACGTCACGTACTTCAAAGCCTGCGCGTTCACGAGTCAAACCGCCGGGGCCTAACGCTGAAACACGACGCTTATGCGTTACTTCAGACAACGGGTTGTTTTGGTCCATGAACTGAGACAACTGGCTTGAACCGAAGAACTCTTTAATAGCGGCAGCAACAGGCTTCGCATTCAAAAGATCTTGCGGCATAAGGCCGTCAGCTTCCGCCATTGACAAGCGTTCTTTCACGGCACGCTCAACACGCACAAGACCAACACGGAATTGGTTCTCGGCCATTTCACCAACAGAACGAACTCGACGGTTACCCAAGTGGTCGATGTCATCCACCATGCCATTACCGTTACGGATATCAAGCAAGGTTTTCAAAACAGCAACGATGTCATCGTTATCAAGGATGCCGGCACCAGTGTCTTCTTCACGACCTAAACGACGGTTGAATTTCATTCGACCAACGCCAGACAAATCGTAGCGATCTTCAGAGAAGAACAAGCCTTGGAACAAACCTTCAGCAGACTCTTTGGTTGGCGGCTCGCCAGGACGCATCATGCGATAAATTTCAACCAATGCTTCCAACTGATTGCTTGTTGGGTCAATACGAAGTGTGTCAGAAATGAACGGACCGTTATCCAAATCATTTGTGTACAGAGTATCAACTTCTGTGATGCCCGAAGCGACTAACGCTTCTAGCAAATCAACAGATAATTCAGTATTCGCTTCAGCGATCAATTCACCCGTTGAAGGATGAACTAAGTTTTTCGCCGTCACTTTGCCCAGCATGTATTCAAGTGGCACAGCAAGACGTTCAAGGCCTGCTTTTTCCATCACTCGAATATGCTTAGCCGTAATACGACGACCTTCTTCAACGATCAGTTCGCCGTTCGCATCAGCAATATTAAATAACGCGGTATCACCACGCAGGCGATTAGCCACTAGATCCATTTCAAAGCCATCACGCTTCAAATAGAAACGCGTTGATTCAAAGAAAGTATCTAGAATTTGTTCTGTACCGTAACCCAAAGCGCGCAACAAAATCGTTGCTGGCAACTTACGACGGCGGTCGATACGAACAAACACGCAATCCTTTGGATCAAACTCGAAATCCAACCAAGAACCGCGATAAGGAATAATACGAGCAGAATGCAGTAATTTGCCTGAAGAGTGAGTTTTGCCACGGTCGTGATCAAAAAACACACCAGGAGAACGGTGTAATTGAGAGACGATAACACGCTCTGTCCCGTTGATTACAAAGGTACCATTGTCTGTCATAAGCGGAATTTCGCCCATGTAGACTTCTTGCTCGCGAATGTCTTTGATTGCTTTGTTGGACGACTCTTTATCATAAATGATCAGTCGAACACGAACACGCAAAGGTGCCGCGTAAGTAACACCACGCAACTGACACTCTTTAACATCAAAGACTGGCTTGCCTAAACGGTAATCGACGTATTCTAGCGCCGCATTGCCGGAAAAGCTGACCATTGGAAAGACAGATTTAAAGGCCCCATGCAGACCTAATTCCCCACGCTCTGCAAGACCTTTACCTTCCTGCAGAAAATTACGGTAGGATTCAAGCTGAATTGCCAGCAAGTATGGCACATCCAAAACGGGCGGCAGTTTACCGAAATCCTTACGGATACGTTTTTTCTCAGTGTATGAGTAAGCCATCAGCATTCCCCAGCTTGTGCACATTGACGCAAAAGGCCCAAATCAGGCCTTACCATATATGGGAGCATTATCTCCCACTTGAAAATTCTTCTAAGTTTTATTTGAGTTTCAGAAACCCAAAAAGGCCGGTGACAATAATGTCACCAGCCATTTCGACTATTGGTCGAAATCTGGAAATACAAGTATCATTACTTGATTTCGACAGATGCACCAGCTTCTTCAAGAGCCGCTTTAAGAGCAGCAGCATCTTCTTTAGAAGCAGCTTCTTTAACAGTCATTGGAGCGCCGTCAACGATAGCTTTAGCTTCTTTCAAGCCTAGGCCAGTCGCTGCACGAACAGCTTTGATTACGTTTACTTTCTTGTCGCCAGCAGCAGTAAGAACAACGTCAAATTCAGTTTGTTCTTCAGCAGCAGCGCCAGCGTCAGCAGCAGGACCTGCCGCTACAGCAGCCGCTGCAGATACGCCGAATTTTTCTTCCATTGCAGAAATTAGTTCAACAACGTCCATCACAGACATTTCTGCTACTGCATTGATGATATCTTCTTTAGTTAGAGCCATGACTCAGATTCCTAGCATTCTTTATAATCACCCAAGGGTGATAAAACAAATATTTATCAAGAAGGGATACGGCAAGCCGTATTAAGCCGCTTCTTGCTCTTTTTGATCGCGAACCGCTGCAAGAGTACGTACAAACTTGCTTGTTGCGCCCTGAATAACACTCATCAGTTTCGCAATTGCTTCGTCGTATGTAGGCAGTGTTGCCAAACGATCAATGTCGCCAGCTGGGATCAACTCACCGTTGAACGCCAACGCCTTTACTTCAAACTTGCTGTTCGTCTTTGCAAACGCTTTCAACAAACGAGCAGCCGCACCTGGGTGTTCATTTGAAAAAGCAATTAGCGTAGGACCAACAAAGCTCTCAGTTAGACATTCGAAGTCAGTGCCTTCAACTGCACGGCGAGCCAAAGTGTTACGTACTACACGTACATAAACACCCGCTTCACGCGCTTCTTTACGTAGTGCTGTCATATTGCTCACGGTAACACCGCGAGAATCAGCAACTACTGCAGACAATGCAGTTTTAGCAACTTCGCTAACTTCGGCGACAATGGCTTTTTTGTCTTCTAGACCTAATGCCACTGGTTTTCTCCTGGATTAGCAGGGAATAAATTCCCCTATTTTTACCAACTCTCCGATTACTCGAAGTACTTGCTGGTGAGTTAGATCCAGTTAATCTGAATCGGGCCACACCATCTGCGCAGGACAAACATTTTTCAACGTTGTGATTAAGCTATTAGGCTCCTGCGGTCTTTGACGGCCTGCTCAACAAATACATGAAGGCAGACCCCAAAGCTCATGAACTACACGTGCTTACTTCGTAGAGTTAAGCGCGCCTAGATCAATTTGTAGACCAGGCCCCATTGTAGAGGACAAAGTCACTTTTTTCAGGTAAACACCTTTAGAAGACGCAGGCTTAGCACGACGCAAGTCGGTCAAAAGCGCTTCCAAGTTACCTTTGATAGCATCCGCAGCGAACTCAATAGAGCCTACCGCAGCGTGGATGATACCATTTTTGTCTGTACGGTAACGTGCTTGACCTGCTTTAGCATTCTTAACTGCTGTTGCAACATCAGGCGTTACTGTGCCAACTTTAGGGTTAGGCATTAGACCACGTGGACCTAGAACCTGACCTAGTTGACCAACGATACGCATCGCATCTGGAGATGCAATAACCACGTCAAAATCAAGGTTGCCAGCTTTAACTTGTTCAGCCAAATCTTCGAAACCAACAACATCTGCACCAGCTTCTTTCGCAGCTTCAGCATTTGCACCTTGTGCAAATACAGCAACGCGAACATCTTTACCAGCACCATGAGGCAATACAGTAGAACCACGAACAACCTGATCAGATTTACGTGGATCAACGCCTAGGTTAACAGATACGTCAACAGATTCTTTGAACTTAACAGTAGAAAGCTCAGACAAAAGAGCAACTGCCTCTTCAACAGAGTACAACTTAGCCGCTTCTACTTTTTCTGCGATCAAACGAGCGCGTTTCGTTAATTTAGCCATTAGTTAACACCCTCAACTTCTAGACCCATAGCGCGTGCGCTACCAGCAATAGTACGAACTGCTGCATCCATGTTAGAAGCAGTCAAATCAGCCTGCTTAGCAACAACAATCTCTTCAAGCTGAGCACGAGTAACCGTACCAACTTTCTGAGTGTTTGGACGTGGAGAACCACTCTTCAAGCCAGCTGCTTTCTTAAGCAAAACGGCTGCAGGAGTAGATTTAGTTTCGAATGTAAAACTACGATCACTGTATACAGTGATGATTACAGGCGTTGGAAGACCTGGTTCAAGGCTTTGAGTTTTCGCATTGAACGCTTTACAGAATTCCATGATGTTCACACCGTGCTGACCCAATGCTGGACCAACTGGTGGACTTGGGTTCGCTTGACCCGCTTTAACCTGTAGCTTGATATAAGCTTGGACTTTCTTAGCCATTTTTCAACTCCAATTGGGTCACTGCCCGAAGGCTACCCGTTCAACAAAATCAGGCTTTCTCAACCTGACTAAATTCCAAATCAACTGGCGTAGAGCGCCCAAAAATAAGCACCGCCACTTTGATTCGACTTTTATCGTAATCCACTTCTTCCACAACACCGTTGAAGTCAGCAAATGGCCCTTCGTTAACACGAACCACCTCACCCACTTCAAACAAAGTTTTAGGACGCGGCTTATCAACCCCATCACTAACACGCTGTAGAATCGCATCCGCTTCGCGGCTTGTAATTGGCGATGGCTTATCCGCCGTACCACCAATAAAACCAAGCACACGAGACGTGCCTTTAACCAAATGCCAAGAGGCGTCATTCATATCCATCTGAACCAATACATAACCTGGATAGAACTTTCTTTCACTCTTGCGCTTTTTGCCATCTCGAATTTCGACCACTTCTTCGGTTGGAACCAAGATATCACCAAAATTCTCTTCCTGCCCCATAACCTGCACTCGCTCTATTAGCGAACGCATTACGTGCTTTTCGTACCCTGAGTACGCCTGTACTACATACCATCGTTTGGTCACGAGCAACTCCTAACTAATTACTGAGGAAACGATCCAACCAAGGAACGAATCCACTCCCCATAGCACGAGAGACATAAAAACAACAACCGCTAATACTATCAACGTTGTTTGCATGGTTTCTTGTCTTGTTGGCCAAACCACTCTGCGAATTTCGGTCTTAGCTTCTTTTGCCAAAGTAAAAAAAGCTTTTCCTTTCACAGTTTGCAATGCAACAAAACCAGCGACACCAGCCAACACCAATATAGCGATTAAACGATACAATAGTGACTCAGCAGAATAATAGTTATTACCAATCACGCCTACCGCAACTAGCAGAACAACAATCGCCCACTTAAACACATCTCCGCGAGACGCTTGAGCTTCAGTACTCGAACTCATACTTTAGGTGATCCCTAACTAAGAAATAGGATACGAAAGATGGCAGGCCAAGAGGGACTCGAACCCCCAACAGCCGGTTTTGGAAACCGGTGCTCTACCAATTGAACTATTGGCCTACATTCGTATGGGCGGAGGATGATACCTAAACATGCTAAGTTTAGCAAGGGTATCTGCCCAAAAAACAGACAATAAAAAAGGCGGTTAAACCACCTATCTTTTGCATTGGAAATGCTGGAGCTCATGAGCAGATTTGAACTGCCGACCTCACCCTTACCAAGGGTGTGCTCTACCAACTGAGCTACATGAGCATGGAGCGGGTAGCGGGAATCGAACCCGCCTCTTCAGCTTGGAAGGCTGAGGTAATAGCCACTATACCATACCCGCAAATGGTGGAGGGAGGTGGATTCGAACCACCGAAACTTTCGTGGCAGATTTACAATCTGCTCCCTTTGGCCACTCGGGAACCCCTCCACGTACTCAGCGCTACAACGCAACACCCCAAAAGGTGGGAGCCATTATATGAATCGCTTTATCAATTGCAAGCACTAGCAGGGATTTTTTTCCAATTTTATCATCATCTTGCTCAGATCGAATCGAGAAACGAACGACTCCCAATCTTTTTCGTCCACTGGCTGCTCTATATCGACCTGCTGAAGCGGCACACTGCGCATATGCTCATAGACATCAACCGTAAAGCCAGACTTATCCTGAATGCGTTTTTTTGCCTGATCGGCTCGCTCCATCGATGAATACAAACCCAAAGAAATACGGTTTTTCATTTCAGCTCGGGTGATCACAAAACTATCAATGGATTTGGAGGCCAACTCTTTGACAATTTTTTCTGCCATCGCTGGCGTTTCAGGGGCGGCAATGTAGAGCCAGAACTTCGGTCGTTTGCCGGTGACTTCTCTATCCTGATAGGCCCACCCAAACTCTTTCAAGACCTGAGTAATTTGTCTTTTATCCTCCGCTCTCTCCGTCTCAACTCGAGGACAAAATAATTCAGGCGCGTCAGCAACCGCTTGTTCAACCACTCTATTCAAAGCGTCTTCAATACTCTCGCTAGTCATCAAGCCGCTTTTGCCATCTAACTCCTCCTGCGGCGCTTCTGATAACAAATGAATTTTCTCACTGACAGGCGGGCCATACACAGACTCGGCAGACCTTGTCGGCTTATCTTGCACAAAACTGTGCCAACTTAAGAAAGCGGCATTCAGCAATACGACAAACAAAAACAACCACTTCATTTATTGCCTCTTCTTAGTTCATCACCCACCCTTTTCGCTCCTATCGCCACCAAGTTTGGCTGGCATACAAAAGAAGCATTTAACCGGCGTAACAGCGCTTCTGCATCACCACCAGTCACAATCCAAGTAAAATCGGGGTAACGGCGGTGCACTCTTTCTAAAAAACCAAGCGCCATATCATGACACCCTTCCGTCACAGCTCGAGCGGTTGAATTAGGCAAGCCATCCCCAGCTACCACTTCCTGCGCATCATAGCGAATACGCGCTGTCTTTGAGAGCAAAGCGTCCTCCATCATAGCCAATCCAGGCGTAATATAACCACCAAGATGAACACCATCACCTTGAATGACATCCACCTTAATGGCTGTGCCCGCATCCACCACGACGACATCGCCTTTGACGATATGATGAGCGGCCACCACACCAAGCCAGCGGTCGATTCCCAATCGCTCTGGCTCAATATAAGCGTTCTTAACGCCACACGCCGTCGCCTGACTCGTCAAAGTAAACCATTCACTGCTTGGGTAATTCGCTTGTATGTCAGCGTGCAACAATGCACTTTGTTCTTTTGAACGGACACTGGCAAAATAAATCACATCAGGCACAAAAGACACGCCCTCAACACACACATCTCCACGATGTACCCACAATACTTTCGGGCCATCAAACGCTGTAAATTTGATGCTCGTATTACCGGCATCCACCACCAATACTCTAGCCGCGTCGGACACTAATCTCTCCTCCATGAAGCGCCACCAGCTCGCCATTTTCTTCAAGCAATAATGCGCCTTTCTGATCGATACCTCTGGCAACTCCTTGACGTTGTTGAGATACACTGGATACCGTTACTGGTTGATTGAACAGCACATCATGGGCTTGCCATTGATACTGAAAATGCTTCATACCATGGCCGTCTTCAAACAACTGACACACTTCGATCAGCTCTTTGGTTAATTCCGCTAATATAAAGTTTCGGCTTGGGCGCGACTTGAGACGAGAAACCAGATCCGTCCACGGCTGATCGACCTGCGTCATAAAGGCTTCGTCCATTTCAACATTCAAACCAACCCCAATAATCACATGGCAAACGTCCTGATCCGCGACCATCTCCAAGAGAATACCACACACCTTTTGCCCGTCGATTCTGAACATCATTCGGCCATTTCAACCCCGGATTAGGTATGCCAACTTTCTTCAACACTCGGGCAACAGCCACCCCTACCGCCAAGCTCAAACCTTCTACCACAGCGGGCCCGTTCTCAAAACGCCAAGCAAAAGAAAACGTCAAATTTTTCGCCACGCCAGATTCCCATTGACGACCGCGACGGCCTTTCCCTTGCGTTTGTCGCTCCACCGAAATCATCACAGGCAAAGG
Source organism: Marinomonas pontica (assembly GCF_026191375.1). Taxonomy (GTDB): domain Bacteria; phylum Pseudomonadota; class Gammaproteobacteria; order Pseudomonadales; family Marinomonadaceae; genus Marinomonas; species Marinomonas pontica. The sequence continues at coordinate 8,601 of NZ_JAODTL010000004.1, read as the reverse complement.
AAGACCTTGCGAAATGTATTGCTTCGCATCGCCATTGGTTGATTCCGTTTCAAACGCCAATTGCAAACTCACCGAATCGGGCAAACCGTGGGCTTCCAACTCGTCCGCCGACAAGAGCTCCACAGGAGAAGGAAGACGATAGCCACGCCCTTTCACAGAATGAACAACCAACCCAATGGATTCTAGCTTTTTCAATTTTTTCCAGACGGCCGCTCGTGTGACACCTAAAGCGGCACCAAGCTCTTCACCAGAGTGGAATTCATTATCACTAAGCAAGGCCAAAACAGCTCGCATCAACACACTCCACGCTTCATTATCATCTAATTATTCACATCAAATACCGGAAATGCTTTTCCGGCTCAATCTGCAACCCACCCTTCGTTGCGGGCAGTGCAGCCTTCCATTCTTGGCTCCCTGCATTATTTCCTACTGTTCGCATTCGTATTAATAAAGAATGCAACTTCCTGCATTAAGGGTTGAAAGTCAGGATTCCACGATATTCGCGCTGCGTGAGGACTTTTTTCAGATAGCGCATCGGAACGCTCACCGAACCAATTGTTAGCGTCCGCGCGACAGGCATCATAAGTAGGCTTATCCGATAGATACCAGCCACAAACACGGTACTCGCCTTGCTCACCATAATAAGGGTTAGCAGGGTCACCATGTATCGCCATGTGCGACAATCCCAAAATCCTAGATTCAGGCCAATTCGTGTTATGCACTTTTATACGATCCGTATTTGCGCTCATTTGGTCTCGACTGTACAACACCATTTGACTCATAGCGCCCACCATACCTCGGTGAAAGACCTCTTCTGAGACGGCAGAATCAACCGTTTGATCGTCCTCAGACAACGCAATAAACACAGGCAGAGACTTGGGGTTATCCACAATCCTCTGTCGCACTTCTTTCGATAACTTATACACTTCCGCAATCGCAGGCAGAGGAATGGACGCGTACTTCGCAAAGTCATCCGTTGGCTCATGATCCAACCAATCTTTCACCAATGCCAACCATGGAGCCAGCCAATCAATGCGGCTGTTTACTTTAAACACGGGGGAAAACAAGATGGCGCCGGCAACGCGGTCCGAATGCTGCCACGCGTATTCTGCGGCCAATGCACCGCCCGTAGAAAAACCGCCAACATACAACACATCAACGTCTTTGCTGAATTGGTCTGCCGCATTTCGGAACGCCGCACGCCAATCATCGCGAGAAACATTAAGCAAATCTTCCGCTTTGGTGCCATGACCCGGCAGCAAGATAACACGCACCTGATAACAGGCTTGCTGCAACGCCTTCGCAGGGTCTCGCATTGAAAAAGGCGAATCAGACAAACCATGCGATAACAACACACCAATTTTCGCGCGCCCCTCGCACAGCACTGGGTCCGGCATGAGTTCAAAAGGCTGGACTGCCGCCAACTCTCTCGCTCTGCCCTCTGTGTTTACCCAAACCTTATTGTCGTTGATATACGCTTCTGCACGATGAATATACTCTGAGAATGGCTCATCTTGTTCGAAGACAAACGCCGCAGGTTGCGCAGCGTAGCCAACGCCTGAAAACGGCAACACCAACAAACACAGGCAACAAAATATACGTTTATGTCGCATGACATTTCCTCTCATCCTGATTGATTCAAACCGATCAACAGGCTTACTTTTGCGCGATGTGCTATCATCGCGCTCCCAGTCAACACACTATCTGATCATGAAGCCATCCTACCCTAATGCCGAGCAGGTTCCCTCACTTTGGTTTCCGCTCGTCAAAAAATTCTATCAAGAACATTATCCCAGCGGAAAACCCAATAAAGCCGATCCTATATGGGTGATAAAAGACCAAGGCCGAATTCTCTGCGCGGTCAGGCTCAAGCAAATCAACACCATTCAGCTATTGACCGCCATGGTGACCAAACCATCCCATAGAAACATGGGCTTAGGAAGCCACCTAATCAACGACATCCATGCTGCCTTGAGCAAGACGCCATGTTATTGCTTTGCGTTTACCCACCTTGTACCGTTCTATACCGCCAATCATTTTACGGCGATTCCTGTCGAAATATTACCAGAAGAAGTGCGAACGCGCTTTCTGGCTTACACAGCTCAAGGAAGAGAGTTAACGCCAATGCACTATATACGCAGGTAAAACTCTCTTAAATCACACTTAACATCGCTTAAATTACTAAAAGCCACTGGCGGTTATTGACGCTTTTCGCCCGACTCCATTACCTTTGAACCTAAGACTTTCCTATCGGAATAATGATAAATATCGAGGGCTTCATGTCTATTACCTTACCAACACAGTCAACCATGCTCACGTCGGACTTTATCTTTGGCGTCGCCACCGCTTCCTTTCAAATAGAAGGCGCCACCCAAATCGACAATCGACTGCCTTCTATCTGGGATACTTTTTGCGCCACACCAGGCAAGGTCAAGGGCGCCGATAACGGAGACATCGCCTGCGACCATTACCACTTATGGGAGCAAGACATCCAGTTGATTAAAGACCTCGGTGTCGACGCCTATCGACTATCGATTGCTTGGCCTCGCGTTATGGACAAAAACGGTGAAGCCAATCAAGCGGGGTTGAATTTTTATCGCCAACTACTGAAAAAACTCAAGGCGGAAGGGCTGACCGTCTTTGTGACGCTTTACCACTGGGATCTCCCACAGCACTTAGAAGACAAAGGCGGCTGGCTTAACCGCGAAACAGCCTACCGATTCAAAGACTACGCAGACCTTGTTACCCAAGAATTGGCCGAGTGGGTAGACAGCTGGGCCACTTTTAACGAACCTTTCTGTGCAGCCATTCTAGGCTACGAACTGGGCATTCACGCACCGGGGTTGAGCAAACCTGAATACGGACGACAAGCGGCTCATCACATTTTGCTGGCACACGGTTTGGCATTGCCTGTCATTCGAAAAAACGCGCCAGCGTCCCAAGTTGGCATCGTACTTAATATGAACCGCTCCTACGCTGCCAGCGAAAAAGCCGAAGACCAATTTGCTTGTTTGATGCGCGACACCTTGGACAACCAATTTTTTATCGAGCCTCTGATGACGGGCCAGTATCCGCAGATTCTAAAAACCGTCGCACCGCACTATTTGCCCATGATTTTGCCAGGTGATATGGACATTATTTCCCAGCCAATTGATTTCTTAGGCATGAACTTTTACACCTGCAACCATAATGCCTATGATGCCGATCAGCTATTTAAAAACGTGCCCAACGCAGCCCCTGTTGAATATACCGACATCGGCTGGGAAATTGCTCCTCATGCGTTCACCGAGCTACTGGTTACCTTGAACAAGCAATATTCGCTGCCGCCAATGTACATCACCGAAAATGGTGCGGCTTGTGCTGACCACATTATTGATGGCGAAATCAACGACGATCAGCGGGTTCGTTATCTAGAGGGCCATCTCAATGCCGTCCATCAAGCCATAGAAGAAGGCGTGGATATTCGTGGGTATTTCGCTTGGAGCTTAATGGATAACTTTGAATGGGCTGAAGGCTACAGCAAACGCTTTGGCCTCACTTACGTCGATTACCAGACACAAGAAAGAACCATCAAACGCAGTGGTCACGCTTATCGCGCGCTATTGAATAGTCGCAAGCCTTAGCAAAGCTCGAACAGCAGCACAGAAAAACGCCCGATACTCTCACATCGGGCGTTTTTTCCGTTACTTCAAATGACCGGCATTATGAAGCTCCCTGTCTTTTTCTGCTGGAGGAACCCATTGGTATTGCCACGTTTCCGTGAGTGGCTGCCCATTCGCCTCTAAATACACACGCAAGTTAATCGGCTTCGATTCCCCGTTCGGTGGCACCAAATCAAACATAGCGCGGTAGCCATTAATGGAATGCAATGGACGGGCCGATTCAATTTCAACTCGCCCTTCGGACGATGTAATTACCGCTTTCACCTCTGTGTCTCGACCCAGCATAGACAAAGAACCACCGGCAAAATCGATCACAAAACGTTTGCTGTAATACTGGCGCTTTTTACCAATTACCCCACCAATACCAGTAAAAGTATCCACTACACGAGCACGGTTCGATTGCACCGGAGGGTGGCTCCCCCAATACATATTGTAGCTGTAGAGCAGTTCTTGGCCAGCTTCGACCGGTGCCGCGGGGTTCCAAAATGCGACAATGTTATCGAAAGTCTCATCCAGTGTCGGAATTTCCACCAACTGCACTGACCCCTTACCCCAGTCTCCTAGCGGTTCAATCCACAAGCTTGGGCGTTTCTCGTAGAAGACACCATCATCTTGGTAATGATCGAAGTGGCGATCACGCTGTAACAAACCAAAGCCTTTTGGATTGCTATCACTGTACGCATTAAATTGTAGGTTGGCCGGATTACCGAGCGGTCGCCAGATCCATTCGCCATTGCCTGTTTGCATTGCAAGACCGTCGGAGTCATGAATCTCAGCCCGCCAATCATAATTCGTTCGACGATCATTTTCGCCAATCATAAACATACTGGTCATGGGAGCAACGCCCAAACGCTCAACCGATTTACGGGGATAAATAGCAGAGTCGACTCTCATTTTAAACGGTTCGCCCGGCGTCATATCAAAGCGATACGCCCCCGTCACACTGGGAGAGTCCATCAATGCGTATACGGTCACCACATCAGAACCTGTGGCTGGCTTTTCTAACCAAAAGTGAGTGAATACTGGAAACTCTTCAGGACGAGGCAACGCAGTATCGATCGCCAAGCCTCGTGCAGAAAGCCCATACTGCATTTCACTGCCGACAGCACGGAAATAGCTCGCCCCTAAAAACGCGACAACATCACGCTGCCAATCCGTCGCAAATTGCATTCTAAACCCCGCAAAACCTAGGTCTTCGGGAAGCTTACTCGCATCAACGTTGGATTTACCGTAACGAAACTCTGAAGGCATATACGGGATCGGTGTCGACTTGCCTTTTTCAAGTTCATACATATGAATAGGGGTATCAAAGCCCAAACCTAGGTGAAACAGCTCGGTACGAAATTTCGAGTGTTGATCTCGCCACAATGCCGCGTCTTTATTGAACTGTATTTCTTGGTAGTCATCCCAATCCAAACGCTGCAAACTGTCAGGTAACTCACCTTGCTGGCTCTGATAAGGCGACGTCGCCAATTGACGCGCATACCCTTTTAACCAAGCATAACTGAACGCCTCACCGTCTTTGGGTTGAACCGGGTCAACGGTGGCGCAAGCGGTGACACTAAACAACACACTTAGCGCTAATAATGACCGGCTCGCACAATGACGAAAACGCGTTAGCACATGTGTTTTTCGGGGTTCTTGTTGTTCCTTTAACCCGTCAAAATTGTTGTCCTTCATGGACGCTGAAAAACAATGAGAAAGCATACAAATAAACTCTGTCTGATAATGATTTGACGCCTATATTAGCGAATTTAAGCGTCAGCAAGTGTTGAGATAGAGTAAACATTTAATACTTTTAAGCAGAGAATTCGGGCTGAAACCTGACATAGTTTATTTCAAGAAAGACAACGACACACTCGGTCATAATATAGGCGACCAACTTCTATTAACGCTGGCGGACAGAATGCGGGCGCTAGTTGGCGATCTTGGCTACGTTGCGCGACAAGGGGGGATGAATTCATGATTCTATTACCCACTGATCATGAAGCCGACTTAATCGAAAAAACGAATACCATTAAAGACGCGTTATGTTCACGCTACAACATCGATCAGCATGAGTTTTTTATCACGCCTTCTATCGGTGTGAGTTTGTACCCAAGAGATGGAACAGACTTCGACACGCTATACCAACAAGCAGACACGGCTATGTATCATGCAAAACACGCGGGTAGAAATAGGTTCGCCTTCTTTACTGAGAAAATGCAAGCCACATCGACACGAGCACTTACCTTAAGCAATGCATTGCATGACGCGCTAGAACAAAATGAATTTTCATTACACTATCAACCACAAGTGTCTCTTATTTCTGGCAAAGTCATTGGAGCGGAAGCGCTCATTCGATGGCATAGCAAAAAACTCGGTCACGTAAGCCCAGGGGAGTTTATCCCCTTAGCCGAAGAAAGTGGACAAATCTTAGCCATTGGTGAATGGGTAGTACGTACCGCTGTGCGCCAAATACAGCAGTGGATAGAAGCGGGAATTACACCAGTCAGAATTGCCGTTAATTTGTCCTCTGCCCAGTTTCAAGTCGGTGATCTTCCAAAAACGACCATCAAAATACTAAACGAATATCGGATTCCAGTCGAATATTTAGAGCTCGAGCTTACCGAACGCATTGTAGCGAAAGACCCTGAACATACGGTGATTATTCTAGAATCTCTACAAGAGCTCGGCATACGCACCTCCATTGATGACTTTGGGACGGGGTACTCTTCTCTGAGCTACCTCCAACGTTTTTCCGTTTATAAACTCAAAATAGACCAATCTTTTGTCCGTAACATGACAACCAACACCAACGATCAAGTCATCATCGGCACCATCATTCTGCTTGCCCAACAACTTGGTATGACCACCATTGCTGAAGGCGTGGAAACAAAAGCACAATTAGACATGCTCAATAACATTGGTTGCGATGATATTCAGGGCTATTACATCAGCCGTCCAATTCCAGCGGAAGCGTTTAAAAAAGCCTATTTAGAAAATAAACAGCGCATCATCGCCGTTGATGACTAAACCCATACAGGCTGAGCGAATCGACTTAATCGCGCTTTAGACTTTCTGGCACTTGGACCAACTTGCCTATAAAATCCTTCGCAATAAAACCTCAAAGAGAATCGACTATGAAAAATGCTATTTTAGGCGTTCAGATGCTGTTTGTTGCATTTGGCGCTCTGGTACTTGTGCCACTGCTAACTGGGCTAGATCCCAACGTTGCACTTTTTGGTGCTGGCGTCGGAACGCTATTGTTCCAAATCACCACTCGTCGTACCGTGCCAATTTTCCTTGCCTCGTCATTTGCTTTTATCGCCCCCATTATGTACGGCGTTCAAACATGGGGTATTCCTGCAACCATGGGTGGTTTAATCGCAGCAGGTTTTGTCTATGTCATTCTAGGTGGGGTCATTCGCCTGAAAGGCGCAGGCTTTATTCACACCATATTACCACCCGTTGTTATTGGCCCAATCATTATGGTAATTGGCCTTGGGCTAGCACCCGTGGCTGTCAATATGGCGCTAGGCAAAGCGGGAGACACTCAAGTTATCGATGCCAATATTGCTATATGGATTGCCCTTGCCTCATTACTAACCACAATTTTAATTAGCGTCTTTGCCAAAGGCTTATTTAAACTCTTACCTGTTTTTGGGGGGATTATCGTTGGTTATGTTCTGAGTTTATTCTTCGGCATAGTCAATTTTGATCCTATCTACAATGCAGCATGGTTTGCTATGCCAAACTTTAGCGCGCCTGAATTTAACATTAATGCGATCTTGTTCATGCTGCCAGTTGCTATTGCCCCTGCGGTTGAACATGTTGGCGATATCCTATCTATCTCAAACGTAACAGGAAAAGACTACCTTAAAAAGCCAGGTTTGCATCGCACTATCACAGGCGACGGTGTGGCAACCATGGCTGCTGCAATGGTTGGCGCGCCACCAAATACAACCTACAGCGAAGTAACAGGCGCCGTCATGCTCACCAAAGCATTTAACCCCGTCATCATGACATGGGCAGCAGTTGCAGCCATTGTCCTAGCGTGGGTTGGTAAATTAGGGGCGGCTCTACAGACCATTCCACTACCAGTTATGGGTGGCATCATGATTCTTTTATTTGGGTCTATTGCCGCAGTGGGACTTAACACCTTGATTAAGAATCAAGTAGACCTTCATAAGTCTCGAAACTTAATCATCGTAGGCGTCACCTTGGTATTTGGTATTGGTGGTATGGCCTTCGGCATTGGTGAGTTTAGCCTTCAAGGCATCAGCCTATGCGGCATTGTGGCAATTACACTGAACTTAATCTTACCCAAAGACATCGGCGACAATCACATTGTTGATAACGCCCAAATAGAAGACTAGTATTTCTAATGAAACGTCCTAAATGAAAACGGCCCTATTTGGGTCGTTTTCATTGACTAAGCTAGCATAGGATAAGTGAAGAAAAGGAAATGCAGTCCATTCAAGATAAAATGACACAAGATCGCGTATTCAATTCTTTTAGTTAGATAATAAACGCCACCGTAGCCTAGACCAGCGACACTCGCCACAATCGCATACTCCACTCCGCCACCCATGTGAGCGATACCAAAAAGCATTGCCGACACAATAGGAGCCACCCAAATACAGGTCTTTCCCGCTAACCAGATTGATAGCTCTCTTTGCAAAAACCTCGAAAGAAGGCCTCTTCAGCAACACACGTAAATAACAAATTAATACCAAGGAAAGCCAGCCAGAAATTCGGCAACTTAACGTCAAACTGAATCAGCCCTAACACCAGAGCCAAACCCAAGGCCAAACATGGTGTCATAATCAGCACCATTACTGCCCTTCTAGGTTGTTGCAAAGCCTGAAAGTATCCGATTGTAACCTGTCCTTTAAAAAAGTAGCCCAATAAGAACAAGCCAACCAACCCTTTATCAAAATTCGCATACAAACTAAAA
>NZ_JAODTL010000003.1 GCF_026191375.1 Marinomonas pontica | reverse complement strand
CATCGTCTTGGACTATCCTTGCAAGACGTGCAGGTGGTGAGTTTGCATGGTCGTCCACTGGCGTCTTTACGTCGTCACTTACAGTCGAATACAACCTTGGTGTTACTGACCGATCAATACAGTCAGCCGCAACATATTGCCGAAGAGTGTATAAAAGCTGGGCTTGATAAAAGTGAGATTACCGTATGTGAAGCCTTGGGTTATGAACAAGAAAAAGTCCGTACTTTTAGTGCCAAGTCTTTATTAGATACAGAAATAGATTGGGATCCGCTGAATGTGGTTGTGCTGAAAACCAGCCAACAAGCCTCACTTTATCCAAGCAGTGTTGGCATTCCTGATACGTCTTTTGTGACAGATAAAGGCGATGGAAAAGGCATGATAACCAAGCGGGAAGTGCGTTTGGCAATTTTGTCTTACATGAACATTCAGCAAGGCGACACAGTGTGGGATATTGGCGCTGGCTGTGGTGGTGTGAGCGTGGAGATGGCCTACTGGCATCCACGCAGTCAAGTTATCGCCATTGAACATCACCCAGACCGTTTAGCCTGTTTAACCGCCAACCAAGAACGTTTTGGTGTGATGCAGAATTTATCGATTGTCGCAGGGCGAGCGCCGGACGTGCTGGTGGATTTACTTGCTGACAATTTGTTTTCTGATAACAACGCACAACATGGCAGACCGAACAAAGCCTTCATTGGCGGCAGTGATGGTGAATTGAATGCCTTGATGACGCAAGTTTGGGAGCTATTGCCCGATGATGGCAGCTTGATGGTCAGCGCTGTTACCGAAGAGACAAAATATCAGGTCATGCAGTTCGCCCAACAGCGTGACCAAGCACAAGACGCCGACGAGCAGAGTTTGCAGGTGTCCATTACCAAAGGCGAGCGATTGGCGGGGCAGCGTTTATTTCGTCCTAGTCTGCCCGTGACGCTTTATCATTTTCGAAAATATACGGCCACAACATCGGCCATCAATACAAATCATAAGGAAAGCGCACAATGAGTGCCTCGGAAACATCACAAAAAACAGGCCGATTCATTGGTGTGGGCGTTGGCCCCGGTGATCCAGAATTGATCACTTTAAAAGCCTTACGTTTAATTCAGCGTGCCAGTGTAGTGAGTTACCTTGCCAACGACGAAGGGGGGTCTCAAGCGAAAACCATCGCCAGCGAAGCCTTCGCTGGCGTGACTCATGCGCAAAATGAAATAGCCATTGTCATGCCGATGTCGACGGATCGTTCGTTGGCGAATGAAGCGTACGACAATGGCGCAAAAGCCATTGCCAATGAGTTATCGCAAGGCAAAGACGTGGTCTTCTTGTGTGAAGGCGACCCGTTGTTTTTTGGCTCTTTCGCGTATTTATTAGAGCGCCTAGAAGGCGATTTTCAATGCCAAGTGGTGCCGGGCGTGTCATCCATCAACGCGGCATCGTCTGCCTTGAATCATCCGTTAACCGTGTTAAAAGAATCCTTTGCGGTGGTGAGCGGTCGTCATACTGCCCAACAAATTGATACTGCGCTAGAACAACACGACAGTGTGGTTATTATGAAAGCAGGACGTGCGCGTCCTCGCATCTTGATGGCGTTGCGCAAAACCAATCGTATGCAAGATGCCAAATATCTTGAATACATTGGCCGTGACAACGAACGTATCGTGCGCGATGTATCCACCTTGGAAGACAAAGCAGGGCCGTATTTCTCCTTGTTTGTGGTGACTAGAAGCGAGCGAGGCACTCGGTGATACGCTTTATCGCATTAACGCCAGCAGGTGAAAGTCTCGCGCAAAAACTCTTGTCTAAAGGCGTACAAAATAATTGGCCGGATGCGGTCGTTGATTACAAGCCAAAACCTTTCGCCGAGTTTGTTCAAACGGGGTTTAAAAACGGTGATTGGCTGGTGTTTATTTGTGCCACTGGCATCGTAATGCGAACGCTCGCGCCGGTGCTGCAAGACAAATATCAAGACCCGCCAGTCTTGGTATTGGACGAAGATGGCAAGTTTGTCATTCCATTGTTATCCGGTCATGAAGGCGGTGCAAACGAGTGGGGCGCGCAAGTGGCAGCATCCCTTGGCGCACAGTTGGTGATGACCACCGCGAAGCCTTACTTGAATCCTATCTATACTTTGGGAATGGGCTGCGAACGCAACTGCCCGCTGGAATTTATCGAAACCCTGATGCTTGACGCTCTAGCAAAAAGGCTTAACGCCAAAGCAAATCCACTCTTTAAACAGCATCGACATCAAAGCCGACGAAACCAATCTCATCGCTCTCGCTGACAAATACCATTGGGATTTCAACACCTACAGCGCCCAAGATCTTGCGCCAATGGAGTCGCTTCTTAGTACTAAATCCGACTACATCTTCAACCCGTCGGCGTCTACGGCGTTGCGGAATCTGCCGCGCTGTTAGCGGCTCAAATGGAAACCGGCACAGAACCAGAGCTTATCTTGAATAAAATCAAAAACGCCAAAGCGACCTGTGCGGTGGCGAGATCGTATCAATCTCGATAAGCTGGTAAGAAACACAGACAAAGCGATAAGGTTGTGAGCGTTCTAGGTGGAAAATGTAAGTAATTGTATAAGGAATTTATTG
>NZ_JAODTL010000002.1 GCF_026191375.1 Marinomonas pontica | reverse complement strand
GTTAAAGGTTATTTCTGATAGCGCAAAACGCCGGTTCTCTGCGTGCTCGCTCAGCGAATCAACGTGAACGTTGGTATGGCTGCTGCTGGCGAAACCGGTATTTGCGTCGCGCCGTATGGCGAAAATTCCCATGACCAGCAAAACAATGACCTCGGCGTGCTGCCACAGTGTCGCATTGAAACGTTGTGTGACGAGGCAAATTAATACCAGTATGGAGCTGGCGATAACGATACGAAAAGTATTAAAGCGCATGGTGCCAAAGCGTTGAATAAGCCCTGGCGCCATCAGGCTTGAAACGGTCCAACACAGGGCGGCAACCAAGCCTGATAATTCTGCGAACGGCATATAAATCCTTATAAACTTACTCATTCCACAATACTTAGGAATGATTCAAGCGCACACGGTAGCTTGGTAGCTAAATTATGGCGGGGTTGTTATTATTTGAGCCAGAAAGTGAAGGCCTTATTCGAGGCATTCTTACACCAAATTAGTCATATTGGAAGCGCCATGCGATGCCCTTTTGTGGAACTCAAGATACTAAAGTAGTGGACTCTCGACTGGTGTCTGAAGGCGCACAAGTTCGCCGTCGCAGAACCTGTATACATTGCCAAGAGCGGTTTACCACCTTTGAAGTGGCGGAATTGCAAATGCCAAAGCTGATCAAAAGTGACGGCAGCCGAGAAGCTTTTGACGAAGACAAACTGCGCAATGGCATTATCAAAGCCATCGAAAAACGCCCCGTCAGTATCGAAGCAGTCGAAACCGCCATCACTCGAATCAAAGAAAAAATGCAAGCTACGGGCGAGCGCGAGTTGCCGTCTCGTTGGACAGGCGAAGCCGTAATGGAAGAGTTACAACGCCTCGATCAAGTGGCTTATGTGCGTTTTGCCTCTGTGTACAGAAGCTTCAAAGACATCAGCGAATTTCGCGAAGCGATAGACCGCCTAGAAAACCACTGCGTTATTGCTCCAGATGCAAAACAAAACGCCCCAGAATCGGAACAAGAAGACAAAGCATGACCGTTTATAATCACGAATACTGGATGGCCAAAGCCATTCAACTGGCGAAAAAAGGTCGCTACACCACTCACCCTAATCCTCGCGTTGGGTGCGTGTTGGTAAAAGACCAACAAATCATCGGTCAAGGCTTTCATGTGAAAGCCGGCGAAGGTCATGCCGAGGTCAATGCTTTGGCGGACGCCAACCAAGACGTCGTTGGTGCGACCGCGTATGTCACCTTAGAGCCGTGCAGTCACCAAGGCAAAACGCCGCCTTGTGCCGATGCCTTGATCAAAGCGGGCGTCGCGCGCGTGGTCTACGGTATGCAAGATCCGAATCCAGAAGTGTCTGGCAATGGCTTAGCGAAAATCAAAAAAGCCGGCATCGAGATTATAGGTCCTGTTTTGGAAGCGGAATGCGAAGCGCTTAACCCTGGCTTTATCAAACGCATGCGCGAGGGGCTTCCTTATGTTCGCGTTAAGCTTGCCATGAGTATGGACGGCCGCACAGCAATGGAATCTGGCGAAAGCCAATGGATTACCGACACAGCGGCGCGTTTGGATGTTCAGCGTTTGCGTGCGCAAAGTGACGCGATCGTGACGGGCATTGGTTCGGTGTTGGCTGACAATCCAAGCATGACGGTTCGCATTGATAATAACGATCAAGAAGCCGACCCGAAAAGCGTGCGTCAGCCGATTCGTGTGGTAATGGACACGGCTTTGTCTGTTCTTCCAGAAGCAAAAATTCTTTACCCAACGAATCAAGCATGGGTGTTTTCTGTGGAAGAAGAGGTGGAAGAAGAGCACCTTGCTCTGCTGACGAAAAAAGGCGTGACGGTTCGATTTGCCCCTCGCGGGCTGGATGGTAGGTTGGACTTGTTGGATGCCATGGAACAACTTGCTGACGCAGGCATTAATGAAGTCTTGTTGGAAGCGGGCGCCGAGTTGGCTGGTGGTTTTTTAGAAGCCGGTTTAATAGACGAAATCGTCGTGTACATGGCTCCGAAATTACTGGGTTCCAGCGCGCGACCTTTGTTTAAATTGCCCTTAGAAGAAATGGATGAAGCGGTTGAGCTAACGCTTAAATCCGTTCGCCAAGTTGGGCAAGATGTGCGTTTGGTGTATGTACCCAAATACCTAGACGAAGATTTTGAAGACGATTTTGAGGAATAGCCAAAAGCTGAGTGATTGCTTTTTCAGGCTTTTTTTAAGAAAAGCCTGAAAATAGGTTTTTCTTACTTATATTTCGCCAATTTTGCCGAGAATCCTAGAATAAATGTTGCTATAATCGCCGACCAAGATAACCCATATATTCGTACCTTTGGTCGATATGACTCAGATGCTGTCTAAAAGCCGTATTTGGTAGCTCTTTAACAACCAAGGGTATTTTCTAAATAAACAAAAGCCAAACAGACAAAAGCCAAACAGGCCAAAGCGTCAGCCCATAAGGCGGCGTAGTCTGGACAATTGAGGCAAAAAATGAGCGAAGTGGAAACAACCAACGACCAAACTCCAGCACCAAAACGTAAGGACAAAAACCTTCACGTTCGCAATTGCGCAGTGCTTCTCGTCGTTTGGCATTACAAGCGGTCTACCAATGGCAGATGAACCAATCTGCGGTGAGCGAGATCGAAACTCAATTCGTGATGAACCAAGATCAAGAAATGGATTCTGTGACAAAGTCTACTTCCGCGAGTTGCTACAAGGCGTTACTGCCAGTGCAAAAAACTGGACGCTTTATTTGAAGAGCTACTAGATCGCCCGTTGAGCGAACTGGACCCAATCGAATTGGCGGTAATGCGTATTGGTTCATATGAGTTGTCTCAACGTTTGGATGTACCATACCGAGTTGCGATCAACGAAAGTGTTGAGCTTGCAAAAGGTTTCGGTGCGACAGAGAGCCACAAATACGTGAATGGCATTCTAGATAAGCTTGCACAGCGCGTGCGCAACGCGAAGAAATCGCCGCTCGTCGTGAAGCCAACAAATAAGCAAATAAGATCACTAAAAACCCCGTTATTACATAGCTAATAACGGGGTTTTTTTATGCTTTTATTTTGCGATGGCGTGGAAGGTTTTGGCGTTTGTGAACAATATTATGGCGTTGTTGGGCGGTAATGCGGGGAGAAATAGGAATAGTGTCGTAATACGAGATGCCACCTGAATGACGAATGGGTGAAGCCTGATAGTGGGCGGTCTGTATAAACGGCGGGGTTGGAAAAATGGTTCAGGTACTGACAAAGGTTTGGGCTTTGTTGCTTGGAATCGTGCTCATTATGTTGGGCAATGGTATGCATTTCACCTTGATCGGCCTAAGAGGTGGGATTGAGGGGTTCTCGTCCGCGGAACTGGCGATCATTACCTCGGGTTACTATGTTGGTTTTTTGTCCGGTGCTCGGTTTACGCCTTTATTGATTCGTCGAGTAGGCCATGTTCGTGTCTTTGCCGCGCTGGGCAGTTTTATGTCTGCAGGGCTTATTTCTTTCCCATTGATGACTGACCCTTGGGCGTGGACGCTGATTCGTGTGTTATTGGGCTTTTTGTATGTCAGGCATTTATGTTGCGGCCGAAAGTTGGTTGAATGATGCCGCCACAAATGACACCCGAGGCAAGGTGCTTTCTGCTTACATGATGGCGCAGACACTGGGCATTATCGGCGCTCAAGGTCTGCTGATGCTAGGAGACGCGGGCACCTCGGTATTATTTATTGGCGCTTCTATTTTGGTCTCGGTGTCTTTTGCTCCCATTTTGTTGTCTGCCGCCGTTGTTCCAGCGGTCGAGGTGTCAAAACCCATGTCACTTTGGGCGTTACTCAAAATCTCGCCGCTGGGAACCGTCGGCATATTTTTTATTGGGGTGTGTTTATGCCACGCAATCAGGCATGGGGGCTGTTTTCGGCAGCCAAGTAGGGCTTTCTGCAAACAGCATCGCTCTGTTTGTTGCCATGTTGTTTGCTGGCGCTCTGGTGATGCAGTACCCAATTGGGTGGTTGTCTGACCGAGTAAGCCGCAGCAAATTGATCTTTTGGGCTTCTTGTCTTGGTGGTGCTTCGTGTGCGTTTGGTTGGATGAGTCATGGGGCTTTTTGGCCTTTGATGGCGTCCGCATTTTTTGCGGGGGTGTAACAACGCCACTGTATGCGTTATTTCTGGCGTATACCAACGACTCTCTTTCCCCCAGTGATATGCCTGCAGCGTCTGGCGGATTGGTGTTTACCTTTGGTTTAGGCGCTATTGCAGGCCCTTTGCTAAGCGGTTGGTGTATGCAGGTACTTGGGCCTGACGCATTTTGGATTGTGCTTGGAATAACGTTCTTAGGTATTGCAAGTTTTGCCATGTTTAGCATGGCTCAGCAGAGCGAACAAATTGCCGTTGAAGATACGGACAGTTATCTTGGCGTGTTACCGACGACTTCTGTGGTTGCGGTAGAGGCGGCCAATGA
>NZ_JAODTL010000001.1 GCF_026191375.1 Marinomonas pontica | reverse complement strand
GACGCAATACGTCAATGATAGTAATCGCTTCGATGTCTTCGTTGCCATTGGCAATAGGGACCAGTACTGTGCTCATAGTTCGCCTCTTTCACAGGAGATTGTTAACGTAAACAGGCACGCCGCTTCGCGACCTTGCTCTGTTTGTCCTTTTTTGTCTATTTGATAGTAATTTTTACGACGCCCCACTTGCTCGAACCCCAACGATTCATACAAGGCGATCGCCGCTTCATTCGATTCTCGGACTTCCAACAAGCATTCGCAAACGGCTTGCTGCGCGCTGGACTCCAACCAAGACATCATCAACTTTCTGGCCAGCCCTTGTCTACGGACAGAGCAATCAACCACCATTAATTCTAATTCGGATTGATCCAGTACCACCGATGCCGTTAACCAACCAACCAGCGATTTTTGCGTCGCATCACCCAGCTCAACCACCCAATTTTTACGTGTTTGTAGAGCATCGGCAATCAAGCCGCGCCCCCAAGGATAAGGGTTAGATAACGCATCCAGTTGGGTAATAGCAGGCAAATCTGACTCAGTAGCCAGACGCATAACAATAGAAGGAATCATAAAATTGAACGCCTCATTACAGGCAAATACATTAACGGAAAAAGCGCGACTGCATTTCTTGCCACGCTTCTTTACGCAATTCTGGAATGCGATACAATTCAGGCAAACTCACAATACGCGCGGTGGGATAACGCTTTAATGGACTTTCGGGGGTAAATCGGCCACCAGCTGAGTTACGTTCGCCCCCGCTAGCACCAACATTGGGGCATCTGAAAAGCCTTTCACTAAACGCCCCACATAACTTTCCAGCGCGCCAAACAACCAATCCGTGCGCGTCAGAAAATGTGGATTTTTTAAGGCTCCCGGCCAAGAAAACGCACTGCCCTGCCATTCATCTATAGGATGTTTTAACAAAGCTTGCGCCATTTTTAACACCAAACGCTCAACCTCTTCCGCTTGCGTAAACACATGCGGAACATCGCTTAAAATCAGCAATTTATTCGACAAAGCATAAGCACGTATATCGAGGCGAGTAATCTGAGTATTGATCGCCAGATCTGGCTCAATATCAATATCCACAGCCAATTCTTCGATTGGCTGCAAATCTTCCACAACGATTTCTGGCCCCGCGTTTAACTGCTCACGAAGATGGTGAACCAGCGGCTCTGCTTCCTCAGCAGGACGACTTTTAGACGGCGCTGGCTCCGTATCCTTAAAGCCGGTCGAACGCGACGAAAGGGCTTGACTTGTGGCAGACAAAGACTCCGTTTGCACCACATTCATCGGCCAAGGCTGCACAGGCATAAAAACCGTACCAGACACAGTGTCCGTGGACGACAACCAAGACACCACCCCCATTTGCGCTAAGCAATGGGTCTGAAAAGCGTGTTGAGAAGATAATTCACGAGACATAAAAACCTTAATCGCCACCTATAAGCAGAGGACTGCAACAGATGCATTCATCGATTTGAACAAGAAGCTGCAAATATACTCGTTTACGTCTCGACTTGCCACTTGATGGCCTAAAGCTTGCTAGAGATCTTTGCTTAACGGCTGTGTATAATCGCTGGCCAAATTGCACACAAGCATCGTCTTTTATCGAACACATTATAAAAGGTAAAAACTCATGGTTTCTCTTCTCTCTCGTTTGGTCGCTATTGCCGCTATTGCAATGAGCAGCCACAGTTTCGCAGACAGCTTGCCCGATCTAAAAGGTCGTACTATTTTAGCCGTCACCGAAAATGCCTACACGCCACTTAACTTTGTCGACCCAGCAACAGGCGAAGGCATTGGCTGGGAATACGACGCCATGAACGAAATTGGCAAACGCTTAAACGCCAACATCGAATGGCACCTAAGCAGCTGGGACACCATGATCCAAGCCGTCAAACAAGGCCAATACGATGTCGGTATGGACGGAATTACCATTAATGAAGAACGTGCCGCGCAAATCGACTTCACTATTCCTTATATGACGTCCCAGCAGTTCATGTTGGTTCGCGCTGATGAAGACCGTTTTAATGATGCAACATCCTTTGCCGCCAACCCAGACCTGCATTTTGGCGCACAAGCAGGAACCACCAACTTTTATGTGGCCGTCTACGATGTACTGGATGGTGACGAAGGCAACCCTCGCATCACCTTGTTAGACACTTTCGGTGCGTCCGTTCAAGCGCTTAAATCGGGCGACGTCGACAGCGTACTAATGGACGCCGCATCGGCTCGTGGTTACATCGGTGCCAACCCGGGTTCGTTTAAAATCGTTGGTGGCCCGCTGGGTTCGGAAGACTTTGGCTTTATCCTAACGCCGGGATCAGACCTTTTAGCCCCAATCAATGCCGCTATCGAAAGTATGAAACAAGACGGCACCTTAGAAGCACTGAACAAAAAATGGTTCTTCGACTATAACCAGTAAGAAGCACAGCCCAAAAAGAGTGATATAACACACAGTAACGGATCGTCTATTTATTAGACTGTCCGTTTTTTTACTTAAAGACGACCAAGGAATGGTCCAGCTATGAATTGATTATGCCCTTTAAAAAAACCGTAGAACGCACGCCTTGGTGGCTCATCACCATCCTTATTATCGCTCTGGTTCTGTTATGGAACATGGTGTCTGACCAAAGCTACCAGCGCATAGCGAGCGCACTAAGCGAAGGCTTACTCACCACAATCGGCGTAACATTCACCGCTTTTATATTAGCAAGCTTACTTGGGTTATTAATTGCACTGGCAGGATTTTCTCGTCATCGTATTCTGCGTGAATTCGCCCGTTTTTATGTCGAAATCTTCCGCGGCGTACCCGTTCTCGTACTGCTGTTCTACATCGCCTTTGTTGGCGCACCCGAAATGGTCAAACTCTACAATTGGGTATTACAAGTTCCGATTGAAGCTGGCTGGATAGAAAAAGCCCGCACACGGGACTTCACCCTACTGTGGCGCGCCATCATTGCCCTAGCCATCAGCTACAGCGCCTTCATTGCCGAAGTCTTCCGCGCAGGCATTCAAGAAGTTGGCAAAGGCCAAATCGAAGCCGCCAAAGCCCTCGGCTTATCCAACTGGCACCGCTTCCGCCTTATCACCCTACCCCAAGCAATGCGCAAAATCTTACCGCCCCTTGGCAACGACCTCGTCGCCATGATCAAAGACTCCGCACTCGTCTCGGTATTAGGCGTACAAGACATCACCCAGCTTGGCAAAGTCCTCAGCTCCTCCACCTTCCAATTCTTCGAAACCTACAACGTCGTCGCCTTCATGTACCTTGTACTCACACTCAGCTTATCGCTAATGATCCGCGCCTTTGAAGCGCACCTAAGACGCAATGATCATCATTGAGTAAAGACATATCCGCTGATGGCCTAAACATCATGAGCGAATAACATTTCGGCGAGGGAGGCGGTAGTTTCGAGAAGGAATGTTATTCGGTCGGTGGAAGCCAAAGCAGTTCAAGTAACAAGAGCAACCCCATCCTAACCTTCCCCTTGGAAGACAAAAGGGGAAGGAACAGAGACGTATTCGCAGACAACCTAAACATCATGGGCGAATAACATTCCAACGAGGGAGGCGGTAGTTTCGAGAAGGAATGTTATTCGGTCGGTGGAAGCCAAAGCAGTTCAAGTAACAAGAGCAACCCCATCCTAACCTTCCCCTTGGAAGACAAAAGGGGAAGGAACAGAGACGTATTCGCAGACAACCTAAACATCATGGGCGAATAACATTCCAACGAGGGAGGCGGTAGTTTCGAGAAGGAATGTTATTCGGTCGATGATTACAACAGCAAATTAGCCATTAAACACGGGGATAATGTCTCTGCCGTATTTGGCGATGATTTCCTCTTCGTCGCCGCTGTCTAGGTAGATGTTAAATTGCGTGGTGCCTGCTGTTTCTAGGTCTTTGATCTTGGCAATATGGTCTTCAACGGTTCCCAATACACAGAAGCTTTTCACTATGTCTTCGGTGATGAAGTCCAAGAATGGGTTATCGCTTTGGCCGTGTTTGGAGTAATCGTAACCACGACGTTTTTCGATGTAATCCGTTAAGCTTTTTGGCACTAAACCAGAATCACTGCCGTATTTTTCAACGATGTCGGCTACGTGGTTACCTACCATGGCAGGGAACCATTTGGTATGTTCAATACAATAATCCATGTCACCAAAATACGCAGGTGCCGCGGCTTGGACTTTGAAGTTAGACATATCACGTCCAGCAGCTTCACCCGCTGCAATAGATTGGTCTTTAAACCATTTCACCAAATCTGGGTCGCCAATTTGCAAAATCAAACCATCACCCACTTCACCAGCAGTAGCCAAGGCTTTCGGGCCATAAGCGCCAATCCAAACAGGTAATTCGTAGCCTGTCGCCCAAGGCAATTTTACGGGTTCAGGGCATTCGCCGTATTCCACTTCCTCGCCGCGCACCATGGCTTTTACCTTAGTAGTAAATTCCGCAAGACGCGCTAGTGTTGCAGGTTTTTTACCCATTACTCGCATAGACGAATCGCCACGACCAAGACCAATGTCGAAACGACCGTTACTTTGATGCGCCAAACTCGCATACAAGCTGGCCGACAATGACCAATCACGAATATTCGGGTTGGTTACACAAGGGCCAAAACGCATGGTTTTAGTGTGCTCCATACACATTGCCATAGCGACAAACGACTCACGCCAAAGAATGTGAGAATCGTAAAACCAGCAATAAGTGAAGCCAGCCGCTTCCGACTGACGAACCAGATTTCGCGCGCGATCTGGGCTGACGAAGCCTTTAAACGTAATGCCAAATTCCATAATGTGTTCCTCTTGTGATTATGTTTTTAATAAATTAATGCGCAACGTTTGGAGGGAAATTCGTATTCCCGCGTGCGAAAACGGCACCTCTTTCGAAATATTCAATCGAATCAAAATTGGCGTGAGTGCTTCTACACAGCGAGCACTTTCTGCCAAGCCTGCGTTGTAGGCTTTGGTGCCCATTTTTTCGATCAAGTCCATAACGCGTTTTTTCGCGTCAAGGTCATTGCCACACACCAAGATGTCGCAGTTGATGCCACGTGATAAATCATTCAAGGTCACTGCGGATACGTTATGCAATGCGCCAACCACAGGAATGTCGTCACCCAATAACAATTGCGCCGATTCTGTCACCGAGCCGGCTTCTGGCATTAGCACGGCTTTCGGATTGCCTGGTGCCAATGGCACGACGATATCGACCAAGGTTTTACCAACCAGCAATGGTGCCAACATCATTAGGGTGTCGTCATGCCCACTGTAAGGCACAGACAAAATGACTAAATCGTCTGCGGCTTTGGTGGCGTCTTTCATCGACAGGCCCGTAATGTCTGCCTGACAATCCTGTTCCGCCAATATCGCAATAAGTTGCTGTGCGGTTTCTTCTGCCTTGGCAGGATCACGAGAACCTAATACCACGCTGACACCAGCCAGCGCCAAACGCAGGGCCAGTCCTTTCCCTTGCGGGCCAGTTCCGCCAATAATGGCGACTTTATTACTTACGTCGTTTTTCATCTAAAAGATCCTCGTTATGAGCACGAATCAGGTCACGGCTCGAACTGTCGGTTTTTGACCAAGATAGGCCACGAAAAATAATCACTGGCGATTTCGCACTTTTCTCCATTAACAACCCAGACGCCGCCGCAACCTCATCGGCAAAGGCGGGCGCGGTAACACTCAAAGGTCGTCCATACGCATCTAACTCACCCAACATATGCATCACGCCCGGCACATTCGCCAAGCCAATCGCCACGTTGGTTTGCCCCAGTCGCCAAGGTCGACCAAAGGTATCGCTGATCACCACGCCCAAGTCACAGCCAAAATGGGCTTCTAATTTGTGACACAGTAATCGCGCACTTTTGTCTGGGTCTTCGGGGAGTAAAATCAGCTGACCAGGATGATCGGCATTGGATTCATCCACCGCTGCGTTGGCGCAGATGTAACCATTTTTGTGTTCGGCGATCAGTACGCCTTCTTCTTGATCTGGCCGTTTCATTGCTCGCACAATTCGGTTTGATTGAGAGAGAATCACCTCGACTTTTCGTGGGTCTTTATTAACGGTTTTTGCCAGTTCTATGGCTTCTTCGCTGGGGGTAATGTCGTCCAAATAGGCAAAAGCACCTTCGCTTTTCGATACCACTTTGTGAGCAATAACCAAGATGTCGCCAGCTACCAGCGTTTGATTTTGTGCCGTTAAGGTATCAATAATTTTTTGCGCTAAATCATCACCCGCCTGAAAATCCGGCAAGCCCATCAAGCGGAACATACTCATAGAATCAGGCATAGTGGCGCTCCTTAATGAGCGTTGTTTTCATCAATGTTGCGCCATTGTCACGCCATGCTTTAAAGCGTTCGGGCTGGCGAGTCACAGCGACATTAAGGTCGTCGCCTTGATCAATATCCAAGGCAAGATTGCGAAGGTGAAGACTGCGACAAGCCAGTCGGTTATTCAGTGCGTTGGCTTGGTGAGCCGATGCGGAATCACAACCGTATTCAAATTGAATGGCATCCGGTGGCGAAGTTAACAAGGCATTGGTGCCGCCATCTTTGGCGACTGCTATAACGACGCTGGCGTCATTTGCAGCCGACATCAGCGCGACAAACTCCGCAGGATCAAGCATGGCAATATCACTCGGCACAATCAGCATGCTGTCGTAGCCTGTCTTTTGACCCAATCACAAGCAAAATCCAACGCGCCGTTTAAGCCGTTTTCCCCATCGTCAAACAAGGTGTTGGCTTCGTAAGTCTGAGCCAGCGCAAGCACATCAAGAGACTCGCTGACCACCAGCACATCTAACATGGGAAAGTGACGTTGGAAAAACACCAAGGTGTTTTCAAAAAGCGTTAGAGACAAACTTTCACGGGCTGTATCAGACAAGCTACCAACCAGTCTTTGCTTGGAGCGCTTAGGCGATTTCATCGGAATCACCACACAGAGCCTGTCTATAAAAAAAGGCGCCATTAAAGAAGGTGTTTTTAAAAAAGAAGTCATTAGGCTGCCCTCTGCTTTTTATGAGACAAAGCAAACTCAACCACCTTGGTAAGTAACGCCGTTTTGTCTTCAGGGTTTGTCATTAGGGTTGGCGTTACCAACACATCCAGACCTTGCCCTTGCAACCACGCGGCATCTTGCTGATCAATATCGTCAATCACCATGGCCTGCAAGAAGGTGTTGTAACAGTCGTAAATACCTTTCGAATCGATACTTTTCCCAGCACTTTCGAGCATTTTATCCGCTGGGCCTTTTACTGTTTTTCCGCCAATTAAAGGCGAAATAGCAATAATATAAGCGCCGCTTTTTTCCACCGCTTGCTGAATTTCCGGCACAGCGAGAATGGCGCAAATACTGACAATAGGATTGCTCGGCGCGATGATAATCAGGTCACTATTGGCAATTTGCTCTAAAGCTTGGGGGGTTGGTTTGGCATCGGCAATGCCGTGATATTCGATATCCAGCACATCGGACTGACAATGCTCGCGCACAAAAAATTCTTGGAAAGACAGCCAGCCTTGTGGTGTCTTCACTCGAGTTTGCACTACATCGTCCGTTGGCAACAAAATCGGTACGCTAACTCCATGACGTTTTGCCAATTGTTCGGTTATGTCACTAGCGCTGACGCCTTGGTGTTTTAAATTCGTTCGGTAAATATGAGTGGCGAGATCCAAATCGCCCAAGGTCATCCAAGTGTCTTGCCCTAAGGCTTTTAGCTCAGTCAGCACTTGGTGAGTTTCGTTTTTACGTCCCCAACCTTGCTGACGGTCGATCTGATCGCCCAAGGAATAAATCAGCGTATCGATATCTGGCGAGACCCAAAGACCGTGAAATTCATCGTCGTCAGCAATGTTGCCAATAATTTTGGTCGCGCTGGCGTATTGGCTTTTTGCCAAACCTTCGGCAGCTTTTGCGCCACCAACACCGCCCGCTAGCAATGTGATATTTAAACCACTCATTACGCCACTCCTTGAATCGCAATGCGGTTCGTCAATGGCGCTTTGATAGTATTGGCGACGATTGGATAGTCTTTTACGACGTCATATTTGGTGCTGCGCTGTACCGCATGCAAACCCGCTGCATGAATATTGGCAACCATGTCTTCAGGGAACACTTCTTGCCCATGAGTCGCTCCCGCCGCACGGGAAATACTTTCGTTCATTAAAGTGCCGCCCAAATCATTGGCTCCTGAACGCAGCATTCTGGCGGCCACATCGGGGCCCATTTTCACCCATGAGGCTTGGATATTATCGATATGACCTTGCAACATCAGGCGAGCAATGGCGTGCATTTTGAAATGCTCGTCTTGGGTTGGGCCAGGACGAACCTTGTCTGGGTTGTCCTTATATAAACGGGTTTCGTAATGGATAAAACCCAGTGGAACGAACTCTGTAAAGCCGCCAGTTTCCTTTTGAATATCGCGTAATAATTTGAGGTGATTTGCCCAATGAATTGGCTGATCAACATGACCGTACATGATGGTGGAAGTCGTCGGCACGCCAACAGAATGGGCGGCTTTGATAATGCGTACCCATTCTTCTGTGGTGAGTTTATTTTTGGTCAGTTGTTTACGTACTTCGGTGTCTAAAATCTCTGCTGCTGTGCCCGGCATAGACCCCAAACCAAGATTTTTTAACTCGGTCAAAAAGGCTTCTGGCTCAAGACGACCTTTTTTGCAGCCATACCAAATTTCAAATGGGGAAAAGGCGTGAATATGAATCTCTGGTACACGCTTTTTTACGGCGATAATGAGGTTTCGGTAATAATCGGCACCTATATCTGGATGCAATCCACCTTGAATACAGACTTCTGTCGCACCGCGATTCCATGCTTCTTCGGCTCGATCTGCAACTTGTTCAACCGTTAAAAACTCCGCTTCTTTGTCGCCTTTTTCTTTGGCGAAATTGCAAAATCGACAGCCCATGTAACACACATTGGTGAAATTGATATTGCGCGTAATGACAAAGGTGCCGACATTGCCGACGCGTTTTTCACGCACTTTATCGGCGGTGTCTAACACGGCTTGGGCTTCTGCACCTTGCGTAGCAAACAGAACACAAGCGTCTTCGATACTCAGCTCTTCGCCCAATAAAGACTTATCCAAAATTGTTCGAACGGATTCGCTCACTTGGGCATTGTTTGGTGTTAAAGAGAATAGGTTCATGCGATGACTCCTCCACTTACTTGAGCAGCACGGTTAACCAGCGACGCGACTCGTTGCGTTAAATTAGGGGTTAGATATTTGCTGTCCTGATGCTGGAAACGGTCATAAATGGTCAATCGTTCAGCCAGCGAATAACCCAGTCCTTTACAAGCTTGCGCGACACTGCTGATCTGCGGCCAGGCTCTTTCTGGATTGATAAAGTCTTTGGTCAAAGGCGAGATGCCGCCCCAATCGTTGATGCCCGCATTGATGTAACTGCCGTACTCCACTTCCAAATTAGGCGGGGCCTGTATGCTGATGTCGTCAGGTAAAATCAAACGAGCAATAGCGATGGTGCGTTTCATGTCGTCTAAATTCGGCTCTTGATAATCGGCCATGGCGGTGCCTGCTTTGGCACGAAAATTCTGAATGATGACTTCTTGAATGTGACCATAAGCAAGATGACGGTCACGTATGGCGATAAGACTGTTCACTCGATCTGTCCAGCTTTCACCGATGCCAATAAGGATTCCCGTAGTAAAAGCGATATCAAGGCGACCTGCTTGCTCTATGGTGTCGAGTCGACGTTTTGGGGTTTTGTCTGGGCAAGCATGATGGGCTTGGCCTTTTTTGAGTAAATCGTTGGAGACATTTTCCAACATCATGCCCATGCTAGCGGCAACCGGCTTTAGGCGTTTCAGCTCATCAAAAGACAAAGCACCTGCATTGATGTGAGGTAATAAACTGGTGTGCGTTAAAACACTTTCACATTGGTCATGCAGATAATCCAAGGTGCTGACGTAGCCAAGATTGGCCAACTTATCGCGCGCTTTCTGATGACGTTCTTCTGGTCGCTCGCCCAAACTAAACAAGGCTTCTTTGCAATCTAACGCGGCGCCTTCGTGCGCGGTTTTTAGCACCTGCTCTGGCGTCATGTAATTGGCGTGAGGGGAATCTGGCGACTGTACAAAGGTGCAATAACCGCAGGTGTCGCGACACATATTCGTCAGCGGAATAAACACTTTTTTTGAATAAGTCAGCTGTTTACCCCACGCGTTGTCACGCGCTGTCGCGGCTTCTTGGCAGAGTGAATATAAGTCTGGCCCAGTCGCAAACTCATAAGATATGGCTTCAGAATCAGAGATCATAGTCACTCCACGCTTTAATAATTAGATGAGATAAGTTAACTTTTTTTACCATTTGGTATAAAAATTAATAGCAATCATTTTGCGTAGAGTAAATTGTTTTTATTAGTGCAAAACCCGCCCCAATAAAGGGCTAGCGCCCTAACGTTCAGTTAAGTAAAAAGTTAACCAAGAGGTTAAGATGATGAAAAGTGGCGTTTTTTTGCACATTTAAACCGTACAAAAAACACACACCAAACCATATGGCAAAGAAGAAAATCAGCCTGAAATTATTTTTAATTATTTTTTTGGCACCAAGAGCGCGCACAACGAAATCCGTCACCGCTAATTCAGCTCGTTCAAAATCCGCTTCTTCAAGACGATGCTTGCCCAGCAAGACTTCCATTTGCACCGAGAAATCCGCGTAAGTTTGGGTGGCTGCCCATATGGTGAAAAACAGATGTTCTGGATCTATTTCTTCAATTAACCCTTTATTTATCCATGACTTAACCAATTCTACGTCACGATCAAACTGGGGCTTTAAATGGCTAATGAGGTACTCTTTTAAAACTGGCGCGCCGCTGATAATTTCATGGGCGAAGACTTTGGATCCGTTCGGATAGAGTCGTGAAAGCTGCATTTTTTCACGCACATAACGACGTATCACCGCTTCGGGTGTGTCGCCTTGAGTTTCTAGGAAGGAAAGCTTTTCTATCCAGATATCGAGCATTTCTTTCAACACTCGTTGGTAGAGTAACTCTTTGTTTGCAAAGTAATAAATCAGGTTTTGTTTGGAAATACTGGCGGCAGCCGCAATGGCTTCCATCGACGAACCGTTATAGCCTTTTTCGGCAAACACCAACTCGGCACAACGCAATATCCGCGACTCTAATTCTTCTCGATTAATCGACTGCTTGGTACGTTTTGTTATCTTCTCGAGCAAAATTCGATCCGCCTATTATAAAAACATTCACATTACTAATGAGTATTATAAGACCCTGTTTTTATTGCACATTATCTTATTTTTAAATTTTAAAATAGCACACTCGGATGACTCAACGAAGTTTTTATCAGCAAACTTGATTAAAACTTGGCCTGCTTATTGCTGACCAGAAAGACAAGTTGTTTATATTTTTTTATCGACATTTTTTACCTTTTGGTAAAGGTATTGAAAAGCAGTAGGAGCAAGCTATGCAAGACCTTCGTATCAACGAGCAGCGCCTTTGGGACACCTTAATGGAAATGGGCGACATTGGCGGTACAGAAAAAGGCGGTTGTAACCGTCTTGCAGGAACAGACTTAGACAAGCAAGCCCGCGACCTTTTTGTCTCTTGGTGCAAAGCCTGCGGTTGTACAGTTGACGTTGATAAAATCGGCAATATCTTCGCCCGTCGCGCGGGAATCAACAATGATTTACCTGCTGTCGGTACTGGCAGCCATCTTGATACCCAACCAACGGGCGGCAAGTTCGACGGTGTCTTCGGCGTTCTTTCTGGCGTTGAAGTATTACGCACACTTCATGAAAACAACATTGAAACGCCCACCGCAATGGAATTTTCTGTTTGGACCAATGAAGAAGGCTCACGCTTTCAACCTGCTATGCAGGGATCTGGCACCTATGTCGGTCGCTTCGATCTGGAAACCGAATTAAACAAAACCGACGTCAATGGCATTCGCCTTGGCGACGAACTGGAACGCATTGGTTACTTGGGGGAAATGGAACTGGGTAGCCGACACATGGGCGCATTTTTCGAAGCGCACATCGAACAAGGACCAATTTTAGAAGACGAAGAAAAAGCCATTGGCATAGTGCGACTAGGCCAAGGCATCCGCTGGTACAACATCGAAGTAGTTGGTCGCCCTTCTCACTCAGGTACTACGCCTATGCATCTTCGCAAAGATGCCATGTTAGTGGCCTCAGCCATTGTGACCGAAATGAATGCCATCGCACTTCGCCATGAAAACGGCTTAGGCACGGTAGGCTTTATGCAAGTTTGGCCAAACTCACGCAACACCATTCCAGGCAATGTGAAATTCAGCGCAGACCTGCGCAACACTAAACCGGATGTCTTGCTCACCATGCACGAAGAACTCGTGACGTTTTGCAAGGAAATCGCCCTCAATCATGGCGTTGAAGTGAACGTCGATCCTTTCTGGTATTTCGCACCTGTTGAGTTTAACGCTTCCGACGACGTAAAAGCCGCCACAGAAAAGCTCGGTTATAGCCATATGGACATCTACGCGGGCGCGGGACACGACGCGTGCTACATGGCGGATTTGGTGCCAACTGGGATGATTTTTACGCCTTGCTTGAATGGCATCAGTCATAACGAAGCAGAATACAGTTCACCAGAAGAATGTGCCGCTGGCGCCAACGTACTGTTGCACGCCATGCTCGAAGCCAGTGATCGTATCGCCAAAGAACATCAATAACTAATGATGATTAATAAATGATGATGACCAATAAATGAAGAAAGCACAGAACCATTGAATGAACACATCCCCATAATCAGAAAATATAAGAGGTGGCAACAATGACCAGCAAGTCTGTTAAACAAGGTGAGTTTTATGAGTTGGAGGTAGACAGTGATCTCCAACAAAGTTCAGCGTATAACGACGATTTAGCACCAACCAAAGTAAAAGATCGCACATGGAGCAAATGGAATATCGCCGCGTTATGGGTCGGTATGTCGATTTGTGTGCCGACTTATACCTTGGGCGGAGTGTTGACCGCCTACTTCGGATTGTCGGTAATGGAGGCCTTATTTACCATTCTTATCGCTAACATTATCTTGCTGGTGCCACTGACACTAAACGCTTACCCAGGCACAAAGTTCGGTATTCCCTTCCCTGTGTTATTACGTTCATCCTTTGGCATGATTGGTTCTAACATTCCGTGTTTGATCCGCGCCTTGGTGGCTTGCGGTTGGTTCGGTATTCAAACCATGTTCGGTGGTTTGGCGATTCATTTATTCTTGTCTGCCGTGTCTGATGGCTGGGCAAGTTTGGGTGGTGTCGGCGAGGTCATTGGCT
The DNA here is from genome assembly GCF_026191375.1 of Marinomonas pontica. Classification (GTDB taxonomy): domain Bacteria; phylum Pseudomonadota; class Gammaproteobacteria; order Pseudomonadales; family Marinomonadaceae; genus Marinomonas; species Marinomonas pontica. The sequence continues at coordinate 5,672 of NZ_JAODTL010000001.1, read as the reverse complement.
TCTTCATTTTCTGGGCGCTGAACATGTACGTAGTGATCCGTGGTGCAGAGTCGATAAAATGGATGGAAACCTTATCCGCGCCACTACTATTGCTCGTTGCCATTGGCCTAATGTTTTGGGCAAGCGACAAGGTATCTTTTACTGAACTACTGGCCACACCAGCAAGCCGTCCTGAAGACGCTGGTTTTATGGGGTATTTTCTAGGCGGCCTAACGGCCATGGTTGGCTTCTGGGCGACCTTGTCGCTGAACATTCCAGACTTTAGCCGCTATGCAAAATCACAAAAAGATCAGGTCATTGGGCAGATCGTTGGCTTGCCTATCACCATGTTCTTCTTCGCCGCTTTAGGCGTGGTACTCACCGCAGCATCGACAACGTTGGTGGGTGAAACCATTTCAGATCCGATATCGTTGATTGGTAAAATCGATAGCCCATTTTGGGTGGCTGTTGCGATGATCTTGATCGTCATTGCGACACTGTCTACCAACACCGCTGCTAACGTGGTTTCCCCTACTAATGACTTCCAAAACATTGCACCAAAGCTGATTAATCATACTCGTGGCGCTTTGCTCACAGGCTTGATTGGCATTTTGCTGATGGGTTGGGAATTACTCAAAAAGTTAGGTCTATTGGAATCTGATGTCAGTGTTGAAGGAATGTATTCCAACTGGCTGCTGGGCTATTCAAGCTTACTTGGCCCTATCGCTGGTATCATGATTGTCGATTACTTTTTAATAAAACGTCAGCATTTGGATCTGGTTGCACTGTATACCAAAGACAGCCTTTACCCTGCCTTCAATAGCGCAGGTCTGATTGCTTTTGCGGTTCCTGTATTGATTACGCTCGTAGCACTGAATATGCCTGCGCTTGGCTGGTTCTACAACTACGGCTGGTTCACTGGCGCATTTACGGGTGCAATTGTGTACTTCGTACTGGCCAACATGCAAACCGCTTCTGCCACTCAAACTGACGCATTGCAGTCTTAATCATCATTCCCTCAGCGGCATCGCTTGATGCCGCTTGTATTTTTCAACTGGAAAAGGACGACACATGAGTAGTCTATTAATAAAAGGTGGGACGATCGTCACCCACGAAGAAAGCTTCAAAGCGGACATTCTTTGCAAAGACAGCAAAATCGTCGAGATTGGCGACATCAGTGTACTGCCAAAAGACGTTGAAACCATTGATGCCACGGGCAAACTCATTATGCCCGGCGGGATTGATCCACATACTCACATGCAATTGCCTTTTATGGGCACAGTCGCAAAAGACGACTTTGCTTCGGGCACCGTCGCTGCGTTGGCAGGCGGTACCACGACGATAATCGACTTCGTGATTCCCAATCCTCAACAGTCATTATTAGATGCCTACCATCAATGGCGTGATTGGGCGAAAAAAGCCCATTCAAACTACACCTTTCATGTGGCGATTACATGGTGGGATGATACCGTTGCAGAAGAAATGAATATTCTGGTACGCGATCATGGCGTAAACAGCTTCAAACATTTTATGGCTTACAAAAATGCCATCATGGCAACCGACGACATTCTAGTGTCGAGCTTCACCAAATGCTTGGAACTTGGCGCTATTCCTACTGTTCACGCCGAAAATGGTGAGTTGGTTTATCACTTACAAAACAAACTCATGGCGGAAGGCATGACGGGACCGGAAGCGCACCCTCTGTCTCGCCCTTCTTCAGTAGAAGGGGAAGCCGCGAATAGAGCCATTAGCATCGCCAACACACTCGGCGCGCCTATTTATCTTGTCCATGTTTCCACCGAAGAAGCGGTCGACGCCATTCGCTATGCAAAAGATCACGGTCAAACCGTATTCGGCGAAGTGCTGGCGGGACACCTTACGGTAGACGAAAGCGTTTATCAGAACCCCGATTGGGCAACGGCCGCAGCGCATGTGATGAGTCCTCCGTTTAGACCCAAACACCACCAAGACGCGCTTTGGAAGGGTGTACAAGCGGGAACATTGCAAACCACCGCCACCGACCATTGTGCTTTCTGTGCGGAACAAAAAGCCATGGGCAAAGACAACTTCGCGCAAATCCCTAACGGCACAGCGGGGGTAGAAGAACGCATGATGGTGTTATGGGAAAAAGGCGTCAACGAAGGCAAAATCACCATGAATGAATTTGTCGCCTTAACCTCGACCAACACCGCAAAAATCTTCAACATGTATCCAAACAAAGGCTGCATTCGTGTCGGCGCGGACGCAGATTTAGTGATTTGGAACCCTGCCGCGAACAAAACGATTTCCGCAAAAACTCACCACTCGAAAATCGAACACAGTATTTTTGAAGGCATGGAAATCCACGGTGTGCCTGAAACCACTATCTGTAACGGCAAACTTGCGTGGCATGACAATGTGGTACTCGCCGAGTCCGGCGATGGGAAATACATAGATCGTCCAGCTTACGCGCCTTACTACGAAGCACTAAGAAAACGTAAAGAACTGAATAAACCTAGAGCGGTTGTGCGTTAAAGATAAGCAAAAACAACCCCATCCTAGCCTTCCCCTTGGAAGTAATAAGGGGAAGGAACAGTTCAGGTCTGCTCCTCCCCCTTGTGTCTTTAAGGGGGAAGAACTAAGAACTAAAAAACGAAGGTAACCAAAGCTTGCAGTACGATAAAAGACATAATGCCGGCCAAGATATCATCCAGCATGATGCCGAAGCCGCCGTGGACGTTTTTATCCACCCATGAGATAGGCCAAGGTTTCAAAATATCGAATAAGCGAAACAACACAAAGCCGAGCACGATATAGAACCAACCCGCTGGCGCTAGCCACATGGTAATCCAAAAGCCAACGAATTCGTCCCAGACGATGCCAGCATGATCATGAACACCCATGTCTTTTGAGGTTTTGCCGCATAGGTAGATTCCTACCAACGACGTTACCACCAGCACAGCAAGATACGCCATTGCACTTAAGTCTTGTAATAACCAAATAAAAATCGGCACGGCTGCCAGCGTACCAAAAGTACCTGGGGCTTTTGGCGCGGCACCAGAACCAAGACCAAATGCCAAAAAGTGAATTGGGTTACGCCATACCGACGCTGGGGCAGAATTTGCCATTTATTGTCACCTATCAGTAAAATTAAAATTTAGAAGTGTTGCCAACCGGTTATCTCACCATCATAACGCTGAATGTTAAAACCGTCTGAGGTGATTTCCCCTATTTTGCTGCATGACAAGCTTAGAGTCTGCGTAATTAACGCGATCTCAGCGGCTTGTTCTTTGGGCGCCGTAAAACACAATTCGTAGTCATCTCCCCCGTCAAAGCCAGTGTCAGCGCAGATTCAGGTTGCCACTGGCTTAATTCCGCTGAGATGGGCAAACGGCTCGCGTCTATGTTCGCACCTACGCCGGAGGCTTTGAGTATATGTTGGATGTCTTGAGCCAGACCATCGGAAATATCCATCATCGAATGCACCACACGTTTTAAGGCCATCCCAACGATTAAGCGAGGTTTTGGGCGCCAGAAGCGCTCATAAAAATAATCAAAGCGTTCACTTGATACTTGTAATTCACCCGTCACAATCGGCACCGCAGCCGCAGCATCGCCGAGCAATCCCGTAACATAAATATCGTCACCCACTTTTGCGCCACTGCGTTTTACCGCCATGTCTGGTTCTACATAGCCATGCACTTGCAGCGTAATGGTTAACGGTCCTTTGGTGGTATCACCGCCCACCAAGGCCAATCCGATTGGCTCCGCCAGGTTCGGCCATACCTTGCGCCAACCCCGCTAACCACTGTGGGTCAGAATGTGGAATCGTCAATCCCAAGGTAAAAAATGCCGGCTTCGCCCCCATGGCCGCCAAATCACTGACACAAGTCGCTATCGCACGATAACCAATATCTACGGGGTCGGCATCAAAAGGAAAGTGTCGTCCTTCCACCAAGGTGTCCATAGAAAACACCAAGCTCTGACCTTGTGGTACTTGCACCTGGGCACAATCATCACCAATACCCAATAAAAGATCTCCACGCCCCTGTGTGCTTGCCATCACAGACGCTTGGAAGATGTTTTGTATCAACTCAAATTCTTTCAAAAAACGGTCCTTTTATTGATCCTTTTATGGCAACAGCACGGCACATAGAACACCGAAAAGACAACCAAGAGGATACCGTATTACAGACGGGATGTCAGAAGCAAAACAGGGCAGATTACACATCGTAATCTGCCCTGCTTTAATTGTACTTTTTAACGCCAAGTACGCGCTTAATCTTCTGAGCGTTTGGCTCGAGTCTTTGGTGTTGGAATCACTTCTAAATAAAAAGACTTCCAATGCTGACTTTGCGCAGAGCTAATATTGGTATTGATGTCGCCCTCATGAATGGATCTTGCTTTGTCAGCCGTTTGACCAAACTTACAGTTGAATCCCCAAAAATCCGCGCCTTCTGGCAATGCCTTAGTGCGTTCTTGCTTGATGTATTTTTTCACCTCATTTTTCGCTTCTTCGACAATGCGCTGATACGGTTTTTTTGGGTGAGACAAAACAAAGTTCTTTTTCATTATGATCCTAAAAATATTGAGTAAGGCAGCGTAACAACCACCTTGATACCCTTCTATGATAGCGGGTTAAGAATAAACCAGCCATTCATATGAAGAATATTCCCAACTTTTCTTTGCGCTTTGCTCTGACTTGGTGAAACCCAAAGAAACAGTAACGCGCAGCGTATTTTCAAAGAGGGAAAATCACCTTAATTAGAGCGGTTTTCCTCATTTTGCCGTTCTTCCACATCCGCTTGATGCTCAGCATGATCAATGGCCCATTCATTGGCCGCCTCTACCGCAACCACAGAAGTCGTCGGTAACACGCCAAGATAACTGTCCGTATCTTCAACGGCAATTTGTTCGCCCTGCTGAGCCATGCTAAACATGGCAAAACTTGCAATACCTAAGAACGTTATTCCAAGCACAATCCAAAATGCGTCAGGCCCAAGTACCTGCATACACCAACCGCTTAGCAAAGGGCCTGCAATAGCGCCTAAACCAAAGGTAAACACCAATCCGCCAGACGCTGCAGGCATATCACTGGGGGAAAGAGAGTCGTTGGTATACGCCAGAAATAACGCATACAGTGGCGTTGTTACACCCCCCGCAAAAAATGCGGACGCCATCAAAGGCCAAAAAGCCCCATGACTCATCCAACCAAACGCACACGAAGCACCACCAAGACAAGAAGCCCAAAAGATCAATTTGCTGCGGCTTACTCGGTCAGACAACCACCCAATTGGGTACTGCATCACCAGAGCGCCAGCAAACAACATGGCAACAAACAGAGCGATGCTGTTTGCAGAAAGCCCTACTTGGCTGCCGAAAACAGCCCCCATGCCTGATTGCGTGGCATAAACACACCCCAATAAAAATATGCCGACGGTTCCCAGCGGCGAGATTTTGAGTAACGCCCAAAGTGACATGGGTTTTGACACCTCGACCGCTGGAACAACGGCGGCAGACAACAAAATGGGAGCAAAAGACACCGAGACCAAAATAGAAGCGCCAATAAATAATACCGAGGTGCCCGCGTCTCCTAGCATCAGCAGACCTTGAGCGCCGATAATGCCCAGTGTCTGCGCCATCATGTAAGCAGAAAGCACCTTGCCTCGGGTGTCATTTGTGGCGGCATCATTCAACCAACTTTCGGCCGCAAC